>CAILLK010000152.1 GCA_903835005.1 uncultured Bacteroidota bacterium | reverse complement strand
CATCAATACATGCGATGCCTTCAGCATCGGCAAAACTCCCAGATTCATTACTATAAACATTTAATCCCTTCAGGATTATTTTTGTACCAATAAAATTGAGCATCATAGAACCTATTAAGCCAGCGAACTCACGTTAACCTTGCTACTGAATGTCAGGTCCCTGATGCATTACTTATACTTTGAAAAAAGGCAGCCTCCGGAAAAAGGCCTTTTGTTTAGTTATCGCATTCTCCTAAAGAGACGTGATGGGATAATAGAAAACGATGAAAGCCTTGCTGGTGGATGATATAAATTTATTTCCGATTATCTCATCTTATCCTATTTAATCCTAGTGGCCTCAACCCGGCCCTTCCAGATGAAAATCGGGATAGACTTCCGTAGAAGAGGGTGTTATTGCAAAATATTGAAAATTCATCATGTAAAGATATAGTATTGTTTTGAGCATATTTGTTGAGGATTTTGTTTGATTGTCCCATTGTCTCAAAAAGAAGGCGATGGGATATTGGTAACTGCTGAAACCCTTGCTGGTGAATAATATAAAATAATTTACGATTATCTCATGTTATCCTATTGTATCTTACTCCGGCAAACACCTATTAATGTAAAAATGTAAAAATATGCTTATGTGAAAAATGTGAAAATACCCAAAAAAACATATACCTATATTTGTTATCTCAGAATTATTTGTCTAAATCAACGGAAATGTTTGTGTGCCTGGTTCCTGAGCAAGCAAAAAGCCCTACGATGTACTCAGGATGAAATAATAATTGTTTCATAGTTTGATAAAAAGTTATTTATGGTGAAATTTGGGTCAAAGGTAAAATTAATAATTGGAATTTCCTAATTTATTAGCATATTTATTTTTAGACTGGCAATAAGATCCAGGATTAACTCAAGTACCAGGCTGAGGTATAAAAATGCGCCGTGTCCGTGGACTCCTGTTCTGATTTTATGGTTGTGGTGGTTTTTGAAACATGGCTGCTACGCCTCTTATTTTCAGCATTATTGCTTTGGTTGGCAAGGAAATTAAGTGGAATAATAAGATGCAACGTTGAGTGGGAATAATAAAGAGGACCGCAAGCGATACCTGGACTAGCAGAGTTGGTAAATGTTAGTGAGGCCTGGTAGCCATGCGGCGCGGGGGTATAAACGCGAACGAGTGGGCTGTTGCGAGCTGATGCGCAGAGTCCATCAACTTCTGAACAAATTTTCAGGGCTTGGTAGTTTTTGAGACTCTGCTGCGACAGTTTAAATTTCAGCTTTTGGCTTTTTGGTGCAAGTTAAATTCGCAAAATGGTGATTTTATCCGTAAAAAATCATCTCTAACAGCGCTTTTTTCATACTTATTTACCGCATACAAACCTAGCCAGAATTCGTTATCCATGCGCCTGACGTTGCAAACGCACTACCGAGGCATTCGCGTTTCAAACGCGAACGAGAGGAACTTGCAATTCAATTATCTCGAGGTCCGATTTTCACTTATGGGGCATTCAATTAAAAGGTGCTGACCAAAAAACAACCAGGAACAATTGCATGAATTGTATTCCAAACTATTCCTACGTCTTCATTAATTTCAAAAATGCGCGTACGGAACAACCGCCAATGTTAAGTTATTATTAAGTATTTATTAAGCTTAGTGAGGCCGGATTTTAAAGTTAGCTTTGCATGTTAAATTATTATTAAGAAATTGTTATGTCATTCGACCAGGTATTGAAGTTTTTTTTGCCCAAAGACAGGATATTTTATACACTTTTTGAAGAAGTTTCCACCACACTGGTACAGATGGGGAATGTATTCAAAAAAGCACTCGAAGAGAAAGATCTATCCAAAAGAGACACAATTCTCAGATCTCTGGAGGACCTGGAACATAAAAACGATGAAACCACCCACAGGATATTTATTGAGCTGGGCCGCAATTTCATCACTCCGTTCGACCGGGAAGACATTCATTACCTGGCCACTTCGCTTGATGACATAGCCGATTATATATGGGGCGGCGCCAAACGCATTGTAAATTACCAGATTGATGACCAATACAATACCCTACCTGCGTTTGCCGAAATTATTGATAAATCCATCCAGGAGATTAATAAATCGGTTTTTGCTTTGAGGGATATGAAGGACCTGAGAGCGGTTACTGCTGCATGTGTTACCATCAACAGCCTGGAAAATAATGCTGATGATCTGCTGGATAGTACACTGATGAAATTATTCTCGACACAGATAACGGCTGTGGAACTGATCAAGCAGAAGGATATATACCAGATGCTGGAAACGGTTACTGACAAGTGTGAAGATGCAGCCAACGTTATTGAATCCATTATCATCAAATACTCTTAGGCCCTATGTCGGTTCTCCTGCTAACCATTCTGGCTTTAGCCATTGTATTTGATTACATCAATGGCTTTCATGATGCAGCTAATTCAATAGCAACCATTGTATCTACCAAAGTACTCACACCCTTCCAGGCTGTGATATGGGCTGCCATATTCAATTTTGTCGCCTTTTTCATCTTTAGAGACCATGGTGTGGCCAATACCATTGCCAAGACGGTAAAAGAGGAGTTTATCACACTACCGGTAATTATGTCGGGCCTGATAGCAGCCATATCGTGGAACCTGGTAACCTGGTGGTTTGGTATACCGTCCAGTTCATCTCATACACTTATTGGCGGTTTTGCAGGCGCAGCAATTGCACATGCCGGCGGTTTCCATAGTATTAATCCGGAACCGATTGTGAAAACTGTCAGTTTTATATTGCTTGCACCGCTTATGGGTATGGTCATTGCCTTTATCATATCATTGTGGTTTATATATTCCTTCAGGCGGGGCATGATACCTAAGTTAATTTCGGCAGGCGTAATGGTAATTGTGTTTTTATTGCTCCTGAACGTACTGATAACAGATCCGAAGCTCCTGAAAGGGTATTCAGAAAGTTACCTACTCAGGGTAATAATGGAGGCCCACAATTTCAAATGGATATTACTGGCAACCATTTTGTTTGCCATGAGCATATTTACCATGTTCCTGGGATCACTGAATAAGACCCGATCGACGAAATACCTTAAGCGGTTTCAGCTTATTTCATCAGCTGCATTCAGTATAGGGCATGGAGGCAATGATGCCCAGAAAGTAATGGGTATTATTACTGTAGCACTGATTTGCGACCACCAGATAGCCAGCTTCAGCCAGATGCCTGTTTGGGTGCCGTTTGTTTGCTATTCGGCTATATCGCTGGGGACACTGAGCGGCGGATGGAAAATCATCAAAACCATGGGTACAAGGATCACTAAAGTGACACCCTTTGAAGGAGTAGCCGCTGAAACAGCAGGCGCAATAACCTTGTTCCTAACTGAAAATCTGAAGATACCCGTGAGCACCACCCATACCATTACCGGCGCTATAATTGGTGTAGGCGCTACCAAACGCTTCTCGGCTGTACGCTGGGGTGTTACAATAAATCTTTTATGGGCATGGATAATGACCATACCCATTAGCGGCCTACTGGCTATGGGGGTTTATTCTATTGTGAATCTGTTTATTAAATAGACTTCTTTCCAAATTCCAAATTCCAAATTCCAAAATCCAAGGTCCAGAGATCAAAGCCCCGAATCCTTATCATTAAGTAGCTGTTTCAATTTCATTGATTTTACCGGCATGTGTTAAAATTTACCTTTTTAACTTAATATTCCTGTCATAATGAGGAAAGGGGGCATGATTATTGTAGGACAACTATTGAATTAAAATTGTTCAAGATCTTCAATAATTGCAAAGTATGAAATATGTTATTTTGATTATAATGGCCCTGTCGGGTATGGCTGTATTTGCAGGTTGCCACAAGAGCAGCTCTGGTCCATCTACTGCTGCCAGTGTTATGTTTGTGCATGGATGTGCTGCGGGTACTGCTGCGGTTGTGCTTAACGGGGAGATAAACGGAACCATAGTTGGCGGAGCTGCCAACCTGTCTTTTCTATCCAATTCGGGATACGGAACAGTAACACAAGGAAACGGGCTTAACCTGGTATTTGCAGTGTCGGGCCTTAGTCCCTTAGACAGTCAGACGGTTTCCATTACCGCCGGCAATCATTATACCGCATTTGCATCGGGGTCAATTACAGCACCCTCCATCTGTTTTACAGCCGACGATCTGACTGCTCCGGCTGCAGGTTATGCAAAAGTGCGGTTTGCCAATTTGAGCCCTGACAAATTTACCACTACCTGTTTTGCGGGTTCATCAGAACTGGATTCCACATTAGCTTATAATCAGTGTTCGGGTTATTTCCAGGTTCCGGCAGGATCAATGAAAATAGGTATGTATGACCAGACTAATCCCAACAATTCGGGGGTTATCACCAGTCAGGCGCTGACAGCAGGTAAGATTTATACATTTATGCTTACCGGTACCGCCGCAGCAACAACCGGCACATCGGTACTAACATTGACGGCTATTATTAATAAGTAAACAGTTAAGAGCAAAAAGCTCTGGTGAAAAATTAAAGCAATTCTATAATGGAGTGGCTTTGCTTTTTTTTATTTGCTGAAAAAAGAAGCCTCCAGATAATTAACTTATTTCGTTAAAAGACTAATAGGTGTTCTCTGAAATCAATACTGTTACTTTCTCCACAAGCTATTGCAAAGTTTCGAGGTGGTTGTTAGGTACCATTAAAAGAAATACAGCTACCAGAAATTTATCCGGATTTTGCTGGTGCCTGAGATTTTTATCAACTGTAATAAAAAAATCAAAACCGTTAAAAACAAGTAAACCCATTAGCTCGTGATTCTTCTTTGCCAAGCCATTGCATATCCCTTACGGTCTTTACTCCAAAGCCAGGCCCGAAATCTGTTTTTAACTTTCCGGGAAGATTTTCATCAAGCAAAATTTTCATTCAACAGCTTTTCAGTGGAGCTTGTCTTCATGGCCATTTCAAGCACCTCAATTACCTGGTTTTATTTAACGGACGGATAATCATCTAAAAAATCTTCCATTTTATTATCACCCTCCAGATAATCGAAAAAGGTTTGCAATGGCACACGAGTACCCGCAAAAACAGGCGTACCACCCATTGTTTCCTTATCAATATTTATGGCTCCATACTGCATACTCATAATAGTTTCTATGTAAAAATACAATTTATTCTTTCAATTCTGATACAATCTGGGCAGACGATTAATGACTCAATTATTCAATTTACTTTGAATCACCTTAAAAATGACATGCGGTTGTAGTCCAGACTAAATATGGGAGTTGTCATAGAAGCATTTATGCTCCACCTTGTCATTTCTCCAATCAAAATACTATCAGGAATCAGTTAAAATATTAGTTTTGCCTTAATCAAAACAGAAATTATGAGCACAATTAAAAACCTGGCTTTCAAGGGCGGAGGAGTATTGGGTATTGCCTATGCAGGCGCGATTAAAGTACTGGAAGAAAAAAATCTGCTTTCGGGTATTGAGCAGGTTGCCGGTACATCGGCCGGTGCAATAACTGCCGCCCTGGTGAGCCTTAATTATACAGCCGACCAGATAAAGGCAATAGTAAATGGCACCAGTTTTAAATCGTTCGAAGATAAAGAAGATCCGCTTCGTATTCCATTTACCTATGGTTTGTATGCAGGTGATGCATTGCTGAAATTTATACAGAACGGCATTACCGGCACGGGTTTTGGTATTCCTGGAGTCAACCCAACCGGGTTAAGCGCCAATGCCACCTTTACCGACCTGAAGAATCATGCCGTAATAAATGGGCAAAAAACCAAGGACCTGCATGTTTTTTCTACCGATCTTAATCTTCAGGTGGTACAGGAGTTTAGTTTTGAAACAACACCAGATACAATTGTCGCTGAAGCAATCAGGGCTTCAATGTCCATTCCGCTGTTCTTTAAAGCATGGCAATTCTCCAATCAAAAACCCAACAATCATATTTTTGTGGATGGTGGTGTGGTGTATAATTATCCGTTAACGGCTTTTGATAATGGACCAGAGCCAAACTCTGAAACGCTTGGATTTTATCTGACGGATGACAAACCGCCTGTTGATAACGGCCTTTCGATGGACCACATTAACCATTATTTAAAATTCCTTTTTGAAACCGTATTGGATTCCCAGGTTATAGATTTTGAAAAAGATCCGGATAGTGAAGCGAGAACGGTACTTATAGATGATTTCGGAATATCGGCAACTGATTTTGATCTGACAACAGCACAGGAAGCACAGTTGTATCAATCTGGTTATGATGCCACTACGAAATGGGTTGCGAGCCATTAGATTTTAGGGATAAACAGGGCTTAGGAAACTGAGCTCTGTTTAACTTTTTGCTTATTGGGGGTTCAAATGCTACTTTATTTTATAAATCCTCAAAACACTGCTGTTCATTACCCTGATGTCGTAATAAATATCCGGGAATGAATAATCGGCAGGGTGGTTTCGCCAGTTGGTCATAAAGTAGGTTGCCTGTGCCGAATCTACCAGTTTTACCCTTTCCTTGATTTTTGTGGGTATCATCATCCGGTTATTTCCTACAGGGTCGAGCGACCACCAGATTTTAACTGTATCTGCAGGGTCATGTGCCAGTATGTATTCTATGCCTTGCTTATCGGCACAGCCCCAGTAGTCCATGTCGAAGCTCTTACGAAGATGTTCGGTTTTATGCGAAACCAGCTCATTAAAATAGACATTTTCGAACGGATGGTTTCTGACCATAAATGCCGCCAGTACAGTCACCTGCAGCAAACTTAGTGCAATAACAATTTTACGCCCCACTCCATTCTTAAACTTGCTTAATGCAAAAAGGCCCAGCAATACAAATGAGGGATATACAAAGTAGAGATGCCGCCAGTCGTCGTAAAGAATGGATTTGAGAGCAATTACCATAAACACCGGTATGGTAAAGCAGATGGCATACAACAGGAAATTTCGCTGCACCGGATTGGAAAGGAAGCTGACCGGCTTTTTAATAAATGAAATAACCAGCAAGGCCAGGCCTGCAAACCCTGAAATCACCCACAATACCGGAGTGCTTATGGAAATCCATTCGGGTGCATAGTACCAGGGCAGTTCTTCGCCGGGATAATTGATGCCATTGAGCAAAATAAACCCATGCCAGTAAATATGAGACAGTGCTTTAAACTCCTCAATGAAATGAAATACCGGCTTTGTCCAGAGTATAGGCCACATGAGTATGAGGCAACCCAAATAAGCAGCAAGGAAAAGTGCAAAATTGCTGCCGGTTTTAGCCGCTTTTTCTTTTTTAAAGATAGCGTTAATAAGGTCTATTATAAAAAACAGGCTGATACCGGCGGCAAAAAGTATGCCCATAGCCCTTATAGCAGTGGCGTAAGCGCAGGCAATAGCCATAAGCAGATACCATACAGTTTTGTTCTTATCGAATGCAATTTGTGTGATTGCAAACAGAATAATCAATGCTGAGAGAAACGGGATATCCTTGGTATTAAAAAAAGAATGGGCATAAATACGGGGATGGAAAACAAACATGATATAACCCAGACATGCCAGAAACTGATCTTTGAACAACCGGAGGCAAAGGATATAACCGAAAAAACAACTGAAAAGAAAAAACAAATGCGTGACCAGGTGCCGCATCAGGTAAAGGTCGCGCTGATCAGTGATGTGCATTTTCTTTTCAAGCAGAATCAGAGGCAGCTCAAAAGCAACACCATGGCTGCGCTCATCAAAATGAATCAATGAAGAATCATTCTGAAAAACATAATTATAGCTTACGCTTCCCATACCTCTCTGAATAGGCTCATCCCACGAAATCCCATAGTCCTGGTATACACTCAGGCCAATAGCGAGGGTAACCAAAAAGATAATAATACCTGGCCAGTAAGAGGTGGATAATGACTTGCTGCTGATCATGGGCGGGTAAAGATAATTCTAAAGTTTTAAGTGCAAGCAGTATAATGCCCGGACTGAAGAAGAATTGAATGACTTTGAAAGCTATATGTCTGTAACATATGTACTGAACTGCATTTTGCATTTTTAACAGAAATAACTTTGCTTTATTTTATTGCAATAATTAATCCACAGGCATAATAGAATAATGAGCTAATAAGCAGTGTGACTTAGTCGTCATTTTCCGGGTACTTCCATCCTGATTTCTGTATTTTCCTTTCCGCCAATCGCATTCACTATTTTGCGAATAATGGGTGGTCCACCAAAGGTTTGCTGAAAAGAGGACCAGGTATTACTTTCCTGAAATTATACCTCCATGAAATTTCCGCTTTTTCTATTGTATTTGATGAAACAGTTGTAAATTTCCTAAAAATTCAAAATTATGATTGGTATTGGTGGTGCAATAGCTTTTTTCGTCGTTCTCATCATACTCATGATGAGCTTTGTATCCGTTCAGCAGGGAAATGTGGCTGTAGTAACGGTTTTCGGTAAGTTCCGGCGTATACTTCATCCGGGCCTGAATATGAAATTACCGTTTATTGAGATTATTTTTAAAAGAATCTCTTATCAGAACAGATCTATGGAACTGAAATTCCAGGCCATATCGCAGGATCAGGCCAATGTATATTTTACTGCCATGCTGCTGTACTCAGTGCTCAATGAAGAAACCGAAACGATACAGAATGTGGCTTTTAAATTCATGGATGAGCGCAGTTTTATGCAGGCACTGATCCGCTCGGTGGAAGGAGCTGTAAGGGCATTTGTGGCCACCAAAAGGCAATCGGAAATTCTGCTGCTGCGCACTGAGATCATACATCATGTGAAGGAGCAACTTGACAAGCAACTGGAAAGCTGGGGCTACCACCTGATGGACCTCCAGATCAATGATATCAGCTTTGATGAAGATATTATGAAATCCATGTCGCGCGTGGTAGCATCTAATAATCTGAAAGCCGCAGCCGAAAACGAAGGCCAGGCTTTACTCATTACCAAAACCAAGGGTGCCGAAGCAGAAGGTAATGCCATTAAAATTTCGGCTGATGCCGAGCGTACTGCGGCGCAGATGCGCGGACAGGGTGTGGCGCTCTTCAGGGAAGAAGTGGCCCGTGGTATGGCATCAGCAGCCAAAGAAATGGAAACAGCCAACCTGGATGCATCTTATATATTATTTTCGATGTGGACCGATGCGATCAAGCATTTCGCCGAATATGGGAAAGGAAATACAATTTTCCTCGATGGCTCCGCCGATAACTATAAGCGTACCATGCAGCAGCTCCTGTCTACACTTCAGGGATTTGATGCCGGAATTGAAGATCCGAAAAATAAAAAATAATTCAGACTCAGAAAATCAAGCGCTTTTTCAAAACAACTATTTACATTTGACAGTTGTTTGAATAGTTATTTGAAAATTCAATTTTCTCTGCGTTAAATTTGCGCTCCTAAAAATTGGTTCATGATTGATGTTTTGCTGGGTTTACAGTGGGGTGACGAGGGCAAGGGTAAAATAGTAGATTACCTTGCTGCAGGCTATGATATTATTGCCAGGTTTCAGGGTGGCCCTAATGCAGGACATACTTTATATGTGGATGGCAAGAAGGTAGTGTTGCGCACAATACCCTCGGGTGTATTTCATTCCCACTGCCTCAACCTGATAGGCAATGGCGTGGTAATTGATCCTGTTTCCCTTCAACAGGAAATAGAGCAGCTGCTGCCTTTAAGACCCGATGTACTGAAAAGGTTATTTATTGCCCACCGCGCCCACCTGATTTTACCTACTCACAGAGCGCTCGATGCTGCCAGTGAGTCTTCGAAGGGAGAAGACAAGATTGGTTCTACCCTGAAGGGGATAGGGCCATGCTATATGGATAAAACCGGCCGTAACGGACTGCGTATAGGAGATATACTGAGTAAGGACTTCAGGAGCAAGTATGATAAACTGACCCAGAAACATATTCAGATGCTGCGCCAGTATGATGCTGTGCCCGACTGGAAGCAATGGGAGCAGCCCTTCTTTGAGGCTTGTGAATACCTGCGCTCATTGCAGATCATTAACTCTGAGTACTGGCTGGATGCTCAACTAAAGCAGGGAAAGAAAGTACTGGCTGAAGGGGCACAGGGCAGCATGCTGGATATTGATTACGGAACTTATCCTTTTGTAACCTCATCCAATACTATTGCCGCCGGTGTATGCAACGGACTTGGAGTAGCGCCTTCCCGAATAGGTGAAGTATATGGTATTACCAAGGCTTACTGCACCCGTGTTGGCAGCGGGCCATTCCCTACGGAACTTGATGATGCAACTGGTGAAGAACTCCGGAGGGTAGGCAGTGAATTCGGGGCTGTTACAGGCCGGTCCAGGCGCTGCGGCTGGATAGACCTGGTGGCTCTTAAGTATACCGTAATGCTGAGTGGAGTAACCAAGCTGATAATAACAAAAGCTGATGTACTCGACAGTTTTAATCCCGTAAAAGCAGCGGTAGCTTACCTTGCAGATGATACAGAAACCAGTGAGCTGCCCTATGACCTTTGCGACGTTTCCATTACACCTGTTTATAAAAATTTTTCCGGTTGGGACAAGCCAATCAGTTCATGCAGTACCTTTGAGGAAACACCGCAGGTATTCAGGGATTACTGCAGTTTTGTGGAACAATACCTGGAAACAAAGATAGCCTTTATATCCAATGGTACAGGGCGGGATCAGCTTCTGACTATTTTTTAAAAAAATATTTTTTAAGACGAAAAAAATTTGGCAATTTCACCAAACTATTAAAAATTTACGGCACCAAGTTTAAGTGATATGAAATCAAATACGGACAAGAAAGCCGCGAGCAAGAAAAGTGCAACTCCCAGCGCAACTCCGGCACCCAGGAAAGCAGCATCTAAGCCCAAAAAGGCCGATTCAGATGATGACGATGATGATATTGATGAAGTGCCCGCAGCGAAAGCTCCTGGTAAAAAATCAGCTCCCGTCGCATCTAAAAAGAAGAAAACAGACGACGATGATGATGACGATGATGATATAGACCTTGATCTCGATCTGGCTCCCAAAAAGAAATCTGTTTCAAAGAAATCTGCTCCTAAAAAAAGTAAAGCATCTGATGATGACGATGATGATGATGATGATCTGGATGAACCGGAAGATGATTTCGAAAAAGCAGATGAAGACGATTATGACATAGAAAAGGAGTTTGAGGAATTCGATCTGCCAAAATCAAAAAGCAAAGCCCCTAAAAAGAAGTCGGCCAAAGATGACGATTTTGATGTAGATGAAGAATTCAAAGACCTTGGCCTTTTCAGTGGCGGAGGCGGATTTGATGATGATGACGATGATGATTTTTAATTTTTCATCAGGGAGAAGTATATCAGTCTGAATTAATAACCATTGCAACGAAATAAAGCTGATTATTCAATTGCCTCAATCGGGGCAGATGATGTAAAAAGGAGGATGCTGGATTGGGCTCAACAATTCAGCATCCTTCTTTTTCTGGATAATAATCACTACCCCGGCGCTGAAGGAAAGTATGAATGTCTGCTGGCAGCAGGCGCCCGACATATTATTGGTGATGACACAACAGCGCCTCTTGCCTTGCTGAGAAAGGCTCACCAGCAGCACAAGGACTGGCTGTTCGGGCACATATGCTACGATTATAAAAACATTACCGAGCCCAAACTAACCTCTGGTAAACCGGTAAAAACCGGGTTTCCGGTGATTCAGTTTTTTGTACCTGAAACTGTTTGTTATATCAGCCGGGATTGTAAAACATTTACTATTGAATCCTGTGGCGATACCGGAGTGGTTTATGAGCAAATCATGAATCAGGCTGATAATCAACTACAGGAAAAATTACCTGCTCTGCAATTCAAAAAGGTAATTGAGAGACACGCATATATTGAGACTATACAAAAGCTGCGGACCCATATTGCTGATGGCGATTGTTATGAAATCAACTACTGCAACGAAGGTTATTGTGAGAAAGCCGCTATTGATCCGCTTTCCGTTTTCAAATCGTTGAACCGGCTCTCCCCTGCCCCGTTTGCTGCTTATTACAGGCTCCATAATCTTTACCTGATGTGTGCAAGCCCGGAACGGTATATGCGCAAAACAGGCAGCCGCCTGCTATCGCAACCCATTAAGGGTACCGCCCGCAGAGACCCGGACCCAGCCACTGATGAACTGATAAAAAACCGGCTTCGTGATGACATCAAAGAGCAGGCAGAAAATGTAATGATTACCGACCTGGTGCGCAACGACCTTGCAAGGTGTTGCGGAACCGGCAGCATTAAGGTGGAAGAACTGTTTGGTATCTACACCTTTCCGCAGGTGCACCAGATGATATCTTCCGTTAGCGGCACACTGAAACAGGATATGCATTTTACTGAGGCCTTACGCTGTTCTTTCCCAATGGGTAGCATGACCGGGGCACCAAAGTTTAAAGTAATGCAGCTTATAGAGCAATATGAACAATCGCGCAGGGAGTTATTCTCCGGCACGGTTGGGTATATTTCCCCTGATGGCGATTCCGATTTCAATGTAATTATCCGCAGCCTGTTTTATAATGCGGATAGCCGCTATCTCTCTTACCAGACAGGCGGAGCCATAACTTACGATAGCGACCCAATAAAGGAATGGGACGAAATGCAACTTAAGGCCTGGGCGCTGGAACGGATATTTGCTTCCTGATTACGGTACATATATCTAAGCAAGGCTTAACTATTTTATATAATTTCGCACTTTAATGCTTCCCGAAAAAATGAGAATCACACTGCTTACTTTATTTTGTCTCATCATCTGTTCGTCACATGCAGACGCGCAAGGCACCTGGACTAAACTTACTAACACTCCGCCCGATTATTTCAATGGTGTAGCATTGCTTATGACCGATGGTTCAGTATTAGTTAAGTCGTGCGCGGGGGGGCTCGACTCCATGGGAAACAGGTGGGACAAACTAACTCCTGATACCAACGGCAGTTATATAAACGGTACCTGGACCCGTTTATCCAATTCGCATTCTACACGTCTGTATTGTTCGTCGCAGGTTCTAAAAGATGGCCGGGTATATGTAGCAGGCGGTGAATTCGGTACAGGCCATTCCAATGCGGAGGTTTACAATCCGCTTAATGATAGCTGGGATTCTGTATATACCCTTCCCTCTGGTTACGATATTTATGATGGCAATTCAGAGCTATTGCCAGATGGCAAAGTGCTTCAGAACATTGTGCTTCCTTTTAGCGGAACATGGGCGGGATTCCGGAACTGTATTTATGACCCGGTTGCCAATAACTATAGCTGGGCAGCTACCTGCCTGGGCGGGGCTGATGAAGCTGCCTGGCTGAAACTGCCTGACAGCAGTATATTGTATGTGGATATTGCTTCAAATCGCTCTGAGCGGTATATACCCAGCCTTAATGTATGGTTGCGTGACGACACAGTACCGGTGCTGCTCTACGACACATACGGAGAAGAGGAAGGTGGTTCTTTGCTGCTGCCTGACGGCAAGGCATTTTTTATAGGGTCTACCAGCACTTCTGCGTTCTATACGCCATCGGGAGATACCAGTCATGGCACCTGGACAGCAGGACCGGTAATACCCGACAGTCTTGGGGCACCTGATGCATCTGCAGCCATGATGCCCAACGGAAAAATACTTTGTGCTTTCTCAAAACAAGCTACAGCCTCTGATGAATACCCATTCCCTACCTGGTTTTATGAATTTGATTATACCACCAACACTTTTACAAAAGTCAGTTCACCGACCGGGGGTGATACCATGCATATTATGTGCTATGAAACCGGCATGCTGGTGTTGCCTGATGGCAATATTCTTATGGGTATACTCGACAGTAACCAGCTTTATGTATATCATCCCGGAGGAACACCAGTGGCTTCCGGTATACCAGTAGTGAATAACGTTTACGAAATATCCTGCGATACATTTATGGCCACAGGCACTCTTTTTAATGGCATATCGCAGGGCGCAGTATATGGAGATGACTGGCAGATGCCTACCAACTACCCTATTATAAAACTGATGATCAATGACAGCACCCTGGGCACTATTGTGCATTATGCCCGAACCTTTAACTGGAACCGTACCGGCGTTATGACCGGCAGCCTGCCCGACACTACCTACTTTACACTACCTGCCGGCCTGCCCTATGCAACCTATAATCTTGAAGTAACCGCCAATGGCATTTCTTCACTACCGGTATCTTTTACCCCTTGCAACCGGACTGGCATTACACAGGTCAACTCCTCAGAATCCGATCATTTTGCAGTTTACCCAAATCCCGCAACTGGTCTGGCAACAGTTTCATTTGGCGCACAATCGGCAGGCAGATATAGCCTGAAGATAGTTGATGTTCTGGGGCGCACTATTACTATATTATCCGGGGAAGCAGGCCAGGGAAATAACAGCATTTTACTGCAAACCGGCTTAATGGCCAAAGGTGTTTATACTGTGTTACTGAACCAGGATAACAGGTTATTAAAAACAAAGCTTGTTATAGAGTAAATGGCTACGCATGAACACAATTATGCAAACAGATTGAACTGGTACTTGTATTGTTGCAAATGGCTGAAGTAAAAGGAATATCGGACTGTTCCGGAAATAATAAATCAATTCCGGAACCTATTTTGTATTTTTAATTTTCGGTTTTCAAGCCAGGCTTATTTCACCACAATGACATTAGAATTATTCAATAACGAATTCCACCTTATTACCGGGCAATTGAAATCGTATCTGCTGAGAATCACTGCAAGTGTGCCTGATGCCGAGGATATTGTGCATGATACCTATGTAAAGGCATCGTCAAAACTAGACGGTTTCAGAGGGGAGTCTTCTTTGAAAACATGGATATTTACCATTGCTTCGAACATTGCCAAAGATAACCTGAGAGCACAGAAACGATGGGTTGAAAACGTATCGGATATCTGCAGGGAGGAGGCAATGTCCAACCCGGCCTTTTTTGGTGAGGCTATGCACATCAGGGCTACTTCTCCGCATGGTGCCTTTGAGATCCGGGAGCACATTTCTTTTTGTTTTACGTGCATCTCTAAATCGCTGCCTTTGGAGCAGCAATTATGTATTTTTCTGAAAGAAGTGTATGAATTTAAAATCGGTGAAATCGCAGTTATACTCAACACTACCGAAGCCATGGTTAAATACTACCTGCATACCGGCAGGGCGAAGATGATCCATATATTCGATGGCCGTTGTTCCCTAATTAGTAAGGAAGGTATATGTCACCAATGCTCAGAACTGAATGGCATCTTCAATCCAAAACAGAAATTCCAGGAAGAGCTGGTTAAAATAGAAATGGCCAGGGCCGCCGAAATTGCTGATAAAGAAACATTACTTGATCTGCGGATGAAGATTGTTCAGGAAATTGACCCGTTTGAATCAGGTGCATCTGAACTGCAATTACATCACCTGGAGCACAATAGAAATGTAATGGAAAAATATGTTTAAATATCTTTAGTTTAGCCTATCGTTTTTTGCTGCTCATTCGTCAGAATATAAACCAACCACAAGCAACAATATGCAAAACGGAAAAGCCAGAACAGAAAAGAAAACATTCAGCCGCGAAACATCAGTGAGTATAGATATACAATCGGACCCGGCAATTATCTGGAAGCTGCTGACCACGGCACAAGAATATCCCCGTTGGAATCCGACTGTAATATCAATTGAAGGGGTAATAGCTAAGGGCAATAAAATCAAACTTAAGTCAGCACTGGACCCAAAGCGGGTATTTAAGTTGCAGGTGAAGGAAATGGAAGACGGTAAAAAGCTGGTATGGGGCGATGGAATGGGCACCCGTATATATACCCTGAAAGGGAATGGCCGGGGTATTACCAACCTTGCTATGAGTGAAAAGATAGGAGGACTTATGTTCCCTTTGTTTGCCAGCCAGATTCCCTCTTTCGATGGTTCATTCGAGCAATTTGCACTGGCATTGAAAAAAGAAGCCGAATCAATTCAAAGTCTTTCAAAATAATCATACCCCTCAAAAACAGAAATTTAAAAATGAAAATAGTAAAGGTTACTTACACAACCACGGCCGCCTATGTGGCACAAAACAGGGCCAATATTGAAGTAGTGATGCACGATCTGCAGGCACTCAACATTCCGGGCATCAACTACAATACTTGCCTGGGACCGGATGAGAAGACATTTATTCATACTGCCTTCTTTCAATCAGAAGAAGATCAGAAGATATTATTCAACCTGGCTTCTTTTCAGCACTTTCAGTCGGCACTGAAGGCAAGCGGACCGGAGGAAGGGCCAAAGCAGGAATTGCTTACCTTGGTGGGGTCATCCAAACCATTATTTAACTAAACCAACTCATATAAAAAATGAAAAACAAAATAGGCACTAAAGAAAAACCGCTGCAACTAAAAACGCCACCCCTCACTTCGGAATATACCATGCATGTGGAAGAGAAGGATGGTAAAGAAATACTGGTATGCACAGTAGGCAAGACAGTATTGCATTACAACATCAATTGCCTGAACGACCTGCACGAGATGCTGAAAAAGCATGGCGACTGGATGGAATTGGGCAGCGCCGACGAACAGAAAGCTGCAAAAGAAGGTACAGTGGAAGCCTGGGGCCGAAGTGAAAACAACCCTGTGGGTGGCTGGTATGGCATGAAGAAGGGCCTGCGTGGCCGGTTCGGGATGTATATACCACCACTTATGGAAGCACTGGGCCTGGCTGAGGTGACCCATGATGCGAAGGGGAATAAGATGCGGGCGAAGTAAATGGGTTGATAGATTGATATGCGGGAATCAATGACAGCAAAACCAATTCTTATGAATTAAAAAAACCTTGCCCACGGTTTCTCAACCGTGGGCAAAAAGGTAAAGTTGGATTTTAACCTTTTCAACAGTTTATAGGTCTTATATCAACGGTTAAAACCGTTGAATAATTCCTGTATTTTCATTCCCAAAGTTGAAACCATGGGTTACGTGAATCGATTAATTTCTAATGAAAATGAGATTAATTAATGCCCCTTCTTATAATTCGCCTTCACTTTCTCCAGGTGGGCTACAAACTTCTGCACATCGGGGTCATAAGAATAGCCTTCTTCTACCAGCTTATTGCCATTTTCATCTACATAAAAGTAGAATGGCTGAGAGTTGGCGCCGAATTTTGCGGCCTGAAGATCGGCATTTTTGCCGCCGAGCGTGGTTACATTTGAGTTCAGGTCTTTGGAGAAAAACTGCTTATCTGCTGGCAGTTTTATGCGGTTCATATCGCAGTAGAGCGATACCACTATAAAGTCTTCCTTTAGCCGTTTGGCTACTTCGGGTTTCGACCATACCTGAGCTTCCATCTTCCGGCAATTCACACAATTGACCCCTGTAAAATCGAGCATTATGGGCTTCTTCAGTTTCTTTGCGGCTGCCAGCGCTTCGTCGTAGTCGAAATAAGTAACCAGGCCAAGGCTTTTCACCACAGGTGGTTCATAAATCTTCATATCATCCACATACTTTACCGGCTTGAGGTCGCCCAATGCCTCTCTGTCCTTATTGTTGTTACCACCGCCGCCATTGCCGCCAAATTCGTTAAATGTACCTATTGGTGGCAAGAAAGCGCTCATGCCATTAAGTGGTGCTCCCCACATACCCGGCAAAAGATAAACTGCGAATGTGAAAAAGACAATAGAAAGGAACAACTTAAAAATGGTTACGTACTCCTGGCCATAAATATTTTTGGAATTGGCATCATCGTGCGACAGTTTTAGTTTCCCCAATAAGTAGAAACCCAGCAAAATGGAAAGAACGATCCAGATGGCTATGAAGATTTCCCTGTCGAGGAGGCGCCAGCCCTGGGCAAGGTCGGCATTGGAGAGGAATTTTAAAGCCAGCATCAGCTCAACAAAACCTAATACTACCTTAACCTGGTTGAGCCAGCCACCCGACTGGGCCATTTTATTAATAAGACCTGGGAAGATGGCAAACAATGCAAAAGGCAATGAAAGCCCGACCGAGAAGCCAAGCATACCCACTGTTGGCCCTGCTAAGCCTCCCTTACTTGCCAATACCAGCAACGGGCCCACAATAGGGCCTGTGCAGGAAAACGATACAATAACCAGTGTAAGGGCCATAAAAAAGATACCTGCAAAACTCCCTACCCCAGCCTTAGAATCGGTGGCGCTGGTCCAGGAAGAAGGTAAAGTAATTTCGAAAGCGCCCAGGAAAGAAACGGCAAATATCATGATGAGCACAAAGAAAAACAGGTTAGCCCTCCAGTCGGTGGAAAGGGTATTGAGTTTTTCGGCACCAAATACTGCTGATATCAGTACGCCCAGAACAGTAAATATTACAATTATGGATAGAGAGTAATAAATGGCATTCCGGATACCCTCAGCTCTTGACTTGCTCCTTTTGGTAAAAAAGCTGATGGTAATGGGTATCATGGAGAAAATGCAGGGTGTAAAAATCGCGAGCAGTCCGCTGCCCAATGAAATCAGGAATAGGATTAGTAACGGCTTTTTAGCTAAATCGTTGCTGTTATCGGGTTTAGTACTAATTGTTGTTTTTGCATCGGTGGCGGGAGCCGCGACTGTTACATTTGTTTTATTGGTATCGGTCGTGGCGCTGTCATTTGTTGTGTTTTTGTCTGCTTTGTTTGAATCTGATGTCGCTACAGATCCTGCCGTTGCGGTATTCACGTCCGCAGCGCTTCCGCCGGCGTCTTTGATGTTTACACTTATAGTGGCATCCTTAGGTGGCAGACACATTTTGTCATCGCAGATCTGGTAACTGTAACTACAGGTGATCTTTGTATTTCCGCTGATGGTGGCTTGCTGGGTATAATCGACTTTCCCTTTATACATGTTGACTATCCCGTCAATACCTTCCATTTTTTCGGAGAGCAATTTACCGTGCTCGTTTACCTGGCCAATAAATTTTACTTTATCGTTTTTCTCAAACTTCACCAATGGCGGTATTTCCATACCATCTCCACCGGGAGTGAAGGAATAGATATGCCACTTATCGGGCAGCCGCAAATGAAGTATCAACTGATACTTATCCCCGCTTACTTTTTTAGCTTCGAGGTTCCACTTACTGCCGTCCTGCACCATCTGCCCATGCACCGATGCTGTTGTCATCAGTCCGATACAAACCAACAATGCAATTTTAAGCGCATTTATCATAGAATACTTTTAAAATGTTTTAACCTTTCCAAATTACTTTATCTCAAAAACAAAATCCTTGTATATTGGCGGAATGGCATATCTATAGTTGCAAACCTGGTATTCGTGCTTGCCGGTAATTTTAGTTTTGCCGCTTACAGTAATATTCTGCACATAATCTACAGTACCGGTATAATAAGCCGAGATACCGCTTATGCCATCTAATTTTTTCTCCGTCTTTTTACCTTTTTCAATCACGGCACCCTTCATTTTAACCTTTTCATTTTTATCAAAGGTAAATGCAGGCGCCACCAAAGTACCATCACCACCAGGCTTCAGGGCCCAAATAAACCAACCTTTATCCAGTTTCAGATGAAAAATCAACTGGTATTCAGTTGCACTCTTTTTCTTTACCTCATACTTCCAGGTTGTAGCATCGTTGGGCATTTGCGCAAAAGAGTTTGCCCCCATCAGAAACAACGGAACAAAAACACTTATACTCTTTAATGAGCTCATTGTCTTATGAATTTGTAACTGCTCAATTGAAAACCCTAACTCATTTTATGTCAAAAACAAAATCCTTGTCTTTTGGAGGCAGGCACATTTTATCATTGCAAACCTGGTATTCATGCTTGCCGGTTATTTTTGTCTTGCCTGTTACTATTATATCCTGTTCGTAATCTATCTTTCCGGTATAGTAAGTTACCCTACCATCAATACCATCCATTTTTGTGGTGGTTTTTTTGCCCTTTTCAGTTGTGCTGCCCTTCATTTTCACCATCTTATTGGCATCAAAGGTAAAAGAAGGCGCTATTTCGTAACCATCTCCTCCCGGTTTTAATGACCAAATATGCCAGGGTGATTTAAGGTCAAGGTGAAAGATCAGTTTGTACTCGGTGGCGCTGATTTTCTTTACCTCATATTTCCAGGTTGTCGGGTCTTCAATTATTTGAGCAGAAGCCGATGGAAATTTCAGAAACAACGGAAGAAACAATAAACACAATTTCAGGAATTTCATACACTATATTTTTATTGCCACTTTATTTTATAAGACAGGCGAAAATATAACAAGGTGCGGTTTAATTAAGCCAAAATACCCTGATATGGTTACTTTTAACTTTTACTTCTGTTAGCTAAATCATAGCGCCACAGGAATCTCTGCAATTGTTACTATTTCCTCTGGTTTCAGTATCCTGATCTAAACCAGGATAAGTTCAGGAGTTTAATGCCATCAGTATTGCCCTGCCGTCTTTGTTATTGAGCTCGGGAGAGCAGGCTCGTTCCGGATGCGGCATCATACCAAAAACATTGCGGCCGGCATTGCAGATGCCTGCTATGTTATTAATAGCCCCGTTGGGATTTGAATTAACATGCACTTCTCCCTTTTCATCACAATACCTGAAAACCACCTGATGATTATCATGCAGCTGTTTAAGGGTTCCCGCATCGGCATAATACCTGCCCTCGCCGTGAGCCACAGGTATCTTTAAAGCCTTATCGCCCACATGCCTGCCTATGGCATTATTGAAGCATTCGCTCTTAATATAAACATTCTTACAGGCAAATTTCTGGTGGTCGTTCTGCAGCAGTACACCGGGAAGTAAACCGGCTTCGCAAAGTATCTGGAAACCATTGCATACACCCAGCACCTTGCCTCCGTTATTTGCAAATTCAATAACCTGCTCCATCATGGGGCTGAAACGCGCCAGAGCGCCGCAACGCAGATAATCGCCATAAGAAAACCCTCCGGGCAAAACAATGCAATCATCTTTTGTAAACATACTCAGGTCACGGTCTTTGTGCCACAACATTACGGTTTCCTGTTTCAGATCGTCGCGCAATGCGTGCATCATGTCTCTGTCGCAATTGGAACCGGGAAATACGATAATACCAAACTTCATTTTCTAAAATTATTTATTTGCCAATAGGCAGAATACCAGGAATACGAGTGAAAAATAAAAGATAAAATTACTAAAACGCTGGTTTTTTTCAAGTAAAAGTGCATGTGAGATCACAATACTCAGGGCTGGCATGGTAACCAGCCAGGCTGTTTTAACCTCATTGGCCGTGAGTAAGGCCACAAAAACAGAGATTATCAGGTAAAACGAAATGGCTATCCAGTCGCGCCTGATATATATATTGCTCATAGCCACATTCTGCTGCATGGCATAAATACCACTTGCCAGCAGTATAAATAAACCAGCCAGTGTGACTATAATGTAGAAGACAGAATTTACACCGGAAGAGAAATTAAAACCCCACTGAGGCCATTCGGCAAACAACCGTATTTTGTCGAACAGAAAGAGAATACATGCCAGGAAGTAAATAGGTGTAGCATAGCCCATAAGCGCCACCGACCATTCACCCAGGTTAAAGGACCGGAACATAACCATACCCGCAAGCAGCAGAAAAAAATAGGCCAGCATATTGAACTGAAAAAGGGCAGCCAGGCTCAACAGGAAACTTGCATTAAAAATCAATTTCCGGGGCTGGGGAGTCTGGGTAAAGCCGAACATTATATCTACAGCACCCAGCAACAGCCAGTTAATGAGCATCGTTTCATTAAATGAATTAAACGGCGGATATATGGATGTTACCAGGATATAGACGAAAGAAGGGATATATGTGTATCGAGGAAACAATTTATGCCTGGTAGCAATACTCTTCAGGTATAAAGACTGCATAAAGAGTAATATAACTGCCAGCAGGCTGTATGCAAATGCCCCATTGCGGAAAACAAAATATAAAGCACGAACTATATAATTGAACAAAAAATGGCCACCCAGCATTACCGGCACCACCGGATGAAGCAGCGCCTGAAACTTTACAATTAGTGCAAAGATGAATAATACGATTACAGTAAAAGGACTATTATTTCGGAATAACTGGAGCACGTATTTTGGTTTGGCTACTTATTTGCAGCTAAGGTAATGCTATAAAATAAGTTCCCCAATTTTACAGGTTATCTGAATTAATAAACAGAACTATAATCCGGTTACAGCAAGTAAAGAATTAGCCCGGTCTATGTTGATCCATTAAAACTTAATGACAGTAATATTTAGACATAAAGACACAGCATAAACCGTTAGGTATATGCTGTGCAATTAAAATCAAACTTAAATTAATAGCCTTTTGTTGCTACGCCATCCTTGATAGCCTGAAGCGCTTTGACTTCATTTAAAATGGCAGCCATCTTATTTCCTTTACCATCATTTCCGCCGGCAATATATCCACCTTTAGCAGTGCGGGTAATTACTGCATCGTGCATTGGAACATTCTTTTCCTTTGTCTTAAGGCAATATGCTTTGATCATTTTTGAAGTATCCATGTTCGTTATTTTTTTTAAAATGTATGTGTGTTTTGTTTACCTGCCACAATCTACAAAACATTTAAGAAAACCAAGTCAATATTACCAGAATTTATTTATCAGATTTAAGGAATTCTACTGATATACAATTTTAACACATTTCAATAAATACCCGGAAATCTTTTTCCCGCTAATTATTTATTGATCACAAAATTAAATTCCCGGCTTCCATTTCCTGAACTAAGTGTAAGTATATACATTCCATTCAGGGCCGGATGAAGTTTTGTAAGATCAATTTCTTCATTAATTATACCATTAATAGCCTTAATCCCGGACTGGTAAATTTTCTGACCAATAATATCCCTTATAGTGAGTGTACATAAATCACCAGCAACAAAGTCCATTGTACCTTTAAGACTGAAAACACCGGTATTGGGATTAGGATACAGCGCAACTGACTCATTACTATATAGTGGACGGATACCTACATTCTGCAATTGAATCTGTATTGTATTGGAGGTACCCCATGTGCCACAGAGTGTACTGCCTTTTACTTCGCAATTTACCAAGTCATTGTCGTAAAAACCGCTGTAAATAAATACTGAAGAAGTGGCTCCGGCTATTGTGTTGCCGTTAACCGACCATTGATAAGCAGGATAAGGGCCACCATTGGCCACTACAGCAGTAAAGGTATCAGCCTGGCCTATTGGCAGCTTGCCATGATTGCTGGAAACTATTGTTACAACCGGATTATAACTGGAATCTACAGCCATACTCATTCCGGTAGTAACTGAGGCCGGAAGCGGGCAAACGGCATCGCTGGTCAATACAGCAGTAACAATATCTCCGTTTACGGGATAATAGGCAAAGGTACTTCCCGATCCTGCAGTAATGCCATTTACATTCCAATGATATGATGGCGAAGTACCTCCGTTAACAGCAACGGCAGTATATGTAACGAGAGTCCCCAAACAGATAGAATCAGGAGCATCATTGGTAATACTTACAGCAGGTGTAACAGTTGGTATAACATCTACCACAGCAGTACCCGTCATCCCTGCTGTACACAAATGAGTAGTATCTGTAGCTACAGCTGTATAACTTCCTTCAGCAGTGAGCAGGCCAAAATCCAATGTACTGCCGTTACCAGGCAAAACTGAGCCTGACGGTGCAACACCATAGAATAGCTGGTAATTAACTCCGGTGGCAGATCCGGTAAGTAAAATATGAACTCCGGTATCGCCGGCACAATGACTACCCCCACCTGCTATAGTATAAACGGCAGGCAAAGGATTTACACTGATATTAACGCTGGAAGTCATGCTGCTATGGCAACCGGTAAGCAGGTTTGTACCAACTGCAGTATACGTACCCGGAACAGTTAATATACCAAAATCCAATACCGAACCTGTACCGGAGGTCGGGCTTCCTGTGGCGCTGCCATTGAACAACTGATAACTGATACCGGTATTTGAGCCGCTCAATGCAACATCAACTCCGGCACCACCTGCGCAATAACTTCCTCCACCGGTAAGAGTGAAAACTGAAGGTAATGGGTTAATATTTACAACCGCAGCGGCAGCCATGTTACTGGTACACGATGTGGCAATATTGGTTGCAGTAACAGAGTAGGTACCAGCAGTAGCAATCAATCCAAAATCGAGCGAAGAGCCAGATCCGCTTACCGGACTGCCAATCATAGCTGAGCCATTATAAAGCTGGTAACTGATACCCGAAGCTGAGCCACTCAGCCTTACATGTACACCGGTATCGCCTGCGCAAAAGCTGCCACCGCTTGTAACAGTATATATAGCTGGTACAGGCAGAAGTGAAACAACAGCTGTTGCTGACATATTGCTTTTGCAACCCGTAACCGGGTTTGTAGCTACGGCTGTATATGTGCCTGCTGCAGTCAATACTCCGAAATCAATTGCTGTACCTGTGGCTGTAACAGGGCTGCCTATAACTGAAAGGCCATTATATAGCTGGTAATGGAGTAAAGAATCGGAGCCGCTGAGGCCTATATGAGCACCAGCGCCACCGGTACAGTAACTGCCACCGCCGGTCATAGAATAAACATCAGGCAAAGCATTTACCGTAATCAGTTTTTGTGTGGTACAACCTGAGAGCAGTGTATAAGTAATGGTATCATTACCAGATGCAATACCACTCATAATACCAGTTATTGAATCAATAACAGAAACCGCAGGATTGCTGCTCTCCCATTTACCGCCCGCATTTATATCTCCCAGCAGCGTTGTTGCTCCCGTACATACCTGGTTGCTGCCACTGATAGCAGCGGGTGGCGGATTAATAACAATGGGTTGTTTTACTGTTTTTGAGGCACAGGTATTGCTTACTGTATACATCAGGGTATCTGTGCCAGCAGAGTAACCAATTACTGTTTTGCCGGCAACAGACATTTGTGGTGCTGCTGCCAGGAAAGCATGACTATTGCTGAGGCTCCATGTGCCACCGGGGGTAGCATCAGTGAGTATCGCATTGGCTGCTACACAAAGGATTCCTGCACCCGAAACAGGACTGATGCCCGTGAGGTTGGCAACACTGTTGGTCATGACCACCGGATTATCATCAAAATAGATACCTGCTTCATTGGATATGGTTGTGCCATCAGCCAGTCCGTTCAATGTCTTCACAGTGAATACCACCATGCCGTCGCATTGGCTATGGTGGGAGCTGTCGGGCAGATTGATACCGGGGAAATCGAACTTGACAATATTGAGGCCGCTGCTTTTCATTATGGCAATATTCATTGCCGAAGATGCAGCGATTATGCGCAGGCTTTTAGGGTCGAGGTTGGGCGATAATGTATCGAGCACAGAAATATTGTGAGCAGTATCATTACCGGTATTTTCAAAATTGATGGTGTACTGCAAAGGAGTGCACGGAAGTATGTTACCCAGAGGAGCCACGGATAGCTCATTAGGGTCGAAAGAGGATTTTACTGTATCTACCCTGATAGAAATATTATTGGTTGTATCTGCATCCCCGGTTAAAGAACCAATAACTACTTTAGACTGTATGGTATCTCCGGGAATTAGCCATGCACCCGGTACGTTTACAGTATAATTTATTGTCGAAAGGGTACTTCCGAAAGAAGATAAACTAACAAGATTCCAGGTAATTACATTTCCGGATACTGATGCAGGGGTGGGATAAATATATCCGGAACCAACTTCATATTTTGGACTAAATGTTACACTAACAGTGGCTGGGGTGGGTGCACAATAATTATTCCCAACAACTATAGTACCGTTCGACATATGCCTGCCACATATTATTGAAGTATTTTCATGAAGGTCAAAAAGTGTACCTGATCCACTACATGACAGTCCTATATACTTTGGTATGTAACTACTTAAATAGGAGATAACGGTATCATAAATTATTCCTGGAGAAGGACATGATAAAGTAAAACCATCTGATCCTGTTATTAACTTGAATCCATATATAGTGCCTATCGGGCCAAGTCCATAATAATAAAATCCGCCTATTGTGCAGATAGTATCAACAGGAACACCATTCGAATCTATTTCAGCCAGTATAGGTTTTACAGGAAGATGATCCCCTGAATCTAATATACAATTGGAATTGGCATCGAAATAAAAATAAACCGGCATTACACTGCAATACATATACTCATAGGTAAAAGATATGGAATCAAGGGCAATGAAACCATCATATAATACCTGTTTGATTGAATAGGTTCCAGGGGCTGAGAAGGTGTGATAACAATCGGCATGACAAATACCTGTTGTTGTCAAAGCATTATTATCAAAGGAGCCATCTCCATAAAATGTAGTTACATTATAAGTAGAAGAAATGCCACATGCGCTGATGTAAAAATCGGGTGGATTGCAGATAGTGTCCAGCAATCTGGTTACATGATGATTGAATATACCATGACTGAGGGGCAAATAAACAGAACCTGAATATGCTGTAAGGCCTGATGAAGTGCAGGCAACTGAATTGCGGTAATAAAATGGGGCAGACGGAAAAATGGCATTAGATGTATTCGTAGCGCCGCTGATATTTGTCCAGGAAATGCCATCGGTGGAGGATTGCCATTGATAGGAAATGCCACAGGCGATTGAATTTCCGGTCAGCTTCAAGGTATCTGCCAATCCGCTGCAATAAGAAGAGGATGAAGCAGAAGCAGCGCCCGCGGCAGGTAAGCCTGAACAAGTGCTGGTAACCAGAGAAATTATTGCAATACCCGCCATATTACCAGTACATCCCGTTGCAGTATTTACACCTATAACGGAATAAGTGCCTGGAATTGATTGTAAACCAAAATCAACTGTAGTCCCGGTTCCTGCGATGTTCAGGCCAACTGCTATACCGCCAGTATAAAGTTGATAACTGATCCCGGTATTTGACCCATCCAGGCCTATATGTACACCCGGGCCACCTGAACATGCTGATCCACCACCTGTTACATTGTAAATTGCAGGAGTGGTGCCAACAGAAATAATTGCGCTGCCTGCCATATTCATAGTACAGGTTGTAGTGACATTGGTAGCCAGAATTGTATATGTTCCAGCTGTTGACTCAAAGCCAAAATCAATAAAAGCACCGGTACCCGCAAGGGCACCACCGACCGCAGTTCCCCCCCGCATCAACTGATAAGATATTCCCGGATAAGAACTGTTTAAACCGATATGCACACCTACACTGCCGGGACAAATTACACCACCGCCAGTTATATTGTAGGCGGTAATACCCGTTCCAATAGATGCCGAGCCAGTCATATTTCTTGAGCATCCCGAAGCATTATTAACGGCTACTGCTGTATAAGTACCAGAAAATGTATATACTCCAAAATCAAGTGCAGTACCGGTACCTGAAACCGGCGCTCCTACTATTGTAGTACCATTATATAAACTATAAGATGCACCTGTATCAGAACCACTTAACCCGATATGAAATGCCCCACCTGTGCATGAAGATCCGCCTCCGGTAAGTGCATAAACATTGGGCAATGGATTCACAGTTACAACTTTTGTTGCATATCCGGTTCCTGTAGTATAAGAAATAATTGAATTACCCGCCGTAAGGCCAACCACAACTCCAGATGCACTTACAGTTGCTATAGCCGGATTACTGCTTGACCAGATGCCACCGGCAGAAGTATCGGTAAGCGTAATTGAACCTCCGGCACATATGTTGCCAGGGCCCGTTATTGAGGCAGGTGCCTGCGCTAAAGAACAAAATGAAATAAATAGTGTAATCAGGGTGAGGTGAAAGCGTTTCATAGAATGAATCATTTGACAATAATTATGCAATAAAAATACAAATAATATTTAAAACGGAGATTCAAATTTATCCTCCTTATCCATTAAGGCGTATAATTAAGGAAAAAGGTTAGGGAATATTTAAATATTTATTTTGACTATAAAATACCACTGTTTATTTGAGCTAAAAAAAATGGCTCACTATCTGGTAATAAACCAATAGTAAGCCAATATAATTTGCAAATTTTCTTTGCCAAAATTAACCACAACTCAGGTAATAAGATTTGATAAATTTTAAAAGTGGTCAAATCTATACCAGTAAAAGTGATAATATTTGCTCTTTTTCTGTGAAATTTTTATTAATTCAAATCAGGCTGTGGCGTATAGCGCAGATATGGCTTAATAATACGTAAGCCTTTAGGAAATTTCTTTTCGGCATCTTCGGTTGATATGGAAGGAACTACAATGACATCCTCACCGGGTTTCCAGTCCACAGGTGTAGCAACACTGTAATTGGCTGTCAGTTGCAGTGAGTCAATAACCCGGAGCACCTCTACAAAATTCCTGCCGGTAGAAGCCGGATAAGTGATGTACAATTTCAGTTTTTTATCGGGCCCTATAATGTATAATGACCTTACCGTAGCTGTCATTGAAGCATTGGGGTGTATCATGTCATATAAGGTCGCCACATTGCGGTCGGCATCGGCTATGATCGGAAACTCCACATGTGTATGCTGCGTTTCATTAATGTCCTTTACCCAGCCCTGGTGTTTGTCCAGCGGGTCAATACTCAGTGCAAGCACTTTTACATTCCGCTTTGCAAACTCATCCTTAAGTTGTGCTGTGCGGCCCAGTTCGGTGGTACAAACAGGCGTATAGTCGGCCGGATGCGAAAACAATACGCCCCAGCTGTCGCCTAAATAATCATAAAAATTGATATCCCCGACCGTGGTTTTAGCGTTAAAATCGGGAACTGAATCCCCCAGATGTAATGACATAAAGTTTGATTTTAGTTTTGCAAAGTAAGTGATTTAATACAGACAGCAGGGTATGATCCTGATCAGTTTTAACGCAATTTTAGACCGGTAATTTTCCGCTTCAGTGGCACTTCAATATAGCGGTAAGAAAATGAAGCTATTGCAATTAATAATAATAACGCTAGCCAGAAGAAAATATCCGGGGGGATATGCAGATGAAGCGTATTAAAGTTTCCGGCTAACTTATAAACCGGCTGCTGCAATATATAAATACCATAACTGATCTCGCCCAGGTATACCAGTGGCTTGTAGTTCAAAACCCTTGGCTGGCATAAAGCAATACTGATGATAAATACCATAAATACCGGCGCTATCAACCCCACCTGGTAACTGATATTTTCGGGCCGCTCTGCTATCAGAAAAACTATACCGACAAACAGTGCAAGAGGCAGCCATTTGAGGTTTTTACTTTTATTTTTCATCAAGCCATACAGGTAAGCGCCAATCATACCAATCATAAACTGATTAATATGCATTACAGGGTTAAAAAATACGGTATCTACAATATTATCGGGCAGGCTGTGCCGGTCGGTATAATATTTCAAATGAAAATACTGTGCCAGGCCGTATAATACCAAGGTTAGTATTGCAAAAATTTTAAGATTTCTCTTCTGTAATAAAAGCAGGAAAGGGAAAATAATGTAGAAAAACATTTCGAGGGAGATGGTCCAGCCGGGGCCATTGAGGCACATTGGATAGGAAGGTATCCAGGCCTGGATAAACAATGCGCTGTAAGTAAGTTCCCGTAAAGCCAGCCATGATTGCCATTCGTAATTGTAATAAATAACTCCAGCCAGTATAGCCAGTATCAGTGCGATCCAATAAACAGGCACAATCCTGCCAATGCGTTTCCTGATATAGCTACTGTAACTGATATCCTTATTGCAGTAAGAAATATACAACACAAAACCCGATAACACAAAAAAGTAACCAACAGCTATATTGCCACTGCTGAAAAAATAGACTGCTTTATTGAAAGGAAAAACGCCGGTACCGAAATGATGGATAAATACCAATATAGCCGCCACTGCACGTGTGGCAGTAAGTGCATTTATCTGTGATCCGGTTGTGGAATTGGCCATTGAATACAATGATAGGAAAAAATTATTGCTTTAGATAGAGATGTTGCTAATGGGGTATTGTGGCGGGTTGAAAAGTCGCGGCCCTTTGAAACGTTGCAGAGCAACTCCACTACACATTAAATTGATTTTTTACAATAAATTGTATCAATTGAGCCTGCAGGACGTTGCACTGCAACTTCTCAAATGGGATGAGGCAACATCTGTGCACTAAAAAACCAGAATAATTAAATAGTGCTATCCAAAATAAAGGTTTTTAAATAATTTTATATGCAGTTTCGATCATAATCCTGTATAGACATTGCAATGCAACATCTCTACAATCTCAACAATCAAAAATTTTATTTAAATGGCATTGTATAAAAACAAATACCGGATAGAAACAACCCGTCTGCAAACATGGGATTACCGGCGGAATGCTGCTTATTTTATTACCATCTGCACAAAAAACAAGGAACATTTTTTTGGAGAAAAATTGAATGGCAGAGAAAAAAAAGAAATGGAATATTCAGAATCCGGTAAACTGGCATTGAATTGTTGGGCGGAGATTCCTGAACATTTTCCATTTGTAAAATTGGATGCATTTACGGTTATGCCCAACCACATGCATGGTATACTGATCTTGAATAATCCGATCTCTTTGCCCAATGAGACGCTGCCACAAAATGAGGCCTTGTGCACGCCTGAGACGTTGCGGTGCATGCCTGAGACGTTGCAGTGCATGCCTGAGACGTTGCAGTGCATGCCTGAGACGTTGCAGTGCATGCCTGAGACGTTGCAGTGCATGCCTGAGACGTTGCAGTGCATGCCTGAGACGTTG
>CAILLK010000151.1 GCA_903835005.1 uncultured Bacteroidota bacterium | reverse complement strand
TTCATAAAGATTTGAATTTCAGACAAATGTAAAAACACGTGTTTTAAGAAATTCAAATCGTCTTAGGCTATAAATCCCCTACAACTCAATACTGACAATACTTTCAAAGAATTTACATTTACGTCAACGCAACGCTAGTGAAAGCACATAAATAATGAAGCCGGTAACAACCTGCATACAGTAACAAAACTGCTTCATGAGTTCCGACAGGTGAAAGCAGCGGCTTAAATGATTTCAGTTGTCCCGCATCTTAAGGATGAGGGACAACCAACAATAAAAAAGAAAAAATAGATTAATAAACGGCTAAAACAGATTGATATGAATTACGCACCAGTAAGACAAATGAATACAGCACGGCATATTGCACGTGCAGCACAGCAACAGATATTGAATAAAACCGGCCTGAAAATTGAATTGCTGCTATATGGAGAAAATGATATTGCCAAAACACCCGAAAGAATGCTGCGGGTAATAGCTATAGCTCTGGAAATGAGCCCTGATTGTTTCCGGATAAAATCACGGACACGGGACATTTCGGAACTACGCTATATAGGAGCTATATTTCTGAGGAGGAATTTCCCTATGATGACACTCTACCAGATAGCAGCGCTTTTTGGCGGCCAGGATCATACTTCGGTAATAAACGGTATAACCAGGGCCTATGAACTCATCAATACCGGAGACACAAAATTTATGAACAAATATAACAAAGCGCTAAACTCTGTAAACCTATGGCTGCAAAAAGAGGTATCAGGCTGCGCATAAGCCACCAGCGTGCAGAAGCGCTGCAGGAAATCTGTGATGAAATGCTGGAAGAGTTCAGGCCGGTAAACGACCACCAGCAGCTATTGCGGGAGTATATGGCCGAACTGAAACTGAAGCTGAAAGCAATGACGAGCCGCGGGCAGGAATTATACACGCTTGTGCTTGGAGGAACCGAGGCAATAGCCTTTTATCAGCTCTGGAATATGATGGATTTAAGCAGAGATAAATACGCAACCCTTATTGTTGACGGGCTATTAGGGAAAATGAGTACTATATCGGCATGATTTTTTCAACCTTTTTAATTATTTAGCTGTCTGTTAATATACAATGGGCCGCTATCCCCAAACAAAACTGAAATGAAAACAAGAAACCAGAAAAAAACGGCAATAAATATCAATATTGCACAGTTTGAAGAGGCTATGGCCCGCTATGCTGAAGCGGAGCAAAGAGAAGCCGAAATTAATAAAAGCATTGAGGCTGATGTAAATGAACTGATGGCTGAATATGAAGAGGAACTGAAATGCCTTGCCCAGGGGAAAAACCTTGCATTTGGTATAATTCAGGCTTATTGCATCAACAATAAAGAAAGCCTCTTTGCCAGCCGCCGCAGTATTGGCACGCTGCATGGTAAGGCAGGCTTCCGGCTGGGAACGCCGAGGCTGAAGACATCAAAGGGCAGTAACTGGAAAAAGGTAATGGAGGAACTCAAAACGCTGCTTCCTGATTATGTGCGTATAACTGAAGAACCAGCAAAAGATAAGCTGCTGGCAGACAGGCATAAAGAACATGTAGCTACCAGACTGATAACGCTGGGCTTAGAAGTAGTGCAAGATGAATTATTTTACATTGAGGCCGGCAAGGCAGCATAAACTGAATATCTCAACCTGAAAATTTGTACCAATGAGAAAAGCACACGCACCATCACGCAAAGAGCAAAAGCACGATATGATGCTCACTTTTATGGCCAATGCCCGCAACTACCAGAAACAGACCGGAAGAACGAGAGGTAAGCCGAGGTTTCTGAAGACGTTATTATCGTTGTTTATGTGATCGGGATTGCTTGCTCCAGGTTAGTTTTCACCCTGCTTGTGTTTCAATTCCGGCAATTTTTTTTCTTCGCGCTTTACGATATAGACGGCATTATCGTTTACAGTAATACCTTTTCCCCATCTGCGGGCATAGACCTCGGTGAATTCGGCGCCGTAATAAACGATAAGTGCAGAATAATAGATCCAAGTAAGCAGCAATACAACCGAGGCGGCAGCACCATAGGCGCTCAGACCTCTTGCGAAACTCAGGTAATAGGTAATCAGGTACTTTCCGATAATGAATAACACGCCGGTAAAGGTGGCACCTATCAATGCATCCTTCCAGTGTATTCTGGCATCGGGCAATATTTTGTAGATTATCCAGAACAGGGAAACAACAACAACGAGTAGAATACTGAAATTGGCGCCCTTGAGCAGAACAATAGTTGCATTGCCCAAAAGATTGTGTAATCTGCCCGACAAAAGATCGAAAATAATATTGATAAGCAATGCCAGGATCAGAAGCAGGCCCATACTGAGTATGAGCAGGAACGACAGAAGCCGGTCGGTAATATATTTAAGCCAGCTCCTTTTTGGCTTGGCTCTTATGGACCAGAGGTAATTGATAGAACTTTGTATTTCGGTGAAAATACCGGTAGCTCCGAAAATCAGTACTAATACCCCAATCACACCAAATAAAGTACCGTGATTCTGGTGGCTTACTGTTTCGAGCATACTTTGGAGCTGTTTGGCCGGCGCAGCACCTACAATACTGCCCAGCTGATCGAAGACCTGGTTGGTAACATAGGGCTTTTTATAGAAAAACCCCAGCAAGGTAATAATAACCATAAGCAGAGGACCAGCAGAAAATATAGTATAGTATGCCAGTGATGCGCTGTGCTTGGTGGCATGATCATCGAGAAACTTATTGGTGGTTTCGGAGAGAGTATCATATATGTTGCGCAACCGGGATGCCATCTAATTAAATTCTTAATTGCAAAGAACGCTAAAGTAGCGCAAACTCATACATGGTAAAGTGAGAATGAATCGCATTGGGCTTTATAGGTCAGTGATTGAGTTGCGTACTGCTTCATTTCTTGGTTGTCCCACTTCTTTTTTTATTTGTGGGTCAACTGAGTTTTTACCATTCATACTCTTTCTCTACTACTTTTTTCATCCTGTCTATGAGCATAAGGGTTGCCGGGCAATGAATGAGGTTATTCTTAAAGGTTTCATTATAAGCATCGAATGGGGTTTTATTGTGATGCGGGAATTCAGCACAGTCGGCCGGTCGCACCTCATAGATGGAGCATTTGTTTTCGACCAAAAACTGGCAGGGCTGGGTAGTATTGACCCAGTCTTTTGAGCCATCTTCTTTTTTGAGCCATTTCTCCCGAAATGATTTGGGTGACATATGCAGATGTGTTGCAATTCGTTTCACATCGTCGGCAGTAAAGGTGGGTGTCATTGTTTTGCAGCAGTTGGCACAGGTAGTGCAGTCCACTTCTTTCCATACTTCAGCATCCAGCCGCTCTACCAGATCAGGTAAGTCGTGTGGTACTATTTCATCCATCTTTATGATAAAACCAGTAAGCGATTTTTTTTTGCGGGCGGCTGTTACCCTGAATTTCTCTATGTCCATATAAGAAGGTAAATATAGTGGTGTTTCACGTAATTAGGAATTTGTAGTTAGTAATTCTGAATTGTGTGTTTTTGGAATATATTTGATTATCAAATAAAACCCGGCAGACTTTATTTTATGAGATTGAAATTCAACAGAAAATTTAAAATAATTTTCACTCTTATCATCGGTCTATTACTGACCAACCCATCGCGAAGCTTATCCGCTTTGCCTGGAAAGAGATTATTATTCCGCAACAACGAGGCAAATAAATCAAACTTTATTACAGGAAAATCTCCCTCTGAGGGTATGCCGTATACTACTTCAGGTAAACCCCATCTTACTTTTTTGGAGAAGGTAAAACTATTGAATCAACTGCATAATTACAGGAATCAGAAGGATAGTGGGGCTCATTTTGGCCTGATATCGTTTTGCCTTGCCTTTGTTCCTTATCTGCTTTTCGGAATTGCAGCTGTTTCCGGCACTACAATTACAGCAGGCACAGGAATTATACTTCTCTTATTTGGTTTTTTGTGTTACCTGGGTGCAGTTATTATTGGTATAAAGGGAATACACAGGGATAAACATACCGGACTTGCCATTATTGGGTTGATATTTGGTGCTTTAGGCTTACTGGGTTATTTGTTAGTCCTTCTATTAATTTCGCAAATACATGCTTTGTAACCTACCTTTAGCTTTTATGAAAGACTGAAAATTCAGAATGAACACCCGATATCTACAAGATATAAAAGAGAGTATGCTGCACCTGTTTTATCCCCGGCTGTGCGAAGGGTGCAGTAAGCCATTGCTGGCCGGAGAGGAGGTGTTGTGCATCAGTTGCAATCTGGAAATACCCGAAACAAATTATCATCATGTACCGGATAATGAAACGGCGATCCGATTTGCCGGACGCATACCTTTTATATATGCCACGTCTTTTGCCTGGTTTAATAATGACAGCCTGATACAGCACCTGGTACACGGGCTAAAATACCGGAATAAAAAAGAGACCGGGATATACCTGGGCAAAAGGCTTGGCGAAAGACTTAGTGAAACAAACTGGTGGAAAGAGATTGATATTATAGTGCCGGTGCCGCTGCATAAAACAAAGCAGGCAAAACGGGGCTATAACCAGAGTATGCTTATTGCACTGGGCATAAGTGAATCTATGCATATACCCGCCGATGAACATATACTGAAGCGGGTGCGGGACACGGAAAGCCAGACGCATAAAACAAGGGCCGAAAGGCTCAGAAATATGGAGGCTGCCTTTACCGTAAATAATGCAAGGCAACTTAGTGGAAAACATATTTTAATATGCGATGATGTGCTTACTACCGGTGCAACTCTTGAGGCCTGCGCACTGGCATTGATGGTAATTGAAGGCATAAAAATAAGTGTTGCAACCATTGGAATTGCATCTTCCTAACCATTATATTTGCACAGTTTTTATCGTTGGTATTGGTTTTATAATTATTTCGCCATACCTTAACCGATTAAATGGTACCACTGGTTTGGTAAAATTGATTATTTAACAACTTTAGTTTATGAAGAAACAAGTATTAGCAGCAGCATTTCTATTGTCGGCGGTTACCACATTTGGTGCGGGCTATCAGCTGAATCTGCAAGGTATAAGGCAGTTGGCAATGGGTGGCACCGGAGTAGCCTGGCCATGGGATGCATCTACCATTTTCTATAATCCAGGTGGCCTCGGGAGGATGAAAACCATACAGATCTATGCAAGCGGGCTAACCATATCTCCCACTACAGCATTCGGTAATACACTGGCTAATTCTTCAGCTGTGACCCAGCGCCAGACATTTGCTCCTTTTAATTTTTATATTGGCGGCCCTATTCAGCAAGACAGCAAATTTGCCCTTGGTCTAGGTATATATACTGTAGCCGGGATAGGCCTTAAATGGGATGACCAGTGGATAGGCAGATACATAATACAATCTATAAACCTCAATGCCGTGTGTTTTCAGCCAACTGTAGCATACAGGGTAAGTGAATTGATATCGGTAGGCGCTGGTTTTGTTTATGCCACCGGGTCAATGGATATCAGGCAGGCATTGCCAGTTCATGGTCAGTATGGCCCGGGCGGCTCTACTGATGATGACGGTACATTGCATCTGCATGGCAGCGCCAGCGGTTTAGGATTTAATGCCGGTGTTCAGCTGAAACCTTCAGATAATCTGCAGTTTGGATTTACTTACCGGTCGCAGATCAACATGGGTGTAAGTAATGGCAGCGCTACATTTGTGGTTCCTCAATCATTAGCCACTTCATTCCCTAATACGAATTTCGATACACAACTGCCATTGCCACAGGTAGCAACAGCGGGAGTAGCTTACCGGACCATGGAAGACCGCCTGACCTTACAGTTCGATTTGAATTATACAGGTTGGAATTCTTATGATTCACTGAGAATCAATTTTTCTCAGCATACCTCGTCACTACAGGATATGCATGCACCCCGCCACTACAGGAACACACTTACACCGAGGGCCGGAGCTAATTATAAATTGGGTAAAGTAGTTTCATTGATGGCAGGCGCTGCTTATGAGCCTACCCCGGTGCCCAATGGTTTTGTATCTCCGGATTTACCAGATGCCGACAGATTAGTTGGTTCAGTGGGTGTTTCCATAAAGCCATTCCCAAGATTCACAATACTTACAGCCTGTGAGGGTATTACAACCGTTACCCGGAATGCATCGTATGATTTTGGCGGGTTCAGCGGAACCTACAAAACTGAAGCCATTACACTGGGTCTCGGACTTTATTATAATTTCTAATTATACAAAATAAAAAAATGAAAAAAATATTTATAGTTGGCGCCGTGGCAATGGTTTTCACTGCATGCAGGCCCAGTATCCATGTTAATCAGAATCCATCAGCAGGGCTTGCAGATTTCTCCAATTATCTCGCAATAGGAAATTCACTTACAGCAGGCTATACCGATGGCAGCCTTACTGTTTCCGGGCAGTTGCATTCCTATCCTGCGATGCTATTTGGCCAGTTTGCAGTCATTCCAGCACCAAAAGGGGCTGTAGGGCCATTCATCCAGCCATTGGTATCGGGAGACTGGGGTTATCCCGGTCCGAAATATATACTTGGCATGACCTATAACCCATGCATACCTTCAGATTCTTCGCTTGCACCAATAGTAAATACCGGCACTTCAGATTCCATCAATGGTGATTATCTTTATGCATCAGGCATTAACAATAACCAGATCAATAATGTAGGCGTACCAGGTATCAGGGCAGTAGATTATAAAGTAGCAGGTTATGCTATATTTGCCAAGTTAAATAAAGCTCCATATGCATTCCGGTTTTATAACAATGTTAATGGCTCGCCAAATGATGAGCTTGTGCATGTAGTAGGTAATCTCCATCCCACATTCTTTACCATGTGGCTTGGCGCAAATGATGTATTAGGATACGCATTAGCCGGCGGACAAGGCAATGGTAACGGAACAGCTACGCCTATTGTACCACCTTATTTGTATAATGGATCGGATATTAGTCCGTTAATAGCATTTGACTCCTGCTATGATCTGGCGCTTAATACCGCGATAAGCACAGGCGCAAGCGGAGCATTGATTAACATACCCGATATTACCAGCATTCCATTCTTTACCACTGTACCAGCAAAGGGTTTAACCCTTTCAAGGCAGGGACAGGCAGATACACTTAATGCAATATATGCCGGCTATGGCTATAAAGGAATTAATTTCACTGTAGGCGCTAACTATTTTATAATACAGGATAATGCAGGCAATACCAGGCAGGCGGTACCAGGTGAGCTGATATTGATGACTGTTCCGGATACGTCTATCACTTGTCATGGTTGGGGAAGTGCAAATGCAGCAGGCGTACCAACGCCTATACCTAACACTTATGTTTTAACCACTGATGAAATACAGTATATTAAAACAGCTACTACTAATTTTAATGCATTTATTCAGTATGAGGCAAACATACATCACCTGGCTTATGTAGATATGAACAGTTATTTCAAAACATTAGCATCCGGTATTACCTTCGATGGTATTAATTACAGCCCTGCATTTGTAACTGGTGGCGCATTCTCATTAGATGGTATTCATCCTACACAGCGTGGGTATGCACTTATCGCTAATCAGATAATCAGCACTATCAATGCATTCTACAAATCGAATGTACCTTCTATAGATGTAAACCAATATAAAGGGGTAGTTTTTCCTTAAATTAATAAGTAACGTTTTATTTTTGCCGGGGCCATTTATTATTACCATTGTACCAATGGCAGCTGATAAAAAGCCCCGGTTTATTTTTAAAAAACCAATTCAGATGAATAAGCTAAATTCTATAGTATCAGCCATCGTTGTTGCGCCTTTATTATTATTAAGTTCCTGCCAGAACGGGACAGGAGATAAAACAACAGGATCAAAAGATTCGGCCAGTGTTGCTGCCAAGCCGGATTCTGCTTTAATGCAGAAAAAAAGTGAGATAGAATTTAAATTTGCTACTGCAGAGGCAAATCTGCCAGCACCATTTGAGGTAGTAAGGGATATAACCGGTTACCAGGCTGAATACAAACCTGATTTACTGAATCCGAACAGCAATGCTGATAACTATGTATCCACTTTTAAAAAAGAAGTGAATATGGGCATTTATGGTATTGACCTGGCTTATGTTAACTTTTATGGCAAGAACCAGGAACTGCTCAGTTATTTTGTTACTATTCAGAAACTGGCCAAGGACCTGAGTTTTGATAAGGTTTTTGATGATTATACCGACCGTTTTAAAAACAATTCAGGGAATAAGGATTCGATTGTCAGGATCATTGATAATGTATTTCAGTCATCTGATGCCTACCTGAAGAAAAATGACAAATTCCAGTCTGCTAGCCATATTATGGCCGGTGCACTTATTGAAATCAATTACCTGAGCCTTAATCTGCTGAAAGACACAAAAAGAACACCAGATAACAGTAAATTTTTTGACAAGGTATACCAGGAGAACCTGTATATATACCACCTGATGAAACTGCTGGAAGAATATAAGGATGCGGACAGCAAAGCACTGCTGGCTGAATTGAAGAACTACAGTAAGGAATATGACAGCAAAATAAAAGCCGCTGCTGACCTGACGCCTGAGAATATCGGCAAAGTGGCAGGACTTATAACTTCATTGAGGAACAACCTCACAAAAAAATAGGCCGGATAACTGATCCTTATTCCTTTTCATTCTCACTTAATGGCCCTCATTTATGAGTGATAAGATACTAAGGGCATTAATGCAATTGTTCGCTATCATAGCCAATACTGATGAAGTTGGTTTGAGAGGTCGGGAAGTTGTAGAACGGTTTCTTAAAAGACAATTGGGGAACAACCTTGTTCCCCTTTATCTTAAAGTTTATGATGACTTCCTGGAAAGTTTAAAAGACAGGATAGTAGAAGGTAAAATAAGGAAGCGGACAGCTGTCAATTCAGTTAAGGTACTCAGGATCTGTACCGACATCAACAGGGAACTGGAACAAAAACAGAAGGTTATAGTATTGATAAGGCTTCTTGAATTTTTGCATTCAGCCATCACCTCACTTTCTGAACAGCATATTGAATTCATTCAGACTGTAGCTGAGACCTTTACGATAGGTAAGGCAGATTTTGAAAACAGCTATAAACTGGTAAATGAAGAAGACTCAGCTCGGGAAAAGGCGGGTGAATTTTTGATCATCAGTAAATCGGAAGAAAGCCAGGCAGAATACAAACAGTTAAAGAAAGAAAACCTTACGGGCACAATAGTTTTCCTGCGCATCACCAACCCGCTGTTATTTTTGTTTAAATACATAGGACCGGATCAGTTAATGCTGGATGGCAGAATGATCAACCCCGGTATTGTTCAGGTATTTGAACAGGGGTCGGTAATCAGGGGATCGAAAATGAATGCCCTTTATTACAATGACATCATCCATAAATACGAAGAACTTAATGTAAATAAAAATCTGACCTTCAGGGTAGATCAACTGTGTTTTTCATTCAGTAAAAATAAAATTGGGCTGCATGAACTGAGTTTCTCAACCTCTTCTAAAAACCTGGTGGGTATAATGGGCAACAGCGGCGCCGGGAAAACAACCATGCTGAACCTGCTGAACGGAAGTGTAAAACCATCATCAGGTCGCATACTGATTAATGGTAAAGATCTTCATGAACATAGCCTGCATGGCCTGACCGGCAACATTCCTCAGGATGACCTGCTTGTGGAAGAGCTGAGTGTTTTTCAAAATCTGTTTTTCAGTTCTAAACTCTATTTCGGCGGATTGAAGGATAAGGAGATACTGGAGAAGGTAAACCATTGCCTGCAGTCTCTGGGGCTATATGATATAAAAGACCTCCAGGTAGGCGACCCTTTAAATAAGTTTATCAGTGGCGGCCAGCGCAAAAGATTGAATATTGCTCTTGAGCTGATACGAGAACCGGAAATATTGTTTGTAGATGAACCCACTTCAGGTTTGTCATCGAATGATGCAGAAAATGTAATGGACCTGCTGAAACAACTGACCATGACGGGCAAGCTGATATTTGTGGTCATACATCAGCCTTCATCCGAAATTTTCAAGCTATTCGACCAGATGCTTATTCTGGACACCGGTGGCTATCCTGTTTATTTTGGCAACCCGGTTGATTCACTGAGGTATTTTAAGCAGCAGATGCACTATGTGGATTTTGAGAACTGTGAATGCCCCGAATGTGGCAATATAAACCCGGAAGAGCTGTTCAGGATAATAGAGTCAAAGACAGTAGATGAATATGGTAAAGCCACCAGCCACCGGAAGATGTACGCGGAAGAGTGGTATAAATTATACAAAGCCAATTTCGCTAACCAGGATATTACCCCGATTGATGCTGCATGTAACGAGCAAACGCTCAAAGATGTTGAAGTAGCCAGCAGGTTAGTACAAGTTAAGGTATATTTTCAGCGCAATTTTCTGGCAAAACTGAACAACAGGCAATACCTTGCCATTACCTTATTCGAAGGGCCTGTGCTGGCCTTGATCCTGGGTTTTGCTTTACGTTCTCATGGTATTGGTAAACCATACCAATTCGGACTGAACCCTAATATACCGGTTTATTTGTTTATCAGTACCATTGTCTCCCTGTTTCTGGGGCTTATAGTGAGCGCAGATGAAATAATACAGGATAAAAAAATATTGAAGAGAGAATCCTTTCTACGGCTAAGCAGAAGCAGTTATCTGTTTTCCAAGATTGCATTTTTATTCCTTGTTTCGGGAGTACAGAGCTTCCTTTTTTTGATAATAGGTAATAGTATACTGGGTTTCAGCGGTTTGTTGTTCAATCAATGGCTGGTGCTGTTTTCGGTATCCTGCTTTGCCAACCTGCTGGGCCTTAATATCTCATCTGGCTTAAAAACCAGGGTGGCTGTTTACATCCTTATACCTTTCCTAGTCATTCCGCAAATAATGCTGAGCGGTGTGATGGTAAAGTTTGAAGATCTTTGCCCTGAACTGAGCAACCAGAGCAAGGTGCCACTAATAGGTAATATTATGGCATCGCGCTGGGCTTTTGAAGCACTGGCCGTGGACCGGTTTAAGAACAACGAGTATGAAGCTCCGTTTTTTGAACCGGACCGGCAAGTTAGTAATTCCAGATACATAACCGACTACTGGACTGAGCAAATGCAGAGACAAATTGCACTACTCGAAAGCCTTGCAATTGAAAAACCGGCCCCCTATGACTCTATCAAGGCTACAGCAAACCTTCTAAATAACGAGTTCAGTTCCATTAAAGCATCTAATCCTGAGGAGAAAATCAACTTTACAGTATTACCTGAAATAAATGCCTCATTACCAGCTTATATTGATGCCTGCAAAAAAAATACCGACAGCATTGAAAAGCATTTCATCAGAAAGAAAAATGATGTTTTTGGTAAAAAACAGGAGCTGGTATTAGAGCTGAACGAAAAGCTGGGGGTGGAAGCTGCCAAGCAATTCAAAAACAGGTACAGCAATGAGCAACTGGAAGACATGGTTCTGAACAGCAACGTAAGGGAGAAAACGATAATTTCGGGAAACAGGATCGTAAGGAAATACGAACCGGTTTTTATAAGTGAATATTGCAACGCGAAGAATCCGACACCATTTTATACGCACTCTAAATCCTTTGTCGGAATGCAAACGGAAACGCTCTGGTACAACCTGATTATCATCTGGTTGATGGCAGGGGTACTTTATCTGGTTTTATATTTTGATTTGCTGCGGAAGCTGCTGGAGCCCAAGATCAGATCTTAATGATATTAAAGTTAAGGTCGACGAGGGAATCATAATCCTGCCCGGCCTCCATCATATCTTCATCATCGGCCTCATAATACCAGGAAACGGTAACGGTGCTTTTAGCTGACTTTTTAAGCGCTTCGAGTTTGCGTAAAATATCAAGCAGGCATTTGGATGAGCTTGTATTAAAATACTCCAGTGATATCTTTATTTCGGTCTTTGGCAATGGATTAAGCACATAATTATCAATCCATGTGAACAAAGGCTGATAAAAGCCGAATGAGTTTTCGGGAATTGATTTTCCGGCAATTTCAAGAGTACCGGTATCTGCTTTGAAGCTGATTACCGGGGTTTTATTGGTGCCTTCAATAATAAGGTTATCCATCCTTTTATATTTATTGTTTAGTTTATGGTAGCCGATAAGGTAAAAAAGGAATATTTCGAAGAAGGGTACTGAAAATCATATTCTATTTTATTGCCCGATTTCCGGGCAATATCAATAATGCCTAAACCAGCCCCGCCCTTATCTGAAAGTTCGGTTGAGCCCAGTTTCTCCAGGTAATAGGCTTTCAGTTCCTGTGGATTCATTGCGTTGATCTGATCGATTCTTTGTTTAAGAATACCGGCATTTTCATTGAGAATAAAGTTACCTGTAATGATCCTGTAGCCCCCATCTTCGCCTTTGCCAATCATGAATATGCCACTACCGTTATTTTCGGGAGAACTGTTGTCCAGCTCCTGCATGGTTTCCATATGGTTGTACATATTTTGCAGGCATTCTACGAGTACATGGAAAAATTTCTTCTTCTTTTTGGGGTCTTCATTGCCGTTTTCTATGCGTGCCTCAACAATCTGGTAAACTGACGACAGCAGTTCTTTGGTAATATCTCCCTTAAAAGACAAAATAATATCTTCCTTTTCCATATTCAGGTAAATATTATATAGATCCAATTTTGCCATCCGGATTAGCGCTGTTTACACTCAAAAGTAAAGATTAATTTCATCCTTTCATAAAAATCAGATTTTTGAAAAAGATATTACTGAAAAGTAAGAAAAAAAGAAATAGTATTTATACTTTCACTACCAGAAACTTTCAGGATCAGAGTTTCCGATTCCGGCTTCACATCTTAATCCATATACATACGTGACAGGATATAATTATTACATAAAAGATTTGGGCTTAATGAACAGGAAATTGCTCCGTTTTCTGGTTATACCCATGTATATTAGCCTGCTCCTATCACCAGGAAGCCTTTCAGCTCAATCTTCGAAGCTTGATACATTGAAATCCTTAAGCAATTTTGGAGATCAAGCAGCCAGTCTGGATTCGGCGGCAGAAATTATTAATAAATATACACCTCTTGATACATCAAAGGTTTCAAAAGAAATTGAAAAAGCGCTCAGTTATGTAAACCTGCTGGAGAAGTTTACCTGGTCGGTTACTTTAATTGAGAAGGACGGTACAAAAAAGATTTTTGAAACAAAGCAGCCGGATACAGTACGAACCAAAAACGTAGATACAGTTAAATTGGTTGCCAGATTTTATGTTATCCCTAAACTGAGAAATAAAACTATAGCCCTTGATTATAAAATACACGGTTCCATTTCTTTCATTAATAACGGGTATACAGTTTTAAGTACCGGACTATTTAATCAGTCGAATGACAAGAATCTGAGTAAACTGGAGTTGAAGGGATATGCAGATTTGCCTATTTCAGACAGTTTTCAGCAATTTTCTTTTACTTATCTCCCCTATCACAAGCTCAGTGAAATGAGTCTGAAATTAGAACTCAGAGATCTGGCAATGGCTGAAAAACAAAAGGAAGAATCTTTGATAAAGGAATACGATAACTATTCTCTGGGCTTTTATTATCTGTCTTTTGGTATAGTGTTTATACTTATATATATGTTTTCCAGGGAGAAGACCGAGAACCTGTATTTCAGTCTTTTTTGTCTCTTTACTTCTTTCACATACCTGAGCAGTACTCAGTCAACTTTTATATTCAATATTATCTGCCTTTTTTGCCTGGTTTTCAGTTTTGAATTTATGTCGTTTTTCCTGGCCAAGGTGCTGAAGAATAAGAATAAGTCGAAAATTTTCCTGTTCATCCGGTTGATATTAGCGGCTATTTGTTTTCATCCCGCTATCCTGTATAATTTTACTTTATTCGGAAATGTTCAGGGCGGCAATATTGAGGATATGCCTGCTCCGGCACTGATATTACTCATCTTTTCCATTCTCTTCAGCATTTCAGTATCATCATCAATATACTATCTTATAAAAGGCTTCCGGCAGAAAAGATGGGAAGCCAAAACTATTGTATTTGTTTGTTCATTTGCCGTTTTTATTTCCATATTGCTGCCATGGATTGTGGGTTGGATACCTGGTATCCGCCATACATTATTTGTACAAAACCTCAGCGGTATAGGTATTTATCTGTATCCTCTCAGCGCTGTAATTGTATTGGGGCGAACAAACAGGCTGAACCAGAAAAAACTGCTGGACCAGGTACATTCTATCAGGCTGCTATCGGAGGAAAATCTGGAAAAAGAAAAGGAAAAGCAATTGCTGCTGGAGTCGCAGAACTCCGAGCTTGAAAATAAGGTGGCCGAGCGTACGAAAGATATCATCAGGCAAAAAGAAGAACTGGAAATAAGCAAGCAGGAGATAGAACTGAAGAATAAATCCATAACCGACAATATCAATTATGCGCAGCGGATACAATCGGCTATACTGCCCGATATAAAGCTGATCTATAAGGCGCTGGAGCAGTCTTTCATCCTGTTTTTGCCAAAGGACATAGTAAGCGGTGATTTCTATTCGTTTGCCGAGCGTAACGGCCGGGTGCTGATAATAGCCGGTGACTGTACCGGCCATGGAGTATCGGGTGCATTTATGAGTATGATAGGGAGCTCGCTGCTTAACCAGATTATTAACGAGAAAGGAGTAGATGAGCCCGCCCTTATACTAACCATGCTCAACAGGCTGGTAATTGAGGCATTGAAGCAGGGAGAAAACGAATCGAACGATGGTATGGATATTTCTATCTGCTCATTCGACCTGGCTGCAAATGAACTGCAATATGCCGGCGCCAACCGGCCCCTTTGGCTGCTACGCAACAATACCATAGAAGTATTCAGGCCTGATAAATTCCCGATAGGCGGCCTGCAGGCAGCCAAAGACAGGAGTTTCACCAACCACGTGATACAGCTTATCAAAAACGATACCCTTTATATTTTCACAGATGGCTATGCCGACCAGTTTGGCGGACAGAACGGCAAAAAACTGATGACCGCAAAATTCAAGGAAATGCTGCTGGCGATACAGGATAAAGGCATGAGGGAACAGGAAAACTACCTGAGATCCTATTTTGAAAACTGGAAGCGGGAGAATGAACAGGTAGATGATGTGCTGGTGATTGGGGTGCGGGTATAATCACATGAAGTTCATTATGGGCAAGCCTACAATAATTAAAGAGGATTACAATTATAACTTTACAATATAATCAGAGCAAATCTACTTCCCTGATTCCCCTACCTTTGCTTGATGAAGATAAATAAAACAGCATTATTCCTGGTTACCTTTTTTATAACGCTTACCATTGCTTTTATAGCCTACGTTTTTCCGAAAATAACTGCCAGTGAAAAACAAAAGCCGGTATTGCCAATTATTGGTAACGACCAGAACCATCATGTTTCGGCATTTTCTTTCATCAATCAGGATGGTAAAACAATAACCAGTGATGATGTAAAAGGAAAGATATGTGTGGTAGAATACTTCTATGCCACCTGCAAAGGCATATGCCCTAAAATGAATGAAAACCTAGCAAGTGTATATACGGCTTTCAAGGGCAATAAAAATGTGATGATACTATCGCATACAGTTGATCCGCTGAAGGATACAGTGGGAGCACTTAAAGCTTACAGTATGCGATTTGGAGCCGATGCCAATCAGTGGATGTTCCTTACCGGGGATAAGAAACAACTGTATGATATGGCACGGTACAGCTACCTGATCAATGCAGAGGATACAGCAAATGGGGTAACCATAACCGATGACTTTATACATGACAAACACTATACGCTGGTAGACGGTTTCGGGCGCGTCCGAGGCTTTTATGACGGCACCAATATGGATGAAGTAAACAAGCTGATAGCTGATATACGCCTGCTGATGACAGAAACGAACACACAGAACAAGTAGGTCTGAGACAGTAAAAAGTACATATTCGGGAGCATGCATCCAAGCGCTCATTAAAAATATTATCAATCGGACTCCAAGCCCTATACTTAATCAAAGCCCGGGATTAACAAATTTATACCTGTTTATTTCGTAAATTTGCAATTGTACTATCCACTAAACCGGGGCCGACTGGTTTAGACAGCATAGAGCAGGGTGGGTGCAAGCATGTCGTGCGTTGAATAATTAGCACGTTAATCTGAATACTCAAAATCTATAAGGCGAATATTCTTACGCCATGGCTGCCTAATCAGAGATTAGACACCCTTTATAGCCGCCGGGAAGGCTGCCAGTTGCCGTCCCCGCCGCCGAATCAACAAATAACCGGATAGGCTTGTGTTCGTTGCGC
>CAILLK010000150.1 GCA_903835005.1 uncultured Bacteroidota bacterium | reverse complement strand
TCCGCTCCGCTTCCAGTCTTCAATCATCGACAACATCTGATGCCGATGTTTTGTTTTGTCTGACGTCATGCTCTTTTTTAACCAGCAAAATTACTGATGGCATTCGCCATTAGAAATATGTGGTTGGTCGGTCGGATACGTTTCTCCTGCAGCAACAATTACAACATCGCCTTTTTCAGCAACCCGCAGTTTTTTACTATTTACCAACTCTTCGCTAAGAAATGACTTGCTTTCACGTGCCCAGGTACCATAGTATGTGTACATTTCACCATAATGTATGCAAGGTACCCCATCAGGCATCATATCGTCTTTTATGAATCGTTTGCCTCTTTGAAACTCGCCTATACTTTTATCCCCCATGGGTAAATGTGGCACTTCATTCTCCTCAAAACTCAACAACTGTTCACGATAGTAGTTATACTGCTTTTTACGAGCTGTAAGCTCTACTGTAAGCTCTACTGTAAGCTCTGTAAAGGTGTCAAGAATACGGACAATTTCTTTTTGAACCTTGAGAGATGGGATGGGGATAAGGAGTTTAGCTAAGTCTTTGGGGTAAACATGTGGCACGCCTACTCCTCTTTTTAAATCATGAATCCAATTTTGATGTTTTAGTAAGAAGTGAAATAAATATCTAATAATTAGAATAGTTGAGTCAGTTTTAACAGAAAAAGCATCAGATACAAAAATTGGTTCATTCCAGTAAACAACAAAGCCAGCATAAGCCCCACTACCTGCAATTGTAATAGTTTCACCATCTCTATTGTATTCTGAGTTATAATATGCAGGTTTTTGTCCGCCACTAATTACTGGAATATGGCCATCAATTTTATTCTTTGCAGTAATAGTTTTACCTCGTTTTAGTTCTGCAACTTCCCCCAATGGTTTCCACTCAAATTCAATACCATCTAATAATCTATTCATGTAGCTCATGCCTCAATCTCTTTTATAATTGAATTAATGTCAGCACGAAGCACATCTATCTTCTCTACAGTTATTGAAATCTCATTATTCAATTCTACTATGTCAATTTTCTCACGAATATCTTTTGTGTCAATATAGGAACTGACGGATAGGTTATAATCGTTTTCAGCAATTATGTTGTTGTAAACAGATTTTACTACGTGCTCAATGTCTTTTTTACTGTCGAATATGTGCATGATCTTCTCAATATGCGCCTCATCCAGTATATTGTTGTTGGTCACTTTTCTGAAGAACTCTTCACCACTTGCATCTATGAACTGGGTCTTATTGTCGGTCTTATGTTTTGAAAGTACCAGTATGTTAACGGCTATTGAAGTTCCGAAGAATAGATTTGGAGCTAAAGAGATTACGGTCTCTATAAAGTTATTATCTATCAGGTACTTTCTGATCTTTTGTTCTGCGCCACCACGGTAAAAGATACCGGGGAAACAAACGATAGCTGCCCTTCCTTTACCGGATAGGTAACTAAGTGCATGAAGTACAAAGGCAAAATCTGCTTTTGATTTAGGAGCCAGCACACCGGCAGGTGCATAACGGTCATCATTAATAAGAGTTGGATCTCCGTCACCAATCCAATTTACCGAGTAAGGCGGATTGGATACGATAGCATCAAAAGGTTTTTCATCTCCAAAGTGAGGAAATCTAAGTGTATCACCCAAAGCAATATTAAACTTGTCGTAGTTGATGTTGTGCAAAAACATGTTCATACGGGCCAGGTTATAAGTGGTGTGGTTTATTTCCTGCCCGTAAAAACCTTCTTCAATAATATGATTATCAAAATGCTTTTTGGCTTGTAATAGTAAGGAGCCGGAACCCGCAGCAGGGTCATAAATTTTATTTACAGTGGTCTGCTTATGCATGGCTAGCTGTGCAATGAGTTTAGATACATGTTGAGGGGTAAAAAACTCGCCTCCCGATTTTCCTGCATTGGCTGCATAATTGGATATAAGAAATTCATAAGCATCACCAAAAAGGTCAATTTGGCTGTCTTCAAAATTTCCAAAAACCAATTCTGCTACTCCTTTTATTACAGCTGCTAATCGGCTGTTTTTGTTTTCAACAGTATTGCCAAGCCGAGTACTGGTTGTGTCAAAATCAGCAAACAACCCCTTTATATCAGGTTCAGATGGATAGCCGTTTGCAGAACTTTCAATAGCGTCAAAAATGGCTTTTAAATCTGTATTAAGATTGGGGTTAGTATTGGCTTTTGCAGCGACATTTACAAAAAGTTGACTGGGATATATAAAATACCCTTTCGTTTTTATAGCATCATCTTTTATTTCAGGTGTTATTACATCATCTGATAAGTTTGCGTAGCCAACGCTCTCATCACCACCTTGAATGTAATTGGTAAAGTTTTCACTGATAAAACGATAGAACAGTGTTCCCAACACAAACTGTTTAAAATCCCATCCATCAACCGAGCCACGCACATCGTTGGCTATTTTCCATATTTTAGCTTGTAATTCCGCTCTTTGAATAGTGCTTGTCATTTAAATTTTATATCGTTAATTTTTGATTACTCTTATTAATTTCGTGCTTATGTATTATTTATTCAAGCATTAGGCATAGCCTGCGATTCAACTCAATTTCACAGGTTGCTTTTTATGGCAAATCTACTCTAATAATACGCTATTATTATGTAACAAAATAGAAAATATTTCGAAATTATTGCAAAGGTAGAGACGGATTGAATCCGTCTCAGGTAATGATGGCAATAACCCCATTATCCCTCTACCCACCTTAGATCAAATTGCAACCCAACTTCCACTAATTCCTAAAATTCCAGTTCTGACAACTATCAATTTCCTCCACAACTTCAACCCTTCAGAAATAATTATCCACATTATTTGGCTATTATTCCAAATAATATAACTTTGCGCACAAAATCCTGGAAATAACTCTGCTATATACTAACGACTAATAACTCAAAAAAATGAAACAAAACGAAAAACAAATGGCCGAACAACTGTTCTGCCAGACCGATATCTCAAAATCACAGATCGCCGATTGTATCGGCATCAACCGCAAAACCCTCACCACCTGGGCCAGCGACAACCAATGGGACCGCATCCGAACCAGCGCCCGCCAAATGCCCAACCTCATTGCCGATAACGTCTATATCGCAATGGCCAACCTCACCAACAGTATCGTGTCCGAAGACCGCATCAACAAACCCATCACCGATTCCGAAAGCAAGATCCTGCACCGCCTTGTGCTCGATGTCTCTAAACTCAAAAGTCACGCCACCCTCAACGAAAACCACGAAATGCTCCGCTATTTCATGGAGTTCATCCAGGCCAATGACCCCGAAGCGGTCGATATCGTCCAGCCATTGGTCAACGATTACATAAAATCCCGTGCCAAAGAGCAGCCCGGCCAGTCCATGCCGCCCGGCTTCAACGAATACGGCCTCAAACCCAGACAGGAAGAAAACCAAACGGAAATCCGGAAAGCCCCCCTCCGGCGCATGACCGCAGATGACTTCCCAACCCCGAACTTATCAGCACAAGAAGCACTCAACTCCGCCGTCCCCCCCGCAACAAGGTATAACGAAGAAATCCCCCTACAGGAAGAACCCGAAGACCCCGCAGATGACAACTATATAAAAGATCTGATAGCCAAAAAACAAGGCAATCTCAACCGTGCCGCCCGCCGCAAACTGGCAAAAAACGAGGCCAGGAAAAAAGAACAGAAAATGTCCCACCACGGGTAAAAAATGGGTCATTTTACACTGAAAATCCATTGATAATCAATACCAATGTGGGTTTTTTTATTTTCATTTCTGTGACACATTTAATATAAATCATGCTAATCAAATAAATCATTAAAATCATAGTTCAGACAACAAAATTACCCATCCGGGAAGAAAATGGGACTTTATATACAATCATTTTATTGATAATCAATACCAATGTGGGGTTTTTTATTTTCATTTCTGTGACACATTTTAATATAAATCATGCTAATCAAATAAATCATTAAAATCATAGTTCAGAAAACAAAATTACCCATCCGGGAAGTAAATGGGACTTTATATACAATCATTTTATTGATAATCAATACCAATGTGGGTTTTTTTATTTTCATTTCTGTGACACATTTTAATATAAATCATGCTAATCAAATAAATC
>CAILLK010000149.1 GCA_903835005.1 uncultured Bacteroidota bacterium | reverse complement strand
GTCGCCCATTCAGGATGAGCTGATGTTGTTTTTGACATAATACGTATTTACGTATTACAAACGTACAATAAAAAAACCGTCAAACCTAACATTGACGGTACTTTCTCTGAGCTAATACGTAATTTTATTCCAAGTTACGGGTTAAAATTCCAGATACTTCTTTTCCTTCATTCTGAAAGCCTTGTCTGAAATCTTCATCAATGGGGCAAAGTTTCTTTTCTTCAGCGCATAATACAGAAACGGATTTACATTGCCAAAGTAGTATGATGGTATCTCACCCAGGCTTTTTATGGTGTAACCGCCCTGATTCAGTATATCTATACTCTTAACCAGGACATCCCTGCCCATGAGGTAGTTTTCGGTCTGAATATCTGTAAAAGAAGTTGCTTTTGTATTTAAGTAAGACTGGGCAATCACCGCGCCGGTATCCAGGTTTTCGTCAATGAAATGACAGGAGACCCCGATTTTATCTTTAATGCCATAAAACAGGCACCAGAATGTAGATTCTATTCCCCTCACCTCGGGCATAATGCCATGGTGCAGGTTGATAGTGCCCAGCCTTGCCAGGCCGAAAGTGCAGGGCTTCATAATGCCCGCACCGCACTGAATGATAATATCAGGTTGCACTCTTGTAAGGAACTGTACACTCAGATCATCATTCACAGCACCGGCATAGCCCTGCCTGAAACTCTTTTTGTCGATAGGTGCGATATGCGCTTCCAGCCGGGTTTTCAGCTCGATCAGGTCCCGCTCAAAATCAAAACGGCCATCGTTATATTTCAGTTCACTGTACTTTCTCCGGAGCTTGTCCATCATGGTCTTTTGCGGTTCCGGTGTGCTCCTGATGTTGAGAAATGAATAATTATGATCGGGCCGGTTCGTCACCAGGTGATTTATATTCAGCTGATTGGCCGCTGACGGATTATCGGAGGTATAAAAGCAGATGTTCATTTATGCAGGATTTTATAGAGTAATTCATTATTGTTGCCCATAAACGGATACAGCCCATATCTGGCGAAAGTGAAATTCCGTGAGCGATCATCATCTTTATTATAATCGACCAGGAACTGAGAGGCAAAGCCTTCCTTCAATAAGGAGTCATTAAGCAATTCTGTATAAGACCCATCGGGGAAGCCGATTGTCCTCACTTCTTTCTGCGTTAAGTTTTCCAGGTATTTTTTTGATAAAAGTACTTCGGCAACCGCATCGGTATTGGATAAGGAGCCCAGATTGTTGTGGTAAAAACCATGCGAGCCGATTGTGATGTTTTTGCTGAGCGAGGTTTTATAAATTTCTTCATCAGTCATCAGCTGCCAGTAATCTTCCCTGCCTTTTATTTTTGTAAAGTCATAAATGGCCAGCAACTGAGCTACCAGTTCATCCTTTTCTTTATACCCTGCTGTTTTGCTTTTTTTAATGTATTGTTTTAGCAGCATACCGCTTTCTTCATGTATGAAATCCGCTTTCCTGAAAATAAAATCTGTTTTATTAATAGTAATGCTGCACCCCTCCTTTGCATGATGGCTCACGATATCCATAGCATCGGCCCATAATACTTTTTTCTCCAGCGAGCCTACCCCTGTAATGAAATAAAGGGCATGAGCATTATACTTATCCAGTACAGGCAGGGCATAGCGGTAATTATTGGCATAGCCATCATCAAATGTGAGGAGCAAATTGGGTTTCTGATCGGAAAATTGCTGATTGACGAAATCTGAATAAGTGAGGATATTGCAATGTTTTTTCAGATCTGCAATCTGCTTTTCAAAATTGGCCTGGCTGAAGAACCGCTGGTTGTATCGGGTATCCTGTTGCTGATCTATACCATGATACATCAGGATGATTAACTGTTTGCCAGTATGTTTTGGGAAGTAGCCTTTATTGATCAGCTTGTTGGAAACTACTTTACGTAAAGTGCCGATTTTTGATTGCAGATTTCCTGGCTTCATTCACTTTAAACATTATGGGAGAGGTGTAAAAATAAGTTATTTTCAGTAGCAGTAGGCAATAAATGAAGGAGAATGAACAGCATTTGGTCTCACGATTGTCTTTCTGTTATTTAACCGGCAAATTGCTACTTGGTCTTTCATTGTACTATTATTAATTTATAAAAAATATAATTACTGCGTCGGGAAATTAAAAAGATTTCGTGGTGGTTTTGTTGATTATCAATGAACTGAGGCTGAAGAATATCATCCCGAGGAGCCGGGAGTGGCTATCCGTATCACAAAAATAGCACACGATCCTTTCCTGGAATAAAAGTGTTTTGTATGGATATCCCATTCTCTTAAATAGAAGCAATGGGATATTGATAAACGCTGAAACCCTTGCTGGTAGCTTATATAAATTAATTTTCGATTATCTCATGTTATCTCATCTAATGTAGATTTGGGAACATGGAAATGACGTTTTATTTGCAATTCCTGTTGGCCACAGGAACAAACGGAACTGCAGATTTTAAATGATAATACGTAAGTATTACAAAATCGCCACCAGTGCATTCGCGCACATACGTGAGAGTGGAGTATTGGTACCCTGTGGCGCCGAGTCCACTAACTTCGGAACTAATTTTCTGGCTGTCGTGGTTTTTGAGACTCGGCTGCGACATCTTGAAACTTCAGCTTTTAGCCTTGATTGTGCAAAGTGAGACCCGGCTAAGACGTAATATCATACGATCCTTTCCTGGAATGAGGGCGTTTTGCCTGGATATCCCATTCTCTTAATAAATAAGCAATGGGATAATGATAAACGCTGAAACCCTTGCTGGCGGCTTATATAATATAATTTACGATTATATCATGTTATCTCATTTTTGTAGGGATGGGACCTGATTGCTCAGATACGTCCCCTGCTCAAAAGGCCTAGCTACAGGCGCCAGAGAAAAATAGCACACGATCCTTTCCCGGAGTAAAGGCGTTTTGCCTGGATATCCCATTCTCTTAAAAAAATAAACAATGGGATATTGATAAACGCTGAAACCCTTGCTGGTGGCTTATATAAATTAATTTACGATTATCTCATCTTATCCCATTTTTGTAGAGGTGGGACCTGATTGCTCAGATACGTCCCCTGATCAAAAGGCTTAGCTACAGGCTCCAGAGAAAAATAGCACACGATCCTATCCTGGAAAAAAGGCGTTTTGCCTGGATATCCCATTCTCTTAAAAATAAGCAATGGGATATTGATAAACGCTGAAACCCTTGCTGGTGGATTATATAAATCAATTTACGATTATCTCATGTTATCTCATCCAGTGTAGATTTGGGAACATTGGAAATGACGTTTTATTTGCAATTCCGGTTGCCTGTAGGAACAAACGGAACTGCAGAACTTTAATGATAATACGTAAGTATTACAAAATCGCCACCAGTGCATTCGCGCTACATACGTGAGAGTGGAGTATTGGTACCCTGGGGCGCCGAGTCCACTAACTTCGGAACTAATTTTATGGCTGTCGTGGTTTTTGAGACTCGGCTGCGACATCTTGAAACTTCAGCTTTTAGCCTTGATTGTGCAAAATGAGACCCGGCTAAGACGTAATAACATACGATCCTTTACTGGAATAAGGGCGTTCTGTTTGGATATCCCATTCTCTTAAAAATAAGCAATGGGATATTGATAAACGCTGAAACCCTTGCCGGTGGCTTATATTAATTAATTTACGATTATCTCATGTTGTCCCATTTTTGTAGGGGTGGGATCTGATTGCTCAGCTACGTCCCCTGCTCAAAAGGCTTAGCTACAGGCGCCAGAGAAAAATAGCACACGATCCTTTCCTGGAATAAGGGGGTTTTGCCTGGATATCCCATTCTCTTAAATAAAAGTAATGGGATATTGATAAACGCTGAAACCCTTGCTGGTGGCTTATATAAATTAATTTACGATTATCTCATCTTATCTCATTTTTGTAGTGATGGTTCCCGAGTATAATGTATCCTGGAATTCTTGGGAAATTGGAGAAAAAGTGTTTCATAGTTTAATAAGTTTTAATTAATCATAAAGTTTGGCACAAATGTATGGTGAATAATTGACAATTCCTAATTTACAGGCATATTTATTTTGGGGGTTGCTACTAAAAGCTGACTGAGGGGCAGCGATGAGCCGGCTCCGTGAACTTGGGAACTGATTTTCCGGCTTCAGTAGTTTTTGAGACCCGGCTGAGACAGTTCTATATTTCAGCTTTATACCATAATTGTGCCGGGAAAACCGAGTTTGATAAATGAAGCGGCTTGCCTGAGATGTGAGCAATACAGTCTAATCTAACAGGAATTAGTATTGCATTTGTTAACAAATTTAGGCCAGTGGTGTAAATAAGAGTATATTCAACATCAAAATAAATTAACAATGATTGACCCCAAATATTATTACCTTCTTGAAGTAATAAAAAATGCCATTTCTAATGGTGAAAATATCAATCCAATAGATGATGAGTATAACCATGCACATTTCATATCATTTGTCCACGGTATTACATCTAGGTTCGCTGCTGATATGTCAAATAGTGGTGCTTTCCAAGGATTGGTTTCAGAGATCATATTTTGTTTCTTAAAGCTTAATGAAGAATATGAAGAAACCATGGAGAAAATAGAACATGTGTTAGACACACTTGATCTAGATGATATGGTTTTAATAGAGAATTGTCTGCTATGGACAAATATCCAGTTTTTCGATGTTACTGAAATTAGAGACACAGATAGTCAGGGCGATTCACGAAAGTTGAGTTTAGTTAATATAGATTCACCAAAACGAAAAAGTGTTTGGGGTGAAGAAGTTTTTTTACAAGACGCTGTAGAAATAGGAATTGATTCATTTAATCAAGCTGTTTCTTTAATCAAGCTGTATAATCATGGAAGTAAAACTAAATTCGATGATAAGGATATTTCGGGAATAAGAACTTTTTCAATGCTATGTAATTTAATGTATCTTTTAAAAGATATTTTTGGGCAATATGTATATGAGTTTAAACAAATATTATTGGATGATGGGAAAATACGTTTTAGTGACCCAACTAACTATATATTCCTGAAAAGAATTGGAAAGCAAAGATTCAAAAATCATATTTTTGAGCCATTAATACACATGAATTTCCAGCCAAGTATTGATAATTCTCCCCTTTTACATAAAGTTTCTGACAACACTATTCACTTCTCCGAGCAAGACAAGTCCACCTATCAAGAGCATCGAAAATTTCATATTGGAATTCTGATAAACCACAAGTTTTATTTGAAATCTACCAAAATACAAAAACTAGGAGGTGTAACAATTAATGAAATATATGACGTAATTGTTGCAATACAAGCTGGTGTGAGTAAAGTCACATCAAATGAAGATATTAGACGTGAGATTGAAAATGGCAACATTCAAAAGCTGCCATTAAAATTACATAAGAAAAGCCTTGTAAAATACATTCAAGAACTAACAGGTGTGAACAGTACAGCAATACAAACTATTCTTGAATGCATAACATCATTCCCCGATGAACATTTTGATGGTTGGAAGACACCGATAATAGCATATAAAGGTAAACTCTTTTTTTTATTAGGGTCATTAGAGAATGGACACACGGGTTATTTATTAGATATAGTATTATCAAAAACATATGATATATCCCATGAAAATAAGGCTTTTTCAGCATTTGTTAAAAAAGAGATTTGTTCAAGTGATAATAATTATTTGATACCAGTGATGAATACAGTGTCGGTAAAAGATCCTGAATTTATTCTGCTTAGAATTGATGATAAAAAATATGTGGCCGCGCAGACAGAAATTTATCAATTTCCAATCGACATAATTGATTACAGAAATGCAATGAAACATATTGCAAACGCAATTATTCGCTTGGATAAGAATGTTAGCACATATTTGGAAAATAATGAAGATCATGGCAAAAATGAAGATTATGGCAAAGAAAATTTCGAAGTTGTTAGGGTTATCATTTGTAATTATCCTTTTCTTTCGGGCCTTGTTATTGACAACTGTCATATTATAGATACAAACTTACTCAGTAACTATCTATCAACTGGGAAATTTGTAAGAGGGAAAATGACAGCTATTCATGGACTTAAACAGGTAGGTGTATCTGCCGAATTAAAATACTATGATAATCAAGAACAATTTCTGAATAGATTTATTGACTTCATAAATAAACCAAGACCAATTGAAGAGGCTTTAACTCAATTCATTTCAAAAGCATATCCGGTAGCTGAACAATTTTTCAATATTAAAATCATAAATGACGATATTGAAGAGGCAACGTATAGCCAAATAGAGAGTCTTGAAATTGATCGCCTGAAGGCCCTTTTGTGGAATCATTATTATTTTGAGCATGATATTGAAACTGATAGTGCCTTGGCTCAGGAACATTTAGATTTGCTTATTAAATATCATTTGCCTTATGTTTTCAGTATTGTAGCCTTTGAAAATAAAGATCGCACAGTGCGTATTGGATTAATAAATTCGATAAACGAAACTGGACTCAGAGGACTTGTTTATGTTCTAGCGCTAATAAATAAATTAACAGTAAGTGCTTTAAACAAAGTGCCAAAGAAAACTCAGGATAGTAGGGAGTCATTTTCTATAAATGCAGAGATGGCAGCTAGTGATTATGCCGACATCTTGAATTCAATATCTTCTAATGGAAAAATAGACCTTTCATTATCAACTTTGAATATTACTCACCCTCTCCCCGAAAGGAATAAGCAAAACTTATTTGATTTCCTAATTTCAGGGGTGGCAATTCAGTTATCAGAGGGAATTAGTTTGGATTCTTTAGAAGACTGCTATTTCAGTATAAATATCCTTGCAGGATTGCTTGCAGATAAAAAAGGTTATGATATAGATTTCATAAGGTTGGGCTTTAATTTCATCGACCAACTTAATAACAATTTCTATTACCAGAAGGCGAGAAATTTTGCAGAGGAAATGCTCAAATATTATTGCGACAAAGGTGAATCACCTTTAATCGGGTGGCTTTTTCAGATGCGCTGTTTTACGAAGCAAAATAATATACCTGATGCGGCCTGTTATGCTGCCCTACTACTCTCGGTCGTCGATACTTATGGCCCTTTAGAATCAGAATTACACTTCGAAATTTGCTATAACCTTATGTTGTTTCATCGAGCAAGAGGAGACGAAGAAGATACCAATGTTTTCTTCGAAGTTTTAAAAGAAATTACAACGGATGATTATGAGCTACAAAAAATTCATCTGAGTTACTATGTTAGCTTAGTAACAACAAACCGAAAGAATTTACCTGATGGAATATCTCAAATAAAAAGTTATTTATCTGAAAATCTAAATGCAATTTTACAATATAAAGAAAAGGGCGCATTCCCATGGATTGCGCTGATTTATAATATTAAAAATATAATTAAAGCAGGATTAGTAAATAATGATGACTTTTGGAACATAGTACTTTCAGATTTAGAAAAAGAAATCTCAGAAGCTGAATTAAAAAAATGGCAATCAATTTTTTTTAATAAGAAAGATGATACAGTTGAAATTTTTAAAACTGCGTTACTTCATACGCTCGAAACAACGAATATCGAAGATCTGGTTTATGAAATCCATAGTATTTCTCTCTTAGCGTTAAACACGATTGAAATAGCGATTACCACAAATGATATTAGTACCCTTTTACTTGCTGGCCTAGTAATAAATGATCAAATGCTGACATTTCAAATAAAACCTTGGCTGGAGTATACCCAATTTAATCTTGAAATTGAAATTGAATTGAAAAAACATATCGATAACTATATCGGCTTTGTTCTTGATCGTGGTATTATTCAAAAGGGACAATATATTTATTGGATTTTTAACCGCTATTCAGAAGTATACTGCCTTATTATAGGAAGCACAAACGATACAATAATAACGTTATCAACTTGGAATTTAGAAAAAATGCGTGCTTGGCGAGCTAAGTCAAATACTTTCTATTTCCCACCAGGACAAGACTATTTTATTAATCAACAAGAAGTAGACTATATCAAGACTTTAGAAGCCCTGCTCCTTTTTGAGTTGCCAGTTGTGAGTGATTGTTCCGAAGTGTTGCTCTATTGTAGCCTGGACATTGCCACATATCCTCCAAACCTTCTCACAGTCGATTTGTCCAAATTCCCCATAAAAACTTTTGAACATGAAGTAATAGTTCAAGAAAGAATCAATACCATACAACGCGATTTTGCCTCGCTATATTTCCCAATAGCTAACATTGGTTCATTAGAGTGGTACAAGGACAATAGCACCCCGATCAATATTGATTCCAAAAATTACTCTGTTGAGCTATGGAGTCCCGTTGACGATGAGGATTTTGTATTGTCGCTAACATTAGAAAAAACAATGCCAGCTTTGGCAAATCTGCCGATAAAGAGAATAGTCAAATCTATAGTTCCAGAGCCCGAATTGTCATCAAACTTCAATATTTTTATTGCACATGGAGGTAGAGATATAGAGGGCTTTAAAACAGTTTATACAAAGGATGTGGGAGGCAAAGCATTCGTTAAGCATTCAGGTGTATCTGCCTTGTTTGGAAGTGGGGATGTCGCTATTGTATTTATTTGCAACTCTGCGTTAATAGCTAAAGAACTCTATGCGGAACGGTTAATTTCATTCACAAACGAGATACTTCTTTTAGGCTACAAAGCAGTAATTGCGCCTGCTTGGAGCCTGAATCCTGATATAGTACCTCATTGGTTACAGGTATTTTTCGAAAATATGCAACAAGGAAAATCAGTTAACAAAGCGGTGTTTTTTTCAAATGCATATGTTGCAAAGAATGGTTACAATGAATATTCAGGCTACTATGCACCTACGGGTTGGGCATCCATGCATTTGTATGGTAATCCTAATATTTATCTTGTTTAACACTGAATTAATCGATTGAGTTCTTCACTATTATTTTTCCATCTAGTTAAGTTGGAACAGAGTAGCGCCGGGACCGGGAACTTGGGAACTGATTTTCCGGCTTCAGTAGTTTTTGAGACCCGGCTAAGAGTTCTATATGTCAGCTTTATATCATAATTGTGCCAGGAAAACCAAGATGAATAAATGGAGCGACTCGCTTGAGACGTAAGTTTTTTTTGGAGAATTTGTTGTTCTAATATTAAAATTTTATCCTGATCGGTGCGGATTGGTTAGCCCCAGCCGGGGCATGTGCAATGGGATTTGTGATTTTCTATAAATGGTTGCTCCTACCGGAGCATAATGGTGTATCCTGATGGGCGCGATTTAACCACCCCTGGTTGCTCCCGGCATTCGCCTTGATCAACCGGTCCCCCTCCTAAAAAACTGCCTACCGGCAGACAGGCAGGAGGGGAGTGTGCAAATTTCCGGATGGGCGCGGTTTTAGACGGATTCAATCCGTCTCTACATATATCCTGATGGGTGTGGGTGTCACCATCATTTCCTGAGGTTGCTTCCTTCGTCGCAATGCCATAATTATTTTAAATGCTTGTGGTGGTTTATTAGGCAAGCCCGATAGATATCCAACGCTCGAATGGTGCCATCGCCACCTTAGCCGAATAGATGCATAACGCCGGGACCCTCCTACGCTTTTCAAGCTATGGCGGGTGAAACTCCTCCTAGGCTTTTCAAGCTATGGCGGGTGAAACTCCTCCTACGCTATTCAAGCTATGGCGGGTGAAACTATAGCCTTTTTTCCTGCCACTATTTCTAAAACAGAAAATTTTACTAATTTTAAGCCTATGAAGTACAGGATCATCAAAATTGCGGCTCTGCTGGTTATTCTTATTCAATTGAGCAGCTGCTATACTACAATAAAAACGGATAGAAGAACACCACACTCCAAGAGGTATCATCATGCCGGCAGATACTGGTAATATCCGGTGGCAATTTTTGAATGCTTAACACAGGTTTAATTCAGTAACCGCAAACGTAGCTCACTGATTTTCCATTAATTATCTGGTATGAGCTGCATCATTTCCGCTTTAACTCATAAGCGGTATCTTTGCACTTCATTTACATTAAAAGTCATTCCGCATGGACCGTATTATTCAATCAGCGCTGATCTCCGTTTTTTATAAAGATGGATTGGCCCCGCTGGTCACTAAACTACATGAATCTGGTGTGCAGTTGTTCTCAACCGGGGGCACACAGTCTTTTATTGAGCAATTGGGAATTCCCTGCACTTCGGTAGAGAGTGTAACCGGCTATCCTTCGATTCTTGGCGGCAGGGTAAAAACACTTCATCCCAAAGTATTTGGCGGCATTCTTGCCCGCCGAGACCTGGCTCAGGACCAGCAGCATGTGGCAGAATATGAGATACCGCTCTTCGACCTGGTGATTGTAGATCTATATCCATTTGAGGAAACCGTGCAATCAACTACCGATGAAAAGACCATCATTGAGAAAATAGATATAGGCGGTGTATCGCTGATCAGGGCGGCAGGAAAAAATTTTCAGGATGTTTGCATTATTTCATCGCGCGATCAGTATGCAGGCTTGCTGGAGTTGCTGATTGCTCAGAAAGGCGCCACTACCCTGCACGACCGTAAATATTATGCCGCAGAAGCCTTTGCCAATTGTGCGCATTATGATGTAGCCATTGCTGATTATTTCAGCCGGTATTCGAAAGACAGGCATTTCCAGATTTCCTATGGCAATAAGCAGTCGCTGCGCTATGGCGAAAACCCGCACCAGAAGGCCGCCTTCTATGGCGACCTGGATGCGCTGTTTGAAAAGCTGAATGGCAAAGAACTATCCTATAATAACCTGGTGGATGTGGATGCCGCCTGCCAGATCATTTCTGAATTCAGCAAGCCGGCATTTGCGGTCATTAAGCATACCAATGTGTGCGGTATAGCCGAGCGCGATAATGTGGTGCATGCATGGGAAGCAGCATTGGCAGGTGACCCGGAGAGCGCGTTTGGCGGGGTGCTCATCACCAATCAGACCATTACCACCGATGCCGCAAGCAAGATCAGCGAATTGTTTTTCGAGATACTCATTGCTCCCGATTTTGAAGAAGAAGCGCTGGAGACGCTTAAATCGAAAAAGAACAGGATCATACTACAGCAGAAAAAGACTTTCTACCCAGTAAAAGAATACAAGCGCATACTTAACGGTGTGCTGGTGCAGGACGCCGACAATAAAAATTTTGCCGAATGGCGCGAAGCAGGCTCACGCACCAGTAATGATGTGGAAAAACAAGATCTGCTGTTTGCCAACATTGTGTGCAAGCACCTCAAATCAAATGCTATTGCGATAGTGAAGGACAAACAACTTATAGGTAAAGGTTGCGGCCAGACGAGCAGGATAGATGCCTTGCGCCAGGCTTTGGATAAGGCCAGACAATCGGGCTTCATTATCAAAGATGCGGTAATGGCTTCCGATGCGTTCTTTCCGTTCGATGATTGTGTGCGCATGGCGCATGAAGCGGGCATTACGGCAGTTATTCATCCGGGAGGTTCGGTAAGGGATAATGACAGCATTAATTTCTGTAAAGAGCACAACATGGCCATGGTGATTACTGAGTTGAGGCATTTTAAGCATTAATGCTAAGAGTGCCAGAAATGTATGTAGCCCCTACAGGGCTTTTGCGAATATATATTGTATCGAGGGGCTTCACCCCTCGCTGGTATATTAAGCCCTTTCCGGGCAACCACCAAGGTCAAGTAGTGGCGCTGGTATGCTTAAATAAACTTATGATTTTGTACCTCTACCTGCTCCTAATAAAAAGACACGTTCAGGCTTATGTGAAACCATTTATTAAATCTGCTGGTATTTCTTTATTGCTATCTTTCCGAAACCTATGAACGTGAAACTCACAGATCATTAACTTTGATGTACCAAAAACGAAATCAATGAAATACAACTTATTCGGAAATACAGGGTTAATCGTATCGGAATTGTGCTTTGGCACAATGACTTTTGGCGGTGAAGGTTACTGGAAGGCAATAGGCAGCCTGCCCCAGGAAGATGCCACTGCACTGATAAAAGCAAGCGTTGAGGGCGGGATCAACTTTATAGATACTGCCAATGTATATTCCTACGGGCAGTCGGAAACCTTGCTGGGCAAGGCAGTAAAAGACCTGGGTATAAAAAGGCACGAACTGGTAATAGCTACCAAACTTAGAGGCCGTATGGGCGAAGGACATAACAATGCCGGACTATCGCGCTACCATATTTTTCAATCAATAGATGAGAGCCTTACCCGATTGGATATGGACCATGTGGATATCCTTTATGTGCATGGTGTAGACCCGCTGACACCAATTGAACAAACCATGCATGCCCTGAATGATGTAGTAGCAAGTGGCAAGGTGCGCTATATAGCTGTGTGCAACTGGCCGGCATGGATGGTGATGAAGGCGCAGGGTATAGCCGCTGTAAACGGCTGGCATAAATTTGAGGGGCTGCAGTATTTCTATTCGCTGGCAGGCCGCGATATAGAGCGCGAAATAATACCCATGGCCCTGGATCAGCATCTGGCAGTGATGCCCTGGAGCCCATTGGCGGGCGGCTTTATGAGCGGCAAGTATACCCGTGAACAGGATAAAGCCGGAGGCAGAAGGGATAGTTTCGATTTTCCGCCTGTAAATAAGGATAAGGCCTATGACATCATTGATGTGATGGAGGCTATAGGAAAAGTGCACAATGTGTCGGTAGCCGAGGTTGCACTGGCATGGGTGCGCCTGCAAAGGGGTGTTACCAGTACGATTATTGGCGCTAAAACCATTGAACAACTGAATGCCAATATAAAATCAACAGAACTGGCACTTAGCACTGATGAGCTGAAACAACTGGATGAAGTGAGCGCACTAAATAAAGAATATCCGGGCTGGATGGTGGAAAGGCAGGGTAGCGACAGGGTATTGAAGCCGTAAATTAATTCCAATATTTGCCCTTTAAATCAATTAAATTACCTTTGCAATATGCAATTACTGGATGGCGTATTAGTTTCTGCACATATTAAGGAGCAGATAAAGCAAGATGTAAAAGACTGGCAGGCCAATGGTGGTAAAAAACCACACCTGGCTGCAATATTGGTGGGCAATAATCCGGCCAGTGAGGCCTATGTGGGTAGTAAAGTGAAGCATTGCGAAGAGCTGGGCTTCGATTCCACCCTGCTGCGCTTTGAAAAAGATATTACCGAAGAATTCCTGATAAGTGAAGTAGAGCGGCTGAATAGTGATGCCAGTATAGATGGTATCCTCGTTCAGTTACCATTACCCGGCCATATTTCAGGCGATTCTGTGATCAATGCCATCAGCCCCGATAAGGATGTGGATGGTTTCCACCCGATATCGCTGGGCCGTATGCTGCTGGGCCAGCCCACCTTTCTGCCAGCTACTCCATATGGTATAATGCTGATGCTGGAGTATTACAAGATAGATACTACCGGCATGCATTGTGTTATCATAGGCCGCAGTAATATTGTGGGCACACCAATGACCATACTCATGAGCCGTGCATCCAATCCGGGCAACGCCACGGTGACCATGTGCCACAGCAAAACCAGGAACCTGAAGGAAATAACCAAAACCGCCGACATAATCATTGCAGCCATCGGCAGGCCGAAATATGTTACGGCCGATATGGTTAAGCCTGGTGCTATTATCATAGATGTTGGTATCAACCGTATTGATGACGCAACCAAGAAAAGCGGCTCGCGCCTGGTAGGTGATGTGGATTTTGATAATGTTGCAGAATTATGCAGCTACATCACACCAGTACCAAAGGGAGTTGGCCTGATGACCATCTGCGGCCTGATGAAAAACACATTGCAGGCGGCAAAGCAGGCAAAGGTGCTGGCTGATTAAAACTATGTGGTTTACAGATTATTTGCTGGAAGGCTTCATTAGAAGCCTTCCTTATTGATTTGCCGGATATTTATCTCACTAAACGATAACCAATATTGACCACCCGCACACCTACTGTTTCTTATCCTGTTATGGAGCACTTCTGCACTTTGCAGGGGGAGGGTTTCCATACGGGTAAGGCTGCCTACTTTATAAGGCTGGGCGGCTGCGATGTGGGCTGTGTGTGGTGCGATGTTAAGGATAGCTGGGATGCTGATGCGCATCCGCAAATGACCGTTGCAGAGATTGTTACTATTGCTTCTGCCCATGCGGGGAGAATAGCTGTAATTACCGGTGGCGAACCTGCTATGCACGATCTCACCCCGCTATGCGATGCTTTACATGCAGCCGGTTTTGCTACCCATATCGAAACATCAGGCGCGCACCCGCTCAGCGGCAAGCTGGATTGGGTTACACTTTCTCCTAAGAAATTTAAGGCTCCCCTGCCAGATCCCATTGACCAGGCCGATGAACTGAAGATTGTTTTATTTAACCAGTCTGATTTTGCGTGGGGCGAACAATACGCGGCCCTCGTTGCCCCGGGCTGCAAACTATACCTGCAGCCCGAATGGAGCAAAAAGGATATTATTACGCCATTAATTATTGAATACATTAAGCAACATCCGCAATGGCAGTTATCTTTGCAAACACACAAGTACATAAATATTCCATAGCATATGACCTGGATGCAATCTGTAGTAATAGCCATTGTAGAGGGAATTACTGAATTTCTTCCCATTTCTTCTACCGCGCATATCAAATTTACCAAGGCCATAATGCAGATGGACCCCAACGAACCCTTCAGCAATATGTTTGATATTGTGATTCAGTTTGCAGCCATACTTGCAGTGATTGTACTGTATTTCAAAAGGTTTGTCAATTTCAAGGATATCTCCTTTTATATCAAGCTGGCCATAGCTGTTGTACCCGCACTGATTTTCGGGGTTTTACTAAAAAAGCATATAGACCATGTATTGGGAGATATAAGGATCATAGCCTGCGTAACGCTGGTGGGCGGCATTATTTTATTGTTTGTAGATAACTGGTTCAAACGGGCTGTCGTTCACCGAGAAGAAGATATTACCTATCAGCAAGCGCTTAAAGTGGGTTGTTTCCAGGTATTGTCGATACTGTTTCCGGGCCTCAGCCGCAGTGCATCCACCATCATTGGTGGCCTTGCTACCCGGCTTGACCGCAAAGTAGCCGCGGAGTTTTCCTTCTTTCTGGCTGTGCCAACCATGGCTGCTGCTACTGTAAATGAATTGTATGAAACCTGGAAGCACACTCCTGAGGTGTTTCATGCCACCAACACTAACATGCTGCTTGCTGGTTGCGGGATTGCTTTTATTGTATCGCTCATAGCCGTGAAATCGTTTATTACTTATGTGCAGCGGCATACCTTCCGGGCGTTTGGTGTTTACCGCATTATTGCTGGTATTGCTGTACTGGCTTTGATATATGGCGGGGTAATAAAGAATGAATCCGGTACGGAAAATAAAGCTCCTGTTGAAAATACCGGGAAATAACTCAATAATCCGGCTGGTCTTTCATCAGTATCAGATAGTCTGAATAATGTTGAACCTTTGAGTCTTCAATTGTATCCGTTGCAATCATAGTATACTTGCAGGCTGAGTTAAGATATTTATCGTAAATGGCGGGCATCAGTATAAGTTTATCAAAGCTGTTGGGCCCCTTATAATCAAAGTGCAAATGCCCTTCATAGCAATCCTTGCACAGCATATCCATCTCTGCAAAATGGTTTCGCAGCACTTTGTTTTTCTTAAGCCTGTTCGATAAGGTCAGCAATCCGTTTTTGTTGCCGTGGTTCATCCCTGCAAACAGCACGAACTTTTTTATCCCTTCACTGGTCATTTCTGCTATAAGATTATGGTACATGGCCCGGTTTCTGTTATCGTAATTCCGGTAGGTGTTTTCATTAAACATCATCTTTGCCACCACCGGAAAATCTTCGGCATAATAGTATTCGAATTCCTGCCGGTTAGCTTGCATCTCAGTTCTTACTTTTTCGTAAATCTCATTCTGCTCACTGAAGTCTTCAGAATAGAGAGCCGGGCCATTTTTCAAAGAAATAGTATCGATAAAACTGATGGTGTTTTTAATCGCCCATGATACGGTTTTCTCCATAGGCTTCAGTAATCTGAGCACTTTAATAAACTCTATCCGTTCAAAGTCAATTCCATGTATGTGAAGCTTTTTAGTGAGCCCGCTGTTGTATGCATAAAGCGCTTTCCAGAAATCGCGGCTATTTTGTTGCTGTGCATAAGGCAGCAGAGGTTTTGAGATAAACGAGGTGTCACCTGTTTCCATGTAGCTGTTGTACAGCCATGCAGCGCCAGATCCGATTTCCATAAAGACATCAGTGATCCCCTGTGTCTGATTAAGGTATTTTATCAGCGCCAGTTTCACTTCCGGCACACCTTTAACACCATGAAATTCTCCGACAAAAAAAGCATTGTACCTGCTGAAGTCAATAGTGGTTTCCAATTGAAGATCACTTTGATCGTTTAGTTTAAAACATCCTGTCTCCTGCGCCTGGCACAGATTTAAACAAACAAAAAGGCTCAGTAAAATCTTAAAACAATGAAACATTGGGACTAAAGCAAAAGCTGCTCCAACACAATTTAAACATTTTTCGTAATTTTGGATAACAAATTAGAAGTCATGACAATTTCTGCTATTAAAAAAGAGCTGCATGAATATATAGACAGAGCAGATGATAATAAATTGAAAGCAATGCATACATTGCTCGAAAAAGAGGTTGAAAGTATGCACTATTCTTCTGATGAATTAAAGAAGTTTTATGACATCCTTGATAATTACGAATCAGGAAATATGGAGACTTTTCCTGTTGATATAGCTCACAATGAAATAAGGGCTTCAATTCCTTCCAGATGATGATATATAAACTCAGAACCACTTCTGTTGCGAAATCGGAAACAAAAAAATCAGTTTTATATTATGAAGAAATACAGGAAGGCCTGGGTTTGGCATTCTTGAAAGAAATTGAAAAGGCATATGCATCAATAAGTAAAAATCCATTTGCGTTTAGTTTTATTGATAACAAAAACCTGATACGTGATGTTCAGATAGACCGCTTCCCATTTGTAATAATTTATAAAATAGAATCAGATACTGTTATTATACTTTCAGTTCATCATACACGTAAGAACCCAAAGTACTAAAACTAAAAAACCGGCCACTCTTCAAGCAGCCGGTTTCCATTCAATATTAGTGGTTTAATTTATGGCCTTGACAAAACTGCCCCAAACCCTATTTACCCACCTTTTAAACTTAAAGCTCATCAGGCACATTACCGGAACGAGTATGAGCGTAAGGAAGGTAGCAAAACTCAGTCCGTAAATCATCGTCCATGCCAGTGGTGCCCAGAAATCGGCGCTGTCGCCACCAAAGAATATATGCGGATTGAAGTGGCTGAAGAGCGATGCAAAATCGATATTCATACCCACAGCAAGTGGTATGAGGCCCAGTATTGCAGCAATGGCAGTAAGCAATACAGGCGTCATACGGGTTCGGCCTGCTTCTATTATGGCATCAATTTCATTCATACCCTCTGCCAGCATCAGGTCCATAAACTCTACCAGCAGAATACCATTTCTTACCACCACTCCGGCCAGCGCTACTATACCTATACCACTTATGGCAATAGACATTGGTGTTGCGAAGATACCCATACCCAGGAATACACCTATCAGGCTGAAGACCACTTCACTCATAATAATAACTGTTTTACTGATGGAGTTGAACAACATTATCAGGATCAAAACAATGAGTGCCATTGATATTCCGAATGCCTTAAGCAGAAAGTTTGCTGTTTCGGCCTGGTCTTCCTGCTGGCCACCCATTTTTATGGTTATGCCTGAAGTACCTTTAAAGTTATTCAGTTCAGCCTGCACCGCTGCCACTACTTCATTCGGGTTAAAACCGCTGAGCACATTGGATGAAAGACTGATGTATCTCTTCTCATTCTTGCGCTTGATACCACCATAGGTTGTGGAATAATACACATTGGCAAAGGCGCTTATAGGCACAGTGCGGATGATACCACCCATACCCATATCGCGGTATACTATCGGCATATTACGTATGGCATCTATATCCTGCCGCTGGGTGCCACTTACCCTTAGTGTAAGCGGGTAATCATCATTCTGATCGCGGAAGCGGGATATTTCCGTACCAAACACAGCTGTCCTGAGGTTGTTTACTACATTGTAGGTGCTGATACCTTCAGAATTCATACGCTCCCTGTCGAGTTCAAAAACTATTTCGGGGTTCCTGGCCTGGAAATCACTGCGCAATTCTTCCACTCCGGCTATCTGTTTATCGCCGATGAAACGCTTCAGGCTTTCAGATGTTTTTACCAATGTATCGAGGTTATCTCCGGTAAGCTCTATCACAATTGGTTTGGCCAGAGGCGGACCATTACTTTCCTTGTCTACGGTTATTTCTGCGCCAGCCACACCTTTCAGGCTGGTACGTATCTTCTCCATAATTGCAGTAGTAGATTCTCCGCTGCGTTTTGAAAACTCTTCATAGGCTACTGTTATCTTGCCTTTATTAGGGAAATCGCCAATCTCACCGCTGTTTGGATCCACAGCGCCGACTGTTACATTGGCTATTACCGACTTTACACTCTTATATCTCTGATGCGTTTTTGTATCTATAAGGGCACTATCTACGCGTTTTTCGAGCTGCAGCAGCACATCATTGGTATGCGCCTGGTCTGTACCCACAGGCAGGTTGAGATAAACATAAGTAAAGTTGGGCTGGGAATCGGGGAAGAAAACCGGCGTGCGCCCATGTACATGGAAAATGTAGAATGCAAATACTGAAATGGCAACAGTAATCGTCACTACTATGCCGGTATGCTTCAGCGAGCGTTTGAGCCACCTGGTATACCAGTCGCGGAAAGCAGGCCAGATCCTGTTTTGGAATACATGTATCCATTTGTCGAACACGAATTTCTCAATGAGAATGAACAGGTAAATGAACATAATGAAGTTACCGATACCAAAAGATTTGCCCAGGTAAAATAAACAGGCAATGGCTGCAAAAATCACCAGCATCACAGCATCCTTCTTTACAAAACGTGGCTTATCATTTTCATGGTCGAAGTCGTGCGGCTTCATAAAGCTTACTGCAAATACAGGGTTGATAATATAAGCCACAGCAAGCGACGCTACAAGCGTTATGATCAAGGTTACAGGCAGATAGAACAGGAAGCTGCCTATAATACCCGGCCAGAATGCCAGCGGAATAAAGGGCATGAGGGTGGTGGCTGTACCCGCTAGTACAGGCAGGAACACCTCTCCGGTGGCATACTTGGCCGCCTGTGCTATGGGCATCTTGCCGTTATCAAAAATACGGTGTGTATTCTCTATCACAACTATCGCATCGTCTACCACTATACCCAGTGCCAGCAGGAAGGAGAACAGTACGATCATGTTCATGGTAAAGCCTATGCCGGGCAGCACCATAAATGCTATGGCACAGGATAGTGGTACAGACATGGCTACAAACAATGCATTGGTTACACCCATAAAGAACATGAGTATAATGGTAACCAGCAGGAAGCCGATGATGATGGTATTGATAAGGTCGGTAAGTGTAGATCTTGTTTTTTCACTCTGGTCGCCGGTAATCACTATCTTCAGGTCCTTGGGCAATTCATTGCCCTGCATGTGTTTCATCAGCTCCTGGATATTATCTGAAGCCTGAATCAGGTTTTCGCCCTTGGCCTTAATCACATTCATAGTGATCACATTACTGCCGTCGAGCCGGGCATAACTCTTCTGTTCCTGAAAGCTGTCGGTAACCTCGGCAATATCGCGGAGGTATATTGCCTTACCTTGCTGGCTCTTAATGACCACATTACCTATTTCGGCTGCCGACTTAAATTCATTCTTTATGCTCAGCAGCCTTTTCTGTGTGCCCATGGTTACCTGGCCTGCGGTAGCTGAAACGTTTTCTGCGGAAATTGTATTTTGCACATCGCCGAAGGTGATACCGGCGGCCTGCATTTTATACATATCCATGTTGATCTGTATCTCCCTGTCAAGCGCGCCCACTATATCCACGCGCTTTATCTGCTTCATGGCCTCTATATTGTCCTTGATCTTGTCGGCATATTTCTTGAGCCTGTTCAGGTCGTAGTTGCCCGAAATGTTCACATTGAGAATGGGGAGTTCCGAGAGGTCAATATCCTTCACTTCAGGCTGGTTAGGCAGGTTTTTGGGCAGGTCGGTTTTGGCTTTGTCTACCGCGTCTTTCACATCCTGCTTGGCTTTATCAACCTGCACATTGGTATTGAATTCGGCTATAACCACCGAATAATCCTGGAATGAATTGCTGGTAACCTTTTTAATACCTGTCAGGTTTTTCATTTGCTTTTCCAGGTGCTTGGTCACCAGGTTCTCCATATTCTCGGGAGATGTGCCCGGGAAATAGGTCTGAACAATGATCTGTGGTATTTTTATTTCAGGAAACTGCTCTTTAGGCAGGCTGAAATAAGTGCTCAGCCCCGCCAGTGTAATAAAGATAGTTATGATGTAAACGGCTGTGCGGTTATCAATGGCCCAGCTTGATGGCTTAAACTCTTTGAAAGCGTCTTTCATGTAAAATGATTAGCTGTGGTAAGTGAATTATTTTTTTGTTATTGTGCTACGATCGGGTCGCCGTTATCCAGGTCTTCAAAACCGGCTGTAATCACTTTATCTCCTGCTGTCAGCCCGGAAAGTATTTCTACCTGGCCGTTCGAGTTAGCCCCTGTTTTTACATAGACTGCCTTTGCCTTGTTACCATCGGCTATATACAGCATTTCGCCCTTGCTGGTTTTCTGTATCACTGATACCGGCACTATGAGGGAATTCTTGTTTTCATAATTGGCTATCTTCATGATGCAAGACATATTGGGATGCAGATTATGGGCATTGTCGAGTTTTATCTGCACCAGGAACGCACGGGAAACAGGATCAACTGCCTCAGCCACATAAGTAAGGCTGGTCTTCATAGAATCATTGAGATCCGGGAAAATCAGCGTCACATGATCACCTGTTTTCACTTTGCCCAGGTAGTTCTCACCCAGATTGGCTTCTGCTTTCAGTTTATCTGTATTAACTACCCGTATACTTTGTGCTCCCGGCGCTGTGGCATCTCCTGTTTTCAGGTTCATCTGGTCAACAACTCCGGATATAGGCGATATGACACGGTACATATTTTTCTGAGCTACCAGAGCAGCCTGCTGGCTTTGAGCCGATTCATAATTGGCTTTGGCCTGCAGCAGCTGCACCTCAGTGCCTATATTCTGCTTCCACAGGTTTTGCTGTTTTTCATATACTGTTTTTGCCAGAGTCAATTGTGACTGCTGGCCCTGTATCTGTTGTTCAATAGCAGCAGCATCTATAGTAGCCAGTACCTGGCCCTTGCCCACATGCTCACCTGCATGCACCAGCACATTGTTTACAATACCCGGAGCCTGAGGGCTGGCATAAATATTCTGGTCGCCGGTTATCTGCGATTGCACATTGATTGTAGCTACAAAATCTGTAGGTTGCACCTGCATCATAGATACAGGTGTCGCTTTTTTGGAGCTGTCACTTTCCGGGCCTTCCAGCGCTTTTATTTTCAGGTCCAGTTCATTACGTTGTTTTTTCAGCTCTGCAAGTTCTGCAGTCTTATCTTTCTTTTCACCTCCGCACGATGCGAAAATTACTGCCGGTATTAATAAATAAAATAGCCTTCTCATTTATGGTGTGTTTTTTATTGTTAGTCTTAAGTATTTAGTCTTTAGCAGAAAATTATTACCTGCTACCTGATTAATAATATCTGTTTTCTATTTCAGCAGCCCCAGCGCTTTTTTAAGGTCAGCTTCAGCGTTGATAACATCAAGCAATGCATTAAAATAATTGGTCTGTGCCATCAACTGGTCAGTTTGTGCCTGAGTAACCTCAAGATTGCTGCCTACACCTGCTTTATATTTTTTCTGAGCCAGGTCCAGCACATCATTCGAGAGGTCCATATTTCTATGCTGGCTCTGCACCTGCAGTATTGCATTCTTCAGGGTGGTCCGTGATGTGGCTACACCAAAATCAATACTTTGTTTTGCATACTCAATACTGTTTTTCGATTTTTCAATACTCAGCCTGGCCTCGTTCATCTGGTACTGCCTCAGAGATCCGTTGTAGATAGGTATGTTTACCTGGAGGCCCACCAGAGAATTAAAGGCATAATTGGATAAGGAAAAAATTTCATTAAATTTATTATCGCCATAGTTGTACCCCGTTGCTCCAATTAAATTTACTGATGGCAGACCCGCAAGCTGATAACGCTTCAGGTTATATTCATTCAATTTAAGAGAGCTGATAGCCAGATTATATTCGGGTATTCGTTCATAGCTTCCTTCCTGTAGCAGCAGATCGCTGGCCACTTTTCTGCGCTCCTCAATATTGGTATCAATCAGCACTATCTGTGCGTTCATATCCATTCCCAACTGGTATTTCAGCACATCCTCCGATACTTTAAGCATATTACTGATCCTGATGCTGTCGGTAGCCAGGTTATTTACCTGAACACTGGTACGCTCTACATCAATTTTCTCAGCAAATCCATTTTCCCTGGTTACTTCAACATCATGCTCCAGGCTACGTGCATAGCCCAAAGAGCTTTTTATTATATCATACTGCCGGTATGCAATTACCAGAGAATTATAGGCTTTGTATACATTGTATCGTATATTCTCCTCCGTAACCTGGCTGTTCTGTCTTGCAAATTCCATCACAGCGGTGCGTGCTTTAAGTGCCACAAATACCGAACCATCAAACACTATCTGGGACGCACTGATGCTCGCGGCCCCTGTATAATTCAAAGAAAAAGGGAATCCGATTATGTGACCCGGTTTAAGGGAAGGATTAAAAGAACTTTCATCAATAAATGATTTCTGAGGATTGAGAAAATCATCAATCTCTAACTTGCCATTAATGTGCGGATAAGCCGCTGATACAGTTTCATTGTTTTGTTGTTTCTGTATCAATACATCAATTTGCGCATTTTTAATATTGTAATTATGCTTTATTGCATAATCCATGCAATCCTTCAGGCTCAGCCTGGTTACTTCCTGTGCTGTGATGGTATTTGAAACAAGAACGATGCTTATAAAAGCGGTAAAAATTCTGTTCATAAATTATTTGGTTTTCAGTAATCAGGCAAATACCTGGCTATTTTGTCCTTTTAAATATTTGGTTTTATACTTCTGGTATTGGTATTCGCCCTTTTCTGTCATGATGCCATAAAGAAAATGTTCGCCTATCTCCAGTGCCACACTCATCAGGCTGTTCCGGTCATTTACCAGCAGATTGGGCTGCAGTATGAGCAGTGATGTCTCCAGCCTGTACCTGGCCAGCAGGTCGGCATTGATATCCTCTCTGTAAAGTCCTTCCTTTATTCCCTGCAGCATATTATCCCTTATCATCACCACATCCCGGTCCACCAGCAGGTCACGGAAGGTTTTATATGCTTCCGGAAAAAACCGCTGCAGCTCAAACATAGCCATAGGGTTAATTCGTTTGTTCATATTGTCAAAGAACGCCAGCATTTTTACCATTGCCTCAATTGCATTTTCAGAATCCTTCAGCACCATGGCACAACTTTCGGAAGTATTGTTTTTATACCATACCACCGATTCCTGCACCACCTCCTGCTTGTTGGCAAAATGCTGGTACAAGGTCTTTTTTGAGATACCGGCCCTGCGTGCAATATCATCCATAGTAATTGTCTTAAAGCCATACTGGCTGAACAATTCTGCTGATGCACTCAATATTTTAGTTAATGGTTCCATTCCTCTCAGATCAGGGAGCAAAACTATGGAAACATTTTTCACAAAAAAAGTTTCCTTGGTATTTTTATTAACTATCCTGCTATTTGCAGAATTGATATGACCAGTCGACAGACCAGAATATTGCTCGTATTAAAGTCCGTTTCCCGGCTCACTTGTGATTTTTCAAATTATCTATTATCTTTACCCCCATGAGTTTTATAAAAGATTTTAAGGCCTTCGCAATGAAGGGTTCCGTTATTGACCTCGCAGTGGCTGTGATCATAGGAGGTGCATTTGGAAAAATCGTTTCGGCAATGGTCGACGATATTATTATGCCGCTGGTAGGCACGGTAACCGGAGGGAAGTTATTTACTGATAACTTTTTCGTGTTGAAATATGCAAAAGCCGGGGATCATTATGATACGCTGGAGGCTGCAAAAAAAGCCGGAGCCAATGTTTTTGCTTATGGCCACTTTATACAGACCATTTTCGATTTTCTGATCATTGCCTTATTTATTTTTATTGCCATTCAGGGAATGTCTAAACTGAAGAAGAAAGAAGAAGCTGCCGCTCCTGCACCCGCTCCGGAGCCATCATCTACCGATAAATTACTTATGGAGATCAGAGATCGTCTGCCACAGAAACCCTGATGTGGGACCTGGCATTATACCGGGGTTTCATTAATTCGGCATAAATAAAAGATTTTAAGCATTATTTTTGCGGAAATTAAAAACTACAAATGCCGCTCAATAAAGAACAGATAGCAAAACGCATAGCTCAGGAGCTGAAGGATGGATTTTATGTGAACCTGGGAATCGGCATTCCCACGCTGGTGGCCAACTATATTCCGGAGGGGGTAGATGTGGTGCTGCAAAGCGAAAACGGCCTTCTGGGCATGGGGCCATTTCCTTATGAAGGTGAAGAAGACCCGGACCTGATCAATGCCGGCAAGCAGACAATTACAACAATCCCCGGTTCGGCATTTTTCGACAGCGCCATGAGCTTTGGTATGATACGCGCCGGCAAAGTGGACCTTACTGTGCTGGGCGCAATGGAAGTATCTGAAAACGGTGATATTGCGAACTGGAAGATACCGAAGAAAATGGTAAAAGGCATGGGTGGCGCCATGGACCTTGTAGCCGCGGCCAAAAATATAATAGTAGCCATGCAGCACACCAATCCCAAAGGTGAAAGTAAACTGCTGCCGGCATGCAGTTTACCGCTCACCGGAGTAGGCTGTGTTAAGAAGATTGTTTCTGATCTTGGCGTATTCGATGTAACATCAGATGGTTTTGTTTGTATTGAATATGCGCCTGGCGTAACTATAGATGAAATCAAATCAAAGACTGCCGGGAAATTGATGATAGCTGATGATGTAAAGGAAATGGCGGTGTAAAGCCCTGTAACACTTCATTAAATTTCCTGTGGATAGTATGCATTTAACAGTAAATTTTTTTCTGAGAATAATATTTATTCTAACTTTACTTCATGTCATCTGCTTTAGAAAAATCAATATCTCAGAACAATATACAGGCAGTATCATTATCAGCCCGTAATGATACAGGTAGGCTCCGTAAAATAAGAATTACAAAAAAACTTGCTGAAACTTTCCGAACATTACCTACCGGGGGATTAATTATTATCATGCCCAATCAGGGTAAATGGAAAGTGAGAAAGTATGGTGCCGAAAGGGCTTCTGGTATTTATTCTGAATTGGAAACTGCTATTGTGGCTGCTAAAAAAATAGGCAGGACTTTATCCGATGCCTGTATTTTTGTATTTGATAAAAATGCGTCTATAATCCAAACAATCCGGGAATGAGTTTTGAGAAAAACGTGTTTATTAATTGTCCTTTCGATAAAGAATACAGACTTTTGCTCAGGGCACTGATATTTACCATTCTATACCTTGATCTTGAACCACAGATTGCAGCAACCGTTTCTTCCGGAAATATAAGAATTCAGGAAATAAAAAAACTGATTCGTACTTCAAAATATTCCATACATGATATTTCCCGTTGTGAACCATTAAAACTTAATGAACTTCCCCGTTTTAATATGCCTTACGAGATGGGGTTGGATATAGGGAGTTGTGAATTTGGTTCCGGAAAGCTAAAAACGAAATTATGCCTTGTTCTGGAAAAAGAAAAGTACAGGTATAATGCTGTGATTTCTGATATAAGCGGACAGGATATAAAAGACCACGATAATGATCCGAAACAACTAATAAATAAAGTCCGGGAATGGTTTAGCCTTGTTCTAACTGAACAAATTCCGCCTGCCTCCAAATTGTGGGAACATTATTTAGATTGCATTGCCAACCTGAATAACTCTTTAACTACAAATGGTTTTACCTGGAATGAAATCGAAAATTTGTCTACTTCAGAATACATCAAATTTGTAAGGTTGGAATTGCAAAGGCAATTAATTGATCAAAGAACATTTACCAGGCCCTAAGACTCCAGAAAATATGCCCCCAATTACCATCTACCATAATGCCCGCTGCGGCAAAAGCCGCGGAGCTCTGGAAATCCTGCAGGCTCAAAATATGCCCCATCAGGTTCGTTTATATCTTACAGATCCACTAACAAAAAAGGAGCTTAAAACTCTGCTCAAAAAACTGAATATGCAGCCTTCTGAACTGGTCCGTAAAAACGAATCCATTTACAAAGAGCTCTTTTCGCAAAGGGAATATTCCGAAAAAGAATGGCTCGATATTCTGGTTAAAAACCCGGTACTGATTGAACGGCCCATAGTGGAATTTGAAGGGACAGCAATAATAGCGAGGCCGCCGGAATGCCTGTTTGAAATAATACCCAATAGTTAAATCTGATAACCAGATGATGCCCCAAACGATCTTCCCTGTTCCGCTTTGCATTATTACTTAACTTTACGGGTTACCAATACAACCGGATGAAGTATCTGTTTCTTTGCACCTTACTGTTACTGAGTTTATCGTCTTCCGCAAAAAGACATAAAAAGGAGCGTGGTTTGCCCAGAACAGAAGTGGGGCTTATTAATAATCTTCTCGGTTGCCTCAGCAATAAAGATACTGCCAATTATTTCAACCTGTTTATTCCTTTCGATACGCTGTGGCAATATGTAATTCATAATCCCAATCAATCGCCGGAGGCAACAGTGCAACTGAAAAATCTTAAAGAACACCCCAGGGCTTTAATTGATTTCGATCCCGCCTACAATGGTTCTATAATAAGGAGGTTTGCCGAAGTACTGAAAAAAGGGGAAGACTCCGGAATTCACTGGAAGGAGATAGTGCTGCAGCATTATCAGTTGTATAAAGAAACAATTACATCACGCAGTCTGCAGGGCTATGACCTTATAGCCCCTGAGCGTTTTATGGGCTATATATTTGTACGCGATGTGCTGGGCCGTACCACCTTTTGTATCAGTGTATCAGAAATACAGAAAGTGGAAGGTTTCTTCTTCGGCGGACAGTTGCTTAATATTCTTGAAGCATCGGGCATAGACCAGTTTCATGAGAAAGAGCTGGCAGAGCAAAAGTACTTTGACTGGCTGGAACAGAATATGAAGAACGAGGAGGCCCATGCCGATTCATTGAAAAGAGGGCTGATTGACTCTACAGCAGCCGACAGCATTGCATCGGTTAATTCAAAAACGGCTCTGGCCGATGACCCGAATGAAGAGGACACACTGAAGAAAAGAAGGGAAATAGTAGACAGGAGATACTATGAAGGAAAATTTGATGAGGAAATTCCTGTAAAATTGTATGTCAGATATATGAAAGACCTGCGCACCAATAAAATTACCAGCTATGATGGCCTGTATAAATTCGGTGACCAGGTGGAGTATGCCAAACTGAACATAACCCGCGATAAAGATGGCATATGGATTATGGATGATGACCCTCCGGTAGGAACAATGGAACTGGAACTGAAATACAAAGTATATACCGGCTCATGGACCAACAACGAAAACCAAACAGGATATGATGTGGTTCTGAATCAGAAGGACATACCTTCGGCAAGGTTGCAGCAATTTGATAAGATGCTTGAATCGGGCAAATTAGGCAGTGTGGCCGGAGAAACCGCCGCCCCTAAGCCACCCGCAGAACCGGTTGTAGAGGGAATGGAGAATACAGCCGATCCGGAACCGGCAAAAAAAGAAGAAAAAAAAGTACCTAAAAAGAAAAAGGCAAAAGTGGATTCCGATGAGGAATAATAACCCACGTGCCATTTGTATAAATTACTTACTGTAAAGACAAACAACAAAAGATGACCAGACCGGAAATAAAGAACTTTGGAGAACTGAAGAAAGCGGGTTACACTTCCAGACCCATTAAAGATGAAATACGTACCAACCTCATTTCTCTGATTACCAGAAAGGAAAGCCCCTTTCATACCATACTGGGATATGAAGACAGTGTAATACCCGATGTAGAGCGCGCCCTTCTTTCCCGCCACAACATATTGTTCCTTGGCTTGCGGGGTCAGGCCAAAACCCGCATGGCGCGCGAAATGATCGGCCTTATGGATGAATGGATGCCTGTGGTGGCAGGAAGCGAAATAAATGATGATCCTTTCGCGCCAATATCCCTTTATGCGCGCAAGCTGATGGAAGAAAAAGGCGATCATACGCCCATATCCTGGATGCACCGCAGTGAGCGCTACAGCGAAAAACTGGCTACACCGGATGTGTCTGTTGCCGACCTTATTGGAGATATTGACCCCATAAAAGCTGCCAATCTCCGCCTCAGCTTTGCCGATGAACTGGCATTGCATTACGGTATCATTCCCCGCTCGCACAGGGGCATATTTGTGATCAATGAGCTGCCCGACCTGCAGGCCCGCATACAGGTATCCTTGTTCAACATACTCCAGGAAGGCGATATACAGATCCGTGGTTTCAAGCTGCGGATGCCACTTGATATATTGTTTATTTTCACCGCCAACCCGGAAGATTATACCAACCGTGGAAGCATAGTAACCCCTCTGAAAGACCGTATAGAAAGCCAGATCATCACCCACTACCCCAAAACAATTGAGATATCTAAAGCCATTACTGAGCAGGAAGCCAGCCTGCTGCCAGAGCAGGCCGCAATGGTAGAGATACCCGATATATGCCGCCTGCTTATAGAGCAGATAGCCATGGAAGCCCGCAAAAGCGAGTTTGTAGATCAGAAAAGCGGCGTATCGGCACGCCTTACCATATCGGCTTACGAAAACCTGGTGAGCACCGCAGAACTACGCGCCCTGCAAAACGGACACCCGCATACCATTGTGCGCATATCCGACTTTCTGGGTGTGGTGCCCTCTATAACCGGTAAGATAGAATTGGTATATGAAGGCGAACAGGAAGGCCCGCTCAATGTTGCTTACCGCCTGCTGGGCCTGGCTATCCGCAGCCTGTTCATCAAATATTTCCCTGATCCGCAGAGTCTTAAAAAAGGCCGCGACCCCCAGAAGGCTAAAGCGAAACCCAGCCCATACCAGCAGGTAATAGACTGGTTTGGCAAAGGCCACGACCTTATATTGCTGCAGAATGAACCAGACAGCAAATGGCTTACCGGCCTGTACAAAGTAGACGGGCTGTATGGCGTGGTGAAACAATACTACCCGCATGCCACCGACGAGCAGGCTGGCCTGCTGATGGAGTTCCTGCTGCATGGTCTCAGTGAGTTTTCGCTCATCAGCAAAAAGGGCCTTGAAAAAGGCGGCTATGCTTTCGGAGATATGCTGGGCAGTATGCTTAATATGAACCTTGGAGGTGAGGAAGATGATGATTTGTAAAGGAATTTCAAGATCCATAGGTCCTGATGCTATTAAATCTGGTTTATTGGCAATCAGAAAGTAATAATTTTCCGGTGAAATTGAGGGTTTAAATATAGTTTCAGTATGTATCGTTGTCTTAATTGTATAAAACCGAATATCATGTTTAGAACAGGGTGTTGCCTTATTGTTTTATTCATTTTCATAACCAGGCTACAGGCCCAGGTTGCAGCGCATGCTGATAGCAAAACGCCGGCAGCGCCTTTTTACCGGCATTATACCGGCACTATAGGTAATCATAAAGCAGTTATTGACCTTCGGTATAGTTACGAGGGGGCATTGAATTATGGGGGAAGTACCTGCTATTTCAGTGATGAAGGCGGGCTCAATTTCTTTCTCATCAGTAAGCCGCCCTCATTTTCAGACACCGAGGTACTGAGGGCTCAGGTTTTTCCGGAAAATATACCATTGAAAGAGGTGAAGAACGCCTACAGTATTTTTGTGCAAACTTCCCGTTTTGAATTTACGCTACCCCATGACTCGCTTAATGGCAAATGGTATGTTCAGAATGCACAGGGGCCATTAATAATAGCCCTTAAAGAAGACTACGGCGCTGCGGTGCCGCTTATTTTTAACCATGCCGATGATTCTGAAATGGCCACCGGCAGATCTAATGAACCATTAAAGGCAGTTGCGTCTTACAATGGTATTCAGCCCTCACCCAAAGTGAAAGAAAAAGAAGCCCAGTTTATTAATAAAGCTGTTACCCAATTGCTGGGCGGTGGCGGCAAAAGCAGCAGTGATGCATATAATCTTGCTCAGGCGGTATTTCAGCAGTTCTTTGCAGGGTTTCATTCAGCGGTGAATAAAAAAGAAAAACCTGATGGCAGCAACTTCAGCGGCATATACACATTGTTCCCGGTTTATAACGAAAACGGGTTGCTGGTGCTCCAGGTTGGCGGATACCAGTACGATTTTGCGAATAAGGAATACACCGACCGCAACCGCTACCTGTGCCTTGATGTACTAAATAAAAAACTACTGAAGCTGGATGATATCATTGACCTGAACAGTGAGGTACTTACCACCCTTCTTGAAAAAGCCTTCCGGAATAAATACCAGCTGGAACCTGGCCGAAAAATAAGTGAGTTGTTTATTACAGAAAAAATGCCCCGCACCGATAATTTTATTCTGGTAAATAAGGGCCTGGTATTTTCCTACTATCCGGCTAAAATATTCCGTGACAGTGAAGATATATCAGAGTTGCAGGAAATGCGTCTGTTTCTCTCCTACGATGAATTGCAGAACCTGCTGAAACCTGATTTTAAGGCACGGATGGGATTAAAATAAAGTGCTGCGCTATTTATAACCGGACTGGGGGGAAATGGTTACCTCCTGATTTTCTTTTGTTAACCGGATCTAATCCGAACGCGCTGGTTGTGAATATATTTTTTAAAAATCATACACACTTTTTCTAGTTTCTTTAGATCGTTTTGTATCAGTTACCTAAATATAACTACCTGAAAATGCTCAGAGCTATTCTATCCGGAACAAAAGACGCTCAGTTGACCTAAAATAATTCGACGGAATTGTAACTTATATTTGCCGCTCTAAATTATTATGCATCAATCAATTCCTCTGTTTAACTGGTCTTTAAGAAAAGCGCAGGATACAGAACCTGATAGTTTTATCAGGGCAAGGATATCAATTGCCTATACCATAATACTTTTTGCACTGCTGAAAAGCATTATAGTATTATTTATCAGCATTAATTCGGGGCTGTGGCTGCAGGTGCCCAGGGCCGCCTTCGTCTTAGCAGTATATGTGATAATGCTTAAGGTTTTGCTTTATAAACCATCCAGTCTGAAAATCCTTACGCACATCATGACAATAGTGGGCATCTTGATAATTGTTAGCAACATTTATCTGTATACCCATAAAATCAATCTTATTTCTTTGCAGTTTGTATTTATGATAATGCTTACTGGTTTTTATATCCTGGGGAACGGATGGGGAATAATGTATTCATTAATCAGCGCCCTGCCCATAATTATTTTCCTGATCTTAAAAGGTAATCCGAACCTCTACTTCAGCAGTGCAACCCAGGAAATTCCATCTCCCGGCGTTGAAATTATTGCAATCCTGAATTTTGTATCTATAATTATCAATCATTCACTTTTTTATCGGGCATTTCAACGCAATCTGAAAGAGAAGGAAAACCTTAATCAGCAATTGCAGTTGTCGGTTGCTGAGGCCAATAGTCTGGCAATATCAAGAACTAATTTTCTGGCTACCATATCCCACGAATTACGTACACCTCTGAATTCCGTAATTGGTATTACAGATCTGCTGCTTTTAGACCAACCTGAAGAAAGACAGAAGGAAAATCTGAGAATACTGCAGTTTTCAGCGCAGGACCTGCTTTCGCTGATTAATAATGTTCTCGATTTTAACAAGCTGGAATCTGATAAAATGGTGCTTGAGCGCGTTCCATTCTGCCTTGCTGAATTTATGCGCAACATCTGCTCAGCGCTCATGGTTAAGGCTGATGACAAGAAACTCCGGTTTGTTCTGGAAATAGATCATAAACTGGAAGGGGTAGTTGTAAACAGCGACCCAACCCGGCTATCGCAGTTAATCTACAACCTGGTTGGCAACGCCATAAAGTTTACAGATAAAGGAACCATAACTATAAGACTGGATTGTATTCACAAGTCGGACCAGACAACAGATGTATTATTTTCGGTTACTGATACCGGCGCCGGAATAAATCCTGAAAAACACGATGCCATATTTGAATTATTTACCCAGGCAGAGTCGGATACAACGCGTAAATATGGTGGAACAGGGTTAGGACTGGCCATAGTGAAACAAGTGCTGGCCTTATTAAACAGTGAAATACATCTTGAGAGCAGCCCCGGTAAAGGCTCCCGGTTTTACTTTACTGTATCTTTTGTTGTTCAATGGGAATATCCCGAGACAATTTCTAAAAGAATTACAGATAATACCAACTTCGACCAGCTTAAAATCCTTATCGCTGAAGATAATGATGTTAACAGGTTTATTCTTAAGAAGCATCTGGATAAGCTCAACATCAATGCAATTATGGTTGCCAACGGAAAACAGGCGTATGAAGCTATTCTGGCTGACGATTACAGGCTGCTGATTATGGACCTTCAGATGCCTGAATGGGATGGGTATGAAACCATTAAGCAAATACGTTCAATAAAAGACCCTGCAAAAGCGGGTATTTATATTATTGCATTTACAGCATCAGTAACAGAGCAGCAGAAAATCATGGACGCCGGCTTTAATGATTATCTGTATAAACCTGTTACCTTGAACGATCTGAAAGTGAAGCTTGAAAAGACTGTATCTTTAATAGGTTTGACTTGATTATTTTACCTTTTTTTTAAAATAATTACAGGTAGCAGTTATAATATAACTTACATAACTGCGTTTAACTATCAAACTACCTTATGAGGCCGGGATATTTACTATACCCAATATTTATATCGCTCCTTATAATTTCCTGCCAGAAAAAAGGGAATAATTCTGCAATTGTAACTAAACCAACCGTTGCAGACTCCACCAAAAAAGCTGATTCTGTGCTTGTACCTTTAAATGTGTATCCTTACACAGATACCTTCATTGGGTATCTGGTTATAAACTACGGCGATCAGAACGGAAGTTACCGGATTACTGATAGTGGTTATAAATACTTTGTTAAGCACATAAGTGAAGGCTCCCTGGCTATTTGCGAAAGTGCAATGTTCCCTGTTGATGGTAAATACAGCCGTTTCCTGGTCATGAATATTTGGGATACCGGAGCATTAAATTCAGATAGTTTGTATAAAGGTAACTTTTATACCTATAATACCTTTCCAGTTAAAAATGAACAATCTGTTGTCATGATGTCAGGCATGTATACCTTCACTTTAAAAGGAAATACTTTATCTGTGATTTGGGATGATCCATATGTGACAATTCCAGCCTGCGACTATGGAGAAAGCATAGGACAATATAGTGGCTTACTGAAGCGATAATGGTTTTATACAGGCCAAGGAGGTATACCCTGGTTCTGAAAAAATCTGCCCGAAGTCATTAAAGTTGAATAACTAAATCTATTATTTTTGAAACTTTCGGTTTCCATCTTTTCCTCTATCTTTATGTAGCAGAAATGAAAAAAATCCTTGCCATATTATCCTTCCTGGTTTTTACTGCTGGCCATTTATTTGCTCAGGATGCGATAAAGGATACCGGAGGAGCAGAGTTTAATTTCAATACCAGCAGGATTTATGATTTTGGCCCTCTTCAGAAATACTCAAAAGCCACACGTAATTTCGAGTTCAAGAATACCGGCAGTCAGCCATTGATCATCAAGGCTATGCATAGCCAGCCAAATGATGTGCAAGGCCCCGAGTATACAATTAAGATCAAATATCCCGAAAAGCCGGTAAAGCCGGGTAAGAAGGGCGTTATCTCCATTACAATTAACACACTTGAAGTGGCAGGCTCTTTTAAAAATGAGATTTATGTGACTTCCAATGTTACCATAGACGACTTCCCGCTGCTTCTGATAGGCGGGGCTGTGGTACCTGCGATAAACAAGCCCGATGAAGCCTACAAACCTTTAACATCGGGCGGAGCAGCAGTCGGGGCTTTTCTGCTCAATAATATCAAAAAATAGCTTCCCGGATGATAATTTAAATCGGTTGCGGATACATCTGATCTCTGGCTAATGATTTGTTTCAGGAACTATATATGCCAAGTATAAAATAGAGCGGGAATAACGTCACAAAGATATTAATCGTAAATTTGCATGTATATGCCAGTTTTCAGTTTCATAATTAAATCCGGGAATAATCATTCATGTGCGGCATAGGAGGGATTTATGGAGTAATGAAGCCTGAGGCCAGGAAGGCAGGCTTGGATATTATAGCCGGTAAGCTTGCTCATAGAGGGCCTGATGGCCATGGCAGGTTTGAAGATGACCATATTGGATTGGTGCATGCCCGCCTCTCTATAATAGACCTGTCGGCTAATGGCGACCAGCCCCTTTATAACGAAGATAAAACACTGGTGCTGGTATGCAATGGCGAGATATACAACTATAAGGATTTAAGGGCTGAGCTGTTGCAGAAAGGCCATCATTTTCATTCTGAATCTGATTCTGAAGTTATATTGCATCTGTATGAAGAAAACAGGAAAGATCCGGCCAGGTTGCTGGATAAACTTACCGGTATGTTCGCATTTGCCATATGGGACATTGCCCGCAGACAGCTATTCATTGCCCGCGACCGGTTAGGGATAAAACCATTGTACTATAGTTTTGAAAAAGGCACGCTGATATACTCTTCTGAAGTTAACCCGATAGTGGCAACCGGTTTGGCTGACAAGGAGCCTGACATGACTTCGCTTTTTGAGTTTCTTACATTAAGTATCATACCCGGCCCGAATACATTGTATCAGGGAGTTAAATGCCTGCCGCCCGGGTACTGTATGACCCTGCAGAATGGGCAAATGAGCATGGGTGCCTATTGGGATATTCCTGAAAAAACCAGGATATGGAAGGATGAAGATGAAGTGGTGGATGAAGTGGCAAAATTGCTTGATATTATAGTGAAAGACCACCTGGTGGCCGATGTGCCCGTAGGTACATTTTTATCGGCAGGGGTTGATTCTTCATTGATAACTGCGCTTGCGGTGGGGCATCATCCGGGCATACACAGTTTTACTGCAGCCTTTCCGGGTGAGCCCGAAGACGAGGGTGTAATAGCCGCTAATTCTGCCGTCAAATTGAAAACCACGCATCATTCCTATGAAATGAAGAATGATTTCTTTAAAGATTTCAGCCTTCAGCTTAAGGACATAGACCAGCCTTTTTCGCCTGTCAGCGCACTGTCGCTGGGCCGGATCTCGAAACTGGCAAGGCAGGTGGTGAAAGTAGTGCTGAGCGGCGACGGAGGCGATGAACTCTTTGGCGGGTATGGCAGGTATGAACCGCCAAAGCGGCCTGATTTTCTGAAGTTTATACCAAAAGGAATACAGGGAATTACATTGGGTTTGATGGCTGCACTAACCGGGAAGAAAAGCCTTGCTACACTCAGGCAGAATCTCAGGATATCTGAAGCAGAACAGTTTTACAGGCGGAGCCTGCTTTCTTCTCCCGAAAAAGTTATCGGGTTATTTTCGGACGAAGCAGCGGCAAAGATTGACCAGGACAGGTATGTTCATCACCTGGAAAACCTTTTTGCAAACAGGAAAGATACTGATATCCTGAACCGGGTATTATATGTGGATATGAAGACCGCGCTGGTAGATGAGATGCTCACCAAGTGCGACCGCATGACCATGATAAACGGTATAGAAGGCAGGGTGCCGCTGCTCGATCACCGTCTGGTTGAGCTGGCCTTCTGCATACCATCGCAGTTTAAAAGAAAGGACGGAACAGGCAAACTGATACTGCGTAAAATACTGGCTGCTAAGCTGGGAACAGATCTGGCATACAGGGAGAAAACCGGCTTTAACTCTCCGCTGAAACAATGGCTGAGCAGCGACCAGGAGACCCGGAATTTTGTAAATAAGGAAATAAATGAAGTTGCTGACCTGCCATGGATGAATGATAAGACAATAAGAACAACATGGGCGCAGGCTTCGGATAAATTTGAACCCTCATTAGTATATTCTTTAGTGTGCCTTAACCATTTTTTCAACCATTGAAAGTATTAATACTTACAGGGAACTACCCCAATAAAAATGCACTGAACAATGGCATTTTCATTCACCAGCAGGTGAAAGCCCTGCAGCAACTGGGTGTGGAATGCATGGTGCTGCTGCTACATAACTGGTACCCCCCGCTGGGACTGCACAAGTACCATACCTACTGGAGGGATGGCTATAACCTGCATAAAACTTTCTTTGAGGAGTATGAAGGTGTGAAAATATACCCTGTACCTATGTTTGTGAAAATGCCGGGAAGACTGTTTATAGAAAACTACTATGAGCGTGCTGCACGATCAATCATTAAAAAAGTAAAGAACACCCCCGCCCTGCGAAATGCAGACTGGCTTTATGCCCATTTTCTTACAGATAACGGTTATATAGCAGCCAGAATAAAAGATGAGCTTAAATTGAAACTGGCTGCAATAGCCCGTGGCGATGATATACATGCCTGGCCCGAGGCCAATGCGGCCCTGAGGCCAAACCTGACTTATGTATTTGAGAAAGCCGACCTGCTGCTGGCTAACAGCCGCAACCTGGGTATTGATGCCAGGAAATGGATGATGCCCGGCAATATAAGGGAAGTTGAAACGGTATATAACGGCATTGACACTGTCACCTTCAGGCCGCCGGAATCAGCGCAAGAAAAAGCGGGCATTAAGGCCAAGTATAAATTAACCGAAAGGTTGAAATATATGATTTGCGTAGCTACACCGGTTGCTTTGAAAGGATGGAATGAACTGCTGATGGCTGTAAGGGAAGCAGGATCAAAATTTGATGGCTGGCAGTTGCTGATGGTAGCCCCGAATAGAGTGAATAATGATGCATTAAACCTGCAGCAGGAAGCCGATAAACTCGGTATAACTGAACGGGTAAGGTTTATAGGCGCATTGGCGCCCGCCGATCTGGCGGAATTATTAAGGGCATGTGAAGCTTTTATATTGCCAAGCTATGATGAAGGTATGGCCAATTCACTGCTGGAAGCTATGGCTACAGGGCTGGCATGCATAGCTACCGAAGTGGGCGGGCATAATGAAGTGATTGAGCATGAAGTGAACGGATTACTCATACCACCCCGCTCTGTAAAGAATATTGTTTACGCCATTGAGCAGGTAACAGGCAATGAGGAACTGAGAACAAACATGGGTTTGAAAGCACGGGAGAGAATGATGGTCTTCGGTGATTACCGGCTTAATGCAGGCAAGCTATTGGCGTTATTAAAATAGACAGGTGTATGAAGATTATTTAACCGGTGCCGGGCAATCTCTTTTTTCTGCCTTTTCAGATGCGAAGGGTGCATTTCAAATCTTAGCTCCATATATCCTGTTCAACCCTTTCAGGGTTGCTATAAAACTCTATGGCAATTCCCCGGGTTTCACCCAGGGCTATTCCTGTTTATGCCCGTTGGGCTTTAATCTCATTTGCTATTATGGAAATGTTTATGCGAAAATTTGAACTGCACCCGATGCGAAAGCGGCATCTGGCAACTCATTAATTTTATGTATTTTTGTTCATTCTATTATGGATACTGAGAAAGGGTATTACCTGGTACATCTTACCTCCGGCGGCGAATATAAAACACCATTAGTTGCAAGTCAGTTATTCGATCAGGCTGAAACCCAGGGGGCAACGAAAGAAGGTTTTGCACCTGAAAAAACAGAGGCCTGGATTATCGGGTCAATGAGGGAATATGTTGACGGGAATGTGAAAAGTAAAATAAACTCACTCAGAATAAGATGCCCGCACATCGCAATATATATGATGAATGGTATAGGCAGGTTAAGGAATTTACCGGTCTGGCCATTACTCTACATGCACAGGTTGCGGCTAGGTAAAAACGTACCGGTTATTTTTCATTGCCGGGGAGAATCTGTTGCCAGATGGGCATTGCGTTTAAGAAATGCCTTTCCGGGTGATAGAGTGGTATTGGATGTAAGGGGTTTCTGGCCGGCGGAACTCTTATATGCGAGGGGTATTGATGACCCTGCTTTAGCTAAGGGCCGCGATCTTGAGGACTTTAATAATGCCTCTAAATACCTGAAGGAAATTATAAGCAAAGTTGATGCGGTTACCACTGTAAGTGCAGCGTTGAAAGAATTATTGATTAAAGAAATGGCTGCTCCCAGCCAGACATCTGTAGTGCCCTGTTGCATTAACCAGATTTCAGCAGATGCGAAGCGCTTTGAAATAAGGAAGGAATGGGGAATAGCAGAGGATGAAATTGCGGTTGTTTATTCGGGCTCTACAGCAACTTACCAGCACCTTGAAGATCTGACAATCCCTTTTTTAAAAAAGCTGGCGGAGACTGAACATAAAATCCGTTTGGTTTTTTTATCATCGGAGCAAGAAAAGATAAACAAAATGCTGGCAGATGCAGGCATTGATATAAACCGGGTTATACTGAGAAGCTACCCCCAGAATGAAGTTGCAAATGCGCTTACTGCATGTGATGCCGGCATATTAATCAGGAAACCTACATTGGTCAATAAGGTTGCCAATCCGGTAAAGATTGCAGAGTATCTTGCAGCCGGGCTTCCGGTAATTATTGAAAAGGGGGTAGGAGGCATTTCAGAGACTTTGTTTGAACAGTCACTGTTCAAGGGAATTGAGATAACAGCAGCAACGGGAAACATGGGTAATATTGTTGCTGATGTAAATGAATGGCTGAATAACGGACTTGTTAATAAGCGTGCCCTGGTAAGAGCCTATGCGGCCAGGGTTTATTTATGGAGTTCGGCCATACTGATAAGCAGGGAAATGTATAAAAGGGTTTTAAAGAAGAGTTGAATCAGATAAAGATTGTACTACAAAATCAATAACAAGCAATGTGCGGTATTCTTACCATAGTAAATACACAAGTAAAACCTGCTTCAGAACAGCTCATCAGGGGGTGCTCTGTGATACGGCATCGTGGTCCGGATGACGAGGGTTTTCTTACATGGGAGGAGGATGGACCTCCCGAAATATGGGCAGGAGAAGATACTGCAGCATCTACTTTAAAGCATTGGAAATATAGTACACTGCAAGCTGGCCAGCCTTTTAAGGTAGGATTCGGCCACAGGAGGTTATCGATACTCGACCTTTCGCCAAAAGGCCATCAGCCAATGGTGCACGATAAGGCAGGCCTTGCTATTACCTATAATGGCGAAGTGTATAACTACCAGGACATAAAGGCGGAACTGGAGCAATCGGGGCACCAGTTTAAGAGCACTACCGACACAGAAGTCATACTGCATGCCTGGGAGCAATGGGGTGTGCACTGCCTTGATAAATTCAATGGCATGTTTTCATTTGTGATTCTTGATTACAAAAATAAACGGTTATACGCGGTGAGAGACCGGTTTGGCGTAAAACCAATGTATTATTATAAAGGCAGCAGCGCAATTTATATAGGATCGGAAATCAAGCAAATAAAAACTTCACCCGATTATCAGTTTCATCTCAATGAAGAGATAGCGCGCCAATACCTTGCCACGGGGACAATTGACCATACAGAAAATACATTTGATACTCAAATAAAACAACTGGCAGGAGGGCATTATTTATCCCTAGATCTTTCGTCGGATACAGCAGCGTTCCAGATACAAAAATGGTATTCAATAAAGGTGCAAAAATGGGAAGGGGGTTTTGAAGAAGCCGGAGAAAAATTCAGGAGTCTGCTCACAGATGCGGTAAGGCTACGCCTAATATCCGATGTAACCGTCGGGTCCTGCCTGTCGGGCGGGCTCGATTCTTCCAGTTTAGTTTGTCTTGCGTCAGAATTACTGAAGAAAAAAGGGGATTTTGCAGGCCAGGAAACTGTAACTGCCTGCTATGATAATGTAGCCTATGATGAATGGAAATTTGCACTTGAAGTAATCAACAAAACTAATGCGCATCCTCACCAGGTTTACCCTTCATTCAGCCAGTTGCAAAATGAAATAGATGCCTTTCTATGGCACCAGGATGAGCCTACGGGCAGCACCTCCCAATTCAGTCAGTGGGCAGTTTTCAAAAAAACGCATGAGGCAGGCCTGAAGGTGATGATAGATGGCCAGGGAGCTGATGAATACCTGGCGGGTTATGGCGGCAACGACCTTTCACTATATGCGGGCCTGTTAGGCCAGGCTCATCTGTATTCACTGTTTGATGAGGCTGTAAACTATAAAAAAGAAAAGGGTAACTGGCCTGTCGGGTTTTTGATAGGTGCCATGCAACTGACATTTGGTTCGGGGTTTGCAAAAATCCTTCCGGATAAATTGAAGCTGAAACCAAAGCAATTACCTGCCTGGCTGAAAACTGCACCTGGTAATGCACCGGATATCTGTATGGCAGATAGTCTCAGGGCAAATTTGTTAAGGCAGATTTACAGCGAACCATTGCCCTCTTTACTGCGCTATGAAGACCGGAATTCAATGGCCTGGAGTGTGGAGTCGAGGACACCGTTTATGGACTACCGCCTCGTAGAGTTTACTCTGGGGTTGCCTGAGCGGTTTATTTATAAAAGAGGTGTGCGGAAAACAATCTTGCGGCAGGCAATGCACCATGTTATACCCGAGGCAATAGAAAACAGGAAGGATAAAATGGGTTTTGTAACGCCCGAAGAAGTATGGCTGAAAGGAGAAGGTAAAGAATGGTTTATGAAAGGAGTTGAAGATGCAATAAGCTTATGTCCTGAACTGTTTAATGCCGGAGAACTAAGGCAGTTTTGCGGCGATATGATTAGTGGTAAATTACCTTTTGATTTCTCCATATGGCGTATCCTTGCATTTGGTAAATGGTATGCTTCAATGACCAGCAATGGGTAACAAAATGAGAATAGCTTTTTTATGCCACCCGTACCATCGGGGTGGTGTTACCCGATGGATGGCAGATGCGGCCCTGGCGCTTGCTGAAAAGGGGCATGAAGTGTATTTCATCGCAGTATCACCTGTAAAAGAGTTTTATTCGGCTAAGGGCCGGGAAACCTTATTGCAACTAATAGGTAAATCAGCAAATACCGTAAAGATTATCAGTGAACCTGCAGGTTATGAATTTGAGTTCGGAACCCCTGAATACCGGGCCTGGAGTTATAAAAGGCTGATTTCGAAATTGCCCGCCGGAACCCCTGTAATTTTATCGGATGATCATGCGGTTTGGGAAGCTGCTACTTACATGCATAATGGTTATCCTGTAGTGGGTGTGCTGCATGCTGATGAAAACCATTACTACGATCTTGCCGAAAAATACCAAAGTAAAGTTGATCTTTTTGCCTGTGTTTCGGTGCGCGTTAAGGTGACAGCTAAAAACAGAATGCCTGATTATGATCCGGCCAAGCTAGTAACAATTCCGTGCGGTATCAACCTTCCGGCAGTGAGGACTGCTGAAAGGACGGATGATATTTTAAAACTGGTTTTTGTGGGCAGAATCAGCGAATACCAGAAGAGGGCCGGAGACCTGATTAAGATAGCTGAATTACTGGTTGCACAAAACGTAAACTTTAACCTGAATATAATAGGAGACGGCAACCTGAAACCCGCAATGGAAAAGCAAGTTGCAGAAAAGGGATTGCAGGCAATGGTGCAATTCCCGGGCTGGTTATCTCAACAGGAGGTTGCGGAATATTTAGCCGGGTCAGACATTCTGTTGCTTACATCGGATTTCGAAGGCACACCAATAGCTATGATGGAAGCCCTGGCTGCAGGATGTGGCATGGTGGGTACCAGGGTCAGTGGTATTGAAGATTACGAGCACCATACTCTGGCAAAGGATTGCCTGGGTGTATACCCGACAGGCGATATAGCAGCGGCAATAACCAAGATCAGAATATTAGCTGCTATTCCACATATAGTAAGGCGTGAGGCTGCCAGGCAGATGGCTGAAACAGAATTCAGTATGGAGGTTTGCCTGGAAAGATACCTGGCAGCTATGCACAAAATTAAATGGCAGCCTGCCCGGATGCCTTCAATATCGTTTTCATCAAAAAGACTTCTTTACTCCAGATTATTAGCTATTGCACGCTATGCCAAGATCAGCTTTTCGGAACGTTGAACCCAGTGAACATCATAAAAAAACCTTTGCAACACGGGTTGCAAAGGTTTCGAAGAATTATAAATGAGTATTTACTAGATTTTCCAGTCGTCAACACTGTCGCCTTCGCTGACTGATATAGCCGACACAGCAGGCGCAGCAGTAACTTCATCCAGCTCAGCTACATCGTTTGCTTCAGCAACTGAAACAACAGCACCGTCTTCATTTTCCTGATCGTGATTGAACGCGTCGAAATCGAAATCGGGCATTAGGTCTGTTTTGACATACTGAATAGTTTCAGTAAGCCCTGCCAGAAATTTGTTGAAATCTTCCTTGTACAGAAACATCTTATGACGGTCATAGCCATTGTCATCAAAACGCTTCTTGCTTTCAGTAATGGTTATGAAATAATCATTACCCCTGGTGGAGCGGACATCAAAAAAGTAGGTCCTTCTTTTTCCCGCCTTAATCCGCTTGCTGAAGATGCTTTCATTACGGTTGTCGCCACGGTTATCACCACCACGATTCTCACTAAAACTTTTATTTTCGTACGCCACAATTCTAATATTTAGTTATCAATTCTACACAAATTTAATTAAAGAAGTGAAGTATCCAAATATTCCGAATTAATTGTCTGGTCCGGCATCTGAGATATGGATTAATAATCGGGTCAGGCAAGCAAAAATAAGCTGGGTTATAAGGATAAATGATAATAACCCTATACCTCTGCATCAAATCAATAACTGCAAGTGTGTGCCTGATCTAATGCATAGGCGCTGTATCTTCACTGCAACTTAATAAGCCTGATAACAGCCGGGAAAGGCAATCAGAGCTAATTGTACCCTGGCTAAAAGAACAGTTTGTGCCGGGCCATTATTAAATGGCCCGGCAGAGGAAATGAATCAAAACCTGACGGGTACAAAAACACTTGTTTTATCCCACTCAATAAGCAAGCCATTCTTTTTTATGGTCATAGTCAGTTGTTCCACGGCAGCATCAAGGTTCTTAACAGGAACAGTTGTTTGCAGCACATCCTGGTCTTTATTCTTATCATATTCAAAAGCGCCCCACTGGCCCAGTTTTCCGTTGAGGATAATGGTCCATTCGGTTTTGTTGGGCGTTGCGAACAGGGTATAAGTACCAGCCTTTAATTTTTTATCGCCAAAGGTGCAGTCCTTATCAAAAGTGATCTCTGTAGCCTCGTCGGCACCGGCGCGCCATACCTTACCAAAAGGTTCAAGGTCGCCAAATATTTCCCGTCCTTTTTTATAGGGCCTGCCGTAGGAGATTTTAATGTTATGTGCTGCCACTGTATCATGCGGGCTTTTGCGCTCAGAATTTGGCTTTGGTTTGTGCTTCATGCCCTGTGCAAAAACAGAAGTTGCAACCAGCGTCAGCAACATCATAACTGAAAATAGTTTTTTCATTTTATTGATTTAAGTACAGAAAAGTGAATTACAACACCTGCAATAACTATAAAAATTATGCAGGTGCTGGTTTATTTAAATGAATAGATTCGCATCATAAATCTTTTCAGAATGCCCGGTACGGTTTATGCGTTTTTCTTCAAAAACAGCAACTGGCCGTAATGCGAAGCCAGGTGAATGGTGCGGGTCATCAGCACATTCAATTTGTTGCGGTTTGGTTCTTTTGCAAAATCTTCTTCAGATACGGCTGTATGCTTATGCAGCCATTCTTCGGGTTGCAAGGTGGCAATACCAGCAGTTAAGGTATCATTTACTTTGTTCCAGTCGCTGCGGAGCTGTGCAATTGATGGAAATTCTATGCCCGACTTATCAGGGTTCTTAAAAAATGCCTCATGAAAATGGCCGTATTTCATTTCTCCCATACCCAGCAGAGATACGAGATGATCGTGTGCTGCAACAAGGTGCCCCAACAAATAAACACCGGTATTCCTACCTGGTGATACTTCGCCCTGTAGTTCTTCATCGGTAAGGCTGTCGAATAATTTGCTTGTGCGCGTCAAGGTACCAGTAAAGTTATCTACTACAACTTTTACGGCTATTGGTAATTGCTGTTCCATTTGTGTGTTTTTTAAGTTTTTATAAAATTAAGCTTGTCTTCCAGAAGCAGCTAAATACCCTTATAGTCAATTGTTATTACAACGGGCATGAAATGGTAGCTGCCTGGCTGGTGTCGCAAATTGGGATACCAATATTCGGTTTCTTATTAGTAATATGCGACATATTATTTCAAGGCATTGATACCTAACAACCGAACTGGCGCAAATGATGATCGGCATGTTTGTAAGCCATGATCCCGATCTGTTCTTCCGTCATTTTACCGAAAAAGGCATGAACGAAGTTGGGGTTGGAGAAATGATCGTATGCCTCAATGAGTGCGATCCATTTAGCTTTGCCGGCGGCAATATCTCCGGTTGTTTCGCTGATCCTGAATTCCGGAAGTGTGGGTGTATTGTGTGTGAGCGGGGCATCATCCTTAAGTACCTTTTTCAAGGCCATACGGCCAAAAATGCGGCCTATGAATACCCGGGGGTAGGTATGCTTTCCTGCTACCCACTCATCCCAGATGGTAACGTGTTTCAGCATCTGGTACACATTCATTTTACCCCATTGTGCGGTGCTGTTTTCATTCAGCTTGCTGATCCGGCCCACCAGTTCCTGCCGGGTGGTTTTATCCAATATTGTTTTCATCAGGCGTGTTTTGTTATGCGTTCTCAGGTATTCTTTTCAAAGTCTCCAGAAGGTAATGCCAGAATTTCTGAACCGAAGATATCTGGGCACATTCATCGGGCGAATGGGCGCCATTGATATTTGGGCCGAAGGAGATCATCTGCATATCGGGATAATTGGTGCCGAGTATACCACATTCCAGCCCGGCATGAACGGCATTTACATGCGCCTGGCCATGAAACAGCTCTGTATAGAGATTGGTCATCAGCTTCACAACATGCGCATCGGGTTTTGGCGCCCATCCCGGATAGCTGCCTGCACAGGTGAGTGTTGCATCCATAAGTTCAAATGCACTGCTGATGGCATCTTTAAGATCGGTTTTCTCAGAGTCGACCGAGCTGCGGGTAAGGCATTGCAGGCTGTAAGCGCCATCGGCTACCAGCACACGCGCCAGGTTGTTGCTGCTTTGCACCAGCCCGCTGATTTCCGGGCTCATGCGATATATGCCATTGGGGCAGGCATAGATGGCGCGCAATAATTTATTCTGAAATACTGTATCCATTACCTTTTCAGGCAGTGTTGCCGCCTCCGCTGTAATAGTAAGGTTTGGATCTGTTGCCCTGTATTCTTCTTTAATTGCAGCAGCCAGCAATGCTGAGGTTTCCTTTAGTTTGGCCGCTTTATCACCAGCCACTACTACCACTGACACAGACTCGCGAGGAATGGCATTTCTTAAGCTGCCGCCATTGATACTTGCTATACCTGCGCTACACTCCTTTGTAAGGCGCAGCAATATGCGGTTCATAACCTTATTAGCATTGGCACGGCCCAGATGTATTTCGGCGCCGGAATGCCCGCCGGTGAGGCCCTTTACCGCAATGGTAAACGCTGTATTGCCGGTTGGCTTAATTTGCTCATAATTACCCGTAGCGGTAACATCAATACCCCCGGCACAGCCAATGGTTAATTCATTATCAGCTTCGGTATCCAGGTTCAGCAATGTTTTGCCATTCAGCAATCCGCCTTTGAGCGACAAAGCCCCGGTCATACCTGTTTCTTCATCAATAGTAAACAATGCTTCTATAGCCGGATGCGGGATATCAGTAGATGACAACAACGACATAATTGCCGATACACCTATGCCATTATCAGCTCCAAGCGTAGTGCCCCTGGCCCGCACCCAGTCGCCATCTACATACATTTCAATACCTTGTGTATCAAAGTCGAAAGTAGTATCACTGTTTTTCTGGTGCACCATATCCAGGTGGCTCTGCAGCACTATGGTCTGGCGGCTTTCCATACCTGTAGTAGCCGGCTTTTTTATAATCACATTGCCCACCTCATCTACATAAGTATCCAGTTTCAGACCTTCGCCAAAGGCTTTAATAAAAGCAATAACCCTCTGCTCTTTTTTCGACGGGCGCGGCACAGCATTAAGGTCTGCAAAATGATTCCAGAGCACTTTTGGTTCCAGCTCTCTTATTGGTTCGTTCATGTAAAGTGAGATTTAAACTTCTAAAGTAAGAATTATTGTTGTTATGCCTTCGGGAAAAAGGGTTAATTATTGTGCTCTTGATATGAAGCATTCATATTGTGAATAATAGAATTTATCACAAGAAAAAACAGATAGTAATTATGTTATAATATATTTGATAATCAGTTAGTTAGCTCGAAAAAATATAATCCAAATGCGTCGGGATGGGCTATTCGTATCATTAAAATATCACAAAAAATAATTGGGAAATATGCGAATGGTTGCAAACTTTCATTTATTTATTTTCAATTTGAGGGAGTTTGTCAAAAAACATATTAATATAATAATAATGTAAAATTTCATTTGCCTAAATTAACGAGAATGTTCTGAGTCTGGCAATAAATACAATATTTATAACATATCAAAGGTTTTTGGACCAAAGTTCATTAAGGTTATTGGTATGGCAAAAAGAAGTTTTAATGACGGTACGTAATTCGTACTATCATGTACCGTATAGGGTACATGATGTAATTTTTTTCGAGGCTAAATAATTGGGATTTATGAGAATATAGGTTATGGACACCCTGAGATTTATTCAATTGCCCGAAAAGTGGATTTTGTTATGGGTTTTGGTAGATATTAGTCCTGAAAATAATATTTAAACCATGAATTTTACAATTAACAGGAAAGTTTGCAATGATGAAATAAAGCAATTATGATTTTAAGAAGTACAGATGATTTTACCTTATCAATTAGAACACCAGGTTAAAAATTATACGCCAGCCCGATCTGATTTTTTTTCGGAACGATAACTCTCAGCTTTTTAACTTTTCTATAGTTGTGATCATAAATAGTTCCTCCAATAAACAGGCCAACCCCGGTTAAAAGAATAACCGAACCGGCAAGGTACAATTCCTGCCCCTGCACTTTACCTGGTTCCGTCGTGGGATCCATTCCGTTTTCTGCAACTGCAACCATAGTTATACCTGCAACTAATACCGCACTACCCGCAGCCAATGAGACAATACCCACTTTTGTTGTCAGGCACTTTCTTACTCTGTGTTTATTAGCAGAATTATTATTGACCGGAGAAAAAGCAGAAAACACCAATGGTTGCTCAACATCTGTGAGATCTGACATAAATGGCTGACAATTTGCATTTGTATTTGTGATCATTATGAAAAATAAGTAAGAGAGTATTTGTTTCATTCTGAACTGTTTGATATAAAGCTATAAAAAATTTTGTGAAACCAACTTTGATTATGGAATTTCGATCCATCTGTATCTTTAGGAAGCAGGAAAGTGTAATTTGCCGGATACCAGATTTAAACATCAGCTTTTGCAAGGTAGCACCCACCATATACATCTGAGCGACGAAGAACTGCTGCACGCTTACCGGCGCAGCGGAGATAATGTATGGCTGGGGCATTTGCTGCAGCGATACACCACCTTATTATTGGGTGTGGGGCTTAAATACCTGAAAGATAAGGCACTGGCTGAAGATGCAGTGCAGCAGGTATTTATGAAAGCGCTTACCCACCTGCCTCAGGAAGAGATACTCAACTTTAAGGGCTGGCTTTATATACTGATGCGTAACCACTGCCTGCAGCAGCTTCGGGATAAAACCCGTATTGCCGATGATAAGGCCCTTGACTATGTGGCTGATAAAGAAACAGACCGCGAAGAGGAGCAAATGCTGGAGCATACATTAACACAGATGACGGAGGCAATAGAACTGCTGAATGAAGAACAGCGGCAGACCATAGTGCTCTTTTACCTGAAGAAATTGAGTTATGAACAGATAATAGCCCAAACAGGGTTTACCTTTATGCAGGTAAAGAGCTATATACAGAACGGCAAGCGGAATCTGAAAATGATAATACTAAAGAAAACAGGGAATAAACGCCCATGAGCGAACTGAACAACATACTGGCCAATGGCCCTGAAAGGGAACGGATACCGGAAGAAACACTGATGCTGTACCTGGAAGGTAAACTTACGCCGGCACAGCAGCATGAGGTAGAAAAGTGGCTGGCCGATGAGGGTATGGAAAGTGATGCACTGGAAGGATTGCAAACCATAAGCCCGGTAGAAACAAAGCTTACGGTAAATAAACTGAACCATGAGCTGAATAAAACCCTGCACCACAAAAAGCGGAAACGCAGGCCTGTAGCGTCTAATTATTTTACACTTATAGCTATGGGCATTATACTTATGCTGGCTATAGTGGCTTACCTGTTGATCAGGAAAATGATATAGGGCTTCTCAGAAATGAGCTTTACCATTAGCATAAAAATTTTACAAAAGACATTACCCATTCGGGGCTTGTCCTGATTGACCTTAGAGCCCGGGACGTCACCCATTCAGGGCTTGTGGCCGTTGATTGTCGAACCAGAGGCATCACCCCTGGCTATTCAATTTTGCTCTTTCAGAGCTATGATAATTCTCAGTATAGTGATAATCAGGTGTGGAGCATAATAAAAGGTAAGTGCAGGCCGGAAATTTTTTTTAACCCTGCAAATTGTTATTTTTGAGGATACTACCTAAAATAAACCAGAGCATGAAACAATTCCTGCTTTTAATAGTCTTTCTTATTTTTTGTTTAAGCGGTTTTGCACAGGCCGATAGCCTGCATGTAGGGAATAAATGGTGCTCCAGAAAGGATACTGCTTTACTCTTCAACGGGGGCTATAATGTGATACAGATATACAGCCCAAATTTTAAACCAGCAGATATTAAAATCAAGAGCCTGGATAAGGGGTTACGCATTGGCACTCCGGAAATAAAGGGTGATACACTGAATGTAATGGCGATGCCATTTCCGGATAAGGGTAAGGCTATGCGGTTGGAGATAAGGTATAAGAAGAATTCAAAAATGATCAGGACAGTAAACTTTGTGAGCGACAGCATACCGCAGTTGAAAGCAAGTTTAGGGAAGATTCAAGGAGATGAAGGCTATAAAAAAGATATACTGGTGCAAACGGCACTGAAAATATACTTCCCGAAATCGCTCTACAGTTACCCTTACAGCATCAAGTCTTATACATTTAAAATTCTATCGGCCCTGGGAGGCGCCAATATTCCGGTAAAGGGTTTTTTCCTGACCAAGGAAGTGCTGGGTGAAATAAATAAAGCTCCCTCAGGTACCATCGGCACTTTTACCGATATTAAAGCCTCCTGCCCCGATTGTCCTACCCGCACTTTGCCGGATATTAGGCTGAAGATAAAATGATAATGGCTCAATGGCTTAATTTTTATGGATCTGATAATATCTTTCAGATGAAATTGTTAGCATTTATAGAACAATGAATTCATTTGGAAATTGAGCATTAAGTCATTGAGCCTTTAAATCAATACTTCCGGTCTATCACATAATTTACCAGTTCTTCCATGGCCTGCCTGGCTGGTGAATCGGGATAGTTATGCAGTATGCGCAGGGCTTCTTCCTTGTATTGTTTCATTTTTTCCTGTGCATAATTTATGCCTCCTGATTGCTGAACAAAGCTGATCACTTCATTTACCTTGGCCCTGTCGGTGCTGTTGTTTTTTACTATGTAAATGATCCTTCGTTTATCGGCTTTGGAGGCATTGTTCAGCGCATAGATCAGTGGGAGGGTCATTTTCTTCTCCTTAATATCAATACCTGTTGGTTTGCCGATATTGTCCTGGCCGTAATCGAACAGATCGTCTTTGATCTGGAAGGCGATACCCACATTTTCACCAAACAATCGAAAACGCTCTGTAACCACATCATCGGCCGTGGCAGAATAAGCGCCTGCCGCACAAGCTGATGATAAAAGGGATGCTGTTTTTGCCCTTATAATTTCGAAATATACGCTTTCATCAATATCCAGTTTGCGGGCCTTCTCCATCTGCAGCAGTTCGCCTTCGCTCATCTCTTTTACTGCACGTGATGTGATCTGAAGGATCTTATAATCGCCGTTATCTATTGAGAGGAGCAACCCTTTTGAGAGCAGATAATCGCCGACAAGTACGGCAATTTTATTTTTCCATAATGCATTTATAGAGAAAAAATCGCGCCGCTTCATGGAATTATCCACTACATCATCATGGACGAGAGTGGCAGTATGGAGCAGTTCGATCAAAGAAGCAGCCCTGTAGGAAACATCATTGATACCACCGGCTATTTTGGCCGAGAGGAATACGAACATGGGCCGCATTTGCTTGCCTTTGCGCCTGATAATGAACCTCATTATCCGGTCGAGCAGGACATTGGTGCTTTTTACGCTTTCCGTAAACTTTTTCTCAAACAGCGATAATTCAGCCCCTATTACTTTTTGTACAAGTTCCATTCCAGAAAACGGTGCATATTAGATGTAAAAGTCGAAATAAGATTTTTAATCCACCAATTTTTTTTATGGCCTTATCTTTGAAGTACAATAAAATGGTAAAATAAGGGTTTTATTTATTTGCCGGTTTGTTTTTTGGGTGGCTCCTGTTTAACTTTGTTGAGGTATACAGGATAGAAAATAACTTTCTATGTTAAATAACATTTTGCACAATATCAGATACTAATACAATTATCATGTTCGAAAAACGTTTTATATTAATTGCGGGATTTATTGTACTTATGGCACAATCGCTGTTTGCACAGGAAAGCCAGCCTAATCCTGATACTACCAAAATACCCCCACCGAGTTCTTCTATGCAATGGTCAAACCGGGACATGACCTACAGGGGAAAAAATTATGATGTAATGGATTCGTCCTATTACCCCAAATTCAGGGCCAAACAATTCAAGAAATACATGGACCACCAGGAAATTTTCCCTCCTAAACCGCGCAACCAGTGGGAAGTGGGTTTTGGCCTTGGCCTGTATAATGTTATTGGCAATATACCTACGCTTATGCTGTGGCAGAAAGGCGGGGGTGGATTCAATTTAAATGTAAGAAAATCGCTGGGTTATATTTTCTCTCTGAGGGCTCAATATATTTACGGCGTAGCAAAAAACCTGGACCGGCAACCAACTACCGGATTTGATGCGCCCTATACTACATTCGGGTATGTGCCTATTTATTATGCTACTGCAGCCAATCCGGCCACACCCGTTTACAGGGCCAGCCGAATGGAGTCATCGGAAGTGAGCCTGGACCTGATGTTTAATGCTTACAATATCAATTTTCACCATGCACGGAATTCTATGTCCTTTTTTGGTTTTGCAGGACTTGGCGGCCTTGCCTACAAAACCCGCATGAACTCGCTAGATGGCAGTTACACACCATATCAATTCGGGACAATAGTACCCGATGCCAGCGCTAAGGCTAATAAAATACGCAAGGAATTGCAGAGTGGTATGGATAAGTCGTATGAAACACCTGCTGATAATGGCGGTGGTGCACAATTTCTGGACCATAAAACCCTTGATTTCGCGCCAAGTGTTGGCGCTGGGGTACAGTACAAGTTCAATAAAAAAGTAAATATACAGCTGGAAGAGCGCTATACGTTCCCTGCCGACGGTTATCTTGACGGGTCGAGATATGGAAAAACACTGGGCGACCAGGCTTCGGTGGGACGCACCTCAGATGCGGTCAATTATTTCTCTGTAACGCTGAACTACAATCTCAGCACCAAAAAGAAATCTGTAGAGCCGCTCTACTGGATTAACCCGCTGGACCATGCCATGAGCGAGCTTTCTTATCCACGCCATATGATATTGCCCAACCCGGTGTTGCCAGATGAGGATGGTGATGGCATTACAGACCAGTTTGATAAATGCCCGCATACACCCAAAGGGGTGGCCGTGGATTCGCATGGGTGCCCGCTGGATACTGATGGCGACGGTGTACCGGACTTTAAAGACCACCAGCTTATTACCCCTACCGAATGCCAGCCTGTGGATGCAGATGGGGTAGGTAAATGCCCCTGCCCCGAAGCATGCAGAGACCTTGTGTATGATTCATCGAAGGGACAAACGCTTAAAAATGCATGTGGTAAAATAAAATCGAATCAGTTGCTGTTTACCGAGGTTACGCATATAAGCACCGGAATGCAGGCACAACTTGCATTACTGGCCTCGGATATGCAGCTATATACAACCTGTAAAGTAGTAATAATAGGCGGTGGTGCCGGCAGCAAAGCCAAGGAGCAGCATGCATGGGAAAATGTAGATGCGGTAATACAGTACATGAGCGATAAGCACCAGATAGGCCGCGACCGCTTTATTTTTAAATATGGCGATGTGGGAGACGAGAATATTGTGAGCTACAGGGGAGCAAACGAGACCGAACAAGGTACCGGAACTGTTCCTCCGCCACATCCGGAAATCAAGTAATTTTAAAAATAAATCAGAACACCAAAAGCCCTGCAGATGCGGGGTTTTTTATTCTGAAAGAATTGTAAATAAATATAGCCTGAAGCGATATGTAAATTATGGCATAATATTTGTTTCTTAAACTGATATAGAATTTAATTCATCTGCTTATGCGTCATCTGGTTCTTTTATTTATAGTTTATATAATCTCGATTACGCCTGCCCGAGCGCAGGTATATGCCCTGGCTTCCACTTCAACAAAATATTTTGCAACACCGGATTTGTCTTTGTTGCCACATACCACAGACAATAATAAATACAGAATGCGTACCCGCGGCACCTACGGAATGATTGCTGGTGCTTCCCTGGTGTTGATTGGCTCAGCCATGGTGGCATCTGCTCAGGCAAGCCCGGTTAACGGAGATTCAGAAGGCTTGGGTTGGGGTGGAATTGTATTGATATTGGATGGCAGTATTACCTTTTGTATCAGCGGTGTATTATTTGCTGTTCACAGGCTTTCTCACAAACCGCATATTGGTTACCGCTATACAATATACAGCAAACACAATCAGGTAGGAATAGCCTATAATTTCTAAACTATTGCGGTAGGTATAAATGATGGATCAGCATGGCCCGGTATAAAATTATTTTAACGTAAATCAGGAGCAGGGTAAATTGATTGTGGGGATAGATTAATTGACCCTCCATACATACGATACCTTCGGCATCGGTAAATCAATCTGATATAATACTATAAACATATAGTCCCTTCAGGATTACCATCATGCCAATAAATATGAATATCAACTAACTGGCTAAGTTGTCGAGATCAAGTTATTTTAGTGTCCGGAATCATTCCCACAAGTTATTTAATCCATTTACCCACCACCGGCATATTCCTCAGTTCCTTCTTTTCGGCATTGATGACCAGGAGGAGGAACAAGGACATAAAGACACTTGCAGATATTAGCCGTATCGCAACGATACCCGTGATGGCCATAACCAGTTTCTCGGAGAAAAAGAGCACCAGCATAACGGTAATATAGGCAAGTAGTTTCCGGGTATTATAAGGCACCGGGAAATAGCGCTGGCCGAGAAAATAAGAAATAACCATCATGCTGCCATAGGCTGCCAGGGTAGCCCAGGCACAGGCATACATACCAAACCGGGGAATAAAGGCAAAATTAAGTAACAAAGTAATGACCGCACCTGTAAGGGTAATGATCATACCCATATACATTTTGTTGGTGATCTTGTACCATACAGACAGATTATAGTATATACCAAGAGCTACATTTGCTGCCAGCAGAATGGGTACAACTCCAACACCACCATTCTGCCGGTATTCTGCCGGTATGTAGTGCTTCCATAAATCTATAAACAGAGCGGTGAACAGGAAAGCATTGCATAAAACAATTACAAACCACTTCATTACCCGCGCATAGGTTTTAGGCGCATTTTTATCAGCTGCCTGGCTAAAGAAAAATGGTTCGGCCGACATCCTGAATGCTGTTATAAACAAGGTTATAAAAATAGCTATTTTATAATTGGCCGCATAAATAGCAACAGCAGTTTTACCCGCATCCTGCGAGCCCGGCAATAGTTTGGGAAGCATAAGCCGGTCCATGGTTTCATTCACCATGCCTCCAAGCCCTATTATTACCATAGGTGCACTGTATATAAACAATTTCTTCCATAGGGCTGCATCGAACCGGAACCGGAAGACTATCCATTCTTTGAACAGAAGCATGAAGGTAACGAATGATTGTGCCAGGTTGGCGAGTAGCAGGAAACCCACATTGGTATTACCGTGATACCAGATAGCATAAGCGGTATCGGGATGCCGGGCAGTTTCGGCCGGGCTGTAAACTATGAAAAAGGAAGTAAAAAAAATATTCACAAAAATACCTGCAACACGGGTAAAAGCATATTTCCGGGGCCTTTCCTCCTGCCGCAACCGGGCAAACGGAATAGCTGCCATTGTATCGATAGCAATAATAAAAACACACCAGGTAATATACTCTGAATGTGTGCCGAGTTCCAAAAAATTACTGATGGGTACCCGGAAGAAAATAAGGATCGCACTTAATATAAATGTAGATACAAGCAGGGAGGTAAACGCAGTCTGAAAAAGCTTTTTCTGATCTGATCCAGTGGATGAAAAACGGAAATAAGCAGTTTCCATACCATAAGTAAACAATACGTTTACCATAGACACACAAGCCATGATCATACTGAAATTGCCATAATCAACCATTTGTTTTGGCCGCCTCAGCATATAGGTAATAAGCGGCGTCATTAACTGGTTGAGCAGTTTCGCGGCTATATTGCTCATCCCGTACCAAATTGTTTGCCCGGCCAGTTTTTTCAGTGAAGCCAATGAATCAGTGTTTAGATATAATCTTCAAAAGTAAATAGTTGAACGAAGAAAATTGAATCTGAGTATACAGGTTATGTTAATCAAAGTTAAGGAGCGGGATGGTTTTCTGATAATAAACCTGCTGTTATTGAATTTTTAGAATAATGCTTACATTTAAACTCCAAAAACACAATCCGCTTTTATGAAACAATTGACCGCATTGGCAATTTGCCTGTTTGCAACCGGTACTATCTTTGCACAGAATAATACCGCAAAACAGAAAAATACTATTGCTCCTAAAGGGGCTTCGACACATTCCGGAGCAAAGGAAAAAAAGATCAAAGGTCCAGGAGTTGATGGTTTTATCCGCGACGGGCACAGGCATGCCATAGATGATGTTCATGCATTTATTTACGGCAAGGATTCCTCGATTGCAGGATCTGGTTTTACGGATGCAACAGGGCATTACGAAACAAATGCAGTATTACCTGGAGTGTATTCTGTAAAGTATGTTTATCCCGAGGCTAAATACATAATGGTGACCGGAGTGGAAATAAAAAAGGGCCTGACGCCTCTTAATATCAGCCTCGACCCTCCGGCTGGTGATACTACTATAGCGTATACCACATTGATGCCTCCACCTCCTGAGAAAAAAACAGCTACTCATTCAGCAAAGAAAAAATAAATTCTGAAGCAGATTTAAGGGTAGAATCTGTTGTTTTTTAAGTATTTACTGTATCAAAGCCTATACTAATATTAAGGATACCAGATTGTCAGTGAATGCGTATTGTTAAAAATCCGGATCAATTATTTATAAAACCGGTTTTTGCCGATGTTTTTTATATTTTTGAACTATAAAAGGAGTTTCATAATCAGTAATGCCGGCAGGAAAAAAATCGAAACCAACTTATTTCAATGCTATCATGGGTGTGGCCCTGGTACTTTTCCTGCTGGGTGTGCTGGGATGGCTGCTGATCAATGGCCGGTCTTTGTCGCGGGCCTTTAAGGAAGACCTGGAAATTAATGTTGATTTTCATGATAATGTAAGTGATGAAAGTGTTGCAAAATTGCAATCTATATTGGAGCATCAGGCTTTTGTGAGAAGCGCTAAAATAATTTCGAAAGAAGAAGCCATAGCGATGGAAAATGAGGTGGAAGGCGCCAATATAGTAGATTTCCTGGGGTATAATCCTTTATTTACTTCCATTGCCCTGAAGCTGAATGAGGAATATGTGAACAAGGACAGTCTTGAAAAAGTAAAAACCTTCCTTCTGCAGAGCAATGTGGTGCGCGATGTAACCTGGCCCAATGTGATAGTAGACCATATGAACAGCAATCTGCGCAGAATCGGTATTATTCTGGGAAGTATCTCCGTTTTACTGCTGATAGTGGTAATTTTCCTGATTGATAATACAGTGAAACTGGCTATGTTCAGCAACCGGTTTATTATCAAAACCATGCAGATGGTGGGCGCTACCCGCTGGTTTATTACCCGGCCATTTGATATAAGGGCAATAATAAACGGGCTGATAAGCGGTGTAATAGCGGTAATATTTCTTTGGGTGGTTATGTCGTTTGCCAAAGCTCAGCTTCCGGTGCTGGCCCTGCTCAATGATACCAGCCTAGTTACAATGCTTGTATTCGCTATGATTATTTTGGGTATTATTATTTCGGTAATCAGTACTCACCGTTCAGTAGTCAAGTATCTGAAAATGCATGTAGATGATTTGTATTGAGTCGTTAGTCGTTAGTCGAAAGTAATTATGAGATCAATAGTTATGCGTTTTAACCTTATTTAACCACAAATCACCAGCAAACAGATTCCCGGTTTAAAAATTTTGATTAATATTGCGTTATGTCAACACCAGTAAGACCAAACCAAACTACAACTACGCCGGCTCCAAAGCCATTTGTGCCCTATACTAAAGCACCCGAAAAAAAGCCAGCGTCTGAAAGCAGCCAGGCATTTTTGTTCGACAAGGAGAACTATATGTGGATGATAGCAGGCGTAGCGCTGATATTTATTGGATTTTTGCTGATGTCGGGTGGAAAGAGCCCTAATCCGCACGAATTTCATTATGACGAGATCTATAGTTTCCGTCGCATCACACTTGCCCCGATAGTAGTATTGCTGGGTTTTGTGGTGGAAGTATTTGCAATAATGAAAAGGCCAAATGATACAGCAGACCAGGCTGTTTAACTATCAGCAGAACTATTTTTTGAGAGGGCAGGCGTGTGCTTGCCCTTTTTGTTTTAATGCAGACTATTTATACTTTTATTGCTGAATATTTCTCATAGAAAGGAGTTTTAGTGCTGACTTACATCCTGATTTTCTCAACCACTATTTGTTCATATGGACCAAACCACTACTGAAAGCAAGACTTTTGAAAAAACTTCATGGGCAGGTAAAGCAGTAAAAGGCCAGGAATTTCTGGAATGTATTTTTGAGAAATGTGACTTTTCGAACAGCAATTTTTCCGGCAATAAATTTATAGACTGCACTTTTCAAGGTTGCAATTTATCGGGAATGAAGATTCCGCAATGTACCCTGCTTAATGCACGGTTTATTGGTTGTAAGATACTGGGAGTGAAATTCAATGAATGCAAGGATCTTTTATTCAGTGTGTTTTTTGAAGCCTGCATACTTGATTATTCTACTTTTATGGGCAGGAAAATGGTGCAGACGAAGTTTGTAAAGTCTTCATTGAAGGAGGTTAATTTTATACAAGCGAATATTGCCGGCTCTGTATTCGATCAGTGCGATTTATCGGCAGCTTTTTTCAACGAAACCGATCTTTCGGGTGTCAACTTTGTAACCGCATATAATTACAATATAGACCCCGAGCTTAATAAGCTGAAGAAAGCCAGTTTTTCGGAACAAGGACTGGCAGGGCTGTTGGGGAAATACGGGATCAATATAGTGTGAAAGTATAACCTTGGATTGGTCAGAATACCGGACCCATAATCTAGCATCAGTTTGGAGTTTATTAATGTGAATATCAATTGATTTTTATGATTGCTTATTTTATAGTAAATACATGCGATGCTTTCAGCAACGATGAGACCTGCTAATGGACTGCTATAAACATATAATCCCTTAGGGATTACCAGCGAACCATTTTATGTAAGTATCAAAAAAAAAAGTCCGGTGGCATTTATCCATTAAAGCAAAAATGCCCCGCTGACGCAGGGCATTCTTAATTTATGGAGAAAATAAAAACTAAACAGTAACCAGTGTATCCAGTACTTTATTCATACTGCGCACTGCATCGGCCGACTTGTTGAAGGCTTCCTGCTCTTCGGCATTCAGGTGGTAATCGAGGATGCCTTCGCAGCCATTTTTACCAATGATAACCGGTACGCCCAGGCAGATATCCGATTGGCCATATTCGCCCTCCAGGGAAACACAGCAAGGGTAAACTTTGCGCTCATTGCGTACAATAGATTCAACCAAAGCAGCTACTGCGGCTCCGGGAGCATACCATGCTGATGTGCCGAGCAACTTGGTGAGTGTAGCGCCGCCTACCATTGTATCGGCTGAAACCTGTTTCAGTTTTTCTGCGCTGAGCAGGTTTGAGACCAGCGTTCCGTTCAATGAAGCAAGGCGGGTAAGTGGTATCATAGTCGTATCGCCATGTCCTCCTATCACTACCGCCTGCAGGTCATTCTGCGAGCAATTGAGTTCTTTTTGCAGATAAGTTTTGAAACGGGAACTGTCCAGTATTCCGCCCATACCAATGATCCTGTTTTTTGGCAGACCGGTTGCTTTTAATGCCAGGTAGGTCATTGTATCCATTGGGTTGGAAACGATAACAATAATAGTATCGGGAGAGTATTTCAGCAGGTTTTTGCAAACATCTTCTACAATACGGGCATTGGTGCCTATCAGTTCCTCACGGGTCATACCGGGCTTGCGGGGAATACCAGAGGTAACCACACATACATCAGAGCCGGCTGTTTTTGAATAATCACCGGTAACGCCATTCACCTTTGTATCGAAACCACAAAGAGCTGAAGTTTGCATAATATCGAGCGCTTTACCTTCGGCAAAACCTTCTTTGATATCCACCAATACCAGTTCTTCAGCCAGTTCTCTGCGGGCAATATTGTCGGCACAGGTAGCGCCTACTGCGCCTGCACCTACTACGGTTATTTTCATTTATTTATATTTTTCGGTTAAAAATTAATATTTACGGCGCAAAGATAAGATGGGAAGAGCAAAAATGAAGAAGGGGAATGCTTAAAATCCCTGATTTTAGTCATATTAACGTTTGTTTTTTGAATTGCCCGTAATGGCATTGGCCCATAAGCCAAGCGGTTGAATTTAGTGTATTGCATTTTACATTATTGATATAGACCAGTGGATTCGAATCTGCAGCCTCAGCCGGGTGCAGGACTTTAAACAAATAAGCCTCACAAATTGTGAAGCTTTTTGCGGATCATGAATAAGATAAATAATAAACAATTTGTGCAGGCAATCTGTAAGATTGCCCAGGCGAGCCTTAGCGCATAACAGCTAAGAAATATATCTAAGATGGAAATAGTAGGCCATCTTAAATACATTTATTACTTATACAAAAAATAGTTTCATCTATAATATCTTACTTCGATATGCTGAACAACAACACCCTGAGAAAAGTAGACTACACCGGGGCAAAGACATCTTCCAGAACTGCTTTCCAATATTGAAAATTCACTGAGCTATTGCACTACTATTTTTGTGTTGTAACTCCCTTCGGTGGTAAATGCGGTTACCAAATAAATACCGGCTGGAACATTAAGTGTTACTTCAGTCGGGCTGTTGGTTTCAACCTGCAATTCTTTCACCACCTGTCCGATTACATTTGTGACCACCACCTTTGAGTTTTGGGAGGATGATGCAGGAATATTAAGGTAGCATTTACCATTTCCGGGGTTAGGAGTAACCTGGATGTTGCTTCCGGCTGCAATTTCATTAATGTTTAGCGCGCCAATACCAATTTCACGAACACGAAAATTGTTGTCATCAATAATAAAGAGGTCGCCGTGGCTGTTGAAACCGATATTATCCGGAAAATTGAGCTCAGCAACATTTGCCATACCGAAGTCGCCACTATAGCCACAAGTGCTGGTGCCAGATATGAAGGTAATTATGTTGGATGTGTTAATCTTGCAAATATAGCAATCAGACGCAATATAAAAATTCCCAAGTGCATCCTTTGTCATACCCCTCGGCCGAGAAATACTTGTACTGGTAGCCACAACTCCGCTGGTGGGTGTGCCGGATGTGCCATTACCTGCAAAGGTTGAAATGACACCTGATGAATTTACCTTTCTTATCCGGTTAGATGTATTGCCTGCTTCTGATATATATATGTTGCCGGAAGCATCTACAATGAGTGCATAAGGCAGATCCAGATGTTCGGCTGTAGCTGCTGCACCGTCGGCAGTACTTGATCCACCGCCTGCTACAGTGCTGATAACTCCCGATGTGGTAACTTTCCGTACCACCTTGTTATCGGCGTCGGCAATGTAGTAATTGCCGGCAGCATCAAAAGTGATGCCGATTGGTGCGCCAATTCCAGCGGCCGTAGCTGGCCCTCCATCTCCGGATGAGGTTAAATTACCATTGACACCCGCAACAGTGGTAATGATATTGGTGGAATGATTTACTTTACGGATTACACTGTTGTTATAGTCGCATATATACAGGTCGCCGGCTGCGTTGAAAGCGATACCAGCAGGATTATTTAGGCTTGCCGCGGTAGCCTGTAATCCATCTCCGGTGTACCGGCCGCTACCACCAAAGCCGAAACTGGCGCCATTGACGGGAGTGCCGTTTGTATAGGCGTCGCCAACAATGGTGGTAATTATGCCTGTTGTTGCGTTTACCTTGCGTATCACGTTATTTACCTGATCAGAAAAAATGATGTTTCCCGAAGCATCAGCTGCAACAGCAGAACCATCGTATTCAACCTGGAGGTCGAACTGGAAAAAAACCTGCGCACTTGTAGCAGCGAAGCCATCGCCGGAGTAACCATTAGTCCCGTCTCCCGCGTAAGTAGTAATAATCTGAGACTTAGCAGGCAAATACAGCGCCATTGAAAGACTCAGGATAGAAAGTATTTTACGATTCATAAAGCTTGTTTTTGCAAACATAGAACATTTTATACAATTTTAATCGTAATACAGACAACTTACGCCTACCTGCCAGCACATTTGTTTAAGCCGGCAAGCCAGCGATTGCTGCAACGGGATGGCATAAAACGAAAAAGCCTAATGAGTTTTGATGCGCTTTGAGGCAAGAAGGACTAAAAAAAATACAATCGTCTGTAATATTGACTGCATGAGCATATATTGGTTAAAATTACCAAGAATCATTATGTGCCAGTGAATTCTATTACATTCTTAATATCTGCCATATTAGTCTAATTGCCTTTTGTGATGATGACATGCAATACCCTGGCTGAAGGAGCGCTATGTATGCATTTATAACCCAGGCCGACCATATCTATGCCTTCAAAAAGGTGCTCACCTGTTCCGAGTAAAACAGAAGAAATAGCGATGTGCATTTGATCAATCAGACCCTCTTTTAAATATTGCCGGATAGTACGCACACCTCCACATAACCGGATATCCATACCACTGGCAGCTTCCTTTGCCCGTTGAAGAGCTGCATGGATTCCTTCAGTTTCGAAATGAAAACTTGTTCCTCCTTCCATAGTAATTGATTCCCGTGCATGGTTCGTCAAAACAAAGACCGGGCAATGGTAGGGGGGATTTTCGGCCCACCATCCTTTCCATTTGTCATCGGGCCATTTGCCTCTTACCGGGCCAAACATATTCCTGCCCATGATGCAGGCTCCTGCCCTTTCTAAACCTTTTAAGGCAAAGTCGTTATCTATGCCCGTTTCCCCCTGCTTGCCACCTTTCATTTGCTGAAAAGCAACTGTTGGAAAAAACCATTGATGGAGATCCATTCCATTTTTACCCAATGGATTTTCTAAACTCTGGCCTGTGCCGGCGCCAAATCCATCAATAGAAATGGAAAAATTGTCGACTCTTAGTTTTTGCATAGGGCTTAAAAAGCTAAAAAGTAAAAATTTAATGCGCAAATTTGATTTCAAAAAAATGCAAAATGTCTCGAAATGAAACAATTTTTATTTCCTTTTTTCAGGAATAATAAGCAATTGGGTGGCTATTTTATAAATCCTGCTTAAAGCCTGTTTTTTGTCGCCTGTATTTAGAACGCTAATAACCTGGAAATCGCACAAAAAGAATGAAATATTGTACCTAGGCTGTACCACTAACTAGCCATTTTATCGAGATAATTGTCTATTTATCAACAAAATCTGTTCTCAATACTAATTTCCAACTCAATCGCTTCCCGCATTCACCCTCCTTTTACCCACCCCACCCCTGTCTATCCAAACTCCTGTACTTTATCTCTTATGCCAAGTGCTCTAGCCTTATATCCCCACGCCTCTCAAGGTCATTTATTTTATAAGAATCATTAGGGATTCGACAATAAGCAATGTAATTATTGTGAATATATAAGGGCGTTATTGTATCAATTGCCGCAACCCCTTTAAAAATTGGTTATAGCTAGGCGAATGGTTGCTATCAATGCTGATGATCTGAGCAATTTCTCTCGCGGCGTATGTTTTTGAAAATGATTTAGTCATCCGTTCTAATTCATAAGCCCCATGAAATGAATCTATCTTGTCAGCTTTTGTTTTGCCTGCTAATTTTCGTGAGTTTATTTCAGGGTAAACCTTCCGTATTGCCTGAATATCACCAAAATACCAGTTTTCAAGCTCCCTGCAAACTATCCGCACTTTGAATTGGATATTACTATTAAATTCACATAAGTTTACCAGCTGATTTTTCAATAACAGGCAATCGCCTGAATCCTGATCATGAACTATTATTAGCTTTACAGGGTAAGGGAATCTGCTGTAAGCTCCAATTTTTTTGGGGAGTGATTTTTTTAAATGAGACTTACCTTCATGCGGGCGAACAAAACAATTGACTCCTAAGCAGTAATCACCTGGTAAAATCCTTGGAAGTAATCCCTCTAGAAAATAAGCCATTGAAGTTTCCTCTGTTAAAATTTCGAGCACAGTTTCGTTCATGATTATTTGGGGTTACTACCTTTAAAATAATTTTCCTTCCACAAGTAGCCAAGTTTCTCACCTTCTTCATATAGGGTTGTTAATTCCAGATGATCAGAAACCCGATCAATTTTTGTGTAACCGTTCATTTTAACCAACCAGTATACCTCTTCAGGTTTTGCCGAATTTAATAAGTCAGGTGAATGGGATGAAATGAATACCTGCCCGCCTCTTTTAGAATAAAGCCTGAATTCTTCCAGAAGTTCCTCCAGTAGGCTTGGATAAAGTTGGTTTTCAGGCTCTTCGATGCAGAGTAGCGGATGGGGGGAAGGGTCATTCAATAAGAGTAGATAAGCGAACATTTTTATTGTCCCATCTGAAACATAATTCGCTATAAAAGGGTCTTTAAACGATCCATCCTGAAATCTTAAAACTATTCTTCCATCCACGGTCGACTCAGCTGTTATGGAATTAATACCAGGTACGCGTTTCTTCATCTTGTCTAGTACCTTTTCAAAATTTGACCTGTCGTTTTCATACATGTGTTGAGCAACGAGTGGCAGGTTTTCACCAGTAGTCGAAAGGTGTTCTTCATATCCCGCTTCCTTGCTCCCTCTTGCATCAGTAATGTGGAAATCAGAAACATGCCAGTTTTCTATGAAATTCCGGAAAGCATTCGCAGCCTTAAATCTTGCAAATTGGCCCAAACCTTTGATTGCTAAAATATCAGGAGACCCTAATGTTTGCTCTTCTCTGGTTAACTCTTCATCCTTTTTATCAAAATCCTCTTCATTGTTAATAGCATATCCACTCCCTTTTGAGAAATTTAAAAAATGATATGGGGATCCGTAGGCGCCTCTTTTGTATCTCAATAATTCGCGTTCAATAAAAGGTTTCCCTTTTTCTTCACCTATTTCAAGCCGATAAGTAATCAAGCGATTCTTTCCAGCAATGTTCAGCCTGAATTGCAGTTCAAATTCAATTAATCCAGTTTGTCCTCTGCTGATTACTTCCCTAAAACCACCACGCTTTGCAAATGCCTGCTTAATGTTATTTTTCAAAGAGTCACTTAAGAACCCGAAAACATCAAAAAGCGTTGTCTTTCCTGAACCATTAGCTCCAACAAAAATTGCCAAATCGGATATGTTATTTAATTCTAGATTTTGAAACGATTTGAAATTTTTCAGCTTGATACTTTCGATTTTCATTTGTCGTAGATGTTTTATAATCGATTCACTATTCTAAAGGTACTTGGTTTGTAAAATAAAACCATTAAAAATAATTGTTGCCTGGGGGAACCGACTGGCTTCGTGCTAATAATATTAAGCGTTTCGAACCTATCCTCCCCACCCTTCTCTGTCCAGACTCCTGTATTGTATCGCTTCCGCCAGATGCTCCGGCCTTATATCCTCACTCCCTGCCAGGTCGGCAATAGTGCGGCTTACCTTAAGTATCCGATCATAAGCCCGTGCGCTGAGGTTCAGCCGGTCCATGGCGGTCTTCAGCAGGTTAGCGCCCACATTACTTATCACACATACTTCTTTCAGCAGCTTACTGCCCATTTGTGCATTACAATATATTCCCTCATGCATTTCAAACCGTTTCGCCTGTATCTCCCTTGCAATGATCACCCTGGCCCTCACGGCATCGCTGCCCTCGCTCATCCGCTCCGAGCTCAATTCGGTAAAAGGCACAGGCGTTACCTCCACATGCAGGTCTATCCGATCCAGCAGCGGGCCGCTTATCTTGTTCAAATAGCGCTGCACCATCACAGCGCTGCAGGTACATTCTTTTTCGGGGTGGTTAAAGTAGCCGCAGGGGCAGGGGTTCATAGAGGCTATCAGCATAAAGCTGGCCGGGAAATCCATACTCACTTTCGCACGGCTTATGGTTACCCGCCGTTCCTCCATAGGCTGCCGCATCACCTCAAGTACAGTGCGCTTAAACTCCGGCAACTCATCGAGGAACAAAACCCCATTATGTGCCAGCGAAATTTCGCCCGGCTGGGGTATCCCTCCTCCACCAACGAGGGCTGCATCACTAACCGTATGGTGCGGACTCCGGAAGGGCCGCTGCGATACCAGCGATGTATTGCCGGGAAGTTTGCCCGCCACAGAGTGTATCTTGGTGGTTTCAAGTGCCTCGTGCAGGGTCAGGGGTGGCAATATGGTAGGGAGCCTCTTTGCCAGCATGGTCTTACCCGCACCCGGCGGGCCTATCAGTATTGCATTATGGCCTCCTGCAGCTGCTATCTCGAGCGCCCGCTTTACATTTTCCTGGCCTTTTACATCATTAAAATCTATCTCAAAATGGCTTTGCGAATCAAAAAACTCCTCACGGGTATTCACCTTAAGTGGCTTAAGATCACCCACACCATTAAAAAAATCAACTACCTCTTTTATATGCTCCACTCCATATACATCCAGGTTGTTAACCAGCGCGGCCTCACGTGCGTTTTCCTTAGGCACTATAAGTCCCTTGAATTTCTCTGCCCTCGACTGTATGGCTATCGGCAATGCGCCCTTAATGGGCCGTATAGATCCATCAAGCGACAACTCGCCCATCATCACATATTCATGAAGTTGCTCTGCAGGTAATTGGTTGGTCGCAGCAAGAAACCCGATAGCTATCGGCAGATCGTAAGCAGCGCCGGCCTTTTTGATATCAGCAGGGGCCATGTTCACTACCATTTTGGCACGCGGTCTTTCAAACCCCGTATTCAGCATTGCCGAAAGTACCCTGTCTGTGCTTTCTTTCACCGCATTATCAGGCAATCCCACTATAAAATACCCCAATGGCCCGCCTGGCGTATCTACCTCTATTGTTATGGTAATTGCATCTACTCCATATACCGCACTGCCAAATAATTTTACGAGCATAACTGATTTAACCCTGATAATTTAATCAAATGTAAGCATAACGAGAAAGCCGATAGTTGCGCTTAACAATTTACGATAAAATATATTTCAAAATATTCCTAACCTTTTTCCTTTTTTATACGCCTATATAGTTAGAAGGCAATGAAAAATTGCTGAAAACCATAAACCCACAAACTATTACTCTATCATTAACCGGACCCTGTAATTATTATTTTGAGTGCTATAAACCCAGCCCCTATCCCTACCTATTACCCTCCTCATGTGCAACTACCTATAAGCCCCGGATTCCGGGGCTTCCCTTTTTATAGCTTTTTACTGAATGATATCCCCGATATAAAGAACCCCGACTGTTTATGGGCCTTAATACTCAGTTCATTACCCGCCCATGTATCCGATACCACCTGATCACATTCTTTCTCAATAAACCAGTCTTCCAGTTCATCATATAGCTCAAGCCCTATCCCTGATCCCCGATATTCCTGCTCTACATACCAATCCTCAATTCTGCCAACTATACCATTTACCAGGTCTGGCTCAACCAATATACTCCCAATTATAAAACCGATGATTTCACCCGATGCTACAGCCAGCAATACTTTCCAGGTATCATCATGCCTGCTTGCTATATACCTGACATAAGTTTTGTATGCACCTTCTATATCCTTTTCAGCCCTCAGTTCCTTTATTTGTTCAGAGGCGTTTTCAGAGAAATAATCTCTTTGCAGTAATAAAAGCAATCGGAGCAGATCCTGAGCATAATCTTTACTGTACCCGATTACTGACACATCCAGAGTTTGAGCAGACATTGTTTCAATATTAATCCTTAAAATAAGTTATTCATTACCATCTTCCCGTTTAAAACCAATCCGTTTCCTGTTTTCCTGATCTGATTGCAATTTATCCTTTTTTATCAAAAAATTCAGCGCCTGGTATACGTCTCCGAACTGTTTATCATACTTAATTTCCAGTTCGTTCAGTTTCTCAGTAAGATCTTTATGACTTATTGCATACTGCCTCATAAATACAAACGCCCGCATTATAGCTATATTTACATTTATAGCTATTTCGCTTTTCAATATGCCACTGAGCATTGCTACGCCTTGTTCAGTAAAGGCATAGGGTAGTGCTGAAACATTGCGTTTCATTTGAGATGCGGTCGCATTTTGCGACTGAATAATTTTATCTCCATCCGATGCGGTCGCATTTTGCGACCGGATAAGGTTCCATTCTTGTTGTGTTAGTTGGAACATAAAATCATATGGGAAACGAGTAATGTTTCGTTTAACTTGTTCGTTTAACCGTTTTGTCTGAACTTCATATAGTTCAGCCAGATCAAAGTCCAGCATAATTTTCTGGCCTCTTATTTCATATATCTTTTGCTGGATTTGCAGAAGTTCCATTGATTCAATTTTTTCAATGATAATTCAACTCGTCACAAAATGTGATGAGTCTACAACTCAATACATATATTCTTAGGTTCTGTAAAAAACCGCAACGCATCCCATCCCCCTTCGCGTCCTATACCGCTGTTTTTAAAACCACCAAAAGGAGTCCGCAGATCGCGCAGCAGCCAGCAGTTAATCCAGATGATCCCACTTTTAACCTGGGCAGCAATACGGTTGGCCCGGCTCACATCCTGTGTCCATATGGTGGCGCTGAGGCCGTAATCGCTGGTATTTGCAAGCTGCAATGCTTCATCTTCATTTTTAAATGACTGCAGGGTAACAACCGGCCCGAATATTTCTTCCATATTGGTGCGGCAGTGCGGGCCCAGGCCTTCTATTACTGTTGGTTCTATAAACAATCCATTGGCACATCTTCCATCTATTATAACCGAATTGCCTCCAGCCAGAATTATCCCGCCCTCTTCCTTTGCCAGATCTATGCAACTAAGCACTTTATCAAAATGCATCCTGCTTACCACTGCTCCCTGCCTGCTGTTGTCATCCAGCGGGTCGCCAATGGTAAGCTTCTTAACTCTTGCAGCAAATTCGTGTTTAAACTTTTCATAGATGCTTTCCTCGACAAGAATACGGCTGCCACATAAACAAATCTGGCCCTGATTGCTGAATGAAGACTGAAGTGTAGTGCGCATCATCTTATCCCAGTCGCAATCTGCAAAGATGATATTGGGGTTCTTGCCACCCAGCTCCAGCGACAGCTTCTTGAACATTGGTGCTGCAACGGCAGCAATCTCTCTGCCGGCTCTTGTGCTGCCGGTAAAAGAAATAGCTTTTATCTCAGGATGCGCTACTATAGCTGATCCGCAACCGGGCCCGGTGCCATGCACTATATTGAGGACGCCATCGGGCAGGCCTGCTTCTATACATATCAGGCTAAGCAGGTAGGCAGTCATAGGCGTTACCTCGCTGGGTTTTGCCACCACGCAGTTGCCCGCGGCCAGCGCCGGCGCAATCTTCCAGGTAAACAGATATAAAGGCAGATTCCAGGGAGATATGCAGCCTGCTACACCTATTGGTTGTCGCAGCGTATAGTTAATGGCCTTATCCTCCATATTATGACTCTCAGTACTGAAGTGCATAATACCCGTAGCAAAGAACCTGAAGTTGCTTGATGCCCTTGGTATATCAACCCTTTTGCTTAGCCATAACGGTTTACCATTGTCATTGGTTTCAGCCAGGGCAAGTGAATCAAGGTTGTCATCAATCAGCTGTGCAATCCGGTTAAGTATCTTAAATCGTTCCTCAACCGGAGTGGTACTCCACATCGGGAAAGCAGATCTCGCAGCCCCTATAGCTTCTTCTACATCTTTTATATCACTATCAGGCGTGGCGCTGTATACTTCACCGGTTGCTGGATTAATGTTTTCAATATATCTGCCGTTTATAGGTGCCTGAATTGAGCCTGCAATATAATTGGCTATATGGTCGGGAGCTGAAAGATTCATAAGAGCAAAAGTAAAACATCTCTGATATTAAATTTTCATTTCCCTTTACAGAAACTCTTGTTAACATAAACCTTAAGCCCCTTGGCGCTTAAATAATAGCAACCGCCTTTCGGTCCTTTATGATAAATGCGTTTAAATGGTGGCGGTGCATTTACACCTCCTTTATATTTTGGTCCCGGAAAATCAGCCCAGTTGAGTTTGTTTGGGTTGTGAGCATCGTCCCCTGCACTGGGTATTAATTTCACGATTGATGCATGCAAATTAAGACCAGTATCATCAACCGGACTATTAATTTCATTCCTGGCCGTAACAACATACCTTTTCTCTACCCAACCGCTTATATAATGATGATATTTTCTTTCATCCCAATAATTTAAAGCCACCTCGTAAAACTTAGCTTTTATCTTTTCATTGTTTTTATACCCATCTTCATATTTTTCCAGTTTCAGCTTGCATGGAGTATGGAGAATTGCCAGTACCAGGTAAGCATTTTCAGGCCTGTCTCTGAGTATCAGGCTATCGGTATCTACATAAACAAACGCCTGACCAATTGCAGGTATATACCAAAGACATAGCGACAATAAACCAAGTAATTTGGCAATTGTCAGCAGGTATCTGGAATACTGGTTCTGCATCCATCAGTATTTTCAAGTAAATATATAACTCTGTTTCGGCAAACAGGTTTAAGTATAGAATCCTATATAACCACTACCTCATAAAAATTATCCGCCACATAATATTTCTGAGCCAGTAACTGTAGTTCTTTTGCGGTAATGGTTTTATAAATGTTTATGTTGTTATAAAAATAGTCTTCAGTAAAGCCATTAAGAATGAGCGTGCGCCAGCGCTGAAGAATGGAGAACGGACCATCCAGGTCACCCAAAAGGTTACCGAGCAGGAAGTTCTTCACAAGCAGCAATTCTTCATCAGAAGCTACTTCATTGCAAAGCACGTTCATTTCATGATAGATCTCCTTAATTGCCGCATCCACAACATCTCTGCCGGTTTCAGTTTGGATAACCAATGAACCCCCATTTATCTCAGGAGTAATGCCACTGTAAATGCCATAGGTATAGCCCTTGTCTTCACGTATGTTGCTCATAAGCCGCGAACCGAAATATCCGCCAAACAATGTATTCAACACAAACATGGGTGTATAATCGGGATGATGGCGATTGGGAAACATCCGGCCTATACGTATAGCGCCCTGCACACCATTTGGGTCGTTTGCAAATTTATGAATGCGGGATGTTATTTGCGGTGTTGTAAAGCTTTGCGACTCACGTATAGTTTTTTGCAGAGACAATTTGCCAAATACATCATTTACATATTTAACTTCCTGCTCACTTATTTTACCAGCCATAAATATCTTTGCATCAGCAAGGTTATAAGAAGCTTTATAAAACTTTACCAGTTCATCGCGTGTCACCGATTCTATATTTTCCTTCTTTGAATACCGGCCGTAAGGATGGGTTTCTCCGTATAAAAGAGCATCGATTTTTTGGTTTGCTACAAACTCGCACTGACGCAGGTTTACCATCAGTTTCTGTATCGCATTCTGTTTATGAATAGCAATTTCTTCTTCAGGGAAACTGGCATCAGTTATGATTTCATAAATCATGGGAAGTAATGACGGCAGGTGCCTTGTAAGCGCGTATAATGTAATTGTGGCATAATCATTTCCCGCTGTTGTTTTCAGTTGTGCGCCATAAAACTCCATAGCTTCACTGATCTGAGCTGCTGTATATTTTGAAGTGCCGTTCTTCAGCAACCCTGCCGTTGCCTGTGCCACCGATGGCCGTTGCTCAAACCACAATCCGGCAGGGAATATCCAGTCAATCTGTACCAGGTCCTGCACGCCTGCATCCAGCCACCACAGCGGAATTCCGTTATCCAGCGGCCGGTTATTGATTGGTGGTAATTTAAAATCAAACTCTATTGCGTCATGTATTACCGGGGGCGACTTGCGATCTAATACCATTGTATTTTTAAATAAAATTTTATTATTAAAATTAGGTTATTATTCAGCCAATGTATTTATTCCTTAAAAAATAACGCTTTCAATTCCCCTGCTTCCTCAGTTTTCATTTTGCCGGCAAGGATAAGACGCAACTGCCTCCGACGGAGTGCACCTTCATACATTTTCTTTTCTGCCTCTGTTTCCGGTACAAGTTCCGGCACTGATCTTGGTTTGCCATTAGGGTCTAGAGCAACAAAGGTCAGATAGGCTTCGTTGGAGAGATATTTGTATTGTGCCGAAAGGTCTTCGCCCCATACCCGCAGGTATACTTCCATCGAGGTTTTGAACGACCTTGTCAGCTTCGACTCTATAGTAAGCAGGTTACCCAGTTTCACCGGTTGTGCAAAAGAGACATTATCTACAGATACTGTTACTACCGGGCAGTTGCAGTGTTTCTGGGAAGAGATAGCTGCTGCTATATCCATCCAGTGCATCAGTTTGCCACCCATAAGATTGCCTAAAGTGTTGGTGTCATTAGGCAGTACGAGTTCAGACATGATAACGAAACTTTCCTGTGGTTTTTTTGTTGGCATCGTGTGGTTTTGATATTCTGCCGGCAAAAATAAACTTAAATCAGCCGATTATTTTAAAAACTCATCATAGGCCATTACCTCGTAAGGATGAGTAGTATCTGTAATGAAATATTCAGTATTCAGTGTATGTGTTGGGATTGTGCCAAAGCCTGTATTAAACCTGTCTGGTTTTAATGCACTTAGTGTTGAACTGTCGTCCGGATTTACAAATGAAAATACAAGCTGCGGATTATCTCCATCCATAACAGATCTGAACAGGCTTTCATAAGGCGCTCCCCAGTTAAGCAGGTATTTTTTGCTGATACCTGCTGTATTATCATATAAAACGAGTTTGGTAATATTCTTTTTTCTCATTTGGGCCAGAACCTGTTCCTGGAATTGTATACGCCATTTAAATACCGGTGCCTCCTCAACTATATAAATCAGCCGGATCAAAAAGAATATAATCACAATAACAGACGCAACAGAAGTCTTCAAAGCAGGTAAGAACGAGAACACAAATGGTGTGGCAATAATTATTCCCAGGCACTGCCATTCACTCTCTATATGAAACAACTCTATTTTGCCATCTTCATCCCCTGCATAAGTAAGCCCCATTATTATAAAATACCCGATAACAGATATGACCACCCAGGCGGCCTTCTTCCGTTGCCTGGTATATATAAGGCTGGCAATACCTGATATAAATACAATAATTGCCGGCCAGTAACAGTTAAGGCACCTTTGCAAAAACACAGTTGCAACCGGTCTTGAAAAAGATTGGTAAACATCCTTAAACGAAAAGTGGGTAACCCCATGCAAATGAACACTGTCCCACGACGGATGGCAGACACTAAAAACATACTTTGCTGCTATCACACCAAGAATAATACTTGCCGGAATTAAGGACTGCCTTTTGCTGAATGGCCAGTACCGGTTGTCCAGCCACAGATAAATAAACAGAAAAACCAGTGGTATAATGACGATAAAGTGGGTGAATACAGTTAGAAAAGCCAGTAAACAATAACACAACATTAGCCAACCATTTTTAATCAATCTGTCGCCATAATAGAGCAAAGCCCCTACCAGTAAAAACATCCACGCCACAGCCTGATGAATCTCATTGTTGATCCAGAAATAGGATTGGCTGACGAATAAGAAATAATAAAACGCCATCAGAACAGCCAGGAAATACTGCCTTAGCCTGTATACAAGAACAGCCCCGGCAACAAAATAAAACAAATTGAAACTGACCCCATACCCCACAATCAAAACCCTGACCGGCAGATGAAACAACTGACCCAAATAAGGCACCAGCTGTGTTATAAATGAACCATACCTGTGCTCCTGTATAGAAAAGGAATGATAGTTGAGAATATTGAACAGAATATAGGCGGTATCGGCAAAAAGTACCCGCTCTTTATAAAAAACGAAAGCGCCGGTCAGTAAAACCAAAAGAGCCGCCAGCGCAATTTTTGCAACATTCCTTAATGGCTGACCACCTCCGTTCATAGCAGTATTCTGTTTAAATGAGGGCAGCAAGGTACAAAGATTCATAAGGTCCAAACGCAGTTCATTTCAAAAGATCAACCTGAGTTGAAAATACCGGGCTGCCTTTGATATGCAATTGCAGGGTGTAGATACCCGGAGCTATACAGGAAGGAATTTCCAGTTGAGCAGTTGACTCATTTGCAGGCAGCAGGCCAGTAAGCACTTTCTGGCCATCCATACTGCTGAGTTCAAAACGAGTAGTTCCGTTGCAGGCAGGCATGTCTATATTTAGAGTATTACCACCTACCGGATTCGGATAAACTTTCCATTTTGATTCAATTCCGGTTACCGGAACCCCAACATTCGACAGGCGCTGTACATGGGTAGTAGCCTTATAAGGCTGTGTATAGCCTGAATCCCTGAACTCAACCTGTGCCAGCGGTGTAATCTCAGACTGCCGATAAAAATTTTGTTCATATACAGTGTCTTTTTGGCCTTGCGTTACACTGAAAAATGTGAGCATCGTGGTTGAAAACGGTAACCCCTTTAGGAAAAAGCTATCAGTATGAGTAATTACCGTTTGAACCTGTAATACATCTAATAAAGGTGACGGGCTGCCACTGGCATCATTGATTCTCATCTTTCCCCATCCTACAACCGAATCCGTTTCTGTAGTATATGTTCTCACTATTCCCGGGGCTGATGTATCGCCACCCATTAGATAAGTTAGTTGAAAATCAAGATTTGAATAATATGAAGATGACCATGAATTACTATAAGAGGCGGGGAATGCGATTTTTATATAAGGCAATGAGTACATCTCAACTTGGGCAGGAATTATTAAACTATCCGTTGGTCCCAACGTTAATGATTCAAGACCATATGATACTTTGGGTATAATAATATTAAATTTTTTTAAACCGTTAAAATTAATAGATGATTCTAAATTCCCTTTATAATTAAATCCAGCAAAACTATATTGATTACTATCAGCAAATTGATACGGTGATATAGTTGGCACACGGCTGGCAAACAGGACCAGAGTGGAATCGGTAACTATGCTCAGGTCCCAGGTGCCACCAGCCATTGGTGCAAAGGATGGAAAAGCAGAAGAATAAGTTGTAACCTTCAGGCTATCTGTGCCGATCTCCGTTTCCGGATAGCTCATACTGTCCAGGCTGATTTGTGCAATCAGGCTATGTGCCAGCAGTAATAAAAAACCAAGGAGCACAATACTATTCTTCATGGAAATTGATTTTCAACAAATATATTTAATTTCATTAAAACAAGATAGAGGATTTAAATTAATTATTGCAATTAAAGTAAAGTGTCCCAAACCTGTAAAGGGCGTGGGACACTCAGGGGCAATTGTTTATCTTTTAATTCTTTATTTGCTCAGGTGCATACTCCGTTCTTTGTATAGCTGCCGGAACCATGGGTCGCGCAGGTTTTTTATAAATCGTATAGCTTCGCCGGTACTTTTCATTTCCGGGCCAAGTTCTTTATTTACATTCGGGAATTTATTGAAACTGAATACGGGTTCTTTCACCGCAAAACCATCCAGTTTTTTTTCAATTTTCAGGTCTCTCAGCTTCACTTCGCCCAGCATTACTTTGGTTGCTATATTGAGGTAGGGTATGCCATAGGCTTTTGCAATAAATGGCGTTGTTCGGCTCGCCCTCGGATTGGCTTCTATTACAAATACCTTGCCGTTTTTAATGGCAAACTGTATGTTGATGAGCCCTCTGATATTCAGCCTCAGGGCTATTTTGGTGGCAATATCAGCCATCTCATCTACCACCAGCGGGGCCAGGTTGAATACGGGCAGCAGGGCGTGGCTGTCGCCGCTGTGTATTCCTGCAGGCTCTATGTGCTCCATAATACCCATTATATGCACCTTCTCCCCATCGCAAATCGCATCTATTTCCGCCTCCTGGCAGCGGTCCAGGAAATGATCTATCAGTATTTTGTTTCCCGGCAGGTGTTTAAGCAGGCTCACCACGCTTTTCTCCAGCTCTTCGTCATTGATCACTATCCGCATCCGCTGTCCGCCCAGCACATAACTGGGCCGCACCAGTACGGGGTAGCCCACTTCTTTGGCTACCTCTATTGCCTCATCGGTGGTATAGGCAGTGCCATAATTCGGGTAGGGTATACCCAGTTCCTTCAGCGTATCCGAAAACCTTCCGCGGTCTTCGGCAATATCCATATCATCAAATGAAGTGCCTATAATTTTTATTCCTTTTTCATTCAACCGCTTAGCCAGTTTCAGCGCAGTTTGTCCGCCCAGCTGAACAATAACGCCATCGGGTTGTTCATGCTCTATAATCTCCCACAGATGCTCCCAGTAAACAGGTTCGAAATACAATTTATCGGCAATATCGAAATCGGTCGATACCGTTTCGGGGTTACAGTTCACCATTATCGACTCATAACCGCATTCCCTGATAGCCAGCAGGCCGTGGGTGCAGCAATAGTCGAACTCAATGCCCTGACCAATGCGGTTCGGGCCCGATCCGAGTACTATTATTTTCTTCTTCCCGGTTAATTTACTTTCATTTACAGCCACTCCTGATCCTCCCGGCGATGCCAAAGGGGCATTTTCAAAAGTGCTGTAGTAATAAGGGGTTTTAGCTTCAAACTCTGCGCTGCAGGTATCCACCATCTTATATACACGGGTTATCCCCATTGCCTTCCGGTGTTCATATACTTCCTCGCCGGTGCAGTCTTTTACCAGTTCGGCTATCTGTTCATCTCCGAATCCCATTTGTTTTGCCTTGCTCAGTAAGTCGGCAGGCAGTTTTTCGAGATGCTTGTATTTCTTTATTTCCGTTTCCAGGTTTACAATATCCTGTATCTGGTACAGAAACCATCGGTCGATCTGTGTAAGCTCCCTTATGGTTTTTATAGAAACACCTGCAGCCATGGCTTCCTTAATACGGAATATCCTGTCCCAGGTTGGCCGCTTCAGTGAATTGATCAGTTCTTCTGGCCTCATGCGGCTGGTACTTATGAACGACAAGCCGGTGGCATTGTTTTCCAGGCTCTGGCAGGCTTTCTGCAATGCCTCGGTAAATGTGCGGCCTATAGCCATTACCTCGCCTACCGATTTCATCTGCAGTCCCAATGTATCATCTGCACCTTTGAATTTATCGAAATTCCACCTTGGCATTTTCACGATCACATAATCCAGTGCAGGTTCAAAATAAGCTGAAGTGGTCTGTGTGATCTGGTTTTTCAGTTCATCAAGATAATACCCAACTGCCAGCTTAGCGGCAATTTTTGCGATAGGATAACCTGTGGCTTTGGATGCCAGCGCAGAAGAACGGCTCACACGCGGGTTGATCTCTATGGCAATAATTTCTTCTGTATCCGGGTTCAGCGCAAACTGCACATTGCAGCCTCCCGCAAAATTGCCCAGGTCGCGCATCATTTTTATTGCCGTATTGCGCATCAGCTGAAATGCTGTATCGCTGAGGGTCATAGCAGGCGCCACGGTAATGCTGTCGCCGGTATGAATGCCCATAGGGTCAAAATTCTCAACCGTACATATGATTACCACATTATCATTCTGGTCGCGCAGCAGCTCCAGTTCAAATTCTTTCCATCCCAGCATCGCTTTTTCTACCAGCACCTCGTGCATAGGCGAAGCCGACAGGCCACGCTCCAGGGCTCCATCCAGCTCATCCTTGTGCATTACAATACCTCCGCCTGTTCCACCCAGGGTATAGGAAGGCCTGATTACGATAGGCAAACCTATTGTTTGTGCAAATTCTTTACCTTCCAGCAGGGAGTTGGCGGTTCTTGCCTGAGCCACGGGTACACCCAGCTCAATCATCCATTTCCTGAACAACTCGCGGTCTTCAGCCTTATCAATTGCTTTAATATCAACACCAATAAGCCGGATATTAAACCGTTCCCATATGCCCAGTTCCTCTGCTTCCTTGGCAAGGTTAAGCGCAGTTTGTCCTCCCATGGTTGGCAAAACGGCATCAATCTCATTTTCTTCCAGTATCTGCTCAATACTCTCCACCGTAAGTGGCAGCAGGTAAACCCTGTCGGCCATAATAGGATCCGTCATTATGGTTGCCGGATTGGAATTGATAAGGATTACCTTAATGCCTTCTTCCCTGAGGCTTCGGGCTGCCTGTGAGCCTGAATAGTCGAATTCGCATGCCTGGCCAATGATAATGGGCCCTGAACCAATAATGAGTACACTTTTAATTGAAAGATCGCGCGGCATTATATATATAAATTCAAAAGTAAAAAACTAAAGTTATAAATCAGGAGCAAAAGAATAATAAGGCTCGGTATTCGGGGTGCAAAAGTAGGTAAAAATGAAATGCATCACCTGTTAAATCATTGCATCCGGCTTTCACTCATCAAGTTTTTATTGGCAATTTTCAGTCATAGAAAATTAATTATTTATACTTACGTGTAATTAACGAAATATGTAGAATATAAATGCCAAATAGATGTCCGGCAATATAAATTATGCTGTGGGGATGATAAATTCCATAATTTTGCCGTTGCCGGATAAATCCGTCTGAAACTCTACTACTTTTTTCGCACTTTTGCGATTATTATTAAATTACCCCCAGAATGAGTTTTTTAGGTTTTTTTAAGTTTCTTACACAGGAAATCGCAATAGATCTTGGCACTGCCAATACACTGATAATACACAACGACCAGGTGGTGGTTGATGAACCATCCATTGTAGCTATAGACCGCACTACTAACAAAATTGTAGCCGTAGGGAAGAAGGCAATGATGATGCATGAAAAAACGCATGATAACCTGAAAACCATCAGGCCGCTGAGAGATGGCGTTATAGCCGACTTTAATGCTGCGGAAGGCATGCTCAGGGAAATGATCAAACTCGTTTATCCCAAAAAACCGATGTTCCCGCCCAGCTGGCGAATGGTTATCTGTATACCCTCAAGCATCACTGAAGTGGAGAAGCGCGCCGTGCGCGACTCGGCTGAGCAGGCCGGAGCCAAAGAAGTGTATATGATACACGAGCCAATGGCAGCAGCGCTGGGTATAGGTATAGATGTGGAAGAGCCAACCGGCAACATGATCATTGATATAGGCGGCGGAACAACCGGTATTTCGGTAATAGCCCTTGCCGGTATTGTTTGCGATCAGTCTATACGCATTGCGGGTGATGAATTTACCACCGATATAATGGAAACCATGCGCCGCTACCACAGCCTTATGATAGGTGAGCGCACCGCCGAGCAGATAAAAATACATGTTGGTTCTGCGCTGAAGGAACTGGATAATCCGCCGGATGATATTGCGGTTAACGGGCGCGACCTGGTAACCGGTATCCCCAAGCAGATAATGGTAACCTACCAGGAAGTGGCTGAAGCGCTTGATAAATCGATATTCAAAATAGAAGAAGCGATTCTGAAAGCGCTGGAGAGTACACCACCCGAACTGGCGGCTGATATATACCGCAGGGGCCTGTACCTAACCGGTGGCGGGGCATTGCTGCGCGGGCTGGACAAGCGGATATCGCACAAAATAAAATTGCCGGTACATGTGGCCGATGATCCGCTGCGCGCAGTGGTAAGGGGCACAGGTATGGCTTTGAAAAATATTGCGCGAATGCCGTTCCTGATGAAGTAAACCTCTGAAACCCCGACCACTAAATGGAGGAGTACTTTAGCTTGTAACATCAACTTTAGTAACTTCCCTGATCTCCGTTTTTATAACTTAATTTATTATTGTTATTAATTGGGAATTGGTAAAATAGTTATGTAGCTCAATGATTATTATATTACGGGGTGAATTCTTAATTTCATAAATACAGTGCGCAATTTTATTTTTTTCATACGCCGCTTTTTTAATCTCCTGCTGTTTCTGGCGTTGGAAATTGTTTGCTTTGTAATGATTGAGCGTACCAATACCCTGCAGGGAAACGACCTGATCAGCTCTGCCAATGCCGCTGCCGGGCTCATTTACAAAAAGCAGAATGATGTGGTCTATTATTTCGGGCTGAGGAAAATGAACGACAGCCTGCTGAGTGAAAACGCCCTGCTGCGCAAAAAAGTAGACCTTGCCTATAGTATTGATACACTTAAAGACAGTTTGGTGCATACCCGTATAGCACAGGCCGATACAGCTATACATGTTGTAAAATATGCCGACTATCTTTACATGACAGCCAGGGTTATCAATAATTCCATCAATGCAAGCGATAATTATATCACTATAAACCGCGGATCGGCAGATGGCATCATCAAAGGTATGGCTGTAATATCAGGTACCGGCGTTGTGGGCAGGGTAGAGCATGTATCCAGGCATTTTTCCAGTGCGCTGTCTGTATTGAGTACCAAACTCAAGATAAATGCCAAGCTGAAGGGAGGCACCAACGGCTTTGTGATATGGGATGAGAAAAGCCCGGATATACTGGCAATGACAGAAGTAAGGGATTATGTATCTATAAAAAAAGGCGATTCCGTTTTCACCAACAATTACTCCCTTTATTTCCCTCCCGATGTGCTTATAGGCACAGTGATAAAAACAGAGAAGGAAAAGAAAAAGGGTACACTGATGATATACCTGCTGTCGTCGACCAATTTTCATAACCTGCAGTATGTATATGTAATAGGCAATACAATGGCTGATGAGAAGAAACAACTGGAAGACTCAACGATGAAAAAATAAAGGCCTCACCCCGGCCCTCTCCAAAGGAGAGGGTGTGGTTAAAGAGTAAAAAATGAACGTTTATATAAAAAATATTTTACGCTTCTTTGTCATTATCCTGCTGCAGGTGCTGATCCTGAACAAGATCACGCTGCGCTGGTGGAGTGAGCCTTCGGGCTTCCCGGTCTTTATTCCTTATGTTTACCCATTATTTATCCTGTTGCTGCCATTCGAAACTCCTGTATGGGCATTACTGATCCTTGGTTTTGTTCTGGGTTCTACTGTTGATGTATTTATGAACACTGCTGGTATGCATGCCTGTGCTACATTGCTCATTGCCTATCTGCGCACCAATGTGCTCAGTGCACTGCTGCCCCGCAATTTATCGGAATATGCAGGTCAGCATCCCAACATTAAAACCATGGGCTGGATGCCCTTCCTGGTCTACAGCGCCTTTCTCATTATTATTCACCATTTTGTTTACTTCACTATAGAGTTGTGGAACTTCTCCAATTTTGGATTTTTGCTGCTTAAAGTTGTCGCATCTGCTTTAACTTCAATGTTGTTTATAATAGTTTACCTTTTGCTCTTTACCCGGCAGGGGACTACAAGGATTTAAGTTTGTTTAATCAAGAGGTATTGTAGTGTTAAATTCTACAGCATATCCTCCAATAGATATATCAGGTCTAATCCAGTTTATTAATAATTGACCAGATGATGACACAGCACAATTTATAAGCTTAATCCAAGCAATACCAAGGTCATCTTTAATTAAACTAGAAATAAAATACTGAGCTGTAAAATAGGCGTTATTATTAGGTATATACCCGACAGGTAATGTCCCCATATCGTAAAACAAAGCCGATGGCGATGCTCCAAAATTCTGTGCGTTTCCGGCTGTCAGCAAGCCTCTAATCTGAAGGGTATTGGCCATCAGGTCTTTCTTATAATATATCGTTCCGGTAACTCCTCCGCTCAGTACCGGCGTACTTACAGCAAGTGAACTCCAGGCAGCTTCCCTTCCATTCTGTCCAAACACCAGTTGGAATAGCTGCAGCGCTGATAAAGGAAACTGGGTAGCTGATGTGGCGCTGGGCCCCAGGGTTATGGTTGCAGTGGCAGAAAGAATGGCGCCATAGCTGCTTCCATCGTTATAGGTGAGGCTGGTAGCCGATGGTGTTATGGTAACCAATACCACATCTCCCACCGGGATACTGGAATAAGATCCGGATACAAACTGCACCATTGCCCCGTTGTAGAAAAACCAGCCGTTGGCTATAATGGTAGTTCCACCAATTAGGTTAGTGCCCATTCCACTTATTAATACAGGCCCGCTCCCTCCCATAAGTGCCAGTGCATTGATACATTCAGTATAGGCCTGCTGCAGGTAATCCAGTTCATCCTGTGTGAGCGGAAAGCCGCCGGCATGTGTAAAATCTATTGCTTTCATTTCCTGAGTTTTATTTGCTTTTTAGTATGTAGTTACACTATAATTATTTCTTCCCGGCAACCGGTAATAATCTACCAATGCTTTTAGTCTCTGTACATCGTATCCCGCGCCAGCAGCCACTGCCACCGGTACTTTTACAATAAAGCAAATACCAAGAGCATACGTTTCACCATTGGTATAAAGTACCTGTGGATCGGGATAAGGAGTGGCGCCTTCTTCGCTCACAAGTCCCAGCCATAATGGTTTTATTTCGGTATTCAGGTACAGGAAAAGCGGATCTTCAAACGGACCGTCTGCAATAAGTATCCCTCTCGATACAGGGTCAAATACATCATTCAGTGCAGCCTGCAGATAACACACCTGGCTATCATGTGCCAGTATGTACAAATTGTTGGTGCGGTTGGCGGTAAACAGATTAAACAGCCACACAACGGGCGACACCAGGCAATTGAGCCAGGCTGAAAGTTTATTGTTCCTTAATCTGGTGGGCAGCAATTGCACTATCAGTCCGGCATAATCAATATCAAATATTCCCATAAAAAAAGTAATTAAAAATGAACAAACATCAGAATCACAATCCGGTGTTAGGAAGCATATGCCACATAAGAAACATTGGCTGCAAACCATACATTGTCCAGCGCCATATAACCTGCATCAGGCACATATCTGGCAGCTATTATAACAGGTGCCACCATACCATAAAATGCCTGAACCGATACTTCATCTGCTATTACAACACCCGGTATTGCCTGCATGGCTGCAATAAAATTATTGAGTATAAATACCCCGTTAAAGGGCAGGCTGCCCAGGAAGGTATTAATGGCATCTTTTACCGGTGTGGGCTCAGTACCATCAAGACGGGCTCCGGTAGCATCAAGCACCAGAGGATCGTAATAAATGATCATGGTAGGCTGAAAAGTATCCGCGACGCTGCTTGTGCATTGAAGCCGAACTCCGGCATCTTTAATCAGGCCCATGTAAGTGGTGAATGCATTCATCTGGGTGATACTCAACGGCCCCAATATCCCGCCAGTAAGCCCTGCAACTTTAATCCTTATCAGGTTGGTAAGCTCCACCGCCGCAGCAAACTGTACTACCAGCACAGATAAACTGGCAGGAGGAACCACCGCATAGGTATCGCTGCCTGCAGGTAGTGATACTCCAAACTGAAATGCCTTTGCCATTGTAGCATACCATTGCAACGTATGAGGCTTTCCGGTAGTTATTATTCCGGCTACTTCATTTTTATGTGCATCAAACAGATTTTCCAATGTCCACTGACAGGTTGCCACCACGTAAGTCCATAGCAGCCATATTGCAGTCATACTGCTGCTGGTGAGTCCGCTTAATGTTCCGTCTGCATCTTTTGCAGCTACAATCGCCGCTTGAATTTGTGCTATACTCCGTGCCATTCTATGATAATTTTAGGCCTGCTTATTTTAAGTAAAAAGTATTCAGTCTGATTCTTTGGTTCCCGGATTCAGGATACTACAACCACCATGCTGAAAGCGCTGGCCGGATAAGGTATGGAGCCATTCCAGTAAACTGTTCCTACGCCAAATGTGTAAGTTCCCCTGGTCAGCGTTACAATGGTTTTATCTGCATTGGTTGGGTCAAGCGGGTCTGGTGTTCCGCCTGCCGCATCATGCAGCCAGGTCATCACCTGATTCACAAAATCCGCATGTATCACCGGGGCATGACTTCTTATCAGCCGCAATTGCAAAGTGTTGTAACCGGCGCTTACCAACTCAACCACCAGATCAGCAACAAGGTATTCTTCTACATTCTGCGAGGCGCTGTCCAGCACTACCATAGGGCTTACATAGGCCTGATTTCCTGCAATATCAACAAATGTTGCAGTTTTGGCTGTTGCACCCAAATCACTCCAGATCATCATAAAACCCCTGTAGGGAACCCAAGGAATTCTGTAGGGAATAACTTTGCTGCTCATAACCAATGATGTGGCATTTTCAGCGGTTGTTTCGGGTGTGTATCCTGCTATTACCCGGTCTTCAGTTTCATAGGTTACTGTATTATTTGTTGGATAGTCACCGGCTGCAATTGAGTTCACATTGATAAATGCGGAAGTATTGGCCTGCAGGTTGTAGGAATAAAACCCGGAAACTGATGGTGGATTAGGGTCTGTAGGTACTGCCTCCATTACCGGCTTCAGTGCTACACCGAACCCAAGTAAAGGAACCACACCCAGCGTACCCAGTACTATTCCATTTTGCGCCATGTACTGCAATACACCGCCATCTCCGATATTCAGTGCCGTGCTGCTGATACTATATTCTGTTCCCACATCCGGATAATCAGAAATAGCAATATTGTTATCCAGGCAAAACTGCATACCCGCTTCAATTGAACCGCACCCCTGGTTAATGATATCCAGCATACTCTGATTGGGCAAAGCTGTTATAGTAGTCATGAAATTGATTTTAGAAAATTTATTTGGAGTGGTTAAGGGCTATTGATAGAAAGCATCCGAATTTATGATACCTGTTGGCGTGAGCTGAATGCTGATTACATCCATACCATCACGCGTAAACTCTATACTAATGTTCCTGCTCAGCTCCTGGAAGTTTTCATCATCCAGGTAATTAAATGCACCAACACATATAGCCGGGTTTTGCTTGAAGTCTCCTTTATTATTGAGGATAAGTTGCTGCTGGTGTTGCGGTGTGCTTTCTGTTATTATAAAGTCACCACCTTCAAATACCAGATCATAGCCTGCATCCAGGCTTATATCCATCATTTCAGTAGCCATAAAATGTAATTTTTATTTTTTTAAACCAATCGTTTTAACTGATAGTATTCCCGAATACTCCGGTAACTGGCCCCCCGCCTCCCGGTGCAATCAACCCGGCTGTATAAGTAATTTCAGCGCCCTCCACAAACACCTGCATAGCGCTTGCAATTGCTGAAGCAAGAGTAGTAACCTGAGTTATTTGCCCGGCATCAGGAGCTGGTAAATTTGCTAGAAAGGCTGATTTCAGCGACGCTGCCAGGGTAGAGGTATCTAAAGGCATAAGAATAGTTTAGCTGGTGAGTAAATTATTTAACCTGGTAATGAGATTGTTAAAGTCAGCAACATTTACAGGTACACTGCTTGTGCCCGATGGAGTGGGTACTGTTAGCTCAGTTATATAAGTGAAGCAATCTTTCAGCAACTGAAATAAACTCTCTGAAGCGGTGTTAACTTTAAACAGAGAATCTGAAATGTTTAAAACCACATTGCTGTTTTGTATGTTCACCTGGGTGCTGTCCATTTCATAAGTTACATTCCCAATCGTAATCTTAGCATTTGTAATTTTGCTGGCCTTAAGTAACACCCATTCACCTGGTCCGTCAATACTTCCAATAATTACATCGCTGTCATCTGCAGGAATAAGGATCATGCCGTCATCATTACCTGAAATTGCATTCAGCAACACCCCTTCTATCGGTGCCGAGTCATCACTTGGTTGCACATTCATGGTGTATGAAGTATTATCTACACTGCCGGCTACTACTGTTCCCGTGATGATCTCATTGGGCCTGTTGGTTAATTTCCTTATCCCTTCCTTTATTTTTAAACTGTTCCTGTTCATTTTATTTCTGGTTTGCAAACCCGGACAGCGGGCCTATTTCCAATATCCTTCTGGCTCCGTTTATACCAAAATTTATTTCAGTACTTTCAATCAGGTAATTGCCATTGCGCTCCGGATACCTGCTGTCGGTAATATATGCTTCGTTGCCGGGAGAGGCATAAGGTTGCAGAAATGCAGTTAAATCGCCTTCATAGCCTGCGTAGTTTAACATGTAGGCCTTCTCATTAGCCATATCCTGGAGACTTGCCTGATCACTGGCATGGTTAATGATTTTGGTATGGTTGGCGGCTGCAATATTGTTTATATCCGATGTGGCTGATATTTTTGTGCCATTAGCCTGTTTCTTAAAGTATTTTACTTCCACCGGATCATTCTCGGTTTTGCGCACTTTCAGATTATTATCTTTGATACAATTGTATCCCAGCCTGTAACTGATTACCTGGTCATTCAAAACATTATTCCCCAGAGCAAATTGAGTATACACAAGCCCGCACCACAAGACATTGGGTTGTATAAAGTAACAGGTCAGGCAGTAATCTGTGTATTTCGACAGGTTGCTGATAACATCAAATCCGCTTTCATCATTTATGCGGATGTTTGCCAATTGCATATCCACCTCGCATTGTACAGTAATTGTATAATCCGGATCTATGCCATCTACTGCCGCTTCAAGCAGTTCTTTTATAGATACAGATACCCAGAATCGGTTTATATTATTCCTTCTCAAAAGCCAGCTATAGCCTTCACAAATTACTTCAAGCGGCATACCCAAATCACACCGGGTTACGAATCCTTGAAACTCCTCCGTAAATGAAGTATCGTACCCCAAATTGATTGTTACCGGATCTCCTTCGTTGAATTGTTTACCCGTAATAACATATTCAGGCATTACTTTACCACCTGTGATTACCTTTGCTATAGATGGCAACTTTATTACAGCAGTATCGGAAATAGAATGTATGCTTTTTGATATCCGCACTTCATTTACCCCGCTGAATCTGAATTTGCCAATAGTTATATCACTGCATAAAGCGAACATAGTTTTTACTTTTAGGAATAGGTTTAAATAATGAGGCAGCTTAAGATATCGCAGTAAGATTGAAAGGCGCATCGCTAAGAAGTTGCAGTTCATAAGGCCGCACGTTTTTTATCCCGCTTACCTCATGAAATTTCAATTCTTTTATTACCACCTGGTCACTTCCGCTCCTGTCTGGTCTTAACAGAAAAATGTCGGTCAGCGGGCATTGTATTGACAGAGCTGCATTTTGTTCGTAAATATTCCGCAAGGTTGTGACATCGTTTTCAGGGAATTCATTTGCCTTTGTTATTATGAACCCTTTTATGGCGATTTCATAATCCTGTATATTGATGAGTTCTTTTACAGTTCCCCTGCGCTCTGTTACTGGTGTTTCAATAATCGTTTTCCTGCTTGAAATTGAAACAACGGGGTAGGGCAATTCCCAGATTTTTAGAATACCCGGGCTATTTCCAGAGCTATTGGTTTGCAGGTTTGTTTGGCTGTTGTCTGGATATTTTATAGTTACCGGCATATAGTATTCCTTCCCAAGGGCGTCGGAGGAGTAGTAAGGTGATCCCAAGGACCCCTGCTGAGTTCGGTAAGGTGCTCTTACACCTTGAACCTGCTGAAATTCCGGCTCAAAAGCCTGGGTTTTATATCCGAAGGCTTGTTCAAAAAGATCGCCTAAACTAAAAGATATTTCTGCCATAATTATTTTATTGTATTTGCACTGTTTAAAATTTCAAGTAGTACTTCTTCAACCTTATGCTTAAAATCATTAAGCCCCTCATTTTCTCCTTTTGTATTGATAACCAAGTTTTCTATCATCGGCTTATTGATATTAATATTGATCACTTTGCTTGGGGGAATTTTAGTTATTGGGTTTTTAATTGAGTAAGATTGCCTGTTGTTTTGCCCACCCCTGTTTTTTAATACTGGTTGTATTGGAATATCATTAATTTTTTTTAGTGCTGCTTCCCATTCATCTTCATCAGGTAACCGATATGGCTCATTTGCCAATTTGGGTTTGGTGGCCGCATTCGTAAACTGGTAGATTTCATTATTTTTAGTTTACAGATCCTGTTCAACCGGATCATTATTCCCGTTATTCAAATTGATATCCCAAATGTTTTTACCTGTTAATCCTAACCGATCACTCACCGGCAAATAGATTTCAGGAATTTTCAAGACCTGCTTGTGGCTATAGTTGTATACTTCATAAGACTGTTCTGCCAATGCCAGTTCAACTCGTTTTAATCTGTCTTGAACAAAAAATTTGGCATTTAAATCATCTTCAATTTCTTCCAATTGTTTATAATTGCCCGGTTGCCTTAATTCAATCATTTTTTCCCGGTCCTTTTTTAACTCCTCGTCCCAGTAATATCTCTTCCATTTATCTAAGGTGAATTCTTTCGGATTATATGATTTCTCTTGCTTCTGAGATGCCGCAACTGCCGCTATTCCACCTATTATCAAAGCTCCAGCTCCAACAATCCATCCAGGCGGGCCAAATCCAGCCCCTGCTTCAGCAACACCAGTAGCTCCGGTTATTAACTCACCGGCTGCTGAAACAGCCTCTGCTGATGTTATACCTCCTTCCAGCCCTGTAAATAACCCCGCAATTCCTTTGCCTCCTTCATTCATGTCGCCTATAATACTGAATGCTTTTTTCAGTTTGTTTATTGCCGGCGGCAATTCTCCTAAAGCGGTGCTTGCCTTTATAGCCCCTTCTCCTACCGTCGCCATCTTGTTGATTATTTCCGCGATTGAAAGGCCCTCAACTTCACTCTGGCTTTTTTTACTGGCATATTCATTCCCGACTGGCAGGCCTTTATTGTTTTCAGTTCCGATTTTGGATGTTATATGATCGATAGATTCATCCGTAGTATCCAGTATTAAGCCAGAATTTAAAGGGATAATCAAGATTAGCTGAGCATTCAAAAGCGAAAAGGTGTTATCCAGTTCAATAACCGTTTCTAAAGTTTTTTCCAAGGCTGTGGTGAACTTATTAAAATCGTTCGTTTGTCTGGAAAGTATTTGTTTCCGTTCATCAGCCCCTTCCGTTATATTTTGGTATTTCATAGCTGAGTTTATAGATAGTTTGATATTTTAAATTCAATTTGTATATTGTGGCTAAATTTTTTCGCCTTGAAAAAGTTGAATATCCTTGTTCTGCTCCATTAAATACAAGAAAATTCCGGCAAAAACATTTCTAACTTCTATAAATGTCTCGTTTGTGAAAAGACTACATGATGCAAAATCAAAAAATGATTCCATTTTAATTGTTGTTTTAATTGATGTTATTGGCATGCTTTTCCTTTTATTCACAGATGCAATTCCTGGGTATTGGACTCTATTGGGCATTCTGATCTTAATATTTTCAACAATTGTTGCAATGCTTGGTAGAGATAGAAAAATTGGAGTTTTAGGGGCTTATGCGCTTTCATTGTTACTCTCTCCTCTGATCGGATTGATCATGACGCTTAGTTCAACTAAGTTAATTGATGAGGAATACCAGGAAAAAATGCTGGATATAGCTGAAAACAAAACTGCAGCCAGTTCAATTGCCGACCAATTGTATAAACTGAATGAATTAAGAATACAGGGGGTATTATCTGATGAAGAATTTACAATACAAAAAGAAAGGTTGCTCAATTCCTGATTAAAAAAACACTATTGTTCGGCTTCTCTTTTCCCATTAATCATTTATTTTTCTCCTGATATATTGCAGATGAGCAATCTTCTGTGCAAATGCCTCATCTGTCAGAGATCTGTGATCCAGGCCCGGCAGGTAATATTCAATTAATGTTTCCAGATACCCTAAGGAGTCGTGCGCCGGGCCCCCTCGCGACTCCTCTATAAGTTTACCAGTATTGCTTTTTTACCGTCCAGTTTCACTTTCAGCTCCTGGCTCACTCCTATAAACATCTGGTCGTCCTTCAGTATCTCTTCGCTGCCGCCAAGGAAAGTTATATTAGCCAGTTCTTCAAATATATCCAGAGCTTTCTCTCTGTCTGCTTTACTCATTGCGCAGTTCAGTTCATTACGTCCCGGATTTTTAAAGTATCCTATATGGCCATCTACTTCCACCGAATAAATTCCGGTTTTATGTTTGCGCTTCCATTCATTTATCTGGTCCTCAGAAGCCTGACCTGTTAATTCAAATTCTGTACTCATTTTGTGTTTCTTTATCAGGAAAGAAAATTGCTTGTTAACAAATTCTTTGACCTCGTTTGAAAATAATTAACTAATTCAAAAATTGAGTTGAAGCAAGATATCGCTGAACTTGCATACTCACCTTCATGGGCAGGTGGGCAAAGACTGGTTGCTACTCCGTTATCAACCTCATAAACAAAATCGGCAGCGTTACATCCATATTCTTAGCGCCCTGCTCCCATCCCTTTTCGAAATCCTTAACTTCTACACTTACCAGCGTATCTGTCTGCAATGCTCGTGTTCCCTGTGGTTTATAGGTGATGACAATATCAAACTGAATATCCAGGATATCTTCTCCCCCCGCTGCTATTGCAGCCCTGTTCATATCATCAATTGCTCCTTTAAGAACTTTTATTTGTCCTTCATAGGTGCGGTTGCCGCTCTGTATGCTTATTGGCTCATCTCCTGCAGCGTGTAGCAACTGTTTATCTTTAGCAGCTTTATATTTCACGCCGCGTATCTTGGTGAGTGGCGATCCGGCAAACATCACAGTCATGTCAGCCCACTCACAATCTTTACTATCAAAAAATACTATTGATGGCATACTTTTAAATTTTATCGTTAATAATTAATTTGTCTGAAAGTGCTTATTTGTTTAGTACTCTTATACGGAGCCGGTTAATATTCTGTTGCTCAATAAATAGCTCGGGCCTTCTTACCGGAACAAGATTATGTTCATTCAGTTCGAGCAGCAGGAGTTTATGGGTTCTGGAAACCAAGAGTTATTTCAATATTTGTTGCATAGCCTACCGGTGTTACTTTCAGCACAACTGCAAGCGTATTTGTGCTCAGTATATTCTGAGATGGGTCAATGTAGCAGCTTACATCACTTATCTCTTTATTAGCGGTCATAGTATTGTTTATCTGGTTTACTATCTGCTGGCTCAGCCATTTGCAAAAGCCGGAATCTAGCGTGCCGTCCGCATTCACCGGGACCTCATCATCCACTTCCTGAATAAAGGTAGTATATGCGAGTACATGTGCCTTATCAATTACTCTTCCACGAGCAAGCATGCTGTAATCATCTGTTGTGGCCGTCAGCATAGGGTCTCCGCTGAAGAAGTATCCACTCACATTAGGGTAGGTTGTAAAGGTTATAAATCCCTTGCCAGATATGGTTGCTGCATCGCCTCCTGTACTTTCCAGCGCGGTAGTGCCAAGGTATGCTTCTGTATTTGTCAAAGCTCCAGATCTGACTCTGCTTATTTTACGCTGAACCGGTATAGACGATACAACACCAAGTAATAATCCTACACAAGCTGACACACCGCTGGCTGTATCACCTATCAGAATCGCTGTTCGGTTATTGGTTGTGCCGGTTGTTTCATTGGTAAGGCTGGATGCAACTCCTGAATAATGCGTTCCTCCAATTACGCATCTGAATGGTTTTTCAGCTGCAAAATACGCTTCCGCCATCACCACCATATTACTTGCAGCAGTATACACATCCTCGTTTAATCCGTCTGTAACCGTAATAGTGCCTCCTCCGCCGGCAATGGCAGTATCATCGCTAAGTAATCCCAGTACTTTTATCTGGCCGGCAGCAAAATCCAGTAATTTTTTTGCTCCGTTTGCATTTGTATTATCTGCCATCTGGGCTATTGTCATAGTAGGTGGCACAAGCATCAGGTATAATTCTGCCCCGTCTCCTGCCTGGTTGTAGAATTCCTGTAGTTGTTTAATTGCAAATGGGTTACTTGTCTCAGTAATTCCTGCACTTGCTACATCAGCCATACTGGTCACATAGGTGGGAATACCCGATACATATCCTCCGGTATCGGTTATACCTGTAAGTACAATCCCTGTTATTCCGTCATTTGTCTGGAGCGTTGCTCCTAACTGGCCATCCGCCAGTGAAATATTTACACTTCCCATACCTGTTCTTTTTTATTGATTAGAATTCATTGTAAAAAAAAATAATTTTATAATTCCCCGGTTCACTACTCCTCATCATCTGTAAGGTAGTAAGCCACATCTTCTTCAGAGGTGTCATTTATTAATGCCTCAAGTTCCGATTCCACTCTTTCTTTTGTCTTTGAGGTTATGGTTTTATCGGCCAGGTTCCTGGCATGGTTCCTTGCTTTCTGCTCTTCAAAAAAGACAAGGTGGTCACTGGTAAACCATAATTTATTATTCTTTGAGTGCTGATCAGATAATACAGTTGCTCGTTCCATAACTATTTATTTGTGCTTGCTGGTATTTTGCCGGATAAGGTAAATGGGGCTGGCTTATTTTACTGCGGCTTTTTGAGCGCTGGTTTTTATTTGAGCGTACAAGTCATACATATATTGTTTGAGGCTTTTACCGTGAAGGATTCCGGTCATCAGGCTTGTAATCTTTTGAAGCACTGCTTCCTGCAGATCGGGATCCATTTTTTGCACCTGTTGTATAAAACAGTTCAGTTTCTCATTCAGATCAGTATATTGGTTACATGTCTCCGCCAGGTTCAGGGCAGTAACTGTTTGATCAATTGCCGTTATTATCTCCTGGCGCAAAGCAGGGGTAATGCTAGCAGGAATTATAGCTGATATTATATCAGATGGAGGCTCCGATAATATGTTTTTAAGCTCTGTTGTTATCTGTAACGCGATATTCAGATGCGAGTCTAAAAAGTTGTCAAAGTCATTCAGAAGCACTTTAAATTTGTTTTTTATTTTTTCGAATAGCATATTTTGTTCGTTTTTAACCGGTATTGTTTTTCCGGATAGTTAAAAATTTTTTTCCCAGCCCATTGTTTTGTTACGTTACTCATTGCTGCGGGTATATCATGGCATCCTGTTTCAAATGGTATTTTATTTATCACCTGCTCTGTGCAGTATGATTTCGCTCATACCAACCCACCTGACCTGACTATGTCTCACCACCATGATACCCCGCCTCAATGAATTTCTTACCTGTTTCATGCCCTTCGGAATAGCATATAAATTACGCTGCTGCCTGTACGATGGCTACAATTCCCATTGCATCCTGTCTGCGAATCCGCGCTCCCATACGTACACTTACGCTGTACACATCGCCATAATAGGTTGGATCACCCATGTGCTCATAAAACCTGATTTGTCCTACTGCTCTTTCCACAGCGCTTATCTGCCAGCACAATGCGCCATCATTATCAGTAGGGTTAGCTGTCGCACCATATGCATTTACCACCGGACTTGTTCCGTTATTATAGCTAACCACACCACTGCGCATCATGATATTGAAACCAAAAAGCCTGCCAAGAACCCCGTCTTTTACGTCGTAAGCGGCGCTGAAATCCCGGTATTGTGTAGCCGACATATCATCTGTAAGTTGCTGAAACATATCAGCGCTTATCAGGGCATATCTGCCTTCCATTGGCACATTCTGCTTATTAAGCTGCAGTTGTGCTCCTTTCAGGTCATTTACTGTAAACTTGGCCCTGTTTCCAGTCGTCCCTGCCAGTGTTGAGGCTGTTGCAACTCCCGATGTGCGCATTATAAGACCCGTGCCTGCAGTAGGTGCCCAGTCTACCAGTATATTATCGGCAATGGTTTGCCTCAGCGATGACTCATACTCCGATAATACACTTTCCCTCTTGTTATAGCTCAGCTCAAACAGATCGGCGTTTGGAATAAGTATTGGGTCAGTAGTATACTCATCCAGTGTATAGGTTACGTCTGTATCCGTGCGCTGAACCACTGTTGCCGGAAGGCTCGTACGGTTTTTCACGATGTTAGGTGTTGCTCCTGCCTGAGGTATGTGCACCACCATTCCTTTCAGTACATACTGACCTGCATCTGTTGAGGCCAGCAGGAATTCATTGTTCTTGAACAGGTTCCCTTCGATGTGATCTTCCCAGATCTCTTTTTGAATTGCCATTGTTTAAATTGTTGTTTTGTGATTAAATATGTAGACTAGAAAAAAACTTGAGATAATTTATCGGAATGGCATTTTTAGCCATAGATCGGATATTCATTCTCTGATTTAAAGAGAATCTTTTTTGGCATAGATTTGGCTGTACTGACAGCGATGAACACAATGGTAAATAACCAGGAAACAGGCGGGAAAAATGTCCGACCACGCAGCCCTAGGAATAAGGCCTAAAAACCGCCTGCTCCTGGTAAATATTTATAGAAATGATTTCATTTTCGCCAGGAAATAAATTCGCTGAACAGATATTTTTAGCAAAATAATTTTCGCATAAGCTGAATCCTTGACTTCCCTTTAGGGGGTGGGGGTTAGAGGGTTGGTGCCGGGTTAAACTTCTCCTCAAACAATTCCCTGTATCTCACCGGGTCATTTCCCCTTAGCTCTTTTAGCTTTTTACCTGATGGATCGTTCTTTTCAAAATCATCCCATAGCCATTGCGCCTCCGATCTGTCCTGCTGGTTATTTTTCAGGTATTCCGCAATTGATCGGTATGCAGGCATAGCCGCTACCAGCGATTTCAGCCCCAACGGGTTTGTGGCATAATCATTTGCCAGTTTATCCCGAAGTTCTATAGTTACTTTCTTATCCTCAAGCGCCCTGTCCAGTATTGCGCTTATTTCACTCTTGTTACGTGCACTTATCAGGTCATCTACCTGCTGCTGCAGGCTGTGTTTATCATTAAGCAAGTTTCCTTTATCAGCTTCCAGCTCATTTGCCTTGGCGGCCAGCTTTTCTACGGTGGCTGTAAGTATCCTGTCATCAGCATCTTCAGCCAGGTGCAGCAGGCTCTTTAGTTCCCTTGTCAGGCTTTGCTGTATTATTTTTACTGCCGGAGACACTATCTGAAGGTCTGCCAGGTTCAGCTCATTTTCCTGTGCATCATAAAGCCTTGTCAATGCATTGCAGTTACCGGGTATATCCACGAGGCTGCATTCCTTGTTATACCATTTTGTTATAGTAGGCCCGGTTTGTCCTGGCAGCATCATTTCCGGATCTGTGCTGTATTCCAGTACCACTATGTGCCCTACCGAAGCAGCATTCAGGAAGCCATTTTCTGCCTCATCGCAGGTTTGTATACCTCTGCCGTTCGATAGATTGATAACTGGTATACCCAATACTTTATCATCTTCCACATGCAGGTCTTCCCACTTCAGCACTATGCCATCCTCGCGCCGGTGCATATAGTAGCCTATTGGGTTTTTCTGAAACGCTTCCATCTGGTATCCCGAGGTAAGCAGTCTGAATCCATACTCATTTACCGTGCTGTCCGAGAGTATATATTGTCTTTCAATCTTCTTGAATTTCTCCATGATAGGGATTTCGTTGTTTTGTGGCACAAAGTTGAATCGGATATTCCTTTTTGGCAAAAGAACTTTTTATGACAGTACGGTTTTCGTACTGTCATGTACCGTATACGGTACATCATGTAAATTTTTTCGGGGCTAACAATTTGAAAATCTTTTCCTTATATGTTATTCATACCTCGTGTTTTTTCCAAGTCCCCAAATTAATGATTATCTTAAAGCGTTTTACCTCATATTAATCTTAATTTATTCGTATTTTAGGGTGTAAATATAAATGCATTGTAATATCTCTGGTCGTTTTTCTTTTTTAGTTCAGTTACAGTTAAGTTCTTGATAAGAGTATAAGGGGCCGGAAAAAGGAACATTTTTTTATCCCTTCTCATTGAAGCAATTATACTGAAGTGGCGGGCAGCATTCAGTTAAAGGATTTATAAATATTATTACTTGTTTCAATGTTTTCATTCTTGCTGACTTATTTTATATTAATTAAGTCAGGCTCCTGACCTATTTAATATAATTTGAGTCAGTCTTAATAATATTTGTTTATATTATCGCTAATTCTGACCTAATTATGTAAATTGCGACATTCTTCTGACTTAATTAATGTAAATTAGGTCAGTTAACTGACCTAATTTACATTTTATGAATGTACTAAGGCTTTTACAGCAAAAAATTGAAAGGCAGATCGGCAAGCAAAAAGTGATATTGCTCTATGGCACCCGCCGTACAGGGAAAACGACTATCATTGAAAATATTGCAGAAAAGCATGGAGCTGATGTACTGCTTATGCAGGGCGAAGATATGCAGGTGGCCGAATTGCTTGGCCGAAGAACAATTGCAGGTTATCGTAAGCTCATTGGGGGCAAAAAATTAATTATAATTGACGAAGCTCAGGCTATCCCCGAAATCGGAAAAGTGCTGAAATTGATGATTGATAACATTAAAGGCATTACGCTCATCGTTACTGGTAGCAGCAGTTTCGATTTAGTAAATAAAACCGGAGAGCCTTTGGTGGGTCGCAATATTGTGCACTATTTATACCCTGTTGCTCAGTGCGAACTAAGTGCTACTGAAGATAATCTGACTACGATGCAAAACCTGGAAGACCGCCTCATTTATGGTAGTTACCCTGAATTATGGCATTTACAAAATAAGGATGAGCAGGCTGAATATTTAAAACAACTGGTGAACAGTTATCTGCTCAAAGACCTGCTGATGATGGAAAATATAAAAGGCGCAGGTGTATTGTTCAGATTATTGCAACTCCTGGCATGGCAGGTGGGCAGTATTGTAAGTACTGTGGAATTAGGCAACAGTCTTCAGATCAATAAACTGACTGTGGAAAGATACCTTGACCTGCTTACAAAAGTATTTATCATTTACCCGCTCTCAGGCTATAGCGGTAATCTGCGAAAGGAAATCACCAAAAGTAAAAAATGGTTTTTTTATGATAATGGCATCCGTAATGCGCTGATCAATAATTTCAGCCCGCTCAGCGGCCGCAACGATATCGGTCAGTTGTGGGAGCAATACATAATCAGCGAACGTATGAAATATAACAGCTACAGGGCATACGCACCCCAATACTTTTTCTGGCGCACATACGATGGGCAGGAATTAGACTTACTGGAGCTTCAAAACGGAAAGCTTCAGGCCATTGAGTGTAAATGGAAATCGCAAAAATCAAAAAAACCGGTTGCCTTTGATAAAGCTTATCCCGGTGCTGGGTTTACAATTCTTAATCAGACAAATTATTTAGATTGGGTCAGTGCTTGATGTACTGCTGAATACAAACAAATCTTCGCTGGGCGGTGGCAATTGTAAATCGGGATGTGCTTCTAAAAAAAATCGTAATCCCGCCTTACAGTATTTATCCTTAACCCGAAATAAACATAATCAGTAGTCAGCGGGCCGTTTACCGGGCCAGTGCTGGTCATACCATCGGTAACATTGGTAACATATTTCCGGTAAGTACCTCCTAAATCAAGAAAAACATTCCGGCACAACTGATAGGACAGATTTACATTCAAAATCTCACAATGCGCTTTTGGCCCATTGATCATTGTTACACCATATATATGATCTGCAGTGCTGTAGGGATTGAAAACACTATTACCAAAATTCAGCCCGCCTGTATCCACACCCTGCACATAATATGTTCCTTTTACAGTAAAATAAAGATTCTTTACCGGCTGATATTTCAACACTCCGATAACCTTAACAAACCCGGCGCCCAGAGGATCGGCTATTGGCTGGTTATAATTGGTATAGTTGGCCAGCGTGTCTTTTGCAGAATAAGTATATGGCCTTACTGCATCCACCTCAGCCTGCAGGTCCAGATTAGGGATATTGAATACATCAAAATATTTCCCACCTGCCTGCACCCCCCATTTGTTGCCATACCAATTCCTGCTGCCGAAAAGTTCACTTGCCCTGAATTCATTGAACATTAACTGCCCGTAAAGCTGCACATGTTTGGCGGCTATTATCTTACCACTCATTCCCAATATTGATTTATCTCCCTCACCGTTAAACCTGTTTACAGCTGTTGAGAAAATAATAGGGTTCAGGTAGGATATCTCGTACACATTCGGACGGTCAAAAACTTCTGCTTCAAAAAATCCCAGGTTCAGCCATTTCGCCGCATTCCAGGTCAGGTAGTGTATGGTGGAATATTTATGATACAGCAGTCCGTCGCCAAGTGTTTTATCATATTGCGGGGTAAGTTCCAGGTAAAGGCATTCATAATTAATATGCCATATGCGGGTTTGTACCTGAAGGAAGGGCATATTGGAAGAATAATCAGTAAGGAACATACTGCTGATACCGTCACCAATAAAGTGTTTGCCCGAACCAAAAGTGATATTGAGATGGTTCTTTATGGCATCGAAATTGATATAACCGCTGGCCTGGAAGTAGTCATAATAATTCTTACTGGTATTCAGAAAATAATCTGCACCCGGCACTGCCTGCCTGCCTGTATTGGCTGCAAGTGAATACACAGGATAAGGAAATTTCTCCTGGTTATCTGTAAGTGAAGTATAAAAACCCAGTTTATGAGATATCCAACCCCTTATTTCCGCTCCATGGCTGTTGGTAATTAATGTATTGGAAATACCAGTTGGTTGCGGGTTATTGTGTTGTTCCAAAGCAATCACGCTGATAACCGGATTTATAACAAGAAAAAAGTCTTTATCCAGCATGAAGTCCTCCGTTTTAACATGAATAAAGTCATAAGGTGTGAGATAAAAGGTTTTGAGCCATGGGTGCTTCGAAAAAATAGTTTCATTATCTTTAGTTGCCCATTCGCCGTTTTCAGATATCATTTGCCTCAGGTTGTACTCATCAATTTTGCTAAGTACATTTTTTGAATGCTTAACGCTGTCTGTTTCTTTTTTTAATTGTCCGATTCCTTGATTAATTTTATTCTTATTTTTTATATATTCAAGGAAATTTACTGCATTTCTGCGCAATTCTGGCTTGTCGCCGGTTGCCAGGCTATCGCACAACCTCCCGGATAAAGTTTCCAGCCGGTCAAGCAGATATAAGTCTTCCGAACCAATAGGTAGAAGCGTAGTTTGTGCAAAAGCAGAAACATAAATAAAAATAATTGCTGCTGTCAGGCAAGCTTTTTTAAGCATAAAGTAAGTTTTTCAGATGTTCTGGTGGTAGATTTGCAGGGTTCACAAATATACAGCACTAACGCAACGAATTAAGCAATATGTCTTCAATACTTATAAAAAAGGCTACCCTCGTCAATGAAGGGTCGAAACAGATCAGGGATGTTTTAATCCGGGATGGTTTTATAGACCGGATTGAAAAAGATATTCAGCCACAGGCAGGTTGCCGCGAAATATCTGCCGAAGGGCTTTATCTGCTACCTGGTGTTATCGATGATCAGGTGCATTTCCGTGAACCGGGCCTTACTCACAAAGCCACAATTGCAACCGAAGCGCGGGCTGGCATAGCAGGGGGCACAACCTCTTTTATGGAAATGCCTAATACCAATCCCCCGGCTCTCACACAGGAAATACTGGAAAGGAAATATGATGTAGCCGCTGCCACATCAGTCGCCAACTATTCCTTTTTTATGGGTGTGTCTAATAATAATGCAGATGAAGTGTTAAGGACAAACAATAAAAAAAAGGACGTTTGTGGCGTAAAGATCTTCATGGGCTCAAGTACCGGAGATATGCTCGTTGATAATTATCTCACCCTGTCTAAAATATTTTCTGAGTCCGAATTGCTGATATCCACTCACTGTGAAGATGAAAAGATAATTAACGCCAACAAGCTTAAATATGCTTCTGCCGATAACGCTTCATTTCATCCCCTGATAAGGGATGTAGAAGGCTGTTTTGAAAGTTCTTTTGCTGCCATTCAACTTGCAAAAAAACATAACACCAGGTTACACATACTGCACATTTCAACAGCTAAGGAATTGCAACTCTTCAGCAATATGCTGCCGCTTGCTGATAAACGTATTACTTCTGAGGTTTGTGTCCATCACCTCCATTTTACTTCCGGTGACTATGCAAAATTCGGTAACCTCATAAAATGCAATCCGGCAATAAAAGCCCCGGAAAACAAAGCCGCCCTTTGGGAAGCCCTTTTAGATGATCGGATTGACATTATTGCCACCGACCATGCGCCGCATACCTGGGAAGAAAAACAACAGCCTTACCAAAAAGCGCCATCTGGTGTGCCCCTTATTCAGCATTCATTGTTACTTATGCTGCAATATGTGAAGGAGGGACGGATAAGTATAGAGAAAGTAGTAGAGAAAATGAGCCACGCTCCGGCAATTTGTTTCCAGATTGCAGATCGGGGTTTCATCAGGGAAGGCTTTAACGCTGACCTTGTATTGGTGGATATGAATAATTCAACAACAGTAACTAAAGAAAATATTTTATATAAATGCGGCTGGTCGCCATTCGAAGGGCATCAATTTCCTGCCGCCATCCGCTACACTTTTGTAAATGGAGCAGTTGCTTATGAAAATGGGATAGTAAATGCGTCTGTAAGAGGGCAAAGATTGAAATTTAACAGGTAATGCGCAACGACAAAACAACTTTAAAAGACCTCTCCATTTTCACTTCTGATGGTAGCAGCAGCGTATTTGATCTCATCGACCGTACTGTAACCCAAGCTGGAAGGGATGCGTTGCGCAAACATATTGCCCATCCCCCCGGCACTTTTGATAGCCTTATTGAAGTTCAGGATACAATAAAGTTCTGGTCTGCAAATTATAATCTCTGGCCAAAAAACATACTTAATGGTACCCTGGTAATGCTGGATACTTATTTTGAGTCGGCCGACTCTGTTTCAGCTCCTCCTTCTGGCATTCCTTTGTTGCTGAGCTCCTTTTTCCAGAAAATATTTAATAAGCAGGAGTATTTCTTTATTCAGTTCTCACTCTCTCACCTGGCCGATCTTTTTAAAGGATGCAAACAACTCATTGAAATAATTGACCGGCCCGGAGTCCCCGATTTATTATTAAGAGAACTGAACCTTATTAAAGAAGAGTTGCAGCACCGGCTCGTGGATACTATAACAGGTATTTCCAAGGATACAAGCTATAATGAACTCCTGAAAATCAATTATAACGCCCGCCGGGAACTGAAAAACCGGGCCTGCCGGCTTATACATAGTTTCGCAAGGCTGGATGCTTGGCGGTCAATGGCAGTTGCAACTAATGAGCATCGCTGGATATTCCCTGAATTATTGTCGCAGTCACCTGTGTGTTTTCAGGCTCAGGGCCTCTTCCACCCATTGCTGCAAAAGCCAGTGGCCTATGATATAGCATTTGAGAATGGCCGCAATTTTTTATTGCTTACCGGTGCCAACATGTCGGGCAAAACCACCTTTATGCGATCTCTTGGTGTCAGCGCTCTGTTAGCTCATCTGGGAATGGGTGTTCCGGCCGGGCATCTGAAAATTAGTTTCCTGCAGGGGGTAATCACCAACATGCAGGTTGAAGATAATATTCTGAAAGGAGAAAGTTACTTTTTTGCTGAGGTGCAGCGTATGAAACTGACTGCTGAAAAGTTATTGCACCGCCAGCCTCACCTGGTACTTATGGACGAACTGTTTAAAGGCACCAACGTACATGATGCATTTGAATGCACAAAGGCCGTTCTGGACGGTTTGCTCAATTACCACGACCACCTCATGGTTTTATCCACACACCTTTATGAAGTAGCTCAGCAATTCAGTACCAACAAGGAAATTATTTTTGAATGTTTTGTTACTACAATGTCTCAGGATGGTGGCTATGAATTCACCTATGAGCTCGTTCCCGGTATTTCAAACGACAGAATAGGATACCGGATATTGCAGAAAGAAGGTGTTATTGATCTGCTCAGCCATAATCCAGATCGTTAAAAAACAGTCTTAATTTTTCAGTGATTAGTAATTAAATTTGCAATCAGAAAATTCTCGTCAAAGTGGCAAAACCAAGTACTAAAAGTCTGTTGGTAATTATAGTTTTCATACTTATACTCATATTACCGGTAACCTTTGCACTGGTAAAAAACTACTTCTTTACACCGAAAACTGAGGTAATGGATACAGTTCCCCAACCTGTTTCAAAATAATCAGAAATAACCTGCTTATACATTTAAAGCATTTATAGCCTTGCTGAACCTTGCTATATCCTCTTCTCTTGTATCCCATGAGCACATAAGCCTTACCTCATGAGTGCTGTCTTTCCATACATAAAAAGGGAAATGCTCCTGTAGCGGCGCATACCAGCTGCGGGGTATCTCAGCGAATATGGCGTTGGCCTGAACTGGTTTTGTGACTACAACTTTAGGGTATGCTGCTAGTGCCTTACTTAGCAAGATTGCCATCTCATTGGAGTGTGTAGCCGGTTTCCGCCAGAATTCTTTCTGAAGCATTACTTCAAATTGCGCAGCAATAAACCTGGTTTTCGATGCAAGTTGTATTACCTGCTTATGCTTATAGGCAATTTGCTTTGATAGCTCTTTGTTAAAAACTACTACGGCCTCGCCATACATCATTCCTGCTTTGGTGCCCCCCAGCGAAAGAATATCTACTCCTGCATCACCGCTTATATCTTTCAGCCCGCAGCCCAGGGAGGCAGCGGCATTAAAAAACCTCGATCCGTCCATATGCAGGTATAGGCCATGCTCATGGGCCAGATCCGCTATCAGTCGTATTTCTTCAGGGGTATATACGGTACCATATTCTGTGGCCTGTGTAATGGACAGCAAAGCCGTTTGCGGATAATGCACATCACCTTTTCTTATCAGTCTTTCCCCGATGGTATCCACATCCAGCTTACCATGGTCATTTGCCTTGAGTGGGAAAAATCGGCATCCTGTAAAAGTCTCAGGGGCCGATGATTCGTCATTGTATATATGGCTTGTATCTGCGCAAAGAACTGCATTGAACGTCTGTGTGGCGCTGCTGATACTGAGTATATTCGCACCCGTGCCGTTAAATACAAAGTATACATCCACCTCAGCTTCAAACACTTCTCTGAATAAAGAAACGGTGCGCTTCGTAACGGCATCTGCGCCATAAGATCGGGCATGGTCCATATTCGCCCTGCTCAGTGCTTCCATCACTTCAGGTAATACTCCGGCATAATTGTCGCTGGCAAAACTTTTCATAAATAATTGAATCAGGGGTTAAATTTAGTTCTTTTCAGTACTTTAGAGAATTAAAACCGGCTGATGAAACGGTTATCACTGCTTTTACTGGCATTTATTCTTTCTTTTACCTCTTTCGCCCAGCGAGCAATTCAGATGAGAAATATCTGGACCAGGCCCCAGGTGCATGTATTATTTCAGGGCTATATCCTTTCTTTTACCATTAAAGATATCAACAGGGCTATGGAATTGCTTCAGGAAACCGGCGATACTACCTTTGGCAAATCATGTGGACTGGATACCGCCGGCAATTACGTTTTGGAATTCTTCCCCGGCTTTCACCAGGAATACCACAGTAAATTACAGCGGTTGATGCAGGCCGGTGTCGGGGCCTTTCTGCTCTCCAATGGTCTTGCCTGCATCGAAAATGCAAAACACAAAAAAGTGCCCGCCATCATTACCGATATGGTACCACTTATGGATGGAGTGGAAATTACCGCTGTAAAATTCTATGATCCCAAAACTAAAACCATGTTGTTCGATGGGCTCCTGGAAGCTGGAATGTATAACAAGGATATGGGAATTGATTATTGAAACCCTGTTTCTTTCAGCCAAACCGAAATTAATTATTATATTTTTCGGTTACAACCGAAAATAATTATTTATTTTTGTGGTTACAACCGAAAATAATTATCTATTTTTGTGGTTGCAACCGAAAATAGTTATGTATTTTTGTGGTTACAACCGAGAATAATGATAAATCGTGTCTTGCAGAAAAGCATTGAAAAGCATTTATTTAAAGGAAAAGCCATCTTGCTGTTTGGTTCCCGCCAGTGTGGCAAATCAACAATGATTGAAAATATGCTTGCTGCTCAAAATGAAAAATGGCTGTATCTGAATGGCGATGAAGCTGATGTAAGAGAATTGCTCACCAATACTACATCCGCCAGATTGAGATCAATGTCCGATAATAATACTGTGGTATTTATTGATGAGGCTCACAGGATTCCTGATATCGGCATAACACTGAAACTCTTTACTGATCAGTTAAAAAATATACAGGTAATTGCCACAGGCTCCTCCGCTTTTGAACTCGCTGGCAGGGTAAATGAACCGCTTACCGGGCGCAAATATGAATTTACGTTATATCCGCTGAGTTTCGGAGAAATGGCCGCGCATCACGGTCTGCTGGAAGAAAAGAGGTTGTTGGAAAATCGGATGATTTATGGTTACTATCCCGAAATTGTTACTAATCAGGGCGAAGAGGCAAAGCTGCTGAAACTGCTTGCCAACAGCTATCTCTATAAAGACCTGCTGACACTGGAACAGATTAAGAAGCCGGTTTTGCTGGAGAAAATACTGAAAGCCCTTGCGTTGCAGGTGGGTAATGAAGTGAGTTACCACGAATTGGCTCAAACGGTGGGTGCGGATAAAGAAACGGTGGAAAAATATATCGATCTCCTCGAAAAATCGTTTGTAGTATTCAGGCTGCCTGCCCTGAATCGCAATGTGCGCAACGAAATAAAAAAGGGTAAAAAAATATTTTTCTACGATTGCGGAATCCGCAATGCCATTATAAATGACTTTACTAGGGTTGGTTCTCGGACTGATACGGGCGCTTTATGGGAAAATTTTGTAATTGCCGAACGTATGAAGTATCTGCATTACAAAGAAATTGATACTGCTATGTTTTTCTGGAGAACAACACAGCAGCAGGAGATTGATCTCATTGAAGAAACAGGTAAAAAACTGAAAGCTTACGAATTCAAATGGAGCAAAACACCTAAAGCTAAATTCCCGCTCACGTTTACTGCCAATTATCCGGGCGCTGAAACAAATGTCATCTCCCCTGCCAACATTGAAGATTTTATTTTCTGATTACTTGCTCATTTTGTCCGGGCTCAGTTTAAAATCCACTACCGGTTAACGGGTATCATTTCCATGTTTGTTTTGGTTTATACATTCCCTTTTTAGATCATGAGAATACTGCTATTTCTTTAATTCAAAAAAATAGCCCGTTTTCAGATGCTTTTTTAATATTATGAACGTATCTTTCCGCTTTAAAATTACCGTATGCGAAAAATAGTTTTATTTTTACTGACTTCTTGTGTCTTATATGCCTCCTGCGAAAAAATACAGAAACAGCCTCTTAATTACACCGTAACCAACGATGCCAATGTTTCAGGCGTATATGATGTTTATTTGCCCGATACCGGTGTCTATACCATGTCTGCGTTGGTAAAATTTCTCAATGGCTACCCCGAAGATTCTGTTATGCTGGTATTTTCATCCTTGCCACAGGGCATCAAAGTAACCCCCGACTCATTCAGCGCTGTGCCCACCTATACCACCAATTTTACTTTTTATACCAATCATATGGCTCATGGCACATACCAGGTAGCGCTTACTGCCTATACGCCTACACAGGTGGTGCCAAGGGTTTACAATCTGAACCTGATTGTAGTGTCTCCCGATGCCGGCGCGCTCTTCTACGGCAGCCTCTCCGACAGCAATGCCTGTACCGCCCGCAATTATAAATTCGGCGCTACCGGTACTTATGGTGGCCAGACTAATGTGCTTAATATCAACAACTTTGGCGGGTATGGCACTAATGTAAACGTACTGGTGTATTTCAATCAGCAGGATAATACAATATCTATTCCCAGCCAAATATGTGGTAATGGCAGCACAGTAAGTGGTACGGGTACATTTACACTTACACAGATGATTATCAATTATAGCGCAACTAGCACACCAACTAATCCGGCTGAAAACTGCACTTCAATATATACTAAATTATAGTTGAACTGTTCATTTTAGTTGGTTTTAAATTTTTTTAAGTCATGTCAAGTCCCTCATTTTACACCAGGCTGCAATCCGAATTGCAGGAAATAGAAAACGCCGGTTTATTCAAACGCGAACGTATTATTGAGTCAGCTCAGGGCCCTGAAATTACTGTAAATGGCCGCCAGGTACTCAACTTCTGTGCCAACAACTACCTCGGCCTCTCCTCGCACCCCAAGGTGATTGAAGCTGCCCATAAAGCTATAGATCACCGGGGCTACGGCATGAGCTCCGTGCGCTTTATCTGCGGCACTCAGGATATACATAAAGAGCTGGAAGAAAAGATATCTAAATTCCTCGGCACCGACGATGCTATACTATATGTGGCCTGCTTTGATGCCAATGGCGGAGTGTTCGAACCCTTGTTGGGCGAAAATGATGCCATTATCAGCGATGAACTCAATCATGCCTCCATCATAGATGGTGTGCGCCTGTGCAAGGCTCGCCGTGGCCGATACAAAAACAACGATATGGCCGACCTCGAGGCCCAGTTACAAGCCAATATGGACTGTCGCACACGTCTTATCGTTACCGACTCTGTATTCTCGATGGATGGCACCATAGCCCGTCTTGACCAAATATGCGACCTGGCCGATAAATATGACGCCCTGGTTATGATTGATGAGAGCCATTCATCCGGCTTTATGGGTGCCACCGGCCGTGGTGTGCATGAGCTGTGTGGCGTTATGGGCCGTATAGATATCATCACCGGCACACTGGGCAAGGCCCTGGGTGGCGCATCAGGCGGCTTTACCAGCGGCCGCAAAGAGATTATTGATATGCTTCGCCAGCGCAGCCGCCCATACCTGTTCTCCAATTCCCTCGCCCCGTCTATTGTCGGCGCCTCAATAGCCGTGCTCGATATGCTCAGCGAAACCACCGAACTGCGCGATAAGCTCGAAGCAAATACAATATACTTCCGTAAGCGCATGACCGATGCCGGTTTCGACATAAAACCAGGCACTCACCCTATTTGCCCTATTATGCTTTATGATGCAGTAGTAGCACAGAAGTTTGCCGCACGTATGCAGGACGAAGGCATATTCGTAACCGGCTTCTTCTTCCCCGTTGTGCCAAAGGGCCTCGCCCGCATACGCGTGCAGATATCCGCCGGTCACGAGCGCCACCACCTCGATAAAGCCATTGATGCCTTTATCCGGGCTGGCAAGGATTTGGGTGTGCTAAAAGCCGAAACAATCAGTTAGTACTTTACAACTAATTTATCTTCAGCTATGAGCATGATCGGCAATTTAGTCCGTGTTTCTGAGGAGGAACTTAATCTGTTCCTTATCGATAGTTCTAAGTTGGAAGACGTAATATTTAATGATGAGGAAAACCCCAATTTGCTTGATCTGGATAAAACCTGGGATGGTTTGCTCTATATTTTAACTGGTTATACAATAGAGCAGGTTGAAAAGGCAGAACCCCCGCTTAAGTGGGTTGTTTTTGGTGATTATATTATTGATGAAGATCAAGATCTGGGGTATGGCCCTGCAGATTATCGCACACCAGCTCAGGTGAGCGAGGTGAATGAAGCCATAAAAAATATTACTGCGGATGATTTCAGAACCATGTTACTGAATTCTGATTTAAAAATGCGGTCAGATATTTATCCGGGTATCCTTTGGCCCGAAGGTGAGGAAGCTTTTGACTATCATTTTGAATATTTCCAAAGAGTTCAGGCTTTCTATTCTTTAGCGGCTCAGAATAATGAAGCAGTAATTTCATTTATTAATTAGACGCCACTTTTCCATATGAAAATAAGGGTGCTTGTTCATCCTGATATTAAGGTGGCATCAATGACTTAATTCGTTATTTGAAACTTATTTTTTACTGCTTATGTGATAATCCTGAAGGGATTATATGTTTATATACATCACTCAGGAAATTTCTGTGATACTGACTATATTCTGCAGTTGCTTCTGCCATAGTGATAGGTATCAAATATTTTTGCTGCCATACTACAAATTGGCATAATAAATTGATAATCATATTTTTAAATTCAATACTGACGTTAAATAGGTTCTTATCAAGCTGCATTCCCGATGTGGGCACAAAATACATTATACTAAAAAATTGGGCACTGCAGATCGGTCTTATTCCGGAATATGGATACCCAATACATGATTACGATTAGATTCCATAGCGATATTAAGTGAAAAAGGACTCAAAATTCTGAATTATTCCCTGTATCATTCATTTGTTCATTTTACTTCAAGCATCCTTACCTTTGCCCCATGAGTGCAATCTTTGGCCTGTGCTATACCGACAATAAGCCTGTAACTGAAGAACTTGACCTGATGACAACCCAGCTGAACCACTGGGTAGCAGATGTTAAAAATACCTGGTGTGCCGGCAATAACGGTATGGGGCATCTCATGTTGTTCAATACACCAGAATCCGTCAATGAAAAACTCCCCTTTACCGATACAGAACGCCAGATCACCATCACCGCCGATGCCAGAATTGATAACCGCGACGAACTGTTCCGGCTTTTCGGTATCACAGCCCCTTCTCAAAAACTCATGGCCGATAGCCAGCTTATTCTGCTGGCATACCAAAAGTATGGCGAAGATTGTGTAAACTACCTCGTGGGCGATTTCGCTTTTGCTATCTGGGATGGCCCTAACCAGAAATGGTTCTGTGCCCGCGATCAGATGGGTATCAAATCCTTCTTTTACTATTTCAGAGATAATCTGTTTGCTTTTGCCTCCCAGAAGAAAGGATTACTTTGCCTGCCGGTCAATAAGGCAGTCAATAAACAGTACTTCTACAATCAGAGTTTTTTTATGCATATTCAGGCGGCCGATACCACGATCTACCTGCATATCCTCAAACTGAAGCCTGCACACTGCCTGAGTTTTTACCCGGCAAAGAATAAGCTCACCACTTCTCAATACTGGACGCTTGATGCTACCACCGAATTAAAGTTGGCCCGGAAGGTTGATTATTACGATGGCCTGCGTCACCACTTCGAAACCGCTATGCAGTGTCGCCTCCGAACCAACTATCCTATTGGCATAGAGCTGAGCGGTGGTATGGATTCTGCTTCTATTACAGGTGTGGCCAGTAATTTTCTTAAGGGTACCGGAAAAAATATCTATACGTTTACTAATGCTGATAGTGAGGAATCTTTCCCCTATACCTCCTTGGGGGTTGGTAGCGAAGTCCAGTATGCAAATGAAGTAATCCGTTTCAATGGCATCGATAACCCGGTATGGATAACCCGGGACATTTATGATGATCCCCTCAGGGTGATAGAATTGGTGGAACAGATTAACGACGGGCTCGAAAGATGGTACCTCTCATGGCAATTGCCCATAAAAAAAGAGGCCATGGATCGCAATGTCCGTACTATGTTTTCAGGCTTCCCCGGTGATGAAATGGCTACTTACAGGGGCGATTTTTATTTTATGGATCATCTCGACAATAAAAATTATTCTGAATATTTTAAGGCTAAAAGCCGCTATGGCTTTAATAAATACAAACCATTCATCCCTGCGGGTTTGGAATACATTTTGCATAAAATCAGTAATCTCACTAAGCTGAATCAGTATGATGTCAAAACCTCTGCCCTGTTATTCCCGTTTCCTTTCTCAAACCGTTTCAGGCGCGGCGATGAAGCATGGCGCGACAGCACATTCAGGGAGCGATATAAATCTCACCGGCACTTACTCAAATACAAGCTGCTCAAACCCCAGATATCACAGCGCATGGAAACCGAAAATAATTATGCTGCATGGTTCCGTATGGAAAACAGGTTTCCTATGGCCGATATAAGGCTTACTCAGTTTTACTTGTCTATGCCCAATGCCATCAAATACGAAGGCGAACTTACACGCACAGCTTGGCGCAAAAGTATGGGTAAATACCTGCCGCCCGAAACACTTAGGCGCGATTCCAAAACAGGCATCATGTTTCCTTATACTTTTGCACCACACGTATTTGAAAATGAATTGAAAGCTTTTAATTTCCAGGTAAATAATTTTACACGGTACAGCGAGGCTCAGAAAGAAAAAATATTAAATTTATTTAATGATAATGGGAATCTGATGAAGTATAATATTTTATTGTGTTGGCTAAAAAAAAATGTTGGTAATTTCTAAAATTCCATATCTTTACAAAAACATTATCAGTGACTTCCGATAAAAATTTACCAGAAGGCAGTAATTTTCGTGCAGGTATGAAAGCCTGGACCGCTCCTCGTTTCGATATTATCAGAATGGATAAAATCAAAACCGGCTCTAATCATCACGGTGAGGTAGAAGGCTCAAAAGTAACCATGGGCAGTCCGTCACCTACGCATTACACCACATATGATTCCTGAGTTTACTCAGCAATATTGCATTCTTTACATATCCCTCCCCGTTTATTTGCAGCATCTTTTTGCTGTAGCGTTTTATGATTCTGCATCATAAAATTTGATTTGCATTTTGTTTGAGCCGATGGTGAGGTAATGAGGGATTGTTCTGTATCCTGTGGCGCGGTGATTGGGCAGGCCGGTATGCTTTTTCAGAATAGCTGGAATTTTGAGAGCATATTCCTCAATATTTTTAGTAACACTGAACAGCCTGTCATCGCAATTAATTGCGGTTAAGAAAATACTTTATTTTTATTGTAATGAATACAGTAATTAACTGAAATCCGATTTGCTGATTAATGGAACTATTCTGACCTTTGTTTACAGACCTTCCGGTAACAGTATTTACCTGCTGCGCGGTATTGTCAGGATAATGGAAATTACAGGTGCAGCATTTTGAACACAGTTATGAACAAGACAACCAAAAATTTCAGGCAGCTGGCAGTACTGCCTTATTTCGATAAAACAGGTAAGAACTCTGTAATCTCCCTCGAAAAGGTACATGAAGAAAAAACCGTGGACCAGTGGGCGCATTTATCTTTTGCCGATCCCGGCTTACCCTTGTTCTTCGCAGCCCGAATTCAGGAATTTATACGCACGGTATCAAAGGATATGCTCAAAAAAGGTGCCCCCATCCCCTGCATGGATACAGTTGATATACTCTGCAAACTCATCGGTTGCTACAACAAATTGCTGAAGCTGGCCGATAAAGGCAATATGGAAAGCCCTGAAGTCCGAAAAGAAAAGCTGATGCGTGCCCTTGCACCTGTAAATAAATTGTTCCGGCCCGATAGTACCGCGAAATAAAGCTCAGCAATAGTCTATACAAGTTGGCAATGCTGAATTTACTTGCCTGTCATAATAAGAGGGAAATTTACTTTTGCCCGTTCCTTTATTTTAATACAATTTTAGGCACTCTTTGTATTTATACCTTGTGCACCTTGTGGTTAAAAATTTAGGTACTATATTATTTATGATTACAGATTTACCGGCTGCTCAATGAAACCTCTGTTGCCGTAACTATTTTCTGGCACCAAACTTGCTTTATTTATTTCCAGTTGCACATATCAACCTGTAGCGCTTGCAGTTAACTTATGAAAATTGCCCCAAACCTTCAATTCCGCAATTGGTTTATACTGGGGTTGCTGGTGCAGATGGTGGCCGCATGGTTCAGTATCGGCTACCATCAGCCCGATGAGCATTTCCAGGTGCTGGAGTTTGCAAACCATAAGCTGGGGCTTTCACCCGGCTGCGACCTTGCTTGGGAGTATGCAGCACGGTGCCGTTCAGCCCTGCAGCCATCGGTGGTTTATGCGATGGGGCGCGGCCTGCAACTGGCGGGCTGGTACAATCCGTTTACCATCGCCTTCTTGTTGCGCCTGATAATGGGCTTGCTGACCTGGTGGACTACAACCCGCATAGTGAGGCGGTTGTTTCCAGAGTTGATAACTCAAAGAGGTAAACAGGCGCTGGTATGGTGCGGTTTTTTCTTGTGGTTTGTACCCTATGTGGGCGTACGTTTTTCAGCCGAGAATATTTCCGGCCTTTTCTTTTTCCTGTCCTTTACTTTTTTGTATCCGTTCCATGATCTTGCTGCAAAGAATCCATTAGCAAGGTTGCTGCTCGCTGGGTTACTATTGGGTTTTTCCGTCTTCATTCGTCTTCAGCTGGGCATCGCTGTCCTGGGCCTGGTCTGCTGGTTATTGCGCTACGGCAAATGGCCCATCCGGCTTTGGCTTATACTAGGCGCAGGCGGCATTATTGCAATAGCCTTATCTGTTTGCATCGACCGCTGGTTTTACGGAGATTGGACTTTTTCACCCTGGAATTACTTCAGTGTAAATATGATAAACCACAAAGCAGCAGCATTCGGGGTGGACCCGTGGTGGTATTATTTCACCAAGTATCTCGATATTGGTGTGCCGCCCATAAGTGTGGTATTGCTGACCTTGTTTTTTATAGGAGTGTGGCAAAAAAGGCAGCATGTGCTCAGCTGGATAGTTATCGCTTTTATTGCCGCCCATTGCCTAATAGCCCATAAAGAGATCCGGTTTTTATTTCCCGTTTCGCTGGCGTTTATTTTCCTGGCCTGCAGTGGTTTCGAGTATCTGGTGCAGCTATACCCCGGTAGGAAATATTACAGGTGGGCCATACCCCTATTCGCAGCCCTTAACAGTATAATGTTGGTAGTAAAAATCTTTACGCCCGCACATGAGGCCATTAAATATTACGAAGCTATCTACAACTATGCCGGAAAACAGAAACCTGTATTGGTATCTTACGAAACTCCCGTGTACCAGTTGGTAGGGTTGTGCGTTAACTTTTACCAGCCCAAAAACCTCGAAGAGCATACAATTTCCAACCCCGGCGAACTGACCCGAATTCTGAAAACCGCCAATGGCCGCCCCGTATTGTTTTTAAACCACCAGCTTATCCCCGACCCTGTGCTCCAAAATTTCAGGCTCGAAAAAGTATACTGTATTCTCCCATCCTGGATGGCCCCCTTCAATTTCACCAACTGGCAAAGCCGATCGTATATTTGGACGGTTTACAGGGTTTATGAGCGGTGAGGATTGATTGAAATAACGCCTGGCTTGGCCCTGTAATGGTCTGATCCATCAGCGAAAGGTGAAGCACCTCGATATTACATTTTGAGTAAAAAAGCCCTGCAGGTGCGGAATCTGTTTGGAATTGGTCTTCCCCTATATGAGTCTCCATTCTTCATTAGAGGCTCCGTCAGTCAGGGCACTGAAGCTGATATTGGAAAAAATCGGTCCAATTTACAATTGCTGTACCCCAATCTGCAATCGGAAGCAAATCCGGAAATTTTAAGTAGCAAACCTGGTATCCAATGATAACGATATTTTTCAGGGTTGAAGCAAACACTCCTCAATATTACCACAAATTAACGTTATGTTGATTTATCTTGGCCTTTATTTCCGTACCTTTGCCCGCCCGTACGAAAATATAGCATTTTTGGGCGGGCGCCCTGATTGGAAAACCCCTTCCTGATTTTCTCCCCGGGAAGGGTAATTTTTGAGGAGAATACTACAATAAAAGAGTTGTTCGCCACGGCGGACAGACAAAGGAAGTTTTTATGGATATTCGTAACATTGCCATTATCGCGCACGTTGACCATGGCAAGACAACACTGGTAGATAAGATATTGCACGCCACGCACGTTTTCAGAGACAACCAGGAAACCGGTGAACTGATCATGGACAGCAATGATCTGGAACGGGAAAGGGGTATTACCATCCTGGCTAAAAACATCTCTGTTACCTACAAGGGCGTTAAGATAAATGTGATAGATACTCCGGGTCACGCCGACTTTGGCGGTGAGGTGGAGCGTGTACTCAAAATGGCCGATGGCGTGCTGCTGCTGGTCGATGCGTTTGAAGGGCCTATGCCACAAACGCGTTTTGTGCTGCAGAAGGCGCTGAACCTGAACCTGCACCCGATTGTGGTGATCAACAAGGTAGACAAACCTAACTGCCGGCCCGATGAGGTGCATGATGCCGTTTTCGAACTGTTTTACCAGCTCGATGCTACTGAAGAACAACTGAACTTCCCTACCCTGTATGGTTCATCCAAACATGGCTGGTTCAATACTTCGCTCACACAGACCGAAGATATAACTGTACTCCTCGACACCATCCTTGAGAAAGTGCCACCACCAACAATTGTTGACGGACCGGTGCAGATGCAGGTTACCTCGCTCGATTATTCATCGTTCCTGGGTCGTATCGCTATCGGCAAGATAGTAAGGGGCACTATGAAAGAAGGCCAGAATGTGATGCTTTGCAAGGTAGACGGATCTATGCAGCGCAGCAAGGTGAAGGAACTGTATGAGTTTGTGGATATGGGCAAGAAGAAGGTGCCTGAAGTGCTGTGTGGCGATATATGCGCCATTGTGGGCATTGAAGGCTTCCAGATAGGTGAAACCGTAGCCGATTTTGAAAAACCTGAGGCTCTTGAAATCATCCCTATAGATGAGCCTACGATGAATATGCAGTTCAGCATCAACAACTCGCCCTTCTTTGGTAAGGAAGGCAAGTTTGTGACCAGCCGCCACCTGCGCGACAGGCTGATGAAGGAGCTGGAGAAAAACCTGGCGCTGCGTGTAGCGGAAACGGATGATGCCGATAAATTTCTGGTGTATGGCCGGGGTATCCTCCACCTGAGCGTATTGGTAGAAACCATGCGCCGCGAGGGTTATGAGCTTACAGTAGGCCAGCCACAGGTGCTCACAAAGGAAATAGATGGCAAGAAGAATGAGCCTTATGAAATACTGGTGGTAGATGTGCCTGCTGAATTCAGTGGCAGGGTGATTGATCTGGTTACACAGCGCAAGGGCGAAATGCACATCATGGAAACCAAGGGCATGATGCAGCACCTCGAATTCGATATTCCATCGCGCGGGCTCATAGGCTTGCGTTCGCAGATGCTCACCAATACTGCCGGTGAGGCGGTAATGGCCCACCGCTTCGATGCTTACAAACCATGGAAAGGCTTTATACCCGGCCGCAACAATGGTGTGTTGATCGCAAAAACCGCTGGTAAGTCTACAGCTTATTCTATTGATAAATTGCAGGACCGTGGTTCTTTCTTTATAGATCCGGGACAGGAACTGTACGAAGGCCAGATAATAGGCGAGCACATAAAACCGGGAGACCTGGTGGTGAACACTGCGGAAACCAAGAAGCTGACCAATATGCGCAGCAGCGGTACCGATGACACATCAAGGATTACCCCCAAGATCGATTTCACGCTCGAAGAGTGCATGGAGTATATTCAGCAGGATGAGTGCATAGAGGTAACCCCTAAAAACATCCGGCTCCGCAAGATATCGCTCGATGAAGAAGAGCGCAAGAAATCAGCTAAGATGATGAAACAGGAAGCATAATTAACTGTTGGCAATTTACAGTTTACAATTGCCGGTAGTGTTTAAAACATAGAAACCGGAAGGCTATCATTCATTTGGTAGCCTTCTTCAATTTGAGGAGGTGGTATTCTCGAACATGATTCAATGGCGGATGATAACCGGCAGGGCCGCATTATTGTCCTTTCCCGTTGCCTTCAGATAATACATACCACCAGGCAGTGACTGTAATGCGATCACCACCTTCGTATCATTGATCCCGATCTCCGCCTTCGCTGCAAATTGGCCCAAACTGTTAAAGATGCTAATATGATCATACTGTCCTTGGTTAAAAGTTGCAGTGATTGCATTGCCTTCCGAAACAGGATTTGGGTAAATTTTCAGGGTTTGCTCATTTGTTTCTGAACCCGGAACTGATTCATTCGCATAGCCATACCTGGCCAGATACACTCCTGAAACATTTGTTGAGCCAGGTATAAATCTTACACTGTCAAAATATATTGCAGTATCTGAAAAACTACCTGTCATATAGATATTACCCAGGACATCTGAAGCCACTGATGAGCCTATATTATAGCCATGCTGGCCGGCGCCTTTTAGCCATTGTGCATTTCCGTTATTATCTAATTTCAGCAATGAAATTACCTGTGCACTATCCGGGTTGTAAAGCGTATCACCCCCAATAATCAATAAAGGTTTTGAGAAATAACCGGATATATAAATATTCCCTTGGGGGTCAGTACAACTGCCGTATACCATTGCCTCGGCAGTATCACCGTTACCTGCTGTTTTGGCCCAAACCAGGTTACCGCTTGAATTATACTTAATTATAAATATATCGTACTGTTTTGCCTGGATTGTATCGGTACCAATATTAATGGGGTAATAGGTAAAATCACCAATCAGGAAGACGTTCCCAGCAGCATCAATCGTTGAAGACTGGTATGGAGGATAACCGAAACTTCCGATACATTTGGCCCATTGTGAATTTCCTGAACTATCCAGCTTAATCAGGAACAAACTATACTCTGCAAAAATATAGGGAATAAGCGTGTCTGCACCAAAAACCAACTGCGTACTCAAGCACCCTGAAACATAAAAATTCCCGGAAGCATCAGTTTTAATATCGTAAAGCGAGGCGTCTCCATCCAATGTCTGATTTCCACCTTTTAACCATAGCAGACTACCAGCAGCATTGTACTTTACAGCAAAAATATTATGGCCCCTGTAATTAACCTCTCTTAAAGTATCATTACCAAAGGCAGTAAACGTATTCCAGAAATCACCCGCAACGCAGACATTGCCCTTTATATCTATGGCAATTGATGTGGACATACTGCTACCAACCGATGTTCTGGCCCAGATTTCATTGCCTGATGCATCATACTTTAAAACAAATGTATTACCAGGACTTCGTAATGTATCGTGGCCTGCAGCAAAATACGGACTTTCGTAATATCCGGTAAGATACAGGTTGCCTGCATTGTCTGTAGCTATCCCGTTAATATCATCATTCTCTTCACCACCCAAACGTTTCGCCCATACTATGCCGCCATAGAAATTGTATTTTACAACGTAAATATCTGCCGTCCCTACAGCACTATTTAAAAGTGTATCAGATCCGAAAATCAATACAGAATCATAAAATATACCCGATATATAAACATTTCCTAGCTGGTCTGTAGCTACACCTCCATATTCTCCATTTCCTATGGTACCAGAAGCACGTGCCCATTGGCATTTTAATGATTGGGCGCCCGAGCTGAAAAAGGTAATTACCAGTGTCAGCACCAATAAGCTTTTCAGCAAAAGCAGGTTTCCGGAAAATTGATTTGTTTTGTTCATATAGCTGTTTTCAGTTGATCCAGGTGATACTAGCCCCATTTTATCCACTTATTATAACTGGCTTTGGTAGATAATGGTGAAAACCAAAAAGTGACAATCAGTTCTGGTACTTATTATTTTAAGCAAGCTAAAAATAAATGAGCATAAAAAGAGATTAAATTATCTGAACAGGTATAAATCGCTTATGAATCAGGTTAAAACGATACCATTTAGAATCTCAGTACCTGAAATATCATCTTCTGAAGAGATAAAAAAACCGCCTCAGATGGAGGCGGCAGGCTGTGAATTTGTAGTATTTTAAATAACGTAATCAGGAAGCTTTTTTAAGATCGCCATGCTCGTTTACCATCACCAGGTTGGGCGAGTCGAGCGGAATTGCTTCCTGGCCGCTGGTAGGCATTACAATCTGCATATCGGTGATATCCTTGAGCTGGGGCAACTGCGATGGGGAGTTGATGCCCAGGTAATCCATAAAATTCTTGGAAGTATTGTAGATCAGGGGTTTGCCTACCATATTTTCATTGCGGCCCGAGATAACGATCAGTTCTTTTTCCAGGAGTTTCTGAATGCTGTAATCGGCGCTTACACCGCGTATATATTCTATTTCGCTTTTGGTAATGGGTTGCTTGTAGGCAATGATAGAGAGTGTCTCCATAGCCGCGGTGGAAAGCTTCTTTATGTGCTTGTCGCCATTGAGCTGCAGAACGGTTTTGTGGAAAGCCTTCTTGGTAAGGAACTGGTAGCCACCACCTATTTCCCTGAGCTGGAAGGGATAATAATCGGCATCATACTTTTCCTTTATAGCATCGAGGCAGGTAGCAATGCGCTCTGCTTCAATAACCGTTTCCAGCGCCTGGCCCAGCACCTCAGTCATTTCGATCTGTGTAAGAGGCCGTTCACTTGCAAATACCAGCGCCTCTACATGCGGCATGAGTTGTTCGATATCCATTCTTTCTGCTTTCTTTTTCTTTACCGAAAGTAGTACTCCTGCGGCATCGGGCAAGACAAAGTAATTCACAGTTGTTAATAACTTAACGTTGCCGGCTGAATAAATCAGGCAGGAACTGAGGCTATGAAAATTGCTGCAATAATGAAGCAATGAACTTTGGTAATGACACTGAAAAAAGGTAAAAGGTTTTTGGTGTCCTGGTTTTAGAATATCTTATTAGTTTTAGTGGAACCGTTCAAATAAGAATAAAAGATTGTAATTAAAGCTTTGTAATTAATAACTTTGTTTATGAGGTATCACACCTCTTACACCACCCCTCGGCTCCTTTACATCACCACTATAACGTGGTATCAAATGTATGTGGACATGAGAAACAGTTTGACCTGCTGCGTTACATACATTTACCCCAATATTAAATCCATCTGGATTAAATTTTTCTTTCAGAATTTGCTTTACTGTATTTATCATAAACCAACAAGCGGATTGCTGTTTAAATGTTAAATTAAAATAATCGGCGCAATGCTGCTTTGGAATTATTAGTGCATGACCATTGCTAACCGGGAATTTATCATAAACTGAATATGCTGTGGCTGTTTCTACAATCAGTTCTCTTTGAAATTCAGGGTTACAAAAAGGGCAGGATAGATTTTCAATTTTGGCAATCTGGTTGTAGTGCTGATACTCATAAATTTCACAAGTTCCATTTTTGATGATGGATTTAAAAGGCAACTTTACGTTACATTGATAAGTAGGTTTTTGATGTATTTTGTGGGTTCTGAATCCTTCATATTGCAAATCTCTCCTTACAGCATAGTATGCCTTGCCTGCCGGTTTAAGCAATTGAGAGATTTTCATTAAAACGCCAGCTTGTTCTTCCTGCATCAATACATTAAGCACATAAAGGCAAGTTATTGTATCAAATTTTTTCAGCGGTAGTGCTGGAAAATAATGTTTGTCATATCCTGAAATAGCAATACCTTTTTCTTTCAAAAGTTCAACATCTTTTCCAAAACCACAACCAAAATCAAGTACATCTCCGACTAATAGCATCTTATTAAATAATTGTCTCGCAGGAAAAGAAAGTTGCTCTCTTTCCTTCGCAGTAAGGTGACTAAATGAGTTTGATTTTACATTTTCCATTCTTCGTATCCCCGGTTTGTAATTAAATAATTGCAGTTATTTTTCAATTGGGCAATTGCGTTTTCATGCCATTTAGTCATTGGATTATTTCCCATAAGTGCAATATGAATTTCTTTTTGGAAGCGCTGGGATTGATGCTGATTTATTAATTCCCAATAGTGAAGTATCAAATCTTTTCGCTTTTCGATCAATTCAACGGAAGGTATTTTATCTCTTTTCTGGTTGTTTGTTGTAGCTTGAGATGGAAGTAAATTCCATAAATCATTGTTCTTCCATACGGAAAACGGGATCATGTGATCAACATCGTATTTGGTGATTTCTTTCCCTGTCCAGACACAAAATACTTTTCCTTCATTTGTTAGTATGGTTCTGTAAATCTTTTTTGATTCCTCAACATCTCTTTCAGTTATTGGGCTTTTCAAAACTTCATTTACAACCTTTTCTATTGACAAGCACTTGCCTGATGCATTTACTGAAAATTCGGCCCATTTGAAAAGGATAGATTCCTGACCAACAATAAAACTACCTAGAATCTGAAATGCTTCATAATAATCAATTGGAATTGAGAATGATCCGAAATTATTTATTAGAAATTCCACATCTACACAATTCGAATTTCGATTTGATTTTATAGAATCATAATTAAAAATCGAATAGTAATCATTGTTTATAGATCGCCCAATATGTTTCATGGGCATTTTCGTTATTGTGTCTTTTAGTTTTTTTGATAAATCAAAAAAATATCCCTGTAAATTATTTGGTATTCCTTTGTTTTTCATGTCGTTATAGAAAGCCGAAAATCCGCCTTTCTGTGCATATGATTCTATGATTTTTCGCAACTGATTTGCAAACGCTAGGTTTGCATTTTCCCCATTTATTTGAGGTATATAATTTGATGATTCTAAAATAGGATAATAATACAGTATCCATTTTTCAATCAATAACCCAGTTGGGAAATGAACTCTTCCTTCAGAAATGGAAATGAAAGGTGAGTTATTTTGGATAATGTCAATCACTCCACGCAAAAGGGCATACTTATACGTTGTACTTTTACTGTCACGTTCAATGATTTTACTTATATTAAAAAAGACATCATTGCGCATCGTTAATTTCTATCTTCATGCTGAAATTTTTACATCACCTGATAGATTTCAAATTTAGATAAACTTGCCAACCTATCAAAACCAAATTTTAATTTTGATTTATATTTCATTCGAACTCATATCCCACTCGTTCGCGTTTGTAGCACACGTATTATCATTAATTCCGTATAGCCGTTGCTCTGAAACGGCTAATCCCAATCACTGATCAGCAGCTAAATGAAAACCTTAGTCTGGAAAGAACAGCCAAAGTGCACTAATTGCAAAGAGTTAATGTATTTGATCTCTCTATGCACATGGTCCACACCATTCAGAATTGTTGCAGGTTTGTTGCCAAGCCCTGTGTATGGCCAATCGTAGCTTAAATATAGCCTCCTTTTAGGGGCTATTAGATCTGCCACAAAGGTTCCTTCTCCCAGTTTTGTTTTATCCCTAAAGCAAGGATATCCACATTAGGATGTTTGGTGAGTATTTCCATCAGCCTTTTTGCAAAATGATGTCCCGGGCTTACTGCATCAAGCAGGTATTTCATACAGCACATATGCACATACAATTTGTGATATTCCGTGGGTTGAGGCACATCCGCAACCCATGGTGCCGGTGGTTTAGGAAGCAGTTTCGGCCTGCCAGGCAGGTTTTTATTCCACAGCCTTCCGTGGTGAGCACATATATTTCTTATTTGTGCAATTGCCAGAAGCCAGCTATGCAGGTAACTATGGTTTACAGTATTCAGTTCAGCCGCAATTATATCTTTTGATTTTATAGCGGGGTTAAGATTCGAGTACAATTTCGAGAGTGTACCAAAACTGATAACTTCAAGCGTTTTCCATGCTGGTGGTCGCCTCGTATCTGTATGGTATTTTATATAATGCTCTTTTATAAACGTATCTTTCGATTGCTGTAGTTCCCTGTCTATACTTATCAGAGTATCTGTGTGTTGCACCAGGTTTTTAAAATTGCTTCCGTTTTCAAACCACCATGGGTCTGTTTCATGGCTTACATGATAAATCATCTTCGTTCTTAATGCAATTTCTATTCGTTCAATTACATCAAAAAGCAACAATCTTAATTCACGGTCAAAATTATATAGGGATATAACATCTTCAAACCGGCTGTGGGGTTTAAATATATGTTGTGTTTTATCACTTTGCATAGGCCACCAGTAGCCTTCCAGTCTGTAGTAGCTTATGTTGTTCAGGTAGTGCGCAGCTTTTAATTCATCAGCAATAAAAAGGCCACGCCTTTTTAATAGAGCTATTTGTTGCGCAATTGTTGATGCAGGTTTATTATATCGCATAGTAAAAGAATAAATTGCAGCAATATTAGAATAATACCAATAATTAGAAAGCCTCTTTCGGAACAGTTATAAATGCAAAAGACTCGCCCTGGTACGCTGATCTTACGGGTAGCGTGGCGAGTTCTGTTGTCACAAAGATACAATCTTTCTGATATTTTCAACTTATTCAATAATTTTCAATCTGGTTCATGTATGTAGCAAAGCCCCGTTTCAAGCCGCCCCGTCTGAGCAAACTTGCCAGTTTTTCAAAAATACCGTTCCTTCTGGAAACTTGGCGTTTCCAAGTTTAACAAATAAATATGCCTGATAATTAGGATTTTTAAACTATTAGCCCTACCTTTGTTCCAAATTTTATGATTAATTAATATTTATTAAACCGTAACTTGGAATAAAATTACGTATTAGCTCAGAGAAAGTACCGTCAATGTTAGGTTTGACGGTTTTTTTATTGTACGTTTGTAATACGTAAATACGTATTATGTCAAAAACAACATCAGCTCATCCTGAATGGG
>CAILLK010000148.1 GCA_903835005.1 uncultured Bacteroidota bacterium | reverse complement strand
TATTATTTATTTATAATATATATAGTTTCATTGCCAAACCTGGTATTAAAGCATTAAAATATTTTCATCAAGTGCAATCTCTGACTTTCTCAGGATATTTAAAACAACAAAAGTCGGAAAAAAGAGACATTTTCTTTCGTCTTTACTAATATTATTTGCTCATGTGTGCGAAAAAATATTTAAGGCTCAATTTTTTTTAGCTTCCCGGTTGCTTCAAAATGCTGGTACCATTAAATTACCGGTATTAAAAACATATTGAAAGTACTACTTCCATCGCAAAGAATTAATTAAACAATACTACATACAAACTAACAATATTTTTTAAATTAAATGTATTGTGTTTATAATTCAATGACAAAAGAACTCCAATTGTAGCACTTGTGATTAAATATCTGATTACCTGAAAAAAATTCCCGGATTTAAGATTTTACTTACTATTTTTGCAATTGCAATGGTTCCTTCCCGCCGGTGGCGTAAGGATGAAAAGGGAACCGGGTGTAAATCCCGGGCATTACCCGATGCTGTAAGCTCCGCTTAAAGCTTTTTCGCTACCTGTATTGCCACTGTCCGCCTGAGGTGCGACGGGAAGGCCGCGAAAAAGTGGAGTAAGCCAGAAGACCTGCCTTTGCCCCTGATTGTTATCAGGATTACTTATCGCTGCTTTCGGGACCAAAAGCACAGATGAGACTAAGGTGGGCTTTGCCTGCATTTTTCTGTATCTGGATTATTTTGACCTGGTTGCTGCATTTTAAAAATTGGTTAAACATACAATTTCTATATGCGCACAAACACATTTTTGTTATCTGCCCTGTTACTCATTACAGGCAGCCTTAAGGCCCAGACAGTAGCTACTTTCGATGATCTGATACTCTCTCATCCCGACACATTCTATGTCAACTATACTGCTCCGGGCAGTGATGTGGGTTTTAACGACGGGCTTGCCCACTTCCCCTGTGTTTATGATACCGGATATGGTGATACTACCTGGAGTTATTTTGCTTACTCAAACCTTACAGACAGTGTAACAAGCGGTGTAGGCAACCAATACTCTGCTAAAACAGCAACAGGTTTTGGTGGTTCTGCCAACTATGTAGTAGTATCTTGTTTTAATCCGGTTACTTATGCCAATAGTGTTATCCTTAACCTTACGGGTGCCGCCATTAATCACCCGGTAAGCGGGTTTTATGTTACCAACAATACTTATGCCTACAACAGTATGAGGGATGGCGATATGTTTTCACGGAAATTTCATAACGGCGATTGGTTTAAACTGAATGTACAGGGTTATTCCGGAGGAGTGTTAAAACCAGATAGTGTTACTATTTATCTGGCTGATTTCCTGTTTCCGGATACTACGATGAATTACATTCTAAAAACATGGCAATGGGTTAACCTGGGTTCGCTGGGCAACGTAGACAGCCTGCAGTTATCTCTTAGCTCTACAGATAACAGTTTGTTTGGAATGAATACACCTGCCTATTTCTGCATGGATAATTTCACAACTGATGAAACTGCCGGGGCTGGGGCATTGCATATTGCAAATGAGCTAACATTGCCAGTTGCAAAAATCTACCCTAATCCCGCCGGCAATGTTTTATATGCCGAAATACTGCAAAATTCAGTACAGCTGGTAAGTATTACAGACTTATCCGGAAGAATTATTGCTTCATGGCCAGTAACTCAAACAAGACTGGAATTAAATACCTCAGATCTGGCTCCCGGTACTTATCTGCTGCAATTATCAGGAAATGGTAAAACTGCCGGATTGAGATTTGTAAAACAAGATTAATTCTTTTTATGAAATCAACAGGGATCTCATTTTTATTAATATTCTGCTATTGCTGCAATATTCAGGCACAATATGCGCCACAGGCCGGGCTTGCAGGCAGCACAGCCATTAGTGCCACCAGCGGACAGTTTGCGGCTTGGGCAACAGGATGCACTGTTCAGCGCGGATTTATGGATATAGCCAATCCTTCATTGGGATACGCCAGCGACGGCGATAGCAGCCTGGCAACCGGGCCTGCCGATGACAATGCAGTGAGCCTGGGTGACAGCGGAGTAGCTGATCTTACCTTTACTCACCCGATCTTTAACGGCCCCGGCCCTGATTTTGCAGTATTCGAAAACGGTTTCAGAAATACCACCGACTCCACATTGGCGTTTCTCGAGCTTGGTTTTATTGAAGTGAGTTCTGATGGGGTTCATTACTTCCGGTTTCCTGCCAGTTCTCTTACTCAAACTCAGGTTCAACTCGGGAACAACAGCTACATCGATGCAGCAAATCTGAACAATCTGGCCGGAAAATATATAGCAATGTATGGCACACCGTTCGATCTCGATGATCTGGCAGGCATATCGGGGCTGGACGTAAACAATATTACTCATGTACGGATAATTGATGTTGTAGGTTCAGTAGGCAGCCATTCATCTTACGATAGTGCCGGCAGGATGGTGAATGATCCCTACCCAACTCCCTATCCATCCTGCGGTTTTGATCTGGATGCGGTTGGGGTGATAAATGAACTTTATGAGTCAGTTAAACAATTGCAGGATAACATTTCGGTAAGTGTTTATCCCAACCCTGCTGTTGAAAAGATTATCGTATCTGTCAAGACTCCGTTGCCGTTACCAATCAGTGCAACGCTTACTTCCATATCCGGTAGTATGCTGCAACGGTGTGTTTTGACTGAAAGCACCAACGAAGTATTAATTGGTCAATATCCTTCGGGAATGTATTTTCTTACTTTATGTGATGTAAATGGTAACAGATGGGTAGAAAAAATTACAAAGCGCTGATTGTTTTACTCCTCTGCCTGGCAGCCTGTGTAAAAGATAAGCCCCCGGCAGTTACAAATACTGTGCCCGGGGCCACAGGCAATGTTTACATTGTTTGTGAAGGTCAGTATCAGGCAGGAAATGCAGCATTATATGCCTATAATCAGGGAAAGGACAGTGTTTACGGTGATATTTATGAAGCAGTAAACAAGCAACCTCTCGGAGATATATTCCAGAGTATGCAACATATTGGAGATAAGCTTTTCCTGGTTGTCAATAATTCAGATAAAGTTGTTGTGCTGAATGCCGGTAACTGGGTATTAGCTGCAACGCTGAATATACCCCAGCCACGTTATATATTACCCATCAACCCGACAAAGGCCTACGTATCTTCCCTTTACCACAATAAAGTTTATATTATCAATCCGCAGGCAATGCAGGTTACTGATTCTGTAATTATGCCTGGACTTAGTGCTGATGGATTGTTCCCGTATTTCAATACGGTTTTTACAGGCTCGTGGGACCTTTCATCGGGTAATAAAATTTATGGTATTAATACCCTCACAGACAAGGTTTCAGATTCTGTAAAGGTAGCAGGTTATGCCCCGCAGGAATTAATGCTGGATAAAGACCAGATGCTTTGGGTGCTTGCGGGCGATGAACCCAAGATACCTGCTACATTAACGAGGCTGGATCCCACTTCCGGGAATATACTGCAATCTTACTCTTTCCCTTCGGCTGCAAATGTTATGAAACCGGTATTCAATAATACTAAGGATACTTTGTATTTTATTGAAGCCAATTATTCAGGAGGAACTGCTAATAATGGCATTTATCGCATAGGGATTTATGAGGATAACCTGCCTGTAGCTCCATTCATAAAACCAGCAGCAAATCAATATTTTTATGCATTGGGAATAGAACCCACATCAGGATATATATATGTCGGAGACCCGAAAGGAACTCCACAGAAGGGCAGTGTCTATATTTATAACCAGAATGGATCACAGTTAAAGAGTTTCAATGTGGGGGATTGGCCCGGGCATTTTTATTTTGATGAATAGCTAAATGGAAAATTCAGGAAAGTTTTCACTAAAGTTGATCACAACACTCAGATTTGCATTGTTTTCGATGTTATTATTCTCTTTTAATGAAATTATAGCCCAATCAAAAACAGACTCTACACTCCGGGAAGTAAAAATCCATTCCAAACATAAAATCTCAAACGACACCCGTCTTAATGATTACTCACCGGGGCAAAAAGTAAAAACAATAGACAGCGCTACATTGCAGCAATACCAGATGCAAAGTATGGCAAATCTGCTCAGCCAGCAGGTACCTGTGTTTGTAAAATCGTATGGGTTTAATGGTCTGGCAACACTGAATTTCAGAGGTTCGTCAGCAGCACAGTCGGCAGTATTTTGGAATGGTATTCCTGTTCAGAATGCAGCTCTGGGGATTGCCGATGTTTCTGAACTTCCTGTTAGTTTAATGAATAGAGTAAATATTGTTTACGGTGGTTCGGCAGCCTTGTGGGGCAGTGGTAATGTGGGCGGGGCTTTGCTCCTTGAAAATGATGCACCGGTGTTTGATACCAGTAAAAGGAAGTTATCTGTAAATGCTGCCTCAGGCAGTTTCGGGCAATATGCAGGTGGTATCAGCGGAATGATCAGCGGGCAGCGATGGTACTTTTCAGGCAATATTTTTACACAGACTGCTCAGAACAACTACCCTTATACTAATGAAGCCGGGATGACTGCCAATATGCCCAACAGTAGGCTAAGCAGCGATGCAGTTTTATTTAAAGGCGCTTACAAATCAGATACCCACAATGTAGTTAGCCTGACAGGATGGTACCAGCAATATAGCCGGGAGATACCACCTGATTTGCTGGAAACCTATTCAGTGAAACATCAAACGGACGGGGCGTTGAGGCTGCTGGCCGACTGGAACAATCAAACCGGCTCCAATAAATGGTATGCAAAATCTTCATTGATCCGCGATGAGATCAGTTATACTGACAGCGCTATATTGCTGCATACTCATAATGTAGTTTATCAGTATTACCAGGAAACAGGGTGGAAAAAGGAATTAACCAGCCTGGGGCGGATTTTACTTTTTATTCCTCTTCAGGTTTCCTGGTTGCCGCAACAAGGAGGCATTAAAGCAAAACAGCAGGATAAGGTAGCGATGGCAGGAGCGTGGGATATAAAACAGTTCAACAACAGGCTTGATATTGCCGTTAATGCGAGGGCCGAAAGGATCATAAATAATGGCGACAGCCTTGTGCAGAAAACAGTTTTCCTGCCGGGAGCCAACGCCTCCTGTTCTTTATTCCACTGGTTACAGTTGCGGGCTAATGCCCAATACACCTACCGCTCGCCCACGCTCAATGAACTTTATTACTTTCCCGGTGGCAATATTAACCTGAAACCGGAACGCGGCTGGAGTGAGGATGCGGGCTACACCGTAAACAGGAAAACAGGCAGGTTATCATTTTATCATGATGCCTCTTTTTTCAACAGGGATATTCACGACTGGATCATCTGGCTGGGCGGCGCCATCTGGACACCCCATAACATAGCAGAAGTACACAGCAGAGGAGTAGAAACGGAGAACTCCGTTACATATACCTTAGGCAACTGGAAATTCCATTTGGGGTTGAATACAGCGTATGTATTGGCTACAACAATGGCGAGTTATATTTATAATGATGGAAGCATTGGCAAACAAATTCCCGGTGCGCCAAGATATAACGGGCAGGCTAATATAGGGTTCTCCTACAGGCTGTTAACCTTTAATTACAATCATACCTATACAGGATACAGATTTACCACAACAGATGAATCTGAATACCTTTTACCTTACCAGACAGGTAATGTTCAGCTGATGTATAAGCTTTGGATAAGTAAACGCCCAATAACACTGACCGGACAATGCAACAATATCTGGAATGAACACTACCAGGTTGTAGCTTACCGCACCATGCCGGGAATCAACTGGCTTTTGGGTATTAGTGCAGATATAATTTCAGAGAGATCAGTAAAACCTTGATTTACCATTATTGCCATGATGGTAACTAGCAGGGAACTGATGATTTGCACAGCTGCTGAATTCAACAAGCATAATTAAAAGGGCTAAAATAGTCACTATCCTGTATTTCATCTCTGTAAAAATTTAGTTTCGGTTTTAAAGGTACGCAATAACCCGAAATATTTTATATGCTCAGATAATATTGCCCGAGATATATGCTCATTGTCATATAATTATTTGACAAGTATCAGGAAATAGGGTCAGTGGCCTGCCTAATATTGCATCATTAATTCAGCCGTTTTTCTGAGCTGATTACCATTCGTACTAAAAGCTTGCCAAAATATAGTATTATGAAGATATTGTTCAATGCTCTTATTCCAGCCACCTGTTTATTGTGTTTCTTAAATTTCACTGCCCATGCGCAGCGTAGTCAATCCGGTAAAAGTGCTGGAGTCCACAGGAAGTCCGGTATAAGTCTACAGGCGGTATTGCAGAAACAATACATCCGCAGGCTGGAAAAATATAACCGGGCAGCGGCTAAAACAACCTCAGCAGTGGGTGAACGTCTGAAAGCTTTTTGTGGTTATAATTTGCAGGATACTTCTTATTACCCGTATGGCAGGTCCGATTCAGGCTATTATTTTTACAGTGGTTCAAGGAGTTCCGTTTTTAATTACCAGATGATGGATTATGAATCCCCATCTTTTGGAACCTATACCTCTCCGGTGGATCTGGATTATCCACTTAGTCTTACTTGGGACCCCACAAAATCGGGAATACTCCGCAAGCAGTTATTCCCTGACAGCGTTTATTCCTGGAATTCATTCTATCCTTCAGGCGGATCAGCAATGTATGGGTTTGCTGATAATACCGGATATGTATATACCGGATCTGAATTAACCGGGTTAACTGATAGTTACTACCCAAATATTCCCGGCGAACGGACACGCTCCAACTTTTATTACGACACAGTTGGAAATCTCTTCTTCAAACTGGATTTTACCTACGATACAATCCTGCATAAATGGGATACAACCAGCTCCTTAAACTGGTTTTATAACACTTATAACCAGATGATTCTTGATAGCGCCAGTACTAAAAGCAACACCGGGATATGGACAGAAAATGGTAAAACCATACTTTCTTATAGTGGTGCAGGTAATCTCCTTTTTACAGAAGACTTTACCGACAGTTCGGGCCACTGGCAACCGGTAACAATGAGGTTTCTGAATTATAACAGTGATTCCTCCTTGCACACCGACAGTGTAAGCCAGTATAATGCTGGCCTGTGGAGCCCTTATACCAGAGATTCATTCGGTTATACTGCCGGTATAAGCTATTTTACTTTTAATCAGACTGATCTCTATGTATCCAATGCAGTCTGGGCCAGCTGCAGCTATACCAAAAATATATCCTTAACCGGCTTGCCTGATACTCTTTATTACCGCTACTTTGGAGGCAATTTTGGTCCTTTATCTACCCAGATGGCAGGAAAGAAAACTATTTTCACATACGATTCAGCCAATAATCCGTTACTCTCCCTGTCGTTTAATTATACCCTTACTGATACCTTGGCCGGAAACGGAACTTACAGCACTTCGCCTGAAAGAATATTCCATTATTATTATGAATCCTATAATGCCACTGAAGTGATGCAAATAAGCAATATGAATGAGCCAATACTATTCTATCCTAACCCTGCTACCAGCGAATTAAATATCTCGTGCCCTGAATCAGTTATCGGAACCTCAACCGTAATAATAATAACCAATCAAGCGGGGCAAACCGTTTCTGAATTCAGAATGCCACGGATGAATAAAACAGAAACAATTTCACTATCCGGCTTGAATCCAGGCATGTATATTGTTTCTGTACGGGACAACAGCGGAAATACGCTTGCAACCCAAAAAACGATCAAACTGTAAATATTCCGTAATCAGCAAGCAGGGTAAAAATTAATAAAAAAATATTACAGGTCAGAAAAAGTAACTAAATTGTATTGTTTTTCACAATAAAAATAATACTATGAGGAAATTATACCTGCTTCCGCTTGCCGCAATTTTATTTAATACTGCCGGTGCACAATGCACTAATGGCAGGTACTGGGATGAAATATTCCCGGCAGTAAATAAAACTACGGTAACTTATTCAACGGTTTACGGCCAGCAAATGGATATTTACCAGCCTGCTGGTGATACCCTATCAGCCAGACCCCTTATCATTCTTGCGCACGGTGGCAGCTTTATTTCCGGCGACCGCACCGATGATACCACTATCCTTAACTTATGCCAGCGTTTTGCTCAGCGGGGTTATGTTACCGTTTCTATTGATTACCGGATTATGGATGCAGCTTCTTTTTTATCGAATGCCGATTCAGCTATTGATGAAGTAGCTATGGCAATCAGTGATGGTAAGGCTGCTATCCGGTTTTTTATGAATGACCGAGCTACAACCAACACCTATAAAATTGATACCGGCAACATTTATGCAGGTGGTAATTCTGCCGGAGCAGTGCTCTATATGCATGTTGGTTATATTGATAGTTTAGGCGCATGCCCGCCGGGAATTGCAGCAGCAATAGCATCGAACGGAGGTTTTGAAGGCAACAGCGGATTTCCAGGATATACTACGAAACTGAATGCAGTTATCAATCTGGCCGGTGCATTAAATGAAACTTCATTTGTGCACACAGGCAGCAGGCCTTCAGTAAATGCACAGGGCACTGCCGATGCCACAGTACCCTACAATTGCGGTAATCCGCTTGGCGGATTTGGCGCATTATCTACTATTACGCTTTGCGGACTCGGAGCCCTTGAGCCAGTTTATGTTTCAAGTAGCGTTTATCATATGAGTCATATTTTCCCGGGTGATGGACATGTTCCGTGGTCCACCGACCCGGTTAAGTTTAATACTGTAGATTCAATGATAAAAGTATTTCTGTTCAATTTTGTTTGCCCCGGAGTGGTTTATACAGAGGTCAAAGGTGCAAGTTTTGTTCCTGAATTATCCATATCCCCGAATCCGGCAGTAAACGAAGTAAATATCAATTCATCAGAGCCCATGCGTGATATTTCCATTATTGATCAGACGGGTCGGGTAATTTATTCTTTGACGGGGCTTAACAGTGAAAATTATCAGGTCAATACCGCTGATTTTATCAGGGGTGTGTATTTTTTAAAGGTACTATTCCGAAACGAGCTGGTTGCTCCTGTTGTGAAGCAGATTGTTGTTGAGTAGCATATTTGAACGCAATTTTCAGTGGCTGAGGCTTATGCCTTGGCCATTTTAATTAATATTGAGGCAGAATATGGATCAGGATCAGCAAGTACTTAAAATAAGAGTCAGTTACCTGGCTTATTATGTCGCGCTGGCCCTCAGTGCGATAGCCTTACTGATTCCGGCTATCTACAATCATTACCCTTTAGTGAATCCAGATTCTGCCACCTATCTGGCTTCGGGGTTTAAACCTGAAACACCTTTCGACAGGCCAATTACTTACGGGCTTCTGATACGGTTATTCAGCCTGAATGGGATATCGCTTTGGCTGGTTATTTTCATGCAGGCATGGATTGTTTCGTGGTTGATTTTTAAAATAATCAAAAGCTTCTGTCCAGCAAATGACTTTATTTTAAAAAGCTTGTTTACGGTTTGTTTCCTGGCTGTGTGCTCATCCTTATCCTGGCTGGTAAGTCAGGTGCAGCCAGATGTTTATACAGCCATAGCAGTTCTTTGCATGATCCTGATAATGTTGAATAAAGAATCAGGGATCGACAGGGTTTTACAATATCTTCTCTTCTTTCTATCAGTAGCTGTGCATATGTCTCATCCTTTGCTGTTTATTGTTCTTTCCATAGTGGCTATAATATTGGCACGGCAGTTTACAGAAAAGAAAAACATCAGCAAATTGAGGAAACGGGCCGGAATGCTTATCTTTTTATCGGCATTGAGTATAGTATTTATGGGATCAGCTTTTTCTAAATCGAAGCACGTTTTCTTTATGGGTTCCCTGCTGGAGAAAGGGATATTGAAGACCTACCTGGATGATCAATGCGCTGCTGATCACTACAAACTATGTGCTTACAAAGATGAATTGCCAGCAAAATCAGATGACTTTATCTGGGATGAAAACAGCCCGCTGTACAAAACAGGTAGCTGGAAGGGGAATAAAGAGGAGTTCAACCATATCATTCACAACATACTTACTACTCCTAAGTATCTGAAACTATACTTATCAGCCACTGCTCGGCAGGCTGCCATGCAGGCGGTTACTTTTGATATCGGTGATGGAAACGGATCCTTCCCGCCGGGCTCCAATGTAAATAACCGGGTCAGGGAGTATTTCCCCATAGAGGCTAGCCACTTTGATTCTGACAGGCAGAATACACAGTCACTGGATCATAAACTGGCATTGCCTAACCTGATTTTCAGTATAGTAGTTATAGTTGGTTTACTGGTAATGATAATATTGTTATTCAGTAAATCATTTAATACTCAGGATATCCGGCTGGTTGCGATCCTGATTTTTTTGGGTATTCTGTTGAACTGCCTGGATTGTGCAGCGTTTTCAATAGTTAACGGGAGATTTGGTTGTAAAATGATATGGCTGATTCCTTTTTGTGCAGTAATTTGTTGTTTGCAAAAGTTTACTATTTTAAGGTGCAGAAATTAATTGCACCAATTTCAAAGTAGAGATAACTCTGATCGCATCCGTCCGATAAAATATAACTGCTCAACATGAATACGTTACACCTGCGGTTTGATACACCGTAAATATAGACGGTTGCGGCAGGAATACGCTGCTGAAAAAATGATCCTGCAAGTGTACAATCTGCCAAGATATATTCCCTTTATGTTGTTTTATATAAACTTATTCTCCCTGGCAGCCTTAATAGCATCAGCTTTGGAGTGCACATCCAGTTTGTGGTAAATATTTTTGATGTGCGATTTTACTGTTTCGAGATCTATAAATAGTTCATCTGCTATACGCTTGCGGCTTTTGCCTGTAGCTATCTGTTCCAGTATCTCGGTTTCACGGCGTGTGAGAGGCGAGGAGTCGTTGCGCTTGAATGACGAGATCACCATACGGGCAATATTGGCGCTCATAGGTCCTCCACCATCCATTACTTCGTGTATGGCGGTAATGATTTTATCAGGTGGTGTATTTTTTGTAAGGTAGCCTTCTGCGCCATTGCCCAGGGCACGGAATATGAGCATTTCTTCTTCATAAACGGTAAGAATCAGGATATGAGTTTCGGGTACTGCCTTCTTCAGTTTTGGAAGCGCCTCTATACCTGACATACCTGGCAGCTCCACATCAAGCAACAGCACATCAGGGTCATCATGGGCAATTTTCTTCAGCGCATCTTCGCAGTTGGCATAGGTTCCTGCTATTTTATAGCCGCTGGTATTACCTATAAGGTAGGCATACCCTTCGCGTATGGTTGCATCATCTTCAATGATGGCTACACTTATATCGGTATCGTGGCGCATAATAAGATTTTAGTAAAGTTCTGTATTATACTGATAAAAATTATCCCCTTTATTGAGGTATTTTCTATTACCGGTATGGTGTCAGCAATGAATAAATGGCTGAATCAAGAAACCGGCCATTGAAGTAATAATCTTCTTTGTAGTACGCTTCTCTCACAAAACCATTCCTTTCCAGCAGCTTTATAGATGCAGTATTTCCCGGGTTTACACAGGCTTCTGCAGAGTGGAGTTTCATTGTATTAAAACCATAATCCAGCACTGCTTTTACGGCCTCACCGGCTACACCTTTACCATGCCATGCAGGGTGCAGTGCATACCCTATTTCAGCCCGGTGGTGCTCCGGTTTTATCCGCCACCATCCCAGGTAACCCACTATCCTGCTTTCATTTTTCTGGCAAATGCCCCATGTAATGTCCTTGTTTTCTTTAATTGCTTTACTGATCATATCTATGAACTGGTATACTTCCTCTGTTGTAGTGGCGCGCGGCCTGTCTATATATTGCATCACCTGCTCATCAGACCTTAGAAAATATAATTCCTGCACATCATCCCGGTTTATTTGCCGCAGGTGCAGTCGTTCTGTATTCAGTTCCGGAAAGGGGGTAAAATTAAACTCCAGCATAATACCCGGGTGGTTTGGCGTTATCTATCAATGAATAAATAACAGAATCAATAAAACTGCCCTCAAAATAATAATTCTCTTTAAAATGGGCTTCCCTGATAAACTGATTCCGCTCCAATAATTTGATAGATGCTGTATTGTCTTTATCTACATTGGCTTCAACCGAATGGAGGCCGATACGGTTGAACCCGAAATCAATAACCGAGCCCAGCGCTTCGTGCATCAGCCCCTTACTATGGTATTGCGGATGCAGTCCGTAACCTACTTCTCCCCTGAAATGATCAAACAGGAATTTCCTGTATGATATCAGCCCTATCAGTCTGGTCTCTTCTTTTAATTGCATACCCCAGATAATCCCTTCGCCGCTGCTGATCAGTTCAAGATGCTTCCGGATATATTCCGTAATCTCTTCGGTTGATACTGCAAGAGGCTGACCGGTATAGCGCATCACTTCCGGGTCTGAACGCAGAAAATATATTTCCGGGCTATCATTATAGTTTATTTGCCGCAATATCAGCCTGTCAGTTACTAAAACCGGGAACGGATCAAAATGGGTATTCATCTTTGGTATATTTTAGTAACTGTTACATCAAAGATATATTTTAGTCCGACGATTTATACTTGTTTTCCATAAAAAAATAGTTTGTTTTAAAATAATTGATTCCAGGCTCAGGCTTTGTGTACATGCATTTGTATTTATAGTTCCGGGCAACAATAAAATGGCTAAATTTACTGGGTAAAGTCATTGACCGATTATGAAACTGAAATTACCGGTAGTCCTTATATCCGCTCTCCTGCCCCTGGTGCTTCTTGCACAGGGTGGCAGTCTTACAATTTATTCAGAGGATGGCGAAAAATTCACACTGTACCTCAACGGAATGCAGCAAAACAGTATATCCCGGACAAATCTTCGCATTGACGGGCTTACCGAACCCAATTACAATGCTAAAATGATTTTTGAGGATAAGAATATAGCGGTGATTGAAAAAAATATTACGCTAAATGATGCGGCTTCCGATAAACCTGCTGATGTAGTGTATAAAATGAAAAAAAAGGGCGGTGAAATGAAGTTACGGTTATACTCTATAAACCCTGCACAGCTCGGCAATACCGTACCTGCCGATGTGTATGTAGTGCATTACGGACAGCCGGAGCCGTCAAAACCTCTGGTAACGAATGCGATAAATACCCCTGGCGTCAATCAAGGTAATGGAGGTGTGGGTATCAGCATTATTTCTCAGGATCAGGGAACTCCTGCGCCCCCGGATAATGCAACAAATCAGACCACAGCTACATCTGGTATGAGTTTCAGCAGAACACCACCACCTCCTCCTCCGGCCCATTCAGATTGCGCCTTCCCGATGGACGCGAATAGTTTTAAAAATGCCCGGCAAACAATTGCGCAGGCCTCTTTTGAAGATACAAAAATGCAGATAGCTCAATCGGTATTCAGCACCAATTGTCTTTCTTCCGATCAGGTGGTTCAGGTATGCCAGTTGTTTGGGTTTGAAGATGGCAAACTTAAATTTGCAAAATATGCCTATTCAAGAACCACAGACCAGGCAAACTATGCCCGGGTTGTGAAAACCCTGACTTTTGAACTGAGTAAGGCAGATCTTAATCAGTTTATTGCCAATGGCGGCAGATAAATCGGGATAACTGCATTATGCAGTCACGGTTTGATCAAGCAGAAACTCAATTGTTCGGGGAAAATAAAAATGCTCGAGTTGGTGTATGCGTGCTGCCAGTTGCAATGGTTCGTTTCCTTCAACTGTGCATCTCGCCTGTAGTATAATATTCCCCTCATCAAAATGCTCATTGACATAGTGTATGGTTATGCCGGACTCCTTTTCACCCGCATCAATCACAGCCTGATGCACATGATGGCCATACATGCCTTTGCCGCCATAGCCCGGCAGCAGGGCCGGATGAATATTAATAATCTTACCGGGGAATGCTTCTATAATTGTTTCCGGTATCTTCAGTAAAAAACCGGCAAGAACGATCAAAGATGGTCTGCAATCCCTCATTTGTTCTATAATCATCGTTTCCTTTAGCTTTACCCGGTCTGTAATCAGGAAGGGTATTTCTTCTGCCCTGGCAATGTCCAGAACGCCTGCATCAGCTACATTGCATACAATCAGCGCTGCTTTTGCCTTGCCGTCTTTTTTGAAATGTTCAATAATAGCTTTGGCATTGCTACCTGCGCCTGATGCAAAAATAATGAGTGAGTGCATAATCCCAATTAAGCGGTAAAATTAAGGAAAGCGGGGGTGATTTCCTTTAAACTATATACTAAATTGAACCACACCTCAAAGGTGTGGCTCAATTATTCTTCGGATAAGACTGTTATCTTCCTTCAGTTCAAACCTTATTATTATGTTTGCGATTAACTATCAACAAGTTTATAATGAACAAATCAAGATTAGAAGCCTTCAGCGATGGCGTGTTTGCCATTATTATTACCATTATGGTGCTGGAATTAAAGATTCCGGATGATGCCCGCTGGGAATCAGTAAAACCACTGGTACCGGTCTTCATCAGTTACATACTGAGTTTTGCATTTATTGCCATCTACTGGGTCAACCACCAGCGATTCAGCGGCTAAATAATTTTTTAAAGCAATTCAAATCAGGCAATACAACACTATCGTAATATGAATGTTGTTATTACGGGTGATTATTGCCAGTAAAAGTGTTTCTGTTATATACCTCCTTTGGTTTATATTAC
>CAILLK010000147.1 GCA_903835005.1 uncultured Bacteroidota bacterium | reverse complement strand
CTGGACTTGAACCAGAGACCCTCTGATTAACACTGATCACTTTCCTGAAACAAAAAAGCCACCACTTTCGTGATGGCTTTTCGCTCTCCCTTCTGGACTTGAACCAGAGACCCTCTGATTAACACTGATCACTTTCCTGAAACAAAAAAGCCGCAACTTTCGCTACGGCTTTTCGCTCTCCCTTCTGGACTTGAACCAGAGACCCTCTGATTAACAGTCAGATGCTCTAACCAACTGAGCTAAGGAAGAATTCGTTGGTTGGGAGTGCAAAATTACACAGTTTAATCTTTCTACAAAATTTTTTTTCGCAATTCTGCATATTTATAATTCTTACTCCCGTTTGCAGTCTTCGACGCCCTTTTTAACGGCTGTTACCTTATCAGCGTTACATCGCCTTTCATGAATCCCTTTTTGCCAAAACGGTCGTTAAAACTGATCTCCCAGAAGTAGGTACCCATTTCGGCATCTTTGTTTTTGTAGGTTCCATCCCACCCCACCTCAAGCGTTGCAGAATAATAGACTTCCTGGCCCCAGCGGTTAAAAATCCTGAAATAATTCAGGTTCTTGTATCCCACTGCCAGTGGCCTGAAAATATCGTTTTTGCCATCTCCGTTGGGTGTAAAGGCCGAGGGCACAACAAAAGCTGCCTGGTTCACCACATCTACTTTTACAGAATCCAGTCCGGTGCAGCCATAGGCGCTTACCACATGCACATAATAGGTAAAATGGCCGGTATCGGGAAAATAGCCTGTAGGGTTATAGATACTGGTATCGCTGAGGTTTGCGGGTGGCGACCAGGTAAACTTAACGCCACCAGTGGCATTAAACAGGATACTTTCGCCTTTTACAATGGCCGTATCATCTCCGGCAAAGGGCACAAAATTATCAATCACCACCTGCGACACAAACGTATCTATACACGACCGGATGTTTTCAGATATCAGCGCCACATTATAGATGCCGGGGGTTTTGTAAGTATAAACAGGGTTTTCGGCAAATGAACTGTCGCCATCTCCGAAATACCACTTCCAGTAGGTTATCGGTTTAAGTGTGGACGAGGATAAATCTTTGAAATAGACCGGAGATCCCGGGCATTGGGCACCGCTGTCGGAATAATTGGCCCTGAACTTGGGATATACTTTTACAAACCGGAATATACTGTCTGGGCAGGTGGAATGAGGATTTACTACCAGCTTAACGGTAAAAGTACCGGTATCGGGATAGGTAAAGGTAGGCTCAAACTGATCTGATGTATCCTGTGGCGCACCGGGCACGCCAAAATCCCAGTGATAGGAAAATCCACCCTTGCTGGTGTTCTGAAAATTAACGGTATAATCAGCGCAATCTACAATATATGTATTGGGGTCGGTAGAGAACTGGGGCATATCGGCTACTACCACTTTAGTACAGGGCGTAACCACAAACTGAAATTCGCGCTTAATGGTATTGATCATGATGCCATCCCTCCATTCGTGGCAGCATACGGTTACCAGGTACCGCCCTACGGTATTGGGTGTGCCGGTAATCATTCCGGTTACCGGGTCTATCTGAATAACAGGATAACCATTTATAGGATCAGCCGAGGTGAATCCGGACAGGTACTGGACTGCATCATAATAAGTGGGCGCAGCCACATCAGGTGGGCCGGGAGGCCATGGTTTTACATTATTGGGGCAGCAGGCGGTGCAGCAGTTGACGGACGTACAGAATTCATAACTCAGGGAGTCACCATCGGTATCTGTGGCGCTGTGATCATAAAACAGCGGATTGTCAAGGCAGATGATTTGCGGCGGAAAATACTTGAATACCGCACTGTTATTGAGTAATGGCGGCGGCGGTATTATGCAGAAAAAAGTAGAGCCGGTGCTGGAGGCATTTGCAATATTACCAATATCCGGATTGCGGCAGCACCGCTGGTAACTCACCAGGTAACCGGTGACATTGGGAGGCAGAAAATAGATTTTGGTGAAGGTTTTCTTGATAAGACAGGTCTTGGGTATATTGGTTACGCAGGCATTACTAAACCCTGTTGGCACTGATTGCGCTGAAGAAAAACCAACACTGTCTTCCTGAACAAGCGAGTCGAAACCCGGCCCCATATACAAGGCAAGGAAAGCAGGATTATCCTGCAGTATGGCACCAGGACTACCCGTAATGCAATCCTCATAGATCGAAAGGTTTACCTGGTACTTCTGGCAAATAACTCCTCTTATTACGGTATCTCCAAGATGCTGATAGGTCATTTCACCACCTACAATGTGAGAAGCCTTCATTTCCTGGCTGCAAAATGAAAAGAGTACAAATAAACTAAATACCTTAGAAAGAAACAGAACCAGCCGGGCATTCATACCAAAACCAAATTATAATAAGCACTTTAAATTTACAAATGTATTGCTCACCGGATCAAAACAACATCTCCTTTCATAAAGCCTTTTTTCCCGAATCTGTCGTTAAAACTGATTTCCCAGAAATAGGTACCCATCTCAGCCTCTTTGTTTTTGTAGGTTCCATCCCACCCCACCTCAAGTGTGGCAGTATAATAGACTTCCTGCCCCCACCGGTTAAAAATCCTGAAGTAATTTAAATTTTTGTATCCCACTGCAAGTGGCCTGAAAACATCATTCAGTCCGTCTCCGTTGGGTGTAAAGGCCGATGGAACCACAAAATCAGCCTGGTTCACCACATCCACCTTTATAGAGTCAATACCGGCACATCCATATGCATTGATTACATGAACATAATACGTAAAATGTCCCGTATCCGGATAATTACCAACTGGATTGTAAATGTTGGGATCAGAGAGATTGAAGGGTGGCGACCAGTTAAAACTAACTCCACCGGTGGCATTGAACAATATACTTTCACCTTTTACTATGGCGGTATCATTGCCGGCAAACGGGCTGAAATTATCTATTACCACCTGCGATACTGCAGTATCTATACAGGACCGGATATTTTCAGAAATCAACGCTACATTATACAGCCCGGGTGCCTCGTAGGTATGCTCGGGGTTCTCGACCTGTGAAGTGGTACCATCGCCAAAAAGCCAGTTCCACGAAACTATAGGCTTCAGCGTTGACGAAGATAAATCCTTAAAGAATACAGGCGCACCAAGGCATTGAATGCCACTGTCGGCAAATGCAGCACGGAATTTGGGATAGATTTTAACAAACCGGGAAATGCTGTCGGGGCAGGTGGAATGGGGATTAACCAATAATTCAACTGTAAACGTGCCTGTATCCGGATAAGTAAAAGTGGGTTCAAATTGATCCGACGAATCCTGCGGAGCGCCCGGTACGCCAAAAATCCAATGATAGCTAAACCCTCCCGAACTGGTATTTTGAAATTTAACAGTATAATCTTCGCAGTCTACAATGTAAGTATTCGGGTCGGAGGAATATTGGGGCATGTCTGCCACTACCACCTTGGTACATGGGGTAACTACAAACTGGAATTCTCTTTTCAGGGTATTGATCAATATACCATCCCGCCACTCATGGCAGCAAACGGTTACCAGGTACCTGCCCACACGGTTGGGCGTTCCGGTAATTAATCCGGTTACAGGGTCAATCTGAAGCTCAGGATAGCTGGTAACGGGGCTTTTTGAGCTGAAACCGGACAGATAAACAACACTGTCGTAATACAATGGCGGCGGCTGATCGGGGGCGGCAGGCGGGGGTTTGATATCCGTCTGGTCTGCGCCGGTGCAAGCCGGGCAGAATTCATAACTCAGGGAGTCGCCATCAGCATCGGTAGCTGAATGATCATAATACAACGGATTGTCCAGGCAGATTATCTGGGGCGGATAATTCTTGAATATTGCACTGTTATTCCTCAATGGCGTAGGTGGAATGGTACAGAAATAGGTTGCCCCGTTATTCGATGGATCGACTATATTCACGGTAGCGCCATTGCGGCAGCAACGCTGATAGGACACTACATATCCGGTGGCGCTTGCCGGCAATGCATATATTTTCGTAAATGTCTTCTTCAGCAGGCAGGTAGCCGGGATCTTGGTAACACAGGCATTACTGAAATTAGCTGGCACCTGAATTGAAGAAGCGTACTGGATACCTTTGCCACCCGGATTATCGCCGGTATCCATCTCAAACAGGGCACCACTTCCGTAGTATACTGCTATCCAGGCCGGATTGTCCTGTTGTATGGCCAAAGGTTGCCCGTTCAGGCAATCTTCATAAATAATAACATTAACCTTGTACATATAGTAGTTCAGATGTGTACCAGAACCTACACTATCGTACAGAAATTGATAAGTTACCTCCCCGCCCACAATATGAGAACCATCTGCCCTGTAAAATGCCAGGGACAATATGGCTAATAATAAAGCTGAGCAGGTTTTATTCATACACCGGAATCATAATGATAACAATAATCTGTAAACTCTTTTAAATCTGCCAATAATGATGCAGGCATTTCCAGCATAGACATATGCCCGCAATTATTTTTAAAAGTTACAAAGTTAATCCGAGATTTATAGCAAAGTTCTAATATTTTTTTATAAAAAATTACTTTATCGTCCTTTCCAATGACCCATTGAACGGGAAATGCTGCCTTACCTAAATTTTCGCTCTGATCCTTTCTCCCAATCATGGCATTATAAAAGTTTATCAGACTTTCATCCTCCAATTCAATTGCCAGTTCAATCTGCTTTTCGACAACTTCCGGATGAGCTTGTTTAAAGTCATTCGAAAAAAGATTAGGAATTAACTGCTTTATAAACGGAATTTTCCCTCCTTTTCGTATCAGGTCTGTTGATTTTAACCGTTGATTTTTCTTCTCTTCATCGTCGGCCACCGGAATAGAGTGTATCAGCGACAGGCCGGCAACCTTATCCGGATAGCGGGCCACAAAAGCACAACCAACATAGCCCCCCATGGAATGGCCTGCTATAACTACCTTTTCAAGGCCTTCAGCGTCTATAACGGCTTTAATACAATCGGCCATATCGCCTATACTTACATTACCTTCCAGAATGCTTTTTCCGCTACCCGGAAGGTCAGGAATAAGTAAAGTAAAGGATTCAGAAAGCTCAGCCTGAATGGCATTCCATATTTCCCCGTCAGACGGGAACCCATGTATTAAAACCAAAACAGGTCCGTATCCCATTTTCCGGTAGTATAATTGGCTACATACCGCTGTGCTTATCTCAGGCATTGCTAAGGCTGGTTTTTATTTTGCTGTTCCTGTAAATAGAACCGTATATGAAAAGGAGTGAAAGAAATACCGGCGATAACTCCAGCAAAGTAAGGCACTGCACTTTAAATATATGCAATGCCAAGGAAAGCAGTAATAAAAGGATACAAATAAGGGCATACCTTCCCCTTCCTTTTGGTTTGAAAAAGGCAATAATCAGGTTGGTGGGCAGGCACCACAAAAGATTATAGTTATCGGCGCACCCCTGGTGATCGGTTCCAAACCACATGCAAATGATCAGGATACCCAATAAGCCGCTAACAAATAAGAGTAATGAACTCATGATCCTGCCCAGTATCCGCAATTTCTTTACAGAAAGTCCTGCAATGGTAAGCAGCGCAACAAACATCATTACCCAAAAAGGCCCGTTAATACCGGCAGGCCCCATTTTGCTGCCCGGCAGTATCAATTTTGGGTCAGTCGATATTCTGCGGCCATTTACGGTAGCGCTTTTTATCCCGTCTCTTAAATAATCGGGCAGGAACATAATATCAGTATTGCTCATTACCTGGTCAATGCGGCTGCCAAGGAGGATATTTACACCGAGCCTGGTCCAGTGGTCCCGGTAAAAATAGCTGTTGATAATATCCCGGAATGACAGCCTGACTTCGGGCTGGATGGCCCTGCCAAACCGGAAAGCTTTACCAAAAACCTGTGGTTTGGGAAATATATCCCGGATACGGGTAGCGCAGTTATCAAAAAACTGGTCGTATTTATAGTACTTGTTTTCAGGCTCTGCATTCCATTGCAGATATTCATAAAAATGTTCCCGTTGTAGTGTATCCAGCAGCAACACCTGCTCTTCCACACTCCTGCCAGCCTCTACATATACCTGCATAAAGCCGTTGAAATCTTCAATGGCGACGCAGTACAGCAGTTTGCCCCGCATAAACTGCAATTCAAAATCAGGCCCGAAATCGAAAGTACCATAATTGTATACCCTGTCGGTATGCGCATCGCTGTCTACTACCCGTATTCCGGTATGTCCGAATACCTCCCATACTTCTTCATCACCGGGCCCGCAGGTTATCAGGCTGATGCGCAAACGGTTGCTATGCTGCGCTATAACAGGAGAAAAGATCGTGGTTAATAATAAAACAAAAAGTAGTTTCCGGAACATGGTAAAAACCCCTGAACCCCTGAAGGGGAACCACAAATTTAGCATCGCAAAGTTTTTTTGATAAGAATACAAATTGGGCGCAATAAATTTCTCTCTCAAAACTATTGAATCTTATGCACTAAATTCAAGACAATAAAAGATTTAATGTCAAAAGCATATTCTCAAGCGAAGCTCACGGAACAAGGTCCCGATTTTTATCGGGAGGAGTTTGAGGTTTATCCTTCCATACTACCAGAAAAAACAGCTCCAATGTACTCTCTGTTCAACCGGGCAATATTTTCAAGCGAAATACCTTTAGGGCATTCTGCCTCACAAGCCCCTATGTTTGTGCAACTACCGAAACCTTCAGTATCCATCTGCCTGATCATATTTACCGCCCTTACTTTACGCTCAGGGTCGCCCTGTGGCAATAACGCAAGGTGCGATACCTTAGCTGAAACAAACAGCATTGCCGAAGTATTGGGGCAAGCCGCTACACATGCTCCGCAACCTATACAACTTGCTGCTGCAAACGATTCATCAGCTTTTTGCTTCTCTATGGGCAATGAATTGGCATCAACAGCATTACCTGTATTTACAGAGATATACCCCCCTGCAGCAATAATGCGATCGAATGCAGTACGGTCTACCACCAGATCTTTGATAACCGGAAATGAATTGGCGCGCCATGGCTCAACCACAATGGTATCGCCATCCTTATACTCGCGCATATGCAGCTGGCAGGTAGTGGTCTGATGCCACGGCCCGTGCGGACGGCCATTGATATACATACTGCACATACCGCAAATACCCTCACGGCAATCGTGGTCGAAAGCTATAGGCTCCTTACCCTCAGCCACCAGTCGCTCATTGAGCACATCAAACATCTCGAGGAAAGACATTTCCGACGAAATACCCGAAACCTGGAAAGTTTCAAATTTACCCTTCTCTTTGCAGTTTTTCTGTTTCCACACCTTAAGGGTGAGATTCATATTGTAGTGTTGCATGCCTGTATAATTTGACAATTTGACAATTTGGCAATTAGCCAATCTTATTATTCTTACTTGTTGAAATTATTTTAGTAATAATTTTTTCAATTTCAACTAATTGCTGCTCAAGATGGTGGCAATCAGGATAGTTTTTAGACCTGTTGCAAAGAATCAACCAGTACTTTGTTTCATCCAATTCTTTAGCAGCAATTTTAAATTTGTGTATAAAATCTGCTTTACTTTCTGCGTTTTGGGCCTCATGAACATTGGCACCTATTGATGTTCCACATTTCAATAATTGTTTTGCAATAACAAATTTTCTTTTCTCCTCCAACAATTCCACATATTCTATTACTCCTAAAGAAAATTCAATTGTTTTGGTCAGAATAACATTTTCCATTTTTTTAATTTTTGCAATAAACAATTATTAAATTACCGAATTGCCAAATTGCCAAATTGTCGAATTACTTATAGCTGCGGGCACTCGGATGCACCACATCGTACACCAGATCCTCCTTATGCATTTCAAATTTGCTATCTCCTTTAAATTCCCATGCCGCTACATACATAAAGTTTTCATCGTCCCTCAGCGCTTCTCCTTCGTCTGTTTGCGATTCTTCACGGAAATGGCCACCACAGCTTTCCTTACGGTTAAGCGCATCAATACACATTAACTCACCCAGCTCCAGGAAATCGGCCACCCGGCCGGCTTTATCCAGCTCAGTGTTGAATTCCTTAATCTCTCCTGGTATAAACACATTGCTCCAGAATTCCTTGCGCAAAGCTTTAATTTCTTCAATTGCTTCAGTAAGCCCCTTTGCTGTCCGGCCCATACCGCACTTTTCCCACATTATCTTGCCCAGGCGTTTATGAAAACTTTCCACACTTTCCTTGCCCTTTATACCCATCAGTTTATTGATCCGGTCGCTCACTTCTTTTTCGGCAGCTACAAATGCCGGATGGTCGGTTGGTATAGCCTTTGTGCGGATATCATCTGCCAGGTTATTCCCTAATGTGTATGGAATAACAAAATACCCATCTGCCAGGCCCTGCATCAGTGCCGATGCACCCAGGCGGTTAGCGCCATGGTCGCTGAAGTTGGCCTCGCCTAATGCGTATAAGCCAGGTATAGTTGTCATCAGTTCATAATCTACCCACAGGCCGCCCATGGTATAATGTACAGCCGGATAAATACGCATCGGTATTTCGTATGGGTTTTCACCGGTTATCTTTTCATACATCTCGAAAAGGTTGCCGTATTTTTCTTTCACCACGCCTTTACCCAAGGCATATATTGTTGCTTTATCAGCTGTTGGATTACCATTTTTATGCGCTTCCACATGGCCATAGCGGTCAATTGCCGAAGCGAAATCAAGGTAAACCGCCATCTTTGATGACCCTACACCAAAGCCGGCATCACATCGCTCCTTGGCAGCTCGGCTTGCCACATCGCGCGGCACCAGATTACCAAATGCAGGATATCTCCTCTCAAGATAGTAATCGCGCTCTTCTTCCGGTATATCCGATGCTTTGCGGCTATCATTTTGTTTTTTAGGCACCCAGATACGGCCATCATTACGCAATGATTCCGACATCAGGGTCAGTTTCGACTGATGATCTCCGCTTACAGGTATGCACGTTGGGTGTATTTGTGTAAAGCATGGATTGCCAAAATAAGCCCCCTGCCTGTGTGCCTTCCATATCGCAGAGGTATTGCTGCCCATCGCATTGGTAGATAAGTAAAACACATTGCCATATCCGCCTGTACACAACAACACTGCATGACCGAAATGGCGTTCCAGTTCCCCGGTTACCAGATCGCGGGCTATAATGCCTCGTGCCTTGCCATCTATTTTCACCACTTCCAGCATTTCATGCCTGCTATACATGGTCACAGTTCCCAATGATATCTGCCTTTCCAGGCCCTGATAAGCGCCTATCAATAGCTGCTGTCCGGTCTGCCCTGCTGCATAAAAGGTGCGCTGCACCTGCGTACCACCAAACGAACGGTTGCTCAGCAAGCCTCCATATTCACGTGCAAAAGGCACACCCTGCGCCACGCACTGATCAATAATATTGGCGCTCACCTCTGCCAGCCGGTGCACATTGCCCTCACGGGCACGGTAGTCGCCACCTTTTATAGTATCATAAAACAGGCGGTAAGTGCTGTCGCCGTCGTTCTGGTAGTTTTTGGCTGCATTTATTCCGCCTTGCGCTGCAATAGAGTGCGCCCGGCGCGGACTATCCTGAAAACAGAATGCCTTTACTTTATAACCCATTTCGCCAAGCGATGCGGCAGCCGATGCTCCGGCCAGGCCGGTACCTACTACTATTATCTCTAGCTGGCGTTTGTTGGCAGGGTTAACCAGTTTGCAGGTCGATTTGTAGGTCTTCCATTTTTCGGCTATCGGTCCTGCAGGTATTTTAGAATTAAGTGCCATATACTGGATTCTTGTACGCTTATTGGAATTATTTATTGTAAATCAAAATTTCACTTACTGATCCGGTTAAGATCAAGGATTGGCCATGTGGCTAAGGATATGCAGATAAACGGGCATGCTCGCAAAAATCAAAGGGATAATAATAGCAAAAGCCACACCAAAGGATTTTATAAATCCTTTATACCGGTGTGTTGCCAGTCCGAATGTCTGCATACTGCTCTTAACGCCATGCATCAGGTGCCAGGCAAGTGAGAAGCAACCCAGCAAATACACTGCCACTACCCAGGGAGGGTAAAAAGTAACCAGCATGTTTTTATACAAGCCGCCTTCAGTCCAGGTCGGGTCGAAAAATTGTCCGTAACGGTTGGGCGCCCAGAAATGATACAGGTGGAGTATCAGGAACATCAGTATCAGTGTGCCCAGCAGCCCCATAGAGCGGCTGTACCACTTGCTGGTTTTATTGCCGGCTTTCACTGCATAGCCCACACTGCGGCGTTTTGCATTCTGACTCCAAAGCATCAGGCTCATAATAATGTGTACTGCAAAGGCTGCAAACAACCCTATTTCCACTATCCTGATGGCAGGATTACCTCCCATAAATGCGGCTGCATCGGTAAAATGTTTGCCGTTATCGGGCCAGAACACCATTGCGTTTACGTAGCAATGTACTACCAGAAAAATAACAAGAAATAAACCTGTAGCGCCTACCAAAATTTTCTTACCTATAGAAGTGCTGAAATAATCTTTCCAGTTCATACGATCCGGCTGAATTTAGTAACTTTTTAGAAATGCGCTGCAAAGATACTACCTGAAAAATTAAAACCTAACCATAATGACCAATCTCATGGATTTTTACGCACAGGTTGTTAATAATGATTGCCTTCAAACCATTTTAGATTGGACGATATTAGCTAAAAGCGAATATTTGCGCAGGCAAAAACAGTGAAAAAATAATAACAAAAAATCAATTTATATCAGATGAGGGTAGCAAAAAGATAGCTGTTATACTTTCCGAAAAAAATTCAAAAAAATGACGGACGATCTGGATGAATAAGCCTGCATTAAAGCTTATGATAAAGTAAATTCCCGAAAAACGGAGTTTGCAACTGCAGAGGAGATATTTAATGCAATAGAGAAAAAACGAAAATATAACTGATGTAATTACTTATTGAAAAACAAGTAGAAAAACAACTGGAAAAAATTCCTGAACCTGATAATATCCGTATAGGAAACTGTATTCTTGATTGAGCCGAAAATCCAGGACCTGCAGGCTGTAAAGAGCTGCGGGGAAGAGTTGGCTATAGGATACGCCAGGGAAATAATAGGTTTATATATGATAATAATGACCAAATGCTCATGGTGCTGCTACTTGCTGTTGGCACCAAAAAGATGTCAATGACTGATGAGTGAGTCTCTGAAAACTTAATTACTATTAAAGCATGCAAAACGTTTTTAGTGTATTAATAATCGCTAACTTCAACAACCCAATCCAAACGTTAGCATTTCTATAAATTTATAAGATAGCCCCTTTACCTGTTGGGGTTATTTAATTACATTTGTTTATCCAAATTCCACTCATGACTTTCTTAACCACTTTATTCCTTCAGGCTCATGCCGCACCTGCTACGGCCGACAGCCTGGTAACCGCAGCACAGCAGGAAGCAGCTACAACCATCGAGAAAATTTCCCTTTTGCATTTATTGAGCGAGGGCGGGGTGCTCATGATTCCATTGCTGCTGTGCTCCTTAATCCTGGTTTATGTTTTTGTGGAGCGGCTGTTATTTATTCGCAAAGCTTCGGTTATAGATCGCTCTTTTATGAAGCGGATCCGGGAGCAGGTCGAAGCACGAAATAAGGATAAAGCTATCGCCATCTGTAAAGAGCTGAACACCCCGACCAGCCGCATAATAGAAAAAGGCGTTATCCGCATGGACAAACCTATTGAGATCATTGAGAAATCGATGGAAAATGAAGGCAGCCTTGAGGTCTACCAGCTGGAAAGAAACCTGTCTGTAATTTCCTCCATTTCCGGCATTGCCCCTATACTGGGTTTCCTCGGTACCATTGCCGGTATGATCATTCTGTTCTTCAATGTGCAGCACCAGGGCTTTTCATTAGAGACAATAGCCGGCGGTATCTATACCAAAATGGTAACCTCCGCTACCGGACTTATAATAGGGCTGCTGGCCTATATGGGCAATGCCTACCTGCTTGCACAGATCAATAAAAATGTGAACCGCATGGAAGCGGCTTCAGTCGAATTTTTAGATATTATTCAGGACACACATCATTAAGCGCCCCCAAATGAAAATAAAAAGACGGTCATTACACGATCAGGCAGGGCACTCATCAGCATTGAATGACATCCTGTTTATCCTGCTGTTATTCTTCCTGATCATATCTACACTGGCCAACCCCAATGTGGTAAAGCTCAGCATACCCAAAGCTAAAAGTGATACCAAAGCCAAGCAGACAGTGGTAGTATCCATAAACGACAAACAGGAGTTTTTTGTAGGCACTACATCTGTGGTTGAAGACTCCCTGAAGCCATGGATATCGCGCGCTATAGCGAAATCGCAGGATGCCGAACCCACTGTAGTTATCAATGCCGACAAACAAGCCACTGCCGATAACATTGTAGCAGTAATGCGTGCCGCCCACGACCTCAATCTCCGCACGGTACTCGCTGTAGAGAATAACCACAGATAATTACACAAAATTTACTTGTAGGCCCCCCTGATGAAAAAATTATTATTTTTGCTGATACTACCATCCCTAATCAGCAGCGCTAAAAACAGCGTATCCGTTGCCGATTCTGCTATGTTGAAACAGCACGTTTTCAAGTTATGCAACGATAAAGGTTTCAGAACTATAAAAGATACAGCAGCCCTAAACAGAGCAGGTACATACATCTTTGCCGAAATGGGCAAATACGCGGCCAATGTGCATATTCAGCCATTTATAATTAAAGGCAAAACCTATCAGAACATAATTTGTTCCTTTGGCCCCAAAGACGCTCCCAGAATTGTAATCGGGGCACATTATGATGTGTGCGGCGACCATCCTGGGGCTGATGATAATACATCGGGCGTAGCTGGTCTTTTGGAACTCACCCGTTTATTATCCGCAATTCCTGATACCAACTGGAAATATAATGTAGAGTTGGTAGCCTATACCCTCGAGGAGCCGCCGGCTTTTGAAGGGCCCGACATGGGTAGTGCATATCATGCAAAAAACCTTTTTGAGAACCACGTTAATGTTTTCGGCATGATCAGTCTCGAAATGATCGGTTTTTACCGCGATGGAAAGCGCACACAACATTATCCCGCTGGTTTCCTCAAGCTCTTCTATGGCTCCAGGGGCAATTTTATAACAGTCGTTAAAAAACTGCACAGTGGCCCGTTTACTAGGCGCTTCAAACGTAGGTTCAGGCATAGCGGCGATATGATCACCAAAGTCTTTGCAGCCCCTCCTGCTATAGTACCTGGCGTAGACCTTTCTGATCACCGCAATTACTGGGCCTATAACTGGGACGCACTAATGATCACAGATACTTCTTTTTTTAGAAATGAAAACTACCACAAAACTACCGATACCCCCGAAACACTGGACTACACACGAATGAGCTTTGTGGTTACAAAAGTTTTTAATGCTATCAGTACTATGGTCTTTTAATTCCAAACCTTGTACTTTGCAATTGTTTTTTTTCAAAAACTAAAAAACTTATGCGCCATAGTAAACGTTAAATGACACCAGGGAAATTCAACCCATAAATGATGATAAAGCTAAAGTGCAAAGGCTGAAACGCATTAATGCAATAACAAAAAACTCATTGGTGACCTCAGTAATTTTAGGTTTAACTGCCATGAAGCAAATAATAATGATGTCTGATTCTAACTAATCCTTATCCCAAAGACCCAATAAATCCCTGTATGTGACAGTATTAAATGTTCTTTGTTTCAATAACACATTTTCCTAAAATAGGACCAACATATCCACTTTATTTGTTAATTTAACCGTATTATCTTGCTCATATGGAGAAAAGGGTTGTCGTTGTCTTTTAGAAAAACTAACAGGAAGATCCGTTAGAGGTATTAAGCTGGCATCAGGTCGAAGTAAAGACCTGACTGATATTAAAGAGTTGCAGAAAGCCAAACCTCGAAAGAAAAAAAGCAGGGAATAATCACAACATTAAAGTATAAGAATTTTCAATTCTTTGCAGCCTGTATCCTTGCCCAATGTGAGGTAAATGCACATTTCACTCCCATGCCCAAAAAATACAATCCGAAATTTTAACTTTTACCATTTACCCCCACTATCACTAAACCGTGCCTGTTTTATTATATTTGCCCACCTTGATCATTATTAGCTGATGCGCAGTATATTTATAAAAGAAATAAATTCCTTTTTCAGTTCCATAGTCGGCTATGTGGCATTGCTGGTTTTCCTGGCTTTCTGCGGCGTTTTTCTGTGGATCATTCCCGATTTCAGTATCCTTGGTTACGGCTATGCCTCCATGGACCGGTTTTTTGAGATCGCCCCCTGGCTGCTGCTGTTACTGGTACCTGCGGTTACCATGCGCTCATTTGCCGATGAATTCAGAACCGGTACTATTGAGTGGCTATCTACTAAACCTGTTACCGAAATTGATATTATAATGGGCAAGTACCTGGCTACCGTTGCCCTCATTGTATTTGCCCTGCTCCCTACCCTGCTCTATGTTTATACCATCAATAATCTTTCGTTTCCGGGCATCAGTCCCGACTGGGGGGCTATTACCGGTTCCTATTTCGGGCTGTTTTTCCTTGCGGCAACATTTGGTGCAGTAGGTATTTTTTGCTCCTCGCTTACCTCCAACCAGGTTGTTGGTTTCCTGATCTCCCTGCTTTCCTGCTACCTGCTGTATACTGGTTTTGAGCACCTGAGCAAGTTACCCCGTTTTTCAGAAGGTATAGATTATTACCTGAGCATGATAGGCATGGAATTTCATTACAACTCCATAAGCCGCGGGCTTATAGATTCTAGAGATGTGGTTTACTTTTTATCAATAATAACATTGTTTATAGCGCTTACCCGGTTTTCACTGGTTAGCAGACGGTAATGTGAAAATTTGATAATTCAGCATTAGGGCAATGCTTGGATTGGGAATAGTAAAAATAAATTGAATCAACTTTAGACTAAATACTTCAGACTCAGGACTTTTAAAAAAATGGCCAGTAAGAAAACAAATAAGAACCAGAAGCAGAATCAGGCTATTGTGCGCATCGTTTTAATGGTGGCTATACTGATATGTGCCAATATACTGGCTTCTTATTTCCATACGGGTATAGACCTTACCAAGGAAAAACGCTTCACCCTGTCTGAGCCAACCAAAAAGCTGCTGCATAATATGAAGGAAGTGGCTGTGGTTGATGTGTACCTGAAAGGCAAATTCCCGTCGGGGCTGCAGCGGCTGCAGGAAGCCGTACGGGAGCGCCTGTCTTCATTCAGGGATATTGCCGGCAACAAAATCATATTCCGTTTCTCAGATCCTTTTGAAGGCAAAACCGATGAAGAAAAAAAACAGATAGGTATGGATCTGCGCCAGAAGGGAATTGTTCCGCTGGAGCTGCGCACCAATGATGAAGAAGAATTCACTGCTAAATTATTTTTCCCCTATGCCCTTATCCAGTACAACGGAAAGGAAATGTCAATAAAGCTTACCGAACAAATGGCGGGCCGGACATCTGAAGAAAACATATCCTATTCCGAAACTATTCTGGAATACAAATTTGCCAGCGCCCTTAATATTATGGGCAAGCCCGACCTGGCGCACCTGGCATATATTACCGGTAATGGCGAACCTCTGGGAGTAAACACCTACGATATGCTTAGCTCACTCGGCCACCGCTACTGGCTCGATACCATAGATCTGAGAAAAGGTACGCAGATATCGCTTGCCTACGATGCTATTCTGATCGTTCAGCCAACCGATACCTTTACCGGGCCTGAAAAACTGAAAATAGATCAGTATGTGATGCGGGGTGGCCACGTGCTCTTTTCACTGAATACATTGCAGGCTTCGCTCGACAGCCTTGTGCGTTCACCATCTTTTATAGCTATGGAGTACCCGCTGGAACTCGATGACCTTATATACCGTTATGGCGCCCGGGTTAATAAAGATATGGTGGTGGATATTCAGAACATGCAGCTGGGCCGCACCATGAATGACGGACCTCCCGAATTGCACAACTGGATTTACTACCCTAAACTGAACCCGACATCCGACCACCCTATAGTGCGGAATATGGATTTCATTAGGGCTGGTTTTACCAATAGTATTGATACAATATTGAGCCCCGGAATCAAAAAAACCGTATTGCTGAATACATCCAAATACAGTCTTAAATACCAATCACCGGTAAGGGTAAGCCTGAGTATGATGAACTATCCGCTCAAAGAGGAAATGTTTAATAAATCTTATCTGCCTGTGGCCGTATTGCTGGAAGGTAAATTCCGATCAGCATTTACCAATAAGCTGGCCCCTTCCTACCTGAAGGTACTTCACGACTCCCTGCACCAGGATTTTAAAGCGGTGTGCGATAGCGACAATAAAATTATTATAACCTCAATCGGAGATGCATTTATAAATAATTACAACCAGCGCGATGGCTATCAGCAAATGGATTATTATTTCTGGACCAAGGAGTACTTTGCCAACCGCGACTTCCTGCTCAATTGTATAGAATACCTTACCGACAAAACGAATATCCTGGAATCGAGGTCGAAAGAAATGAAGCTGAGGCTGCTGGACAATGGCCGTGTGAAAGACGAAAAAACTACCTGGCAGGTGGTTAATGTCGCCATACCTGTTGCTATTGTACTTGTATTCGCATCAGCCTACTTCTTCTTCCGCAAAAGACGCTATGAAATTAAATCGAACGATATAAAACCTGCTTCCGGAAATGTCTAAAACACTCGTTTATATAGCCGTACTGCTGGTACTTGGGTTCGGCATTTACTACTTCATGGTAAGTGGCAGCAATAACCCATACAGCGCTTCCGAAGCTGGCTTTACTATAAAAGATACCGGAGCCATTGGTAAGCTGTTCCTGGTGGCGGGCAATGGAGAAAGCATACTGGCAGAGCGCACCGATTCGGGCTGGATGGTGAATAAACAATACCATGCATTACCATCTGCTGTAAGCCTGGTATTCAGAACGTTAGCCTCTCAGTCGGCATTGTATCCTGTTACAAAGGCTGCATACAATAATGTAATAAAATCGCTGGCCGCCGATGCCATAAAAGTGGAAATTTATGGCAGGGACGGCAAAAAAATGAAAGTGATATATGTGGGCGGTGTAGCCGTCAATAATTCAGGAACCAATATGCTGCTGGAAGGCGCTCATACCCCCTATGTGGTGCATGTACCCGGTTTCAGCGGTTATCTTACTTCGCGCTATTCCACACAATTGACCGACTGGCGCGACCGTACAATTTTTAATATGCCGGCAAATGAAATAAAAAGCGTTTCGGTGCAGTATCCCGACAAGCCGGTAAATTCATTTGAAATAACCAGAGAGAGTGGTAAAGTGGAAATAAAGGGAGATCCGGAAATCACCAAAACCCTGGATACGCCCAATATGCACCGGGCTGACCTTTTTCTGGGTTATTTCACCAACATTAACTGCGAGGGCTACCTGAATGGCTTGCCCGATAACGACTCTACCATCCGGCAGGCGCCCAAACAATCATCTATAGATATAACCGGCATGCATGGCCAGCACCAGCACGTGGACATATACTGGATGGCGCTCAACAAACGAAGCAAAAACGTAACTACCTCCGACCCCGATGTGCCCGATGATTATGATGCCGACCGCCTCTATGCGGTAGTGAATAATTATAAGGATACCGTAATGATCCAGCGGTTTGTTTTTGGCCGTATTTTCAGGAAGTGCTTTGAATTTTTCCAGTATGAGGCGCCACACCCGGCCAATAAGTAACCCTTACTTTTTGGAGGTACTGTCTGCCTTTTTCATAGCCTTCTGCAAGGCATTCTGAAGCAGATTCAGGTAATCCGCTGCCATTTTATTATCAGGTTGTAATTGCGTTGTTCGCAGCATCCACACCCTGGCAGAATCCAGTTCATTCATTTGTGTAAAAATCATACCCATATTGAACATTATGGTAGGATTTTGGGTATCCTGCAGGTAGGCTGTCCGGGCAAGGGCAAGGGCTTCGGAGTATTTTTGTTCCGAGAAATAAACAAAACCAAGGTCGCTTTCAGCTACCGGTAAATTGGGAAGAATCCTGAGCGTTTGCTTAATGTGGTATTCGGCAGAATCATACTGTCCAATGCTCCTGTAGTAGTTACCCATATCCAGATGTGTCTTGTAGTCATCGGGATAAATGGCCAGTGAACGCTGCAGATCTGCAATACCAGCCCTGGTTACAGGTCGGTTGGCAGTATCACCGGCAGCAGCAGGTGGTGGTTCATTGAGTACCTTTACAGAACCGGATGAGTGCCAGAGCCGGGCATTACAGGGGGCATTTTTAAGGTCTGCACTTATTAAAACAGTATCATCTTTCCAATCACCATTCCGGTTAATGGTCAGCATGAAAAACACCAGTGCAACCGGAAGAACCAACCACCAGAGTTTTGCAGGTATCGGCTTTTGTCCCTGAAGATGTTCTGCAGCTGGAAATAATTGAAAAAGCAATATAGCTGCAACTACGCAAAAACCTGCCGATGCAAAGAATGCCAATCGTTCTGCCATCTCGGAGTAAACCAGGAAAAACAGATTGGAGAACAGGGCCAGATTGGCCAGGTAAAATAAGATACCAAAGGCTAATGGATCTTTGGGCTTTTTCCAAAAACGGTAAACCATAGTGATACCCGCAATAAAGTAAATGGCAACCGAACACCAAACCCATAAATTGCCAAACCCCACTGTCGGGATGGTATTATAACTGTAGTCTGAAATAAGCGGCCATGGCACTACCATTAGTTTCAGGTACATACCTAAAACCAATAAAGCGGTAGGAATCCGCTGTGTAAAAATAGCAGCCCCCGCCAACGGATTATCGAGGAAAGGCACAGCTGTGGTGTCATGGCCTTTGAGCACGGTTTGCCTTATTATTAAAAAGGCAGCGGCAACAATTAGCGTAGCCGCAACAATCATGTGGCTACGTCTTTTATGCTCATTCAGGTAAGCATAAAACAATATAGGTACTATAATAACGAACGAGATAACTGTTTCTTTGGAGAGAATAGCCAGCATAAGCAATAATGCCCCGGCTAAAAGTTTCCAGGGCTTGCATTGTTGCTGATAACCCATAAATACCAGCAATGCCGAAAAGCCAAAAAAGAAACTCATCAGCTCATCGCGGCTCTTGATGTTGGCCACCACTTCTGTATGTATCGGGTGCACGGCAAATAGCAGGCATGCAATAAACCAAACCCCTTGCCGGCCGGGGAATAACCGGACCAGAAACAGGAACAGCAATACCACACAGCCGCCAAAAAACAGGATATTGAACAAATGCCCGGTAAAAGGATTAAGGCCGAAAAACTGGTATTCCACCGCAAACATCACCAGGGATAAAGGCCGGTAATTTTCGTTGACTATGTTGCGGTCGAAGCCAGCCAGTCGGGGTGTAACCATCAGTTCGGGAATGCCTGCAACACCCTTGTGTACAATAGTATTTTTTTCAATCATGGCCAGGTCATCAACCGCAAAACCGTTGAGCAATGTATTGCCATATACAGCCAGGGAGATCAGGAAAAGGAGGAGGCATAAGCCTTTTACAGTTGAAAATAATGATATTTTTATCCGAACATCGGATTTATGAGCAGGTGTATCTGATACTGAATGCTTATTGATTTTTACTTTTGCCAAAATTGATGATCACTTTCGTTAGGTGAAAGTAAAAAAATTGCGGCAATGGTGATTGAAGAATTTGAACTGTCTCTAACTAAATTCAGAAAATGCCTAATCCATCTTACCTAAGTCAGGTAATTGCGATAATTAAGCCTGCAAGCGCAATAGTAGTACCTACAATCCAAATTGTAAGCTGATTGAACCGCTTCTCCATATCAATATGCAACTTAAGGAAGTCTAGACGAAGTAAACCAATATCTTCTTTTGTGGCCAAGATATCCTTCTTATCAGATATTTTGGTCTCAATTATTTGTTCAATTTCAGTAACGACCACCCGTGCATCTTTAGCATTGTGAAAATGTTTACCTAAAACTTCATATATCTTAAAACATTGAGCGGCAGTCATTGCTATGGCAATTAATCATGCAAATATAAATAATTTCGTACAATATGCGCTAGGTAACCCATATCACTTTTTCCCCTCCAGTTCCTGCACCTTTTTCATCAGTTCTGTTACTTGCAGCTGCAATTCAGCTATGGTTTTCTGTTGTTCCTGCACCGCTTTAACCAATGGCACCGTAAACTCGGCATAAGCCAGGCTGTAATGGTCTTTATCATTGGCCGGCTTATGTATACCGCTGAAATCATACCTCGTTTCCTGGGCGGCTTTTTCTACATCCTGGGCTATAAATCCGGTCCTTACAATGCCTTCGGCTTTATCATAAGAATCCGATAATTTTTGTATCAGGCTGTCCGGCCGGCCCATGTGTTGCTCCACCTTACGGGCATCAAGATGGTAGGTAACAGGCCTCAGTTTCATAATGAAATCGAGGCCAGGTACATTTTCCTTTATATTTGATTTGAAGCGGCCATCGGAGAGATTTGACCAGTTGGCATAGCCACCGATGGAGGTGACGGCAGTGTTGCCGATGACGACATTGTCGCTTGAATTTACGGTAGCGCCATTACCGAGTACAGTTGCGTTTGTAAGGCCACCCAGACTAACATCAGCAGCATTGCCAACTGCTGTGAGATTGGAACCAGTAAAATTACCATAAAGGCTTTGATCGCCCATTGATGTATTATTATTACCGGAATTGTTATTAAAAAGGCATAAATAACCACTACCCGTATTTCCATAACCGATTGTATTCCCAAACAGACATTGATATCCTGAAGCAGTATTATAACTGGTTGTAGTCTGGTTCAAGCATTGATACCCCATAGCGGTATTATAAGAACTTGTTGTGCTTAATTGAAGTGCCCCAACACCAAACGCTGAATTATCGAGCCCCGATGTATTTGACGTAAGGCTACCAACACCAAATGCAACATTTTGTGAACCGGATGTGTTAGAATAAAGGCTACTCAAACCTATTGCTGTATTATTGTTGCCATTTATGTTTGAAAAAAGACTAAAATATCCAACGGCAGTATTTTGCTGGCCTGTAGTATTTGAGAACAAAGCCTTGCTTCCAACCGCCGTATTCTGATAACTACCTCCACTTTGATTATACAATGCTGAATCGCCAATAGCCACCGTGTTACTGCCGATGTCATTGCTATATAACGCATTTGTACCTATGGCTACATTACAATAGCCTGTGGAATTGGAATATAAACTTGAATTACCAATTGCGGTATTGTCGTTTGCAGTTGTATTATTTTTTAGTACGTCACTGCCAATAGCCGCATTGTAGTTACCGGTGGTGTTTGAGGTAAGACAATCTGAACCTATAGCTGTATTACCGGTACCTGTATTATTGGAAAACATACTTAAAGCGCCAACTGCCGTATTTATAGATCCTGTAGTATTTGAATATAAGGACCTCATGCCGGTAGCGGTATTTCCGATGCTGCCAACATTTGAATAAAGACTTTGATACCCTACCCCTGTATTATCAATCCCGGTGGAATTTGAATAGAGACTTTGAAAACCCATCCCCGTATTTTGGTAACCGGTGGTGTTTGTAAACATAGCTTTGCTGCCCACAGCAGTATTTCGCCAAAAAGTACCTCCGCTTTGATTGTACAATGCCGAATCACCAACCGCCACAGTGTTGCTCCCAATATCATTGTTATACAATGCGTTTGTACCAATAGCTACGTTGCTGCTGCCGGTTGAGTTGCTCGTCAAAGCCTGGAAACCAATAATTGTGTTTTCAGATCCGCCACCGGCATGAATATTATTGCCAACAATGGCATTGTCGTTTCCGTTATTAATGCTGCTGTTGGCACCAACAATTGAATTGTTATTCCCATTAGTAGAAAAAGCCTGATAACCAAGAACAACATCATGCGTGCCATTTGTTAAAGATGCATAACCAATCGCGATTGACCCTGCACCACCACCATTACTGTTAGCACCTACCGAAAGTGTGTACGAATCAGTATCAGACTGGCCACTTTGATAGCCAACGGCTGTGTTATAGGAACCAGAACTCCCGTAAACCCCTACTGTATTTAGACTTCCGAAACCCATCGCAGTATTATTTGACCCCGAGATATTATTCATTAAATTGTTTATTCCTATCCCGGTGTTGTTTAAACCTGTAACATTTATCATTTGGCTGTTGTCGCCAATCGAAATATTACCACTACCGGTTGAATTAGAAGTTAGCACGTTATTACCGATTGCAATATTTTCCGCTCCAATGGTATTTGCATTTAAGCACGCAACACCGATAGCATAGTTAAACACTCCGGTTGTATTACTACCAAGGCAATTTGATCCGATTCCAACATTACCTCCACCTGTTGAATTAGCCATAAGATTGTTCGCCCCTATCGCAAGATTACTTCCGCCCGATGTATTGGAATCAAGGTTGTTATATCCTATCGCTAAATTGTTGCTACCAGTCGTGTTTCCATAAAGATTTTGGTAACCAATGGCCAGGTTACTGATCCCCGTTGTATTGGATGGGAGATTTTGATACCCAATTGCTGTATTATAGTTGCCGGTTGTGTTTGAATAAAGACTCTTGTAACCCAAAGCTATATTATTATTACCACTGGTATTCGAATACAAACTATAATTCCCGATCGCCACATTAAACCCACCATCACCACCAAAAAGGCTCTGCCGGCCTATGGCTATCGAGTTTCCTGTGCCGCCATTATAAAGGCTTTGATAACCTATTGCAACAACACTGTCGGCGGCGGCAACTGTGCCTATGCCGCCACCAATTGCAATACTGCCGTTATAAGCGCGGCTGGTGTCTCCTATGGCAATTCCCTGGTAATTAGTACTACTGTAGTTGCCGATGGTTATACTGTTAAAATCGCTGCTGTTGTTGCCTATAATAATCCCGCCAAAGTTGTTCGTATTGTATCCAATGGCGATTATAGGGGCCAATGAGCTACGTATGTTTGCAAGGTTGCCAACAATAATAGCGTTGGTCACACTTCCTGTTCCGGGGCCGGGAACAAGATTGGCCAAACCACCCAGAACAATATTATTAGAGCCCGACAACCCCATACTCCATGTGTTATTCCCAATGGTTATATTATTCGAATCAGTTGTACTGTAATCATTGTTGGCCCATCCTATTGCAATATTGAAAGCGCCGGTTGTATTGCTGCCTAATGTTCCTCCTGAGCCTCCCCCGCCCGAAAAACCACCGATTGCTATATTCTCAACCCCCGATGTATTGTGTCCGAGGCAAGCAGTACCTATCGCCACATTGCTGAAACCTGTGGTGTTTTGGGTAAGGCTGTTTACGCCTATTCCTATGTTGTTCTGCCCGGTTGTGTTTGATGCCAGGCTGAAGGCATGCAGCGCCAGGTTATTGGCACCGGTCGTATTTGAATAAAGGGTCTTGTACCCGATCCCGATATTGGGGTTTCCGGTATTTGAGAAAAGGCTTTGATAGCCAATGGCTATATTGTTTGTGCTAAAAGGGGAACTGATGTTATTCCCGAACGAAATATTCCCCGTGTTCGGGTTCAGCTCACCCGCCCACAAATTATTCACTCTGAATTCGAGCGAGGAGGTATCAGTGGTGCCTAAAAAATTTGTAGCGGAGCTGGCACCGGCATTGCCGGTCAGGCTCCATTCCGCAGTTGCAGTGCCACCTGTCATAGCCCAGCTGCTGCCGGTATAGTAATAAAAGCCGGAGGTACTGTCGGTTTGAAAGATCATCAATCCTGTGGCAGGGCTGGCTATGGCGTTCTTCTGTGCAGTAGTCATGCGCGGTATCAGTATCCCCTTGCTGTCCGAGCTTATGTCCATCATGGCCGATGGGTCGGCTGGTGTGCCGGTGGTATTTATTGAGTACCCCTGGCAATAAACAGTGGCAGAAACCAATAAAAACAGGAATGCAAAACCGAAACGGAGTAGTGTTTGATTCATAAACAGATGGCATTAATATTATAAATGGAATGCGATATCAGCAAATAAAACTAATGTTTTCGGGAATATCTATAGAATAAATTTTAATTAAGCTTCAGGTATCGGTTGTTGCGGGCCCCGGTTTTCACCACAAACCGCGTTAGCACCTTCTTTACAACCACTTTGCGAAAACTGTTTGTACCTTTGATCATCTGTTATTGAGTTACAATACTCATGAAAAGGTTTGCTGCACAGCTTTAACCAATAGCAGGATTAAATTATTTTATGCCAAAACAAATAAAATTTCTTGGGGTAAGTTCAGGCATCTGTGCACCCACAGCCAGAGGTAAAATGGGCGCTGAACTGGGTTTTGCAGCTATAAAGAAATATGCCAATACCCAAAAACCAAAAATCTTCAAAAAGACCAATGTAAAACAGATTGTTTCCTTAAAAGACCTCTATGCTTATATCGACAATCCCAAATTCACCAAGGTTTTTTTCAACGACCTGAAACCACCTACTATAAAAGGGCTGCCCAGGAAGATTTTCGAATCAATCATCACCAACAGGGAAAAAATACTTTCGGATATAAAGGGGAAGAAAAAAAACCCGTTTACTTTCCTTTATAAGTTTATCAAGAAAAACAGGAAGAAAATTTCGCATGATGCCCTGGTATTCCCGCATAGCCGCAATGTATCGCGACACATAAAATACCTCTATAAGATTTTTGAAAAAATAATTTACAATGTTCATGAAACCCTTCTGAATGACCAGATACCATTTGTTATAGCTGGCGATCATTCCACAGCGGCTGCAACAATTGCAGGAATCAAACAATACCTGGCTGCCGAAAAACAGGATGAACGGCTCGGTGTGATATGGATAGATGCCCATGTAGATGGCCATTGCCCCTACTCTACCCCGTCGGGCAATTACCATGGTATGCCCATTGGTATTGCTTTAGGACTGAACAGGAATTATGCCAAAAACAGGAAAGAAAACATTCTGTCGCTCCAAAATAAAGTGGAATGGGAAAAACTGTGCACCATTCATGGCTCTGCCGAACCCATGCTGAAAAAAGAGGAACTGGTATATATCGGCCTGCGGTCGTGGGAGCCACACGAAGAGGCATTGCTGGAAGAAATAAAGCACTACAAACTAACCCGGACAGATGAAACCAGGAGCGGCGGATCGAAGTTGAGGAAGGGTGAAGAATGGAAAACCTTCCCCGGCACAACTGATGAGTTTCATATGAAAAACAAAAGCCTGAACGAAATATGTTCAGAAACTATAGCTCATTTAAAAAACAACGGCTGCAAGCACATTTATATCTCCTTCGATATTGACTCGATAGATGGTAATATTGTGCCGGGAACAGGCACACCCGAACCTTATGGCCTGGCAGTGGATGAAGTAAAGTATATGCTGAACAGGTTCTGGAACAATACCGAAGTGCCGGTAATAGGAATGGAAATGGTGGAAATTAATCCGCTGCTGGATGAAGATAATAAAACAGTAAAAACCGCTTTCGAAATAATAAAATCTGTAGTAAACAATAATGAACATAACCAACCACAATAAAGTAAAACTGCAACTGGCTGAAATCATCCGGCAGGTGTTTCTGGCAGCCTCAATTGATGAACCTTTGCAGGATATCTATAATTCTATTGGCTTCCCGCCCGATACTGCTTTAGGGCATTATACTTACCCTTGCTTCAATCTTGCTAAAAAGCTGAAAAACGCACCCAATAAGATTGCAGAACAACTCTCCTGTGGATTTACAGCAGGTGAAGTTATTGATACTGCTAAATCTGCCGGCCCCTATATCAATTTCAAAATCAGGAGCAGCTATCTGGGCGGAGTTACCTGCGATGAGATAGAAAACGGGAAAATGTTTGAGCGGCACCTCATCGAAAATCCACCCAAAACAATGATTGAGTATTCGCAGCCCAATACACATAAAGAACTGCATGTGGGCCATATGCGCAATCTGTGCCTGGGCGATGCACTGATAAAACTGCACAGGTATTGCGGCTATGATATCATCAGCGCTACTTTTCCCGGCGATGTGGGCACCCATGTGGCCAAATGCCTGTGGTACTTTAAATACCATAATACAGAGCCGGTACCTGAGCAGAACAAAGGCGCATGGCTGGGTTCACTCTACTCAAAAGGGCATTTGAAACTGGAAGAAGAAGAAGGAACTCCCCTGGGGGCAGAAAACAAAAAACAACTTTCTGAAATACTCACCCAGCTCGAGGAGCAGAAGGGCGAATTTTACGACTTATGGAAGGAAACCAAAGAATGGTCTGTGGAACTGATGAACCAGGTCTATGACTGGGCCGGTGTTCATTTCGACCGCTGGTATTGGGAGTCGGACGTGGATGTTTCATCAACAGCACTGGCCCGTAAGTATTTCGAAAAAGGAGTCTTTATAGAGTCCCAGGGCACTATTGGGGTTGATCTGACAGAATACAACCTTGGTTTTTGTATGCTGTTGAAGTCCGACGGGCATGGACTGTATGCCACTAAGGATATAGAACTGGCCAGAAGAAAATTTGAAGATTTCCACATCGAAAAGAGCGTTTATATTGTAGATAAAAGACAGGCCCACCACTTTGCCCAGGTATTCAAAGTACTCGAAATAATGGGTTATGAAAATGCAAAAAAATGCTACCACCTGCAATATGATTATGTAGAGCTGCCCGATGGCGCCATGTCATCGCGCAAGGGAAATATTGTGCCTATCATGCAGCTCATAGACAATATGCATGAGGTGGTTAAAAGAGATTACCTGAATAAGTATATCGGAGAATGGGAACAAAGTGAAATAGATAGCACAGCCGATGTAATTGCTAAAGGAGCAATAAAGTATGGTATGATCAGGATTGACCCCTCGCGCAAAATCGTATTCGATATGAAGGAATGGCTCAAGATAGATGGTGATTCCGGACCCTACCTGCAGTATACCTATGCCCGTATCAATTCGCTGGTAAAAAAACTGGCCGATGAGATCAAAGCGGCTCACGACTGGTCGGTACTTGCCGAAGAAACCGAGCTGCACCTGATGGTGAAACTATCTGAGTTCAATAACCAGGTAGTGCAGGCCTGCAATGAGTACAAACCCAATGTGCTGTGCAACTACCTCTACGAATTATGTAAAATATTCAATAACTTCTACAATGTATTGAATATCAGACGAACAGAAGATGAGGCACTAAAAAGCACTCGGGTAGAACTAACCAAATGTGTAGCTATTACGCTCAAAAAAGGGCTATCCTTATTGGGTATCCCGGTACCAGACAGAATGTAAACAAAAAGTACCCAAATGACATTATACTATACGCATTATAAAATTGTATATTTCAGAAATTGGTGACTTTGCGGTCTTGATTTTATGATGCGCTTATTACAAATCAATAAAATTGCGACTCTGCGTGAAATTTTTCAATGCATAATTTTACCCGGCGAACAGTATTATTACGAAATAAGTAAAACTCCCTAAACTCTCTGAAAAAATTTAACTTTGATTACTTTTACTAATCCGTATTTTCACTAAAAATTTAGTTGTTTTATAGATGATCAACAATACCACTTATTCAGATCTGGTACACCAGACATTCCATTTTCCGCAGGAAGGATTTGATATTACCGATAAGGATACACTGCTGTTCAATAAAGTAGATATGCAGGCCCTGATTGATAAGTATGGTACACCATTCAAACTGACGTTTCTCCCTAAAATCGGGATGCAGATAGCAAAAGCAAAAAAGCTTTTTGCCGATGCCATCCGCAAGCATAAATACCAGGGCGAATACTATTATTGTTATTGCACCAAAAGCTCTTACTTTTCCTTTATTGTAGAAGAAACCTTAAAGCACGGTGTGCATATCGAGACATCATTCGACTATGATATTGATATCATCAGGCAGCTCTATAAAAGAAGAAAAATCACCAAGGATATCCGCATCATCTGCAATGGTTTTAAAACCCGCAATTACACCCGCAGCATCTCTAAGCTGATCAACGACGGCTTTAAAAATGTGCTGCCCATTCTGGATAACAAGAATGAATTTGAGGATTACAAAAAATCGATCCGCTCTAAAGACCCGGTAAATATTGGTATCCGCATAGCTACCGAGGAAGAACCGACATTCGATTTTTACACCTCCCGGCTGGGTATCAGGAGCAGGGACATACTGGAGTTTTATGTAGATAAAATGAAGGGCAATGATAAGTTCAATCTGAAAATGATACACTTCTTTATGAATAAAGGAGTGAAAGACGATGTGTATTACTGGAGCGAACTCAACAAAGTACTGAATATCTATTGCCAGCTCAAGAAGATATGCCCCGAGCTCGATTCTCTCGATATTGGCGGTGGTTTCCCCATCAAGCACTCACTTGGTTTTGAGTACGATTACACCTACATGGTCAATGAAATTGTATCTACCATTAAAGGCGTTTGCAAAAAGCATAAAGTAGATACACCCGATATTTATACAGAGTTTGGTTCATTCACCGTAGGTGAGTCGGGCGCTATAGTATACAGTGTTCTGGATGAAAAGATGCAGAACGACCGCGAGATCTGGTACATGATCGACAGTTCGTTCATCACTACCCTGCCCGATACCTGGGGTATAGGCGAGAAATTCCTGATGCTGCCCATCAATAAATGGGATAAAGAATACCAGGAAGTGCACCTCGGCGGCCTCACCTGCGATGGCCACGACTATTACACATCCGAAGAGCACATCAATGCCGTGTTTCTGCCCAAGCTGGAAAAAGAAAAAGGCAAAGACCCGCTCTACATAGGCTTCTTCCACACCGGCGCCTACCAGGACCAGATATCCGGCTACGGCGGCATCAAGCATTGCATGATACCCTCCCCCAAGCATGTGGTGGTAGAAATAGACAAAGACGGCAATTTCGAAGACTGGCTCTATGCCAAGGAGCAAACGCCTCAGAGCATGCTGAAGATACTGGGGTATATAAGGTAGACATGGGATTTGGGGATATTCTTGTTTTAAAGCAATTAATAGTTTTGTTGTCCCGGCTTTTGTAGTGCTGTTTAGCTTCAGTGGCGGTGGCACCATTCAGGTGTGGATATCTGTTAGGCTTCTCTGATTTTCCACTTATAAAGTCTATACTAGCCACCCGGGATAAAATTAAGTGATGGAGCAAATTCCCCCTTGCCGCATAGACGTGTGTTTGAGCTAAGGGGATTAAGGCGGATGTAAACCCGAGCACATCCGAAAAAAATACCTACCCCGCCAACCTGATTTTAAACTACTTTAGCACAAAAAGCGCCAATACAATAATGTTCGAACAAACCTTTAAAAATATAGACGATCTCCTTTACAAAGATTCAGGTGCCGACAGCGAACTCGACTACATCGGCCAGACTTCCTGGATCATGTTTCTCCGCTATCTCGATGAACTGGAGCAGGACAAAGCAGATGAAGCTGCCCTGCATGGCAAAGAGTACAAATACATAATTGATGAAGCATACCGCTGGCCCGCATGGGCTATGCCCAAGACCGCCGATGGCAAACCCGATCTGCACAAATCCCTCACTGGTATTGATCTGGTCAATTTCGTAAACCTTAAATTATTTCCCTACCTCGCCGGCTTTAAGCAGGATAATGCCGATAAGCCCCAGACCATTGAGTACAAAATAGGTGAGATATTCAGCGAACTTAATAATAAGATACAGGATGGCTATATACTCCGCGAAATAGTGGAACTGGCCGACGGCCTGCCCTTCCGCAGCACCAAAGACAAGCACGAACTCAGCTACCTCTACGAAAGCAAGATAAAAAACATGGGCAATGCTGGCCGCAATGGTGGCCAGTACTACACGCCCCGGCCCCTCATTCGTGCCATGATAGAGGTGGTAAAGCCCCGCATTGGCGAAAAGATCTACGATGGCGCCTGCGGCAGTGCCGGCTTCCTCTGCGAAACCTTCGAATACCTCACCTGCGACCGCGAAAACCTCAGCACATCCGACCTCGAAACCCTGCAGGCCAAAACCTTCTACGGCAAAGAGAAAAAGAACCTCGCCTATGTTATCGGTATCATGAACATGATACTGCATGGCATCGAAGCCCCCAATATTATCCACACCAATACCCTCAGCGAAAGCATCCGCGATATTCAGGAGAAAGACCGTTACCACGTCATTCTCGCCAATCCGCCCTTCGGTGGCAAAGAGCGCCCTGAGGTGCAGCAGAACTTCGATATCAAAACAGGCGAAACCGCCTTCCTCTTCCTCCAGCATTTTATCAAAAACCTCAAGGCAGGCGGCCGGGCGGCAATAGTCATAAAAAACACCTTCCTCAGCAATTCCGACAATGCCTCGGTAAGTCTGCGACAGCATTTACTGGAAACCTGCAACCTCTATACCATCCTCGATATGCCCGGCGGCACATTCCTCGGGGCGGGTGTCAAGACGGTCGTGCTCTTCTTCACCAAGGGCGAACCCACAAAAAATATCTGGTACTACCAGCTCGATCCCGGCCGCAATATGGGCAAAACCAACTCCCTCAACGACGACGACCTGAAAGAGTTTTTAACTTTGCAACCCACAAAACCCGAAACTGAAAAAAGCTGGCTGCTGCAAATGGCCGATGTGCAAACCCATAACTACGACCTCAGCGTAAAAAACCCCAACAAACCCGAAGAAGCCGCCCTCCGCAGCCCTCAGGAAATACTTGAAGAAATGCAAACACTGGATGCTGAAACCAATGATATTCTTCTCACTATAAAAGAACTGATATGAAGAAAGGTTGGGAAGAAAAAAAGTTAGGAGAAGTTTGCAGATTCATTAACGGCAGAGCATATTCTAAAAATGAATTATTGGTAAATGGAAAATACACAGTTTTACGAGTTGGTAACTTTTTTACTAATAATAATTGGTATTACTCGGATTTAGAATTGGAGGATGATAAATATTGCGACAATGGTGATTTACTCTATGCATGGTCAGCTTCTTTCGGTCCGAGAATTTGGACGGGAAACAAAGTCATTTACCATTATCATATTTGGAAAGTTGTTCCGAACTCCGATATAATTTCCAAACAGTTCCTATTTCAGCTTCTGGAATGGGATACAGAAGCAATAAAAAAAGCACACGGGACAGGAACAACAATGATGCATGTCGGCAAAGGTGATATTGAAAAACGGTTAGTGCCCCTTCCTCCTCTCCCAGAACAACAACAAATCGTATCGATCCTGGACGAAGCCTTCGCAGCCATAGATCAGGCCAAAGAAAACCTGCAGCGCAACCTCCAAAATGCAAAAGACCTTTTTCAAAGTGAACTGAATAATATTTTTACAAATAAAGGTGAGGGGTGGTTGGAGAAGAAATTGGGTGAAGTAACAACAAAAATAGGTAGTGGTGCAACACCTCGCGGAGGAAGTGAATCTTACAAAACAGAAGGCATATCGTTAGTTAGAAGTATGAACGTACATGATGGCTATTTCAAAGAGAAGAATCTTGCGTTTATCGACGACAAACAGGCAAAGGAATTGTCCAATGTTACCCTTGAAGAAAATGATGTTTTGTTAAACATTACAGGGGCATCTGTCGCAAGATGTTGTGTTATGCCTAAAGATTTTTTGCCGGCAAGAGTAAATCAACACGTATCTGTTGTTAGACCAACAAAGGGTGTTATCGATCCATATTTTCTCAATCTGCTGCTAACCTCGAAATTCTATAAAGAACAACTCTTAGAAACGGGAGAGCAAGGGGCTACAAGACAAGCAATTACAAAAGCTCAATTGCAGGATTTTGTTATTAATTACCCCACCTTTAAAGAACAACAAAAAATCGTCCAACAATTAGACACCCTATCCACCGAAACAAAAAACCTCGAAAATATATATCAGCAAAAATTAAACAATATCGAAGAATTAAAAAAAAGTATCTTAGAGAAAGCATTCAGGGGCGAATTAACCAATAAGGTAGTACAATCCTGAAAATTTTAAAATTCTGAAAATCCTGATTCCGAGTTTTATTCATGAAAATACTCACTGCTAAATATCTGGCCTCCTACACGCAGCATCTGGATACAGACCTGGTTAAAGTATTGCCAGATCTGGAGGCGATAACCCTTTCTGCCAATAGTTTCACATTCTATACATCAGTTGCTGTAATCTCGTCCTCCCGCATCGAAGGCGAGCAGATGGAGGTGGACAGTTATCTGAAGCACAAAATGCAGGATATCGAATACCTGCCTGAGTTGGTGCAGAAACCCGACGACCTTTACAGGGCCTATCAGTTGGCACAGCAGCAAAAACTCAGCAGCGCCAATTTTCTGGAGTGCCATAAGCTGCTCACAGCGCATTTATTACCGGCTAAATGGCGGGGTGTTTACCGCAAAAACGAAATGCTGGTAATGGAGCATGGCACCGGCAGGGTGCAGTTCGAGGCAGCCCGGTTCGGCATTGTAACTGAAGAAATGAATAAGTTATGGGCCGATATCAGCACATTGCTGAAAAAACAACTCAGCCCCGCTGAAATCTTCTATTACGCAGCCTTCATTCACCTGCTTTTCGTAGCCATCCATCCATTCAATGACGGCAATGGCCGGGCAGGCCGCCTGCTCGAAAAATGGTTCCTTGCCTCCCATCTTGGCGAAAGGGCCTGGTACATAAAATCTGAGAAATATTATTACGATCATGTCAATGATTATTACAAAAACCTCAACCGGTTGGGAATGTTTTACGATCAGCTCGATTTCGGGCAATCCCTGCCCTTTCTATTAATGTTGCCAAAAGTGCTTACTACAAAATGATTAATATTATAATAATATCATTTCCTCTACAGGCTTAATGTTTATAAATTCTGATCATATATGACACAGAAAAGTTCAGATCGGGCTCAAGAGCAAATTCCTCCTGTTAATCTGGTTTTGCGGTCAGCTAAGAACGATGCAGGGCAATCTCTTAGTTAAGGAAGTCCGAAGGACTTGAATGTCAATAGCCGGTGGTGAAACCATCGGTAAAAAGAAGTAAATGCCGACCCCGTAGTGGGTCGAATGTGGATTTAGATATGCTATAAATAATCAGCTAAATGAAATTGGGGGCAGACGGGTGTAAATTATCAGGTTATATATTCCATTATCATTTACCTTTGAGAATTAAGTTTTAAATATTGATCATTCATGAAAATCTGTGAAATCTTTTAATCCGTTTAATCTGTGATTCAGACACCATGAACGAAACCGAAACACGCGCCGAATATATAGACCCTGCCCTAAAGGCAGCAGGCTGGGGCGTTGTGGAAGGCAGTCGCATACGCATGGAGTTTCCTATCTCCAAAGGCAGGCTCATGGGGCATGGCACAAGGTCAGCGCCCGATAAGGCCGATTATGTGCTCCAGTACCGCAACCGCTATCTCGCTGTTATAGAAGCCAAGCGCAGAGATGCCCATTATACTGCCGGAGTTGGTCAGGCCAAAGATTATGCCGGCCGGTTACAGATACGGTACACCTACAGCACAAATGGATTGAAGATTTATGGTATAGATATGCACGAGGGTTGGGAAGGCGATGTAACTGCATTCCCATCTCCCGATGAGTTATGGAACCGTATTTATGGGGTGCAACTGATGGCCAACCCCGAACAGGAAAGCCAGAAAGATCGCTTCATCTCCATACCCTACGAAACCAAAACAGGTACCAAACCACCAAGATATTACCAGGAGAACGCCATCACTAATGTAATGGATGCCATTGCCGAATGTAAACCCCGGATACTCCTCACTTTGGCCACAGGTACGGGCAAAACCGATATTGCATTTCAGATAGCCTGGAAACTGTTTACCAGCAAGTGGAATATAATAAAGCCCGGTGAGCGCAGCCCGCGTATATTATTCCTTGCCGACCGGAACACGCTCGCCGATCAGGCTTTCACAAAATTCAATGAGTATGCAGCATTCTCCGAAAATGCCCTGGTGCGTATTACGCCTGCCGAAATAAAGAAGAAAGGAAAGGTGCAGACAAACGGCAACGTTTTCTTTACCATTTTCCAGACATTTATGAGCGGCCCCGGCGGCAAACCTTATTTTGGCGCGTATCAAAAAGACTTTTTCGATTTCATTATTATAGATGAGTGCCACCGTGGCGGCGCAAATGATGAAAGCACATGGCGGGCCATATTGGAGTATTTCAGCCCTGCCGTGCAATTGGGGCTCACGGCCACACCCAAAAGAGATCAGAATATTGATACCTATAAATATTTTGGCGATCCCGTTTATATCTATTCATTGAAGCAGGGCATTAATGATGGTTTCCTCACGCCGTTCAAAGTAAAGCAGATTGCCACCACAGGCGATGAATATATTTTCACACCCGATGATGAAGTGCTGGAAGGTGAAGTGGAAGAAGGCAAAGTATACAACATCGAAGAGCAGAACAGGATCATAGAAATAATGGCCATAGAGGAATATCGGGTTAAGACCTTTATGAATATGATTGATCAGCGGCAAAAAACATTGGTCTTTTGCGCCTCGCAGGATCATGCACTTGCTGTGCGTAATCTCATCAATCAGATGGTAACCATCAAAAATCCCAATTATTGCCACAGGGTTACAGCCGACGAAGGCAAATTGGGCGACCAGCACTTGCGCGATTTTCAGGACAATGAAAAAACAATACCAACCATACTTACCACCTCTCAGAAGTTAAGCACAGGCGTAGATGCCCCCGAAATCAGGAATATAGTACTAATGCGCCCGGTAAAACAACTGATCGAATTCAAACAGATCATTGGCCGGGGCACCCGGCTTTACGACGATAAGGACTATTTCACCATTTACGATTTTGTAAAAGCATACCTCAACTTCAACGACCCCGAATGGGATGGTGAGCCGCTAGATCCCGAACCACCCCCACCCCCAAAACCCAATCCTGCTCCATGCAATACCTGTGGGCAGGTGCCTTGTATATGTGTTAAGGAAGATGACCCGCCTTGCCCCCGGTGTGGCAATTGGCCATGTGTATGCGACAACCCGCCCCGCCGCATGATAAAAGTAAGGCTTGCCGATGGCAAGGTCCGCGATTTGCAGCATATGGTCAGCACCACATTCTGGAGCCCTGATGGTAAACCTATTTCTGCCGAGGAGTTTCTCAAAAATATGTTTGGAGCATTGCCCGATCTGTTTAAAAACGAAACTGAGCTCAGAGAAATATGGAGTAAACCCGATACCAGGAAAAAGTTATTGGACGAACTGAAAGAAAAAGGCTTCGCCAAAGAGCAGCTGGCCGAATTCCAGAAAGTACTCCATGCCGAAGACAGCGACATTTACGATGTGCTGGCATATGTAGCTTTCCATGCTGCAATTATCGACAGATCGACCCGTGCAGAAAATGTAAGAATCCGCCTTGGCAGTTATAATTCCAAACAGCAGGAATTCATCAATTTTGTACTCAGGCAATACATAAATTCAGGCGTGTATGAACTGAATGAAGAAAAACTATCGGCATTATTATTACTGAAATATAAAGCCATTTCAGATGCCAAACAGGAACTCGGCGATATCCCCCAAATCCGCCAAACATTTATCGGCTTTCAGCCGTTTTTGTATGAGAATCGTTTTGCTGTTTGATAATATTTGTAACTAACTTAATAAAATACCAGCTATTATTAAATATGTTTTAATCTATCCTTGCAAACCAAATTATTTATTAATTTCATACGCTATGAGTAATGATATAATTCTTAAATCCGCCTATAGCCTGAAACGCCTTGAAGTTTTCAGGAAACATCTTTACAAATCCACCGTACTAAACGCACAAAAAGATTTTTGTATTTATACCACAGGGTCATATGGCAGATTAGAGGCTTGTGAATATTCCGATATTGACCTCTTTTTCTTAGCAGATACGGACCAAACTAAATTTTCTAAAATCTCTGAAATTTTAATTGATGCGGATATTATTAAAGCTTGTAGGCAAATGAAATTACCTGAGTTTTCAGGAGATGGGGAGTACCTTGTTGTTCATAATATTAAGGATATTTATAGCGAATTGGGTAGTAGGGAAGATGATTACCGCAATTTTTTTACTGCTAGAATGTTGCTTCTTCTTGAAAGTCGTGCAGTTCACAATCAGGACTTTTATGACCAGATGCTTTCTACAACGCTAGAAAAGTATTATAAAGATTTTCACGCCCACACAAAAGATTTTAAACCTGTATTCTTGGTAAATGATGTCATCAGGTTTTGGCGCACCATGTGTTTAAATTATGAGCACAATAGGAATCGAAAATTTAATGAAACTGGCTTAACACCTGAAGAAATTCAGAACAAGAAAAACGAGTTACACATAAAAAATCTAAAACTTAAATTCAGTCGGAAGCTCACTTGCTACTCATTTCTTTTGAGTTTGTTATGTAGTAAGAAAGTTATGAAGCAAGCCGATATTTTAGAAATCATTAAGCTCACTCCCTTACAGCGTCTTGAGAAACTTTCACAAAATGACAAAATGAAAAATGATATTAATGAGCTGATTTCATTGTATTTTTGGTTTCTTGAAACGACGCAGGTCGAAAAGACGAAACTTTTGCAATGGATTTCAGTTGAAAGTAACAGGGATAGAGCTTTTGAAAGTTCAAGGCAGTTTGCAAAAATAATTTTCAAGATTATGATCGAAACTGAAAATCAGGATAATTTAATGTATTTCTTAGTATGAAGACAAGGTTTTTTTTCGTTATATACTTACACAATGAAACAGTCAAGCGGATACTTGATGCCATGCGCTTAATTGCAGATCCGATGCAAAGAAATTTTTCTCACATCACAGTAAAAGGGCCTTATAGTACCAAACAAAAAAAACGACTTTTTGAAGATAATAAGTTAATCCAGGGAAAAGAAATAAAGGTAAATGGTGTAGGGAATTTTTTTACTGAGAGTCAAAATACGGTATTTTTGAATTGTGAGGATAAGCAGGAATTAACTACAATATGGAAATCTAAAGAAGAAAAAACTTATAGAGAATTCCACCCTCACATTACGATTTATGATGGTGATAATAAATTGTTTGCAAGAAAATTGTTTGATACTATCAATGCACATAATATTAATTTCAGCTTTATTGTTGATCGGCTTGACTTGTATTCTTCAGCCGATAAAATGAAGCTATTTAATCTTTCACAAATCGATTATTCACTGATTAGTAAAATTGCGGGATTCAATATACAGCATGACAATATTGATAAACTTAGTGACAATCAAAAGATATCAATCATTAATAAATTGTGTGTAATATTAGAAGGTGTAGAAAATATAGCTGAAGACTCAAATGCAAGTCCAGATTATTTATATGAGCATAGCCTTTTATTAGAAGCATAATAACTATTTTATATTGGCCTGATATGCGGGCTGTAGCAAAGCCCCGAACATAGACGATCAGTGTATGGGTAATCTCATCAGTTTTTTAAAATCCAGATATTTCGGGACAATTGGCGCTTCCTCCAAAAAAATAAACATGCCTTATAATTTGGAATTTTCAATTATTAATTTTACCTTTGACCCAAATTTCACCATAAATATAAATTAATCAAACTATGAAACAATCTACCAGTCCTTTTTACCCGTCTGGACCTATTGCCATGCATAATGCGTACCGGACATATATCTGAGCAATCTCCTACTATACCTGGCGCTTATCTCAGTGATGAGACAATGGGATATGATGAGATAATCGTAAATTATTTTATATCAGCCACCAGCAAGGGTTTCAGCGTATACCATTATCCCACCGTTTATTTTTGAGACAATGGGATAACCAAATAAAAGGTCCGTTTTAGGCAATTGAAAATCGCATATTTTTATTACCTCTATGCAACTGAATGAATTGCCCTATTTTCACATTACCACATTTTCACATTATTTAGTGGGATATGATGAGATAATCGTAAATTAATTTATATCAGCCACCAGCAAGGGTTTCAGCGTATACCATTATCCCATCGCTTATTTTTGAGACAATGGGATAACCACACAAACATTCTCTGATTTAGGCAATTGAAAATCGCATATTTTTATTAACCCTATGCAACTGAATGAATTGCCCTATTTTCACATTACCACATTTTCACATTATTTAGTGGGATATGATGAGATAATCG
>CAILLK010000146.1 GCA_903835005.1 uncultured Bacteroidota bacterium | reverse complement strand
TGCATGAAAGCCTGACCGTGGTAGCCAGCGATCTGGAAAACGGTGCGGCCATTATCAGGATATATGATGAGCTGGGGAAAGTGGTGACAGAAAGGCCGGTAACTGTAACAAACGGACAACTTATGGAACAGATGGATGTACACCAGTTGCCAGATGCGGTGTACCTGATAGGAGTGAGTGACGCAAGCGGCAAGATGGTGAGGATTAAGTTTGTGAAGGATTAAGCAAATCAATGCTTTGAAGGGAATATATAACTGGTGGGCATTGCCTGCCGGTTTTAGTTTTGGAAAGAGGTCCGTGCTTTTTATGGGGTATAGCAGGTAAGCCAGATAGATATCCTGATCTGCAACAGCGCCACTTCGAGAATTCAGGGCTGTCTATGCCACTGAAGCCGGATTAAGGCAAGCAGTCCGGATCATTAATTATTTTTTTAAAAAATATCAAAAGATTACGAATTTTTTTGTTTTTTATTAGAAGTTTTGTAATTTAGTTTTTTATTCCGGACCCTCCGGGTTATTGTAACCATTATTTATATTTATGTAATGAAGTTTACACTGAGACCCTTTTATGTAATAGTGTTATTCCTGATTCTTCTGGCTGCTTGCCGGGATGCGAATGCGCAGGTACCCTCGTATGTGCCTACCAGCGGGTTACTGATGTATTACGGTTTTAATAGCAGCGCCGCAGATCTGAGCGGCCATGGTGTGACCGGCACAGTGACCGGCGCAACTTATTGTTCAGACCGGTTTGGCCACCCGAATGCAGCGCTTAATTTTACCGGGTCGGGCGAAGTGGTTACCACTCATCATATTGATCGTACTATTACCAATACTTTTACTTATTCGGTTTGGGTGAACCCCACACATTCTGCGATTCTTCCTGCAGCCGGCTCAAGTTCCGGGCTTACATCAGACGAGTCTAACTCCTGTATTATTGCACCTGTAGATGGCTGGAACTGGGCATCGGGGATGAGTGATGTAGGTGCCGGGCTTAATGTAGCCACCAACGGGGTATATGTTATGGAGCACGGGCAATCAATAACCAATTGCACCCTGTCGTGGTCGGGTACACTTACCGGCTGGCATTATATAGTATTGGAATACGTGAGCAAACAGCCTTTTCTGTATGTTGACGGTGCTTATGTTGCCAGTGGATATACATCCAGCTATACGGTACATCCATCGATGGCGTGCGACAGTTTTTATGACAGCTACTATCCTTATCTGACGGCGGGATTCGGTCATGGACTATTCCCTATTGTAGTTCCCAGCTATAATTTTGCCGGGCAACTGGATGATCTTTCAATATACGGCCGTGCACTTAACTCGTGCGAAATAACGGCGCTTTATGATACAGGGTCATCTTTAATTACTGTTACGGGTTTAAATACCTTGTGCCCCGGTGCCACTACTACTTATTCTGTATCCACAACAGGTGGCACATGGAGTTCATCAAATACCGGAGTTGCGATGATAGGGTCAGGCAGCGGAGTTGCTACAGCAACCGGAATCGGAGTTTGTAATATTTCCTATACTACAGGTTCAGGATGTTCGGGAATACTGACTTTGTCGGTAAACTCATTGCCCAATATTGTGAGCCCGGCATCATTATGTATCGGCTCAACTGCGACTTTGACCATCCCACTTACTGGTGGCACATGGGCTTGCGGCGCACCAGGAACCATAGGGTCTACGTCAGGGTTGCTCACGGGAGTTTCGGCAGGCTCATGTCATATAAGTTATATACTGCCTACAGGTTGCTTTTCGCCAACTGTAGTAACCATTAACCCTAATCCGCCAGCACCTTACGGGGCAAGCCAGGTTTGTGTGGGGTCTACCACCACCCTTACAGATTCTATTACGGGTGGCACCTGGACCAGCAGCAGCGGCACTTATGCAACCGCTGGAGCATCAACCGGAGTAATAACGGGAATGTCGGCAGGCCCTGTTATTATTACCTATACATTACCCACGGGATGCACCATAACATATCCGTTTTTAGTCAATGCGCTACCTGCAGTAATTACGGGTACCGCAACCGTATGTGCTGGCCTGACAACAACACTAGCTGATACTTCTCCCGGCGGCACGTGGGCCAGCGGCACCACAACTGTTGCAACAATTGGAACCGGATCAGGACTGGTTACCGGCATTACATCCGGGACCTCAGTAATCAGTTATATACTGCCAACAAATTGTAAGGTGACAAAAATTGTGACGGTAAATCCTTTGCCGGGTATTATTTCGGGTACATCTGTAATATGCCAGGGAGGAAGCGCCATGTTTACGGATGCCGGTTCGGGGACCTGGTCGAGCAGCAATCCGTCGGTTGCATCGGTAGTATCATCAAGCGGGGCTGTGAGCGGTGTTGCGGCAGGAACAGCGACTATAACTTATACATTGCCCACTACCTGCATTGCCACCTATGGGGTTAGCATCAATCCCGCGCCGGCAGCTATAGCTGGTTTATCTGGCGTATGTGCAGGCGCCTCAACAACATTAACCGACATCACGCCGGGAGGAGTATGGAGCAGCGGTTCACCCGGTACAGCAACGGCAGGATCTACAGGACTGGTTTCCGGAATTACAGCCGGTCTTGTAAATATATCGTATACTTTACCTACTGGTTGTGCTTCCTCATTAACATTTACAGTTAACCCGAACCCAACGTCAATTACAGGCAGCGGAGTATTGTGCACCGGGCAAACCAGCTTGCTGACAGATGGAGGCGGCGGGACATGGAGCAGCGGAACACCCTCTGTAGCTACCATTGGATCATTGACCGGCCTGGTAAATGCGGTTTCGCCGGGTACATCTGCGATTACCTATACATTACCCACCGGATGTAATACGACGATAACAGAAACGGTTAACGGAGTGCCAATGGCAATAACCGGAACAACGGAAATCTGTGCCGGATTTATATCGGCGCTGAGCGATGCGACACCTGGCGGAACCTGGAGCAGCAGTAATCCGGCAGTTGCATCCATAGGGTCATCTTCGGGAATAATGACGGGGGCAGGAGCAGGTTCTGCTGTTATTACCTATACTTTGTCCACAGGTTGCTTTATTATTAAGGGAGTTACCATTAACCCTCTGCCCGGGCCGGTATATAGTCCGGATTCTATCTGTGCCGGACTGACCACAACATTAAGTGATGCAGGAGCCGGAATATGGGTCAGCAGTAACCCAACTGTAGCTACAATAGGAAGTATGTCGGGATTTGTATCAGCACTGGTAGCCGGGACCACTACAATTACCTATACTTTGCCAACCGGCTGTTTGATTACCTCGGGACTGACAGTAGATCCTTTACCGGCAGGTATTACAGGATCAGGCACGTTGTGCACCGGCACTACCACATTACTACATGATGCCACACCAGGGGGCTCCTGGAGCAGCAGCGATTTTACTATCGCCTATATTGATCCGGGTACAGGCATGGTAACCGGTTATTCGGGAGGGCCTGCTACTATTATTTATTCTTCAGTGTCGGGATGTACCTCCTCATTCAGTATATCAGTAAACCCGCTGCCTGCGACAATTTCAGGAACTACAACCTTGTGTGCAGGGACAACAACCTCATTATTTGATGGAGGAGGAACCTGGAGCTGTACCCCGTCAACTGTGGCTACAATAAATCCGGCTGGGGTAGTAACAGGCGTATCGGGAGGTACTGCAACTGTAACATATACACTGCCAACGGGATGCCGAACTACCACACCCATTTTGGTTAATGCCGCTCCCTTGCCTATTTCGGGCCCGGCAGGCATGTGCCTGGGCCTTACAAGCCTGATGACAGATGGCACTCCAGGCGGAATATGGGGAAGTACAGCGCCTTCAGTAGCAACTATTTATTCAATTTCAGGCGTAATAACGGCAACCAGTATCGGGACCACAACCATTTCGTATACGCTGGGCACCGGCTGTTCAACTTCAGTAAGCGTAACAGTTAATTCTTCGCCAGGCCCTGTTACAGGCACTTTGAGTGTATGCCCCAACGGAACTACCTTACTCAGTAACGGAGCACCAGGTGGCACATGGACTATAACACCAATGGCCACCGCAATAATTGGTACATCATCGGGACTTGTAACGGGATTGCTGCCGGGTACTGCCACAGTTACTTATTCGTTAGGTGCAGGGTGCACAGTAACAGGTGTAGTAACCGTAAACCCGCTGCCGGGTTATATTTCAGGAACACCTGTTGTTTGCGTGGGCTCTACCGTAGTTTTAAGCGACCCTACACCCGGCGGAACATGGACCAGCGGATCGACGATAATTGCAGCAGCCGGAGCTGCAACAGGAATAATTTCCGGATCGAGTACAGGAACATCGGTAATAACTTATACTTTAAGTACAGGCTGCTACCGGACAGTTGTGGCAACTGTTAATCCGCTGCCACCACCTATTTCAGGGCTTTCAGGTGTTTGTGCCGGATCAGTTATTGACCTTACAGACCCCGGGAGCGGAGGAGTTTGGAGCTGTTCGCCGGGCACGGTAGCTACCATTGGGACCAGTGGCGTAGTAACCGGGGTGCTTGCCGGCCTTGCAACAGTATCTTATACTTTAAGTACGGGTTGCAGGTCAACAAAAACCATTTATGTAAATCCATTACCCGGCTTAATAAGCGGCCCTTCCCAGGTTTGTGTGGGTTCATCTGTAACCCTGACTGATGCCGGTGGCGGAACATGGTCAACAGGCAGTTCAATTATAACAGCAGGTTCTGTGAGCGGAGTGATAACCGCTATAGAGACCGGTGTGGCAACAGTAACCTATACCCTGAGTACGGGATGCTCAGTTACTACTAATATTACAGTTAATGCCTTACCTGCGCCCATTGGCGGTGCATCGGCGGTATGTGTGGGAGCAACCATAACACTTACCGATACCGGCAGTGGCACCTGGAGCAGCAGTGTTCCGGCATTGGCTACAGCAGGATCTGCCACAGGTATCGTAACAGGAATTTCTACAGGGCCCGCAACCATCACCTATCTTTCGGCAGCAGGATGTATTGCTACCCATGTGGTAACGGTAAGCTCTTCACCGGGAGCTATTACCGGACCATCAGCTGTTTGTGCCGGAGGTACGATAACGCTCAGCGATCCTGTACCGGGCGGTGCATGGAGCAGCAGCACTGTTCTTGCAGGGACGGTAGGCGCTCTGACAGGTATCGTAAGCGGACTTACTACCGGCTTAAGCACTACCATTACCTATTCGCTGGGGGCAGGATGCACTGTTACAAAAATTATTACAGTCTCTCCTTCTCCTGCAGCTATAACCGGCAGTTCGGCGATATGTGCAGGCATGACCACACCGCTTGGTGATGTAACCACAGGCGGAACATGGTCGAGTACACCTTTAATAATTGCCACCATCAGCGGAACGGGGATAGTAACCGGTGTATCGGGAGGAACTGCTACCATAGATTATACAGTTGCTGGATGCTCAGCTACAAAGTTAGTCACCATTAATCCGACACCTTCGGCCATTAGCGGCCCGAACACCGTGTGCATGGACGGCATTATTACAGAGACTGACGGAACATCGGGCGGGTTATGGAGCACCCCATCAACTACCATTACTATTGGCAGCAGTACAGGAGTTATAACAGGCATATCTTCAGGCACCGCTATTATCAGTTACGGAGCAGGCACATGCCTGGTAACCCGGACGATCTACATTAACCCGGTACCGGTGATTTCCGGGCCAACAGGATATTGCACAGGAGCTACCGGAACATTGACCTCTTCTGTGCCAGGTGGTTCCTGGTACAGCGGCCTGACATCGGTGGCGGCTATTGGGGCAAGCACCGGAGTAATAACCGCAGGTGTACCGGGTTCAGCAGTAATTTATTGTACACTGCCTACCGGATGCTCGTCAAATGTTACCGTAACAGTAAACTCGACACCTGGATCGATATACGGATTAAGGAATGTATGTATGGGCGGTATTTCTCCGTTGCTTGATATTACCAGCGGAGGTACCTGGAGCATAGCTCCTGCCGGCCCGGCTACTATAGGCTCTTCATCAGGTATTGTGGGTGGTGTGTTTACCGGTACTGCCACCGTTACTTATTCATTGGGCAGCGGTTGCACTATTACAACAATAGTAACCGTTAACCCTAACCCTGCAGCTATTACCGGCACACCCGTGGTTTGCGCAGGGCTTACTACCGCACTTGCTGATGCAACGCCCGGAGGCACATGGGCAAGCAGCAGCACCGTAGTAGCCGGTATCGGGGCTGCAACAGGCCTTGTTTCAGGGGTAACCAACGGAACATCTGTAATTGATTATACCTTGCCTACAGGATGCGCTGCAAATATTACGGTTACGGTTAATCCACATCCATCTGTTATATCAGGAGCATCGGGTGTTTGTACAGGAACTTCAACCCTTTTTACTGACATTACCACCGGAGGCGTGTGGAGCAGCAGTGCACCCCCAAAAGCTACTGTTGATTCGGCCGGAAATGTGTCCGGGATCAGCTCTGGAGTGGCAACAATAACTTACACACTACCCACGGGCTGCCTTATTACCAAACCTGTAACCGTGAATGCATCACCGGCGGCAATAGCCGGTGGCGGAAGTGTATGTGTTGGTTCGGTTCTGGCATTGACCGATCCAACTCCGGGAGGTTCATGGAGTTCCTCTTTAACCAGCGTAGGGTCAATAAGTATTGCAGGCGCTCTGACCGGATCAGGTTCAGGAACTACAACAGTAACTTATTCGGTAGGCGGATGCCTTGCAACCAAAGTGGTTTCTGTAAATACATTACCTGGCGGGATAACAGGGCCGGGGGTTGTATGTATAGGCACTGCAATTACTAAAGCAGATGGGTCGCCGGGTGGCGTATGGACCAGCAGTAATACCAGCGTTGCCATTGCAGGTACCTCTACAGGCGTGATAACCGGTGTAGCTGCAGGCACTGCCACCATTACCTACTCAATGGGTGTAGGGTGCAATGTTTATGCACCGGTAACCGTAAATGGACTGCCGTTGAGTGTGAGTGGCCCGGCAGGTATATGTACCGGCAGTTCGGCTTCTTATACCGATGCAACTCCGGGAGGTGTATGGAGTATCAGTAATCCTGCTGTTGGCACCATAACTACTTCAGGAACACTTACAGGAATATCCGGAGGGGCAGTTACTGTAAGTTATACGGCATTACTGGGTTGTGCTGCTACTGAAACAGTAACCGTGGTAACAGTACCGGCCATTACCGGTGTTCATAATTTATGTGCTTATGGCGATACCATGACTGTGAGCGACCTCACTACCACCGGATTATATACAAGTTCACTGGCTACAATTACGAACCTTGGTGGTGGAATTGGCCGGGTTACAGGAAATACTCCAGGCGCTGCAAGCGTTACTTATATCAGTCCGCTGGGCTGCACCACCACTACTTTGTTTACCGTTAACCCGATACCTGCCCCTATATCGGGCACCGGGCATATTTGCGCAGGCAGCACACTTACCCTCAGCGATTATACTCCGGGAGGCGTATGGAGCTCAGGAAGCCCCGCTATAGCCGTTGCAGGCAGTGGTACAGGGATAGTTACAGGCACGGGTGGGGGTACAGCCTATATTTATTATACATTACCCACCGGCTGCAAAGCAGACACACCGGTGCTGGTATATGCCTTGCCTGCTGCCATAACCGGCCCGGCCAGCGCGTTTTTAGGTTCGCCGGTAACCCTTTCTGACGCGGTAACTGGCGGAGTATGGAGCAGCAGTAATCCGGGAGTTGCAACTGTAGGCATAACCAGTGGTTATGTAACTGGAATTACAACAGGATCAGCAACCATTACCTATACAGCAGGCAGTATGTGCGCGGTAACCAGGCACATTACTATCATGCCATCAATGTCAGGGCACCGTTCCATTGCTGAACAAGGAGCGGATCAGTATAAGCTATGGCCTAACCCTGCATCCGGAAACATTACAGTTACCAGCCCCGATGCCGGGACTTTGCGTATCATAAGCATTTCTGGCCAGCTGGCAGCCGATTACCTGATACAGTCCGGTGATAATATGCTATCACTTCCCGCAGGCCTTAGCGATGGTGTTTATATTACTGAATTCACATCAGAAGCAGGAGAGAGAAGGGTGGTGAGATTGGTGGTGGGAAAGTAGAATATCGCAGTTAGAATTAACCGGATTCACCTCTGGTTTATTTATTAGGGTCAGATCTTGGTACACCTAAACTATTCAATTGTTCCTTATCCATTGGCTGGCAGAGTAGAATTTATACTTAGATGATAGCCGCAATTATTAATTGAATATTTCTTTAAAAATAATCAGGTTGGGATATTAGTAGTATTTCTTTTTTTCTGAAAAAAGATTGACTTTCAAGGTTTATAAAATTACAAAACTTGCCTCCTGCTATAGTATTAACATAAATATATCAGGAGACTACTAACGTTTACCATTTTTTAAACGCCATAACTATAAACAAATTATCTAAACGACCAAAATAACAGAATTGTGAAACCCATCACCCGATTCATTTATTGCTTATTGGTTATCCTTTTTATTAATCCTTTTGTGTCGCCAGCACAACTGAATACGCCTCCGAATGCTAAATGCCCAGAGCCTAAAAATTCAAGCATGCGATTGGTTGAAAGCATTGTACAAAAGCAATATGATGCCCGAAACTTGAAGAGTGTACCTGGGGGAAAAACGACCAGCCCAGGCGCCCATGAAAGATTAATAGCCTATAGCGGATATAATTTTCAGGATACCAACGCCTATTTCCCATCGGGTATTTCAGATTCTGGTAACTTTTATTATTCGGGTATGAACGGATCTGTTTTTAACTATCAGGCTGTATCATATACACTAATAGATTATCCTTACGGAGGTTTACCTGGTATGAATTCCAATTCACCGACCAATATTTATTTTGGCCTTACACCATTTAATTATTTGGGTGTTGAGGTGATGTCTGATAGTGACGACATATGGACCGATTATTGTGCGGATTCCAGTGGTTATTTCTTCGGGCTTTTTGGTAAGTCCCATTATAGCTATTTTGGCAGTGATATTCTATCTCTTTTAAGACCTTATACTCATCCATATCCGCATTTTCAATATCGTCAACAATTAAATTATGATACATTGGGCAGATTAGTTGCTTTTGTTCAATCCAGTTATGATACAGCAACATCGGCATGGGATACCAATTTTATCAGGCTTTCCTTTTACGATACTTCAGGCGATCTGGTTTTGGATAGTTCAAGTTCAAATGTCGGATTTACAGGTTGGTATCCTGAAGAGAAAGGTATTTATGGTTATGATGCTTTTCACAACCTGACATACTCTGAATTATTTCTGGATAGCAATATTACATCCGGAATCTGGCTTCCATACCAGAAATTATATTTTACCTATAACACAGATTTTTCTTTATATACAGATAGTATTAGTATGCATAGTTCCGGTTCCTGGTTCCCATATATTGTCGATTCATTTGGATATACGACAGGCATCAGCTACTATACCTACCATCAAAAGCTTTATTATCTTTCCGGCCCATCATTTGAGAAGGTTATCGGAGTAAAGCATGTTTCATTTGCCGGCTTGCCAGATACTGTATACTACCAAGATTACAACAATTATCCGGCTGGAGGGGTAATGAAAATGCAATCTGCAAAGAAATCACCTTATGCATATGATAGTTATAATAATCCGGTTTGGGCTTCTATGTATAATTATATTATCACAGATAGTGTCAGCGGCGCCGGTTATTATGATACAGCAATTGAGCGTAAATTTTATTACTATTATGAGACTTATGGGGCTGCCCTGGCCACCCAGAATATAAAACCTCTGGGAGAAAGAATAACGCTTTATCCAAACCCAACTACCGGTATCATAAACATATTCAGGCCAGATGCAGTAAAAGGAAGTGCTGTAGTAATACGCATCTACAATTTATCCGGAAAAACATTGCGTACTGAAAGCCTGCCATGGATGAATGAATCCGAAACCATATCGCTCTACGGCCTGCCTTCCGGTACATACATAGTATCGTTGGAGGATGAGAGAGGAAATATTCTTTTAAGGGAAAAAGTAGTGAAGCTATAAACGGGTTGATATCTATTTAAACAGCTTAGTATTGTTAAGTTCTATTCGCAAAATAAAAGCCTTACGCCATAGCAATGGGCTAATGACCTTAACAGGCCGTAATCGGCTATTGTAATCAATAATTATCTTCGTTACTTGCTTCCTGAAATCAATTTACTGACTGATCTGGATCATGCAGGTTCTTTAATTTCGCTTTAATTTTGTGCTTTATTCTCAGTTGAATAATACTTGCAAAATGGGAAAAATTGATTTTAAAAAGGAAATTCCCGGCTATAAATCAAAGGAAGGCAAACCTGAATTACTGACTATACCTGCAATGAACTACCTGAAAATAGACGGGTATGGCGACCCCAATCACTCAACTGAGTTTCAGCAGGCAATAGAGGCGTTGTATACTGTAGCCTATACCCTGAAATTTATGATAAAAAAGCGATCTGGTACTGATTATGGCGTTGCACCTCTTGAGGGGCTTTGGTGGGCCGATGATATGAACGACTTTCTGTTTTCAAGAAAGGAGAACTGGAAGTGGACAGCCATGATTATGCAACCTGAGTATGTTACCGATACACTTTACAAGGATGCTATTAAAGCTGCAGCAGGTAAAAAGGAGCTGCCCGCCCTAAAAAAAATGCGTCTGGAAAGCCTTGATGAAGGTTTGTGCGTACAAGTGCTTTACACAGGGCCTTACGCTGATGAAGGTCCAACAATACAAAGCCTGCACCAGTTTGCAAAAGACAATGGCTGCCTGCTGACCGGCAAACACCACGAAATATACCTGAACGATCAGCGCAAAACAGCGACGGAAAAATTAAAAACCATTATCAGGCAGCCGGTTTTGAAAGCATAAATATTCTAGCGAATGTCTGTACAATGTATTTATCTATCAGAATGGCAGCATTGAATGTGCCATTACAATTGCCGGCAATTAATACATTACGGGAATATTTCCTTCAGCTTTTCTTCTAGCAGCGGCCCGCGCAGGTTTTTAGCAACTATTACACCCTTAGGGTCTATAAGGAAATTCATAGGTATCCCATGCACGCCATACTTAGCCGCCGCTGGCGATTGCCAGCCCATCAGATCGCTTACCTGGCGCCACAACAGCGCATCGTGGTGCACCGCATCTATCCACTTGGCTTTGTTATTATCGAGCGAAACAGCCAGGATAGTAAAATTCTTATCCTGGAACTTCTTATAGGCAGCCAGCACATTCGGGTTTTCGGCACGGCATGGCCCGCACCAGCTGGCCCAGAAATCGAGCAGCACATACTTGCCCTGCAATGAAGAAAGAGTGATTTTTTTTCCTGCCGTATCCATAAGGGTAAGGTCAGGCGCCTTATCGCCTATATCATTAGGTTCGGGCATTGTCTCCTTGAGCCGGGTTACAAACTGATGAAATTCTTTAGTCATTACCGTACCCGGGAAGCGGGTATCCAGGTTTTTATCGAATGACAGGTAATATTGCAGATCTTCCTGCGGACTGAGTATACGGGCCGAAATTATGGCATTGGGCTCATAGGCTGTAGCATCGCTGTATCGCTTTACAATTGACCGGAACTGCAGGTTAATCTCCTTCCTCATATTTTCTTCACTCTGCGCCTGTTCGGCATTACCGCTGGCTTTCATGGAGTCAATTCTTCGGCTGGTGGTATTCATCAGCGTCATGTAGCCAATAACCGTATCCACATATAGTTTAAGCTGCTCAGAAGCAGGTGAGCCGCTTACCGTATAATCGCTGATAGGCCAGCCGGCTGTTATTTTCACATCACCTTTATCAAGCGACAGCAATATGAATTTATCTTGCGTGAAATGGATACGGTATAAACCAGGTTCAGAAAGTGAATGCTTAAATACAAAATGGCCGGCAGCATCTGATCGCTGTGAATCCACGATCTTAAGCGAATCATTGGCACGCAGCATTTCAAGCACTACAGTAATCTGCGGCATATTGGTGATATTGCCGGTTATCGTAACCAGATGTTTGGCGGCAGGTTTGTCTTTACCACCGCCATAACTATTACCAGCAGCAATAACAACCATCCCTAGGACCATGATAAGGCCTGCAAAAAATTTCTTGCTCATAAGTATTGAATATTGGTGCAATTTAATAGTAATTTACCAAAAACCCCTGCCCTACCCTGATAAGGAGCCACCCAGGCTCCACGATTAAGAGAATTTTATGAATTAAGACCGCAGATCATTAACCCGTGACTAAAAGGAAAACGGCTCAATTCATTTAGCGTAGCTTTCTGTCTGCTTCATTAATAGCAAGGTCATTGATACTTGCAAACCGCTTCTGCATATAGCCGTTTTCATCAAACTCCCACATTTCGTTGCCATAACTGCGGTACCATTGCCCCGCGGCATCATGCCATTCATACTCAAAACGCACTGCCATGCGGTTTTCGCGGAAACCCCATAATTCTTTCTTAAGCCGGTAGTCCAGTTCCTTTTCCCATTTGCGCTTCAGGAAAGCTTTAACCTCTTCGCGGCCATTAATGAAATCAGTCCGGTTGCGCCATTCGGTATCTATTGTATATGCCATTGATACCCGCTCAGGGTCTTTGGTATTCCAGGCATCTTCGGCGGCCTGTACCTTCTGCAAAGCCGTTTCCATTGTAAATGGGGGTATCGGGAATCTCTTATCCATAATACTATATGCTTTTATCAATAAATAAATCAGTTCCTGCCACCTTGTTTCAGCAGTTCTTATATTTCCAGTTCCTGTCCTTGCCTTCAGCAATCCATTCCAGGGCCTGTGCCATTCGCTTGTTCCGGGTTACTTCTGTTCTGGCTTCCTCAAACCACTGCACATATTCCTTTTTGCAGGAGTAGCTGAATTCCTCAAATGCTTTTTGAGCAGGCTTGTTTTGCTTCAGCTCTGCAACAAAATAAGCAGGTATTTCCAGTTCCTTTTTCTTTTCTTCTGTAACCTTGGCCCTGGGCGGCAGTTTTACACCATCTTCATTGAGCTTCATTGCAGCCTTGATGTATTTTTTCAGTACCGCGTCCTTTGGCAGGTCTTTGAGGCTATATATCTTCCCAAGATGCCCCATGCCGTCCTTATCGCCCAGATCAAACAGCTTATCAGTATCCGGCATCAATGAAGCCTTCCAGAACCCTAAGGCACAATGCTCTTTGAATGCAGCCATATTGCACAGTATAGCCCCCTTATACACAAAGACCGGGAAACTCCATTTCCATGTCTCCTCCACATCAGGGCATGTGGCATGCATCAGTTCCCTGAGGTGAACCAGGATTGGCTTTGCAAAATCTGCTGCTTTGGCTATATAAGCGTCTACGCGTTCATCTTTTTTAACCATTGTTTCGGATTATTTGCAATAAAATTATAAGACAATTTCAGTATTACAAAACATCACGGTTTCACAATAATCACTTTCTCCTGCTTCGCAATCATTTTACCAATAGGAGTAATAAAATCAGCCAGTCCTTTCTGAGTCAGCAAATCAATAACCTCATCCGCCGATGCTGGGTTTACTGCTATCAGCAGGCCACCGTTAGTTTGGGCATCGGGCAGCAGGTTGAAGGCTTCCATGCCATTAACTCCGGCCTCAAAAGTTATCTTATTGCCATAGCTGTTCCAGTTTCTGAATGTGCCATCGGGTATGGTATTTAAAGCCAGGTATTCTTTCACACCCTCAATTAGTTGGATCTTTGAAAAGTACAGTTCGGCTGTAAGGCCGCTGCCTTCTGCCATTTCCACCAGGTGTCCACCCAGCCCGAAGCCGGTTACATCGGTCAATGCAGTTGCTCCACTTATTTTACCGAGCGCCTCGCCCGCTTTGTTGATTTGCGTAAGTTGCTTTATCAGTATTTCCAGGTGTTCCGGCTTCAGCAAGCCTCTCTTTTGAGCAGTAGAAAGTATACCAACACCAATGGGTTTTGTGAGAAAAAGCAGGTCGCCCTCCTTGGCGGTATTGTTTCTTTTCAGGTGGGCTACATCACACAGCCCGCTTACCGCCAGTCCGAATATTGGCTCACTAGTATCTATACTATGGCCACCCGCCAGTGGTATGCCCACCTCATTGCATACTGCCCTGCCCCCCTCCAGCACTCGTGCAGCCACAGCAGCAGGCAATTTATTTACCGGCCAGCCCAGTATTGCAATAGCCATAACCGGCCTGCCTCCCATTGCATATACATCGCTTATTGCATTGGCAGCGGCAATCCTGCCGAAATCAAACGGATCATCCACTATAGGCATAAAAAAATCGGTAGTAGATATCAGCGCGGTACCATTGCCCAGGTCATAAGCCGCCGCATCATCGTTCGAACTGTTGCCCACAAGCAGGTTGCTATCGAATGGCTGAGGGGAATCTGTCCTCAATATTTCCTGCAGTACAGAAGGTGCAATTTTACAGCCACAACCTGCCCCATGGGAATATTGCGTAAGCCTTATTACTTCGTTTTGAGTTTCCATAATCATCTTTAATTATAAATCAGTCTTTTAAGGTTGGCAAAGGCATCTACCTGTTCACAGGGTATTGCCCTGATCGGATACTTCATTTCTTTCCTGTTATCCAGGTCCTTGCCGTAAAACTTATCATAGTAAGCCAGAAGTATCCTGAAACATTCTTTCAGATTATCCTCGATCAGATAACTGACCGCGTTTTTTGCATTTAAGCTGCCCAGCCTCTTCGTAATTCTTAAAATGGAACTGACCAGTTCTTCCTTTTTATATTTCCCGTAGCCGGCTACAATATATTCAAGCCGCGCCTCAAAAGGTATATCCAGAAAACACAATGGTGCCTGGCGCATGGTCGCCCAAAGTCTGGGAGGAATATTCACATTACCTATCCGCCGGCTTTCATCTTCCAGCCATATATAGTTTCCTTCAGGTAGCATATGGTATACTTTTTGAAGTTCATTTGCCAGCAAATTTTCAAATTGTTCCTGCCCGGGTTGCTTTGGCTCGCCTAATGCGCCAAATGCCGAACCCTTGTGCCGTGCAAGCCCTTCGAGATCAATGATGGCGTGCTTCGATTTGGCCAGTTGTTTCAGCACTTCTGTTTTACCTGATCCGGTATAGCCACCTATAACCTTAAACGGATAAGGTTTATCAAACTGAGCAAGTGCCCAGTTTCTATAAGCCTTATATCCCCCCTTAAGGGTATAAACTTTAAAACCATACAGGTCCAGCAGCCATGCCACACCTGCACTGCGCATACCACCCCTCCAGCAGTGCACAAGGATGGAATTGGGATTTTGATGGTTGGAATCGGGTGCACTATTTTGAGCAATGCCGCCTTTAATGATTTCTTCTGCCGCCTCAATCATTTTGCTCATTTTAGGCCCGAAGTAGTCCAATCCTGCCTTTATAGCTTTTTCGCGGCCGTCCTGTTTATACAGGGTGCCAACGATCTTTCTTTCATCATCTGTAAACAGCGGAAGGCTATATGCTCCCGGTATATGGGCATGTGCATATTCGCCGGGACTGCGCACATCCAGAACGGGCAAAATGCCGGCTAATTTTATAAAGTCATCAATACTTATTTGTGGCATTTATCGGCTGATAAAAGATCAAAGATAGACCAATGCGGGTGCTAAAGTGAATTGAAATCAGAGATGAAGTTTCAAAATATAAGGATTCGAAACCAGACATCGGTAAAATCTCAGGAATGCCGCATTTTAGGGTTAACAATAACTTATCAATTTGGCAATATTCAGAAGTCATATCCTGTAAAATACCCGCCGTAAATTGTTGGCCGGTTCAAGCACCTGATAAACCAATTCCTAATCTTTATTTTATATAGAAAATGCTATTTAATTTCCTGGATAGATTATCCAACCTGCTGACTTCATTATTCGAAGAGAAAAACAGCAATTTATACAAAGGACGCAGGTCATCCATAGCCTGGAACAAAAGCAGAAAATTCAGGTACTATTAGTGATCTTTACCAGATTCCTAGCGGGAAATGTGTTGCCAGTTCAATAGGGTTATCCCTGTATTTTCCTTTCCCTGCCATCCATACATGAAATATATAATTATGCGAATTTCAGATTTGGTTATAACAAACATTCCATTATGCGTTAGGCCAAAATTTATTTGTTAAAGACAATAAGAGTTATTTATCTGTTAATGGCTTTGCATTAACTTTATTCTGCTTTCAAACAAAAATTCGAACAAAATACGCACCTACAATCAGAACCGACCTATATTTTCCCGTGAAGGTATTTCCGAACATTATTAAAATTAAGGATTATGCTTTTAACTATTGCAGAAACACTGTTTTCATGGGTTGCCGGAGTGTTCAGACAAAACAGGAGGTCAACTACTGCCTGGAACCGGAGCCGTAAATTCAGGTATGAATAAACAAGATCCAGAATGGCAAAGTATATCCGCCATTGAGATGTAATCTTTTACCTATCATGGGTAGGATGCCTGGTATGGGCAACTGATTCTTTAGTACCGCATCAATAATTATTTCAGGCGGATAATCCGGCCATTGTTACCTTATTTATCCATCAGCGTCTGTTCAACTGCCGTATATAACTCGTAATACGCGCCCCTGTCACTGATCAGCGAATTGTGTGTGCCCCGTTCTGTTATTGTACCATGATCCATTACTATTATTTCGTCGGCCTTGCGAATGGTTGAAAGCCTGTGCGCTATGATAATGGATGTACGGCCTTTTATAAGGGTATCAATAGCGTGCTGTATCAGTTGTTCACTTTCGCTGTCTACCGATGAAGTGGCCTCGTCCAATATCAATATAGCCGGATCATAAAGCAGCGCTCTGGCAAACGATAATAATTGCCGCTGCCCCTGCGATAAGGAATTGCCCCGCTCCATCACATCGAAATCATAACCACCGGGCAACCGCATAATGAAATCGTGCATACCCAGCATCTTTGCCACAGCTTCCACCTTTGAACGGGGAATTTCGGGGTTGCGAAGCGTAATATTATCGGATATGGTGCCTGAAAACAAAAACACATCCTGCAGCACTATACCTATATGGCTGCGCAGGCTGTGAATATCATACTCCTTTAGTTCGTGCCCATCAATTATAATCCTGCCGCTTTCAATTTCATAGAGCCTGTTGAGAATACTGATCAATGATGTCTTTCCTGCACCGGTATGCCCCACAACTGCCATTGTCTTGCCCGCTTCTATTCTGAAAGAAATACCTCTCAGCACCGGTACTCCGGGCTTGTAGGAGAAATGCACATCCCTGAATTCCACAACACCTGTAATAAGTGCAGGCTGCAATGATCCGTTCTGGACTAAATACTCCTTGCTGTCAAGAATCGTGAAAACCCGCTCACCAGCAATGATGCCCATCTGCAGCACATTAAATTTATCAGCCATCATCCGCAGAGGGCGGAAAAGAAGGTTAAGGTACAGTACGAACGAAATGATCACGCCTACCGAAGTATGAAGATTGAATATCCTTACAGCGCCATACCACACCAGCAGACCGGTGCTGGCTGCAAGAATAATTTCGACCACCGGAAAGAAAACCGAATAGGCAAAAATGCCCTTGATGTTGGCATCTCTATGCTGCTTGTTGATAGCAGTAAATTTATTCAATTCCCTCTGCTCAGCCGCAAAAGCCTGAACAATATACATACCGGTCAGATGTTCCTGAACAAATGCATTTATGGCTGCAACAGCATTCCGCACATTCTGAAACGATTTATTAACGGCTTCCTTAAACAACCAGGTAGCCACAATAAGTAACGGGAAGGGCGCCAGGCAAGCCAGGGTTATGCGCCAATCGGTTAAAAGCATAACCAGGATAATTGCTATAATAGTAAGGCCATCGGCAACAATAGATATAATTCCCTCCGAGAATACGTCATTGATAGATTCAATATCGTTAATGGTGCGGGTAGTAAGTGTGCCAATAGGAGTGCGGTCATAAAACGAAATATCCTGAAACAGTATTTTACGGAACACAGTATTGCGCATATCATTTACCACTGTCTGCCCAAGCCAGTTGGACCTGTATGCAAACCAGAAGCGAAGAACGCTCTCAATAAGTAACATGCCAAACTGGAACAGGGTTATCATAATCAACCCCTTCATGAGGTTATGGCCTATATACTTATCAACCGACATCCGGATAAGGAAGGGCCGCAAGGGTGATATTACAGCCAGTATCACAGCCAGCACTGCGGCCAGGTACAAAGTCTTCCTGTACGGCCTGGTGAAGGAGAATATCCGCCGCAATAACTTAAAGTCGAAACCTTTTTTTGGTGAACCTGAAGCCATAAAAACAAACCCTAAATCCCTAAAGGGACTTCGCTGGATCAAGGACTCTCAGCTTTTTATTATCAATAAAGCTTGTAATCATTTCAATAAAAATGTTCAATTATAATACCAAATCATAAGCACTGATTCATTGCTCAATGCATGACTCCCCTTTAGGGAGCGGGGGTTTGCATGGTCATCAGGTACGCCTTTATAAATTCATCCAGTTCCCCGTCCATTACAGGCCCTACATTGCCTACCTCATAATCGGTACGGTGGTCTTTGATCATTTTATAAGGGTGAAAAACATAGCTCCTGATCTGCGATCCCCATTCTATCTTCTTCTTAGCTGAGTTGGTAGTGTTCAAAGCTTCCTGGCGCTTGCGCATTTCTTCCTCATACAGACGGCTTTTAAGCATGGTCATTGCCTTTTCCCTGTTCTCGCCCTGTGTACGGGCTATCTGGCACTCTACTATAATACCCGAAGGTATGTGCTTCAGCCTAACTGCTGTCTCTACCTTATTTACGTTCTGCCCGCCGGATCCACCACTGCGGAAGAAAGCCCACTCTACATCTGCCGGGCTCACCTGTATGTCTATAGTATCATCAATGAGGGGGTATACAAAAACGGATGCAAATGATGTATGACGGCGTGCATTTGAGTCGAATGGCGATATCCGTACCAGACGGTGCACTCCACTCTCGGCTTTAAGCAACCCATAAGCAAACTCACCATCAAACTCAAGAGTAGCCTGCTTAATACCTGCGCCATCGCCATACTGAATATCAATTTCACTTACCTTCCAGCCCTGCTTTTCGCCATACATACGGTACATGCGCAGCAGCATCTCAGCCCAGTCCTGGCTCTCTGTGCCACCTGCCCCGCTGTTGATGACCAGCATTGCCGGCAGTTCATCTACAGGCTCATTGAGTGTCGATTTAAATTCCAGTTCATCTATTTCCTTTACAGCCCGGTCATATACTTCTTTCACTTCTTCTTCTGTAGCTTCACCTTCCTTCCAGAAATCAAACAACACAGCAAAATCCTCAATCGAAGAGTTTACTTTATCATAAAACTCAGTCCAGTATTTATTGATCTTTATCTCCTTCAGGATGCCTGTGGCACGGGCATTATCATCCCAGAAACCGGGCGAAAGTGTAAGTTGCCTGTCATTCTCCAGTTTTGCCAGTTTATCATTTATATTTAAGAAGCGGTGCAGATGCTGCATCCGGTCCCGCATTTCCTTCAGGTTTTCCTGTGTCATAAAGCGTGCAAAGGTAAGAAATACCACCCCAAACCCCTAAAGAGGCTTCCTTTATTTCGCCAAACAATTTTATCACTAAAACCGCCACTCTCATTATATATTTCTATAACTTTATAAAAAAACCTTTTCAACCAAAGTGCAGAATAATATCATTATTGTTTTTCTAATAATTAATTTATTAAATTTACACGTAACTTATTTTTAACCAATGCAATTTAGGGAAGGTAAATTTCGATAAAATTAGGTAAATAAATATCTGAAAAAAGTACTAACATTCCTGAATATATTTACGCCTCTATAAGAAATAAGGCTAATAGAAGAGGGAATAAAATGCCCGTAAATTACATAATATTTATATTTAATGTTAGGATTGCCATTTGTTTCATTAAATTTTCGCACTCAAAAAATCTAAACAAAATGAAGAAAATCTATCTATCAATTCTGCTTGCATGCACGAATTTTGCAGTACTTACGGCTACTGCACAGACAGCTACTTTTACTTACACCGGCGCTGCCCAGACCTACACAGTACCTGCGGGGGTATATACTTTAACTGTTGATGCCAGGGGTGCTAGTGGCGGGGCAGCTTACAACTGTTGTACTGCAGAACCCAAAACACTTGGTGGCAGGGTGCAGTGCCTGTTGAGTGTCACCCCCGGAGAGGTTTTGAATATATATGTAGGTGGTTCGGGAGCTGACTGGTCTACAGCTGCTACAACGGGCGGCTGGAATGGCGGTGGTAACAATGGCACTTTCGGTGCATGTGGTGGTGGTGCATCCGATATCCGTGTGGGTGGTACTGCATTATCTAACCGGGTTATTGTAGCGGGCGCAGGTGGTGGAGGCGGTGATTTCTCCTATATAGGTGGTGCAGGTGGCGGCCTGGTAGGGGCAGCAGGACAGGGAGCAACGACCAGTGATACAGCGGGTGGTGGCACTCAAACCGGGCCAGGCGCCGGCGGATATGCTTTGGGTACACTTGGTATTGGAGGAAACGGCGCCAGCTATTCCAACGGTGGAGGCGGTGGTGGCTACTGGGGTGGCAACAGCGGATTTACTTCAGAGGGTGGCGGAGGCGGTGGTTCTTCTTATACCAATCCAACACTTGTAACTTCGGTTACTCATACTCAGGGTTATTCTGGTTCAACCGGCAATGGGTTAATTATTTTCGGAGTAGCCTGTAATCCGGTCGGATCAATAACCGGTACACTGACTACTTCTGTTGGATCAACAACAACACTTGCAGATCCAACTAGTGTTCCGGGTGGTAGCTGGAGCAGCAGCAATACTGCCGTAGCAACCGTCGGCGCAACAACCGGAATAGTTACTGGTGTATCGGCGGGTACTGCTACTATTACCTATACGGTATCTGACCCATGCGGGGCATTGGCTACCGCTACTGTAACAGTAAATGCAGTTAACCGCATTTCCGGCCATGTACTGTTTTCAAGTGCAGTTGACAGCTCAGATACCATAAAAGTATGGCTGATCACTTATGATCCATCTACCCACTTATTAAGCGCAGTTGATTCGGCAAATGTATTTACCGGCGGCACAAGCGCTTATTACCAGTTTACCACATCGGCAGTAACCGATTCTTACAGGGTTAAAGCAGCCTATTATGCAGTGCCATTCAGCAGCACCGGATTTGTACCTACCTACTACTCCTCCTATTATTACTGGTATGATGCTACTGCTTTCTATCATTCAGCTCCGAGCGCTGATGACGGTAAAGATATTACCATGGCTTACGGTACTGTTACATCAGGCCCTGGCTTTATAGGCGGAGATGTAACTACAGGAGCTAATAAAGGAACCTCTACCAGCGGACCTGCTGTGAACCTTCAGGTTTACCTGCTGAATTCAAGCGGCCATATTATGCAGCAAACATTTACTGATGCAACAGGCCATTATTCTTTCGCAAACCTTACCTTAGGTACTTATACAGTCTTCCCTGAAAACATCAACTATATGACCACTGCCTATACCAGTATCAACCTGACTGCCAGCAAAGATTCCATGACATCGGCCAACTTTGGTATGCATACTATATCTAAAACTATTACGCCTTCAAGTACAGGGGTGCAGAATTACTCGTCTGTTAATTCTTCAGTAATTGCATTCCCTAATCCTACCACCGGTAAAGTCAACATACAGTGGAATGAAGCTACCACAGAAAAAGGCAGCATAACCATTACGGATGTTGCCGGCCAGGAAGTTTACAGTTCAAAAATAAACCTCACGCAGGGCACAGGCACCAGCCAGATAGACCTGTCAGCGCTCAGCAGTGGCCTATACATGATCTCTATAAAATCAGGTGCACTCAGCTATAATAATAAAATAGAGCTGGTTCACTAAGATCAAATTAGATTGATAAAACAAAAAAGAGGCTGCGGCCTCTTTTTTGTTTTATATTTATGTAAGACTTTGTTCAAACTCCACATTTACTCCTGGTCCCGCTTCTTCACCATAGTCAGTATAGTAGCTATTGCCACAGTCTCACCCGTTTCGTCATATACATCAACCAGCCATTTCACTATTCCCTTGGCTATATCTTCTGGGGTACGTTTTTCCTGCGCGGCTTTTTCTTTTACGGTCAGCTTCACGCCTATGGTCATACCCGGATAAACAGGTTTGGTAAACCTCGCTTCATCAATACCGTAATTGAGCAATACAGGCCCCTTCTTCGCATCCACAAACAACCCTGCCGCCTTCGACAGCACAAAATACCCATGTGCCACGCGCCCTGTAAATATGGTCCCTTCCAGCGATGTGGCATCCATGTGCGCATAGAAATTATCGCCGCTTACATTGGCGAAGTTGGTGATATCGGCCTCAGTTACGGTATGTCTGGCGGTGATCAGTGTTTCGCCAATTTCCAGGTCTTCAAAATGTTTTTTGAACGGATGCACATCGGTTTCATGCTGCCTGCCTCCCGGCTGGTATACATTGGTGATGCGGCTGATGGTGGTTGGCGAGCCCTGCAAAGCTGTGCGCTGCAGGTAATGCAATACCCCACGCATACCGCCCATTTCCTCACCCCCCCCTGCCCTGCCCGGGCCACCATGCACCAATAACGGTAATGGCGAACCATGCCCTGTACTTTCTTTGGCACACTCGGCATTGAGCACCAGTATGCGGCCATGCATACTGGCTGTGCCCAGCACCAGTTCTCTGGCTATAGCATCATCGCCCGTTACCACCGAGCTCACCAATGAGCCTTTGCCCATCTTTGAGAGTTCTATAGCATCATCTATAGTATGGTAAGGTATAATGGTAGATACCGGCCCGAACGCTTCTATGCTGTGGCAGTCTGTTTTATTAAACGGATCAGTGTTCAGGAAGATGAGCGGCGGCAGAAAGGCGCCCTTTTCTTTATCAGCTCCCATCACCTCAAAATGCTCCATATCGCCTATTACTATCTGCTGCGACCTGGCCAGTAGCTGCACCTTCTCGCGCACCTCATTGCGCTGTGTGATGCCCGCCAGCGGGCCCATGCGCACTTCCTTTAAAGCCGGATCGCCCATGATGGTAGTCTTCAGCCTTTTGCCCAGCGCTATCTGCACATCTTCTACCCTATCAGCAGGTACTATAATGCGGCGTATGGCGGTACACTTCTGTCCTGCCTTGGTTGTTACTTCGCGCACCACCTCTTTTATAAACAGGTCGAACTCTACCGAACCCGGAAATACATCACTGCCCAGTATGCAGCAATTGAGCGAATCGGCCTCCATATTAAAGGGCACTGATTCAGAGAGTATCCTTGGGTGCGATTTCAGCATCCGGCCCGTTGTGGCCGACCCTGTAAAGGTAACCACATCCTGCGTCTCAATATGGTCCAGAATACCCCGCGCCGAACCGCATATCAATTGCAATGAGCCTGCAGGCAGTATACCCGATTTGATGATCTCTTCAAACACCGCCTCGGTAAGATAGCTGGTAAGTGTAGCTGGCTTTACAATAGCAGGCACCCCTGCCAGCAGGTTCACCGCTATCTTCTCGAGCATGCCCCAAACAGGGAAGTTGAAGGCATTGATATGGATGGCCACCCCCTCGCGCGGCACCATAATGTGGGTACCTATAAAGGTATTATTCTTCGATAGTTTGGCAGTAACGCCCTCCACATAAAAACGCTCATCCGGAAACTGGCGACGCAGGCTGGCATTGGCAAAGAGGTTGCCAATACCCCCTTCAATATCTACCCAGCTATCGGCACGGGTAGCGCCGGTAAGGGCGCTGATGGTATAGAAGTATTCTTTCTTCTCGAGCAGGTAAAGCGCCAGGGCCTTCAGCATCCTGCCCCGCTCATGAAAGGTAAGCTTGCGTAATGCCGGGCCACCTACTTTACGGGCGTAATGCATCATAGCCCCGAAGTCCAGCCCATCGCTGCTGGCGGTATATATAGCATCGCCGGTTATGGCATTGTGCAGAGTTTCGCCCTCCTGTTTGCCATTCACCCAGTGGCCTTCGGCATAGTTTTTCAGTTGTGTTAGCATAAGTCTGAAGTCTAAAGTATTTAGTCTGAAGTTTAATCAGGTAACCAGACCATCTTTGTGATTTTCTATGTAAATTCACATTCTGAAACCTGATTAGGAAGTGCAAGTTAAAGACTTTTCAGGCATAAAATTTGTACCCGAAAACATTACTGCAATGAGAAATTTCATTATTTTAGCTTCTACTTTATTATCTGGTTTATTTATTTCGTGTCACAAATCAAGCGATTCTCCTGTACTTCCCATGTCGCCTTATACCCACCTGGTGGCCGGCAACCATAATTTTCATCAGTTAGATTATAAAAGCATCATGAGTGGTTTGGCTGATTCAATAGCAGGGGCAGATACAAGTTTCACTGTTACATACATTAATGCAGGCACTATTATGGTTGCTAATGTAAATATGGTTTTCGACCCTTCTTATGCTCATAGCGATAGTATTCTGCGTTTTATTTATAGCAAGAGAAATAGCGCGAGTATAATACATATGTATTTATTTGATTTTAACCGCTATACCAATGCGGTAGTCCTTACTGCTTCCATATTTAATTTGGATGAAACTGATATTTCTTACTCTTACTCATACTAATCCATACATATAAATATATTTTCAATATATGTATTTAATTATAGCTCCAACCAGTACAGATAATACTGCATTCCGAATTTCGGGCCTAGGTCTTTTACTTTCCGGAATCCCATATTTTCATAGATATGCATAGCATCTTCCATAACTTCGGAGGTGTGCAGGCCAAGGATTTTTTCACCCGATTGGCGGGCCTGATTTAATGCCAATTGCATCAGTTGCGTGCATATGCCCCGGCCTCTGTAATCGGGGTGCACCCCTACCATACGGATATAGGCCCAGTCGGCAGGATAGATTTCGGTGGGATTACCATGCTTTAACAGGTAGGCCATACCCACAATATTTTCGCCCTCCAGGCAAACATAGGATAAAGAACTATTGATCAGTTGGGCTACCCGCTCTTCATTTTTGAGGCCGGTTTCCATGGTATGCCAGTTCTCAGGGGTAAGCCTGTCTTTAATAAGGCTATAGGCTATAAGGCCCAGGTCTTTGAGCTGCCGGAGGTCGGCTATTGTGCCATGGCGGTATGTGAGATTATATGTCAAATGTATTCTATGGTTATATATAAATTAAACTACATTACCAGCCATTTCTTCATTTATTGATTTCTGATCTCTGCCCAAACTATATGATGGGGCCGGACTTCGCGGTTATCAGATTGTTTGATACCAATTTCCAGCTCTTTTTCAAGCTGTAAATCATGAGCTGTATGTGCGAAGTCCAACAGGTCTTTCACCGCATCCAACACAGATATATCTTCTATTCCGTTGAGCCGATGGATGAGTTCTTCTTTTTCTGCTGCAATATTCATAGTTATTTTTTTTCTAATCAAAGTTAGGATTTTTTTCTGGTCTTATTATGTCTGGCTTCATTCGAAAGGCAGTGGATATATTTCAGCTTCAAAGCCCTGATCAGCCAAGGCGGGAAGGGTTGCCGCAGAGTTCATCGCAACCGCACTTGGTATACTTTGATAGATTCTGCTGTGACATAAAATTTAGATTTTTGGGATAAGAAATGGAACAAATTATTATCCGGTATAATTATCATGAAAATAATACGTACTATATTTGCACATACAAAAATTATACACAATGAAAATATACTTACTTATTGCTATTCTAATTCTGGATACAAATACTTCATTTTGTCAGAAGATGCGTTTCAGTGACAGCACCAACAAATGGACATTTATCACCAAAACCACCGGAGGCACCCAATATACTGATACAGGGACCTATGCCGGTGACACTTTAATAGATAATAAAAAATACTCCATACTTGGTACTAGCTATATAAGGGAAGATACTCTGGCAAATAAAGTTTACGTCAGGAACAGTATTAATGGTTTGGGGCAGATAGATACTACTGAGCAGGTACTTTATAATTATAATTTATCAGTTGGTGACAGCGTTAGCGTTAATGATAGTATTTTCAGCACAAAGAATTGGGTTGTGGCTATGACCACAACCATGATCAACGGGATAAGCTACAAAGTTTGGGAATTCAAAGGACTATATTTTGATTCCCTATCAACACCTTACAATTATTATATCATAGAGGGCATTGGCTGTACCAACGGCCTGTTTTACCCTATGACCCGCAACCCTTATTATGACACTTACAGCAATCAGCTGGCCTGTTTTAAGCATAATGGCAATCAGTATCCGTTAAGTAATGGTGTGCCAAGTTTTGGTCTAAAATCATCTGATAATTTCAATTTCGACAATTCCTCCAGTTGTGCGCAGCTCGGGGTATACCAAGCAATGGACAACAGAGAAAGCACACTGATTTGCCCCAATCCCATTACAGAATCCTCCAAAATCAAACTCGCCTGCTTAATCGCATCAGGCTCACTCACCATCATGAACACGCTCGGGCAGATCATCATCCAAATCCCATTCCAGAACAAACAGGAACTACCTGTTGGTGACCTCATTAAATATCCCGGCATCTACTTTTACCGGGTAACAGATAATAGCAGCAGCACTGCTTTTACCGGAAAATTTGTTTATTAATCAGCATCTTACATAGTCCTGTTTTTTAGCATACACTAAATTATACCAGCAGGATATGACTAACACTGCAGATCCAACCGATAGAGATAATACTGCACTCCGAATTTCGGGCCGAGGTCTTTTACTTTCCGGAATCCCATATTTTCATAGATATGCATAGCATCTTCCATAACTTCAGAAGTATGCAGGCCAAGGATTTTTTCACCAGACTTACGAGCCTGATCTAAAACCATTTGCATCAGTTGCTTGCAGATGCCCATGCCTCTGTAATCGGGGTGCACACCTACCATACGGATATAGGCCCAGTCGGCGGGATAGATTTCGGTGGGATTACCATGAAGTAACAGGTAGGCCATACCCACAATATTTTCGCCCTCCAGGCAAACATAGGATAAAGAACTATTGATCAGTTGGGCTACCCGCTCTTCATTTTTGAGGCCGGTTTCCATGGTATTCCAGTTATCGGTGGTAAGCCTGTTTTTGATAAGGCCATAGGCTATGAGACCCAGGTCTTTGAGCTGCCGGAGGTCGGCTATTGTGCCCTGGCGGTATGTGAGATTATATATCAAATATTATTTATTATTGTAAATAATTTTACTTAGAAATACCCACCTTTACTTAATGTGGCGGTTTCTGGTCTCAGCCTAAACTAATTTTTGAGGATGGAAATATTCAATTTTGCTCATGTATGTTTTCAGGTGTGAACCATTGGCTGTATTTTTTCATTACTTCATCATGTGGTATTACCGTTCCATTATCAAGTTCAGCAATTGACTCATCCATTTCTGCCTGCACTTTTTTGGGCAGCCTGTCCCACCAGTCATTTTCCTTTTTTGCTTCCATATAAAAACTCATTTGCAGCTTTTAGTTTTTCCGGAAAAAGTATTGTTCGTGATAAATTTTCAAGCTCAGTATCAAATTCTAATTCCTTTAAAAAATCTTGATGGGTAGTAAATTCACCTTTATCCATTCTGGACATAGCTTCATCTATATCTCTGTTATACTGTTCGATATTTATATCTCCTATATTATTTCTAAGACTTAAAAAAGACTTGATAAGATTTAACAGGGATTGCTTTTCCTCATTATTCAATGCGGGTAGGTATTTTTGAATTTCTAAATCTAATGGATCAGTAGTCATAGGCAAAATTTAGATAGGTAAAGTTAGGGATTTTTATAAAAAATTTGATTTTAGTAATTCAGCTTTAGTGCCTGATCCGCCACGGAGGGACAGGTTGCCGCCGTGTCCGCGAGCTTTGGTTCTGAATTTGAGACTTTGGTGGTATTTGAGATGGCTGGGACAATTTATTTCTTCGGCTTTTTGCCTAGATTTTGCAGGGAATAGGGAAAGAATGATAGACGAGATTCACTGTGAACGGTAATCAACTTTAACTGTCAGCTAATGGTCGTTGGTAGGTATTAAAAAAGCGCACTAATTCAATCTCCTGTTTTCGTGGTTTGTGCCTGTATATGAGCACTATTCTTTTGTTTATAACTGTTTTCCGGATGTTCCGGCGTTTATTTGTTATGACTCCGATTCGTGGTTGGAGGGATAAAGTAAAAAGCTTTCTTTGAACAGCAGCAATAAAATTCCGAACTTCACTTTCACTCCATTCTTTTTCAAGGTACTCAATGTTGCCGATGTATGTTTTCAGGGCAAGCCCAGACCATATTACCTCGTGAACCATTGGCTGTATTTTTTCATTACTTCATCATGTGGTATTCCTTTACCATTATCCAGCTCAGCAATGGCCTCGTCTATTTCTGCCTGCACTTTTTTGGGCAGCCTGTCCCACCAATCATCTTCCTGCTCCGCTTCCATCATAGCATGGACCATTTTTACCACCTTATCATCAGCCTTATCTATATACTTTTTGACTTCTTTGCGCATTTCCTTAGTAGCAGCCGTATTCATACAAATGGTTTTTACAAATTTAAGTGATTTTTTGTTTGGATTTAATGGAAGTTCCTAATGCGGTTTCTGTTTTCTGCCCATACTACCTGATGCGGCCGGACTTCGTGTTTATCTGATTGATTGATGCCAATTTTCAGTTCTTTTTCAAGCTGTAAATCATGAGTTGTTTGTACGAAGTTCAACAGGTCTTTAACTGCATCCAGCACAGATATATCTTCTACTTCATTGAGCCGGTGGATGAGTTCTTCTTTTTCTGCTGCAATATTCATAGTTATTTTTTTTAGCTAATCAAAGTTAGGATTTTTTTATTGGATTTATTATGTCTGGATAAATTCAAAAATCAGTGGCTATATTTGAGCTTCAGAGCCCTGATCCGCCAAGGCGGGACTGATTGCCGCAGAATCATTGCCAACGCTCTGGCTATACCTTGAGAGACTAGGTCGGAACAGAATATAAGTAATCAATCAGGACGGAATTGTTTCAGATTCATATCCTTTCAATGTTTGTCCATTTGGCAATTTCCATTCAATTAGGCCATTAGCATTTCTTCCCATTACGATAGCTGCTGCTGTTGATGGACTACCGAAAATATAATCATCTGTTAGTTCATATTCTTCATTTCTTTGCACAACTATTCCTTTATCAATAAGTTCCTGTCTAAGTTTCAACATCGATTGAGGAAAAGAAGCGACTGCTGAAGTTGCAATTTTTGAACCTTTAAATACCACAAAACCTTCAGAAGTAGGTTCTCCTTGAGCATTACATCCTCTTGGTGCAACAATAATAAAAATATCCTGTTGAGGCTTATATTTAGTTTTAAACTCTCGCTTTTCTTCAAATAGTTTATGGCCTAAGGTATTTACTAATAGTTTAATGTTTTCCAGAAACTCTTCCATTTCGGCTTTATCTGATTCGGATATTGAAGACTGTGTAGGAATAACAGTATTTTCTACATTATACCTATTTGTTGATTTAGCCAGTTCATAAAGCCGGTTTTCTAAATATTTTATGTGCGCCTTGTTCAGATTTTCATCTTTACTAATAAATACAATTGTTTCATTCCAAAAATCTTTCTGAGTTAAATGTTGAGTTAATCGTTTTAGTGTACTCTCTGCCTCACCTATATACACCTGATCTTTGCCCTCCTCATCTTTACCGAGGAGTAAATAAACACCAGTATTTGAGAGATCAGATCTGTCGATACATTCTTTAATTTTTATCCTGGGAATTTTATAGGCTTTCCCTGTCCAATTTGATAGTTCACATGACATTCGTCCATTAGGATCGCCGTCTATTAGAAATATTTTTATAGTCTTTCCAAATTTCATTTTGTCTGAATTTTCAATAATTTATAAATATTAAAATATTCGTTAAACTATCACCCCACCTCAACCCCCAATTCCTCAGCCAAGTCTTTCTCCACCCTTAGATTATTGATAATAAACACCTGTCGATCCATGGTGTTTTTGCCCATGTAGTATTCGAGGAGCTTTTGTACCTGGGCATCCTGGCTTATGAGGACTGGGTCTTTGCGGATATCGTCGCCGATGAACTGGGCAAACTCTTCGGGGCTGATTTCTCCGAGGCCTTTGAATCGGGTTATCTCGGCTTTGGCGCCTATCTCGTGAATGGCGCGCTGGCGCTCTTCATCGCTGTAGCAATAAATAGTCTTAGTTTTATTGCGCACACGGAAGAGGGGCGTCTGCAATATGTATATATGGTTGCCACGCACCAGATCGGGGAAGAACTGGAGGAAGAAGGTCATGATGAGGAGGCGGATGTGCATGCCGTCTACATCGGCATCGGTGGCTATTACTATATTGTTGTAGCGCAGGCCTTCCATGCCTTCTTCTATATTCAGTGCATGCTGCAGCAGGTTGAATTCTTCATTTTCATACACTACCTTCTTGGTGAGGCTGTAGCAGTTGAGCGGCTTACCCCGCAGGCTGAATACCGCCTGGGTCTCTACCTGCCGGCTCTTGGTGATGCTACCGCTTGCCGAGTCGCCCTCGGTGATGAAGATGGTTGATTCGAGTTGTTTCTGGTTGTATTCGTCGCGGCCTTTTACCGGTGGTTCGTCGTTTAGGTGAATACGGCAGTCGCGGAGTTTTTTGTTGTGGAGGTTGGCTTTTTTGGCGCGCTCATTGGCCAGTTTGCGGATGCCCGAAAGCTCTTTGCGCTCGCGCTCGCTCTGCTCTATGCGTTTCTTCAGCGCATCGGCTACCGTGGGGTTTTTGTGCAGGAAGTTGTCCAGCTCCTTATTGAGGAAATCGCCGATAAACGCCTTCATGCTGGGACCGTTTTCGTATACAGTCTGCGAGCCTAATTTGGTCTTGGTCTGCGACTCGAAAACCGGCTCCTGCACCCTAACAGAGATAGCGGCGCAGATACTCTGCCGCACATCGGATGCATCGTAGTCTTTCTTGTAAAATTCGCGGATGGTTTTTACAAACATCTCGCGGAAGGCTCCCTGGTGGGTACCACCCTGGGTAGTGTGCTGGCCATTAACAAACGAGTAAATATCCTCGCCATAATCGCCGGTATGGGTAAATGCAACTTCTATATCTGTGCCCTTGAGGTGCACAATAGGGTAGCGCAGGTTTTCAGGGTTGTTCTTACGGCTCAGCAGATCGAGCAGGCCGTTTTTAGAAACATAGTTGCGGTTATTGAAGTGTATAAGCAGGCCTGCATTGAGGAAGCAATAGTTCCATACCTGGTTTTCGAGGTACTCGTGCAGGAAGTGGTAATTGCGGAAAACGGTTTCATCGGGCTTGAACTCTACAAGAGTGCCGTTGGCCATGGTGGTATCGGTTTCTTTATGTTCTTTGAGCAAAATGCCCCTTTCGAATTCGGCGCATTTCATCCTGCCATCGCGAAAGGAGGTAACCTTGAAGTATTTACTGAGGGCATTAACGGCCTTGGTACCCACGCCATTCAGGCCCACCGACTTCTGGAAGGCTTTGCTGTCGTACTTGGCACCGGTATTAATTTTGCTCACGACATCAACCACCTTACCCAGGGGTATGCCCCGGCCAAAGTCGCGCACGGTTACGGCGCCATCGGCAATGGTCAGCTCTACGCGCTTGCCGGCACCCATAGCAAACTCGTCGATGCAATTATCCATGGTCTCTTTTACCAGCACATAGATGCCATCGTCTACGCTGCTGCCATCGCCCAGCTTGCCAATATACATGCCCGGACGCAGGCGGATGTGCTCGCGCCAGTCGAGCGATTTGATACTGTCTTCGTTGTATAAATTGAGTAGATCGGACATTTTTTTAGTCTAAAGTCTTTAGTAGATAGTAATGAGTAAAAATACGGTGTTTTGGTAGCAGGTTGTGGAGGTATTTTAGCACAATCCACATTTTGTAATTTTCGAAAGATTCCGGATTTAATAAAAAGGTTTTCTATGTATCTTTGTAAATAGAAGTTGTAATTTTTAATTTCAATAAATGCCTTGATAAATTCTCAGTTATGCGGTTACAGGTAATTCAGGATAGTAACGGAAATAATACCGGTGTTTTTATACCTATGGATAAATGGATGCTCATAAAGTCGTCTTATCCGAATATTGAACATGTTGATGAAGATGTATCTCAGCAAATGAAATTAGCTGCAATTGAATTATATGATGAATACATGAATGATAAGGAATTAACAATATTTACTCAGTTAGATTTTGAAGATTTTTATGAAGCAAGGTGAAATCTGGTTCATTGATTTAGATCCATCGAAAGGAGCTGAAATGCAGAAAACACGACCTGCAATAATAGTAAATGATGATTCATTAGGAATATTACCACTTAAAATAATTGTTCCGGTTACTGATTGGAAAGACCGTTACCAATTAGCCCCCTGGATGATAAAAGTTGAACCTCAGCCCGCAAACGGCTTGAGTAAATTATCTGCTATAGATTGTTTTCAAGTTCGCTCACTGTCTAATGAACGGTTTATAAAGAGGATAGGGCTTGTTGATAATTTTGTAATGACTGCAATTAAAATTGCCCTTAAAAAGATATTTACTATTGGCTAAGGAACGATGAAAAAATTCCAGTCGAGTGATTTGATACTGTCTTCGTTGTATAAATTGAGTAGGTCGGACATTTTTTTAGTCTAAAGTCTTATGTAGATAGTAATGAGTAAAAATACAGTGTTTTGGTAGCAGGTTGTGAAGGTATTTTAGCACAATCCACATTTTATACTGTACAAATGATAGATATGCATTAATAAGTTTCCCGCAAAGGCGCTGAGACGCGAGGTGTAATTTACTGATTGTGAGATTAGTATAATAAATCAAGGCCGCAAAGCCAGACGTTTCCTAAATGCACTAATTTACCAGAATAAAGCATTGAATATTAGATATATACAGTGTAATAAAAATACTCTATCCTTCATTGCCGGTTACCATCCCGGGATAGCGCTGTGCAATATCGGCTAAAAAGGCATCGCGGTCATCGGGAGAAATGAATATGCAACTACCGTAGTTCGTTAGCAATTTTATCATCACTATACTATCGAACTGTGTGCACAATCTGTTCATCTGAATTTTTGCGGTGAAAAAGTAATCCATAAGATCTGCCCTTCTGACAGATTTGATTTCTGAGAAATTTATGGTTCTTTGAAATAATTTCTGATTAACAGTGATACAATTATCATCCACCGCAATACTGGTGGGACGACCATAAAAGATTAATAAGGCAAAAACTATTGACCCAAAACCATAAAGCTGGTTTTTAGGAAATTCAAACAGTCCGAACCCTATCAGGAATATCAGCGGCAAAATCATAATAATACCTACGGAGCATTTATACTCTTTCATTGGAAGTGTGTTTTTCAAAAGTAATAACTTTTTACATGCGAAATTATTGAGTACTATAGAATTTTCTGCATTTTTAGTATTGGCTGCCGATTTTTTCTGATGGCTATTTTAAAAAATTGCACACTTTATAATTAAAAATCAACATGTTATAAATTGCGGATTCTCGTGGAGGCGACTATTGATCTATAATTTAATGCCAGTTCGGAGTTTATTACTTAGATTATCAATTGATTGTACCAATTACCCATTTTGCCATGAATACATGCGATGCCTTGCTCCTCCTCTGAAGCTATGGCGGCACGCGATCAGCATCGACAAGATTCCCAGAATGGTTACTATAGACATTAAATCCCTTCAGGATTTTCACCTAATCAAAAATAATAAGCTTCATAGGTCGTATTAAGGCATCTAACTCACGTGAATATAATGAGGATGAAGGTAATTTTATGCGGCCACTTTGGTACGGATTATTTTGCGGCGCTGGGCGCGGCTGAGGCCCTGATTTTTGAGCTGTTCCATTCTGGCTTTCATTTCCTGATCGGGATTGGCCCAGGCTACTTTCTTATTGGCTGTGCTGGGATTACTGTCGGGGTTCAGCAAATCTGAGTTGGTTGAGCTGGTTTTAGGTTCATTGGCATTTGTCCATTCGGGATAGTATTCGGGATCATCTTTGGATGTCGGGTTTTGGGCCCAATATTCGAGATCTTCCTGATCGAGGCGGGCCTCTTCGAGCTCTATGAGTTGCCGGCGGGTGAGGGGTTTGGGTTCGGGCGTATCAGTTGAAGGGGCAACATTGGATTGAGTTACCGGCTGGATGGCTTCCCATGCCGTTTTGAGGTCTTTAAATTCTCTGGAACCGGCCTTTACCTGACTTATAAGGTAGCTATCGATATAGGGCTGGATGGTGAGCGCCAATTCAGGGTTTTGAGCATTTACATGGCTGAGGAAGAGTTCGCGCAGCTCAATATTATCGTTGAGGGTATTGCGGGTAGTTAGCTTGCGGGTGGTATTGGCGACCTTGCAGAGGGTATTGATCTTACGGAGGTCGAGTGGTTGATCAGCGCACTGATCAGATAATATCTCGTTCTGGAGCTTTGCCATAACCAGGTAATTATTCCCGGCCATGATCATTGGGATATGGCCCGCACAATTTTTGATACGTTCCCACTCCATATCCCTGGCCCAGGAATTAACGCTGCGGCGGCTGATGTTGAGGTAATGGGCAATCTCCGTTTTTGTGAGATTTGTCTGGAGGTAGAGATGCAGGGCATCTTGCATTTGTTCTGTTTTCATTTTTTTTTAGTCTAAAGTAGTTAGTAGAAAGTATTAAGTAGGTAGTCAAAAGTATTTAGTAGAAAGTCTAAAGTATTTAGTAGAAAGTCTAAAGTATTTAGTAGAAAGTCTAAAGTATAAATCCATATTTTGAGGCAAAAATAGGTTGTTTTATTTTATTATCCAATTTTATTGGTTTATTTTTCTAAAATTGTGGATAAAAAATTAAATAGTCGCGAATTTGTTGGTTAAATTGGATATTTTAGAATGGATTATTAGAAGCATTTTTGTGTCAGGAGTTAGACGAATTATACTCTGCCATCGTATCCTGAGACGTTGCAATGCAATCTCTACATTGAAATAAATTTCAGGTGCAGCACTATAAGGGATTTAAGTTGCAGGGGATTGGGCTATTGAACTTTGAATTCCGGTTGCAGGCCGGCAGGGGTTATTCAGACGAATGAACCGCTGGAACACTTGGGCTTGAGGTGAAAACTATTACAAGAATTGACTGATTTTATTTTGAAAATATATACTTTTCATTAGTAAGGTTTGAAATTTTTTTATAGGTTTGAAAGTCTTATTCAAACAAAACTCAACAATTATGTCTAATCTCAACTATACCATAAGAATTGCCATTGCCGGCAAAAGATGTCATAAAGGATTAGCTTCTTTGGAAAATGATGGAAGAGTAGAAAAAATATTGGGCATTTTGAATGAAATGCACAATAAGTTACTCAACAAAACAGCTAATGATAAACCCACCGATGATGAAAAAGACATTTACAATAAAATTGCTCCGGGGTCGGAACTGAAAGTGCAATTTCTTAATGGGCTGGCTGAGGGAGCAGACCAGATGGTTACGGATAAGATATTTAAATATAATTATAGTAATCCTATTGGTGAGGAATTAAAGCCATGGGTAGATGCAATTTTGCCATTCAGTGAAGATTGTTTTAAGTATCACCCGGAATACCCGCTAGAGGATGAAAAGCTAACAAAATTTAATGAGCTTATTGGAAAATGTAAGCGGATTATTTGCGTGAACAGTAAAGAAGTATCAGAAAAGATATGTGGCCCGAATTATAGTTACAGGAAAGAAGCAGATGACCGGGCTTTTGAGGCGCAAGCACTGCTAATGCTGAGGCGCTGCGACATACTGCTGGCATTTACCGATCCGGCTGAAGGTGTAAACCCCGGAGGGACAATGCAAACCATTAATAAAGCAAGGGCATACCACATCCCTGTAATTTTTGTTTCATTGGCTGATAATAGAATCTATGTACTTGATGAAGATACAACATACGCAGAATCATTACACCTAACAATTCCCAGAATTGATATAAAAATTAACGAGGATAAAGCGATTGAAACAATATTTAAAAAAATCATCACTAACCAATTACCGGATTACCCATCCGGAGAAATATTTGATTATGAAAAAATAACCTTGGGTGATCCGGATTACACCTTTTTCAATAATGGCTTGGGCGAGGAAATGCGATCTGAGTTCTGGAATTCCATCAATAAAACCTTGAAAGAAAATGCAGAAAACAGGGAAATACTGGATAAAAATAAAGATGCTTATAAAAAACACAACACTTCGTTTTTAGGAAATTTATCAGCAAGTCTAAGGAATGTATTATCAAAAAGAATCTGGAAACCTAAACCAGAAAAAGAGGCTGTTGACAAAGATAAAAGCAAAATAAGGATATTGCACGAAAATATAGACAGAGCCAATGGATTACTGGCAAACCAATACAGGGGTGGCTATGTATTGAATAATTTCCTAGCAGTGGTGGCAGTAGGGTTAGCAATTATAGCATTACTATCAATCTATTTTGCGGTTCATTTCAACGTTTTTGAGCTAGTGGCTATAACTATACTTCTGCTGGTATTGGCAGGATTGAAACTTTTTTCAATAAGTATGATTTACATTAATACAAAAATAGGACATGAAAAAAAATGGAATTTAAGATCCATACAGTGCCGCTACCTGGCTGAAAGACTGCGCATATTTGAGTATTTATTTAATAACGGAATAACCAGAGGAATAAAACCATCGTTAGGTAAGCATCTTAATGCAGAATTTCAAAGAGCACCTTCTGAAACAATTTATAGAAAAATAGAAGGGAATACCTCTTTTGAAGATGACAAAATACCCGATAACAAGACAACTTATTTATACCCATTTGAAACATTGAATCAGATGAACAGTGATCTGGTTGCAGGACAGATCAAGTTCCATACCAGTTCCTCAAAGAGAATGGAAATACTTGAAAATTTTCTGGACCATACAGGGAAAATATTGAATGAAGTGACCATTGGCATTGTAATTATTGATTTGATTATATTGTTTCTCTCCTTGTTGTTTAGAGATAAAGAAATCAAAGAATGCTTTAGTATTACAGAATGGTTACATAAAAACTTAGCCCCTTTTTTAATTGGCATTACCGCCTTTTTACCAGCACTTGTAGCCTCGTTTAACACAATCAGGTTTCAATCGGAAGCGCGTAAACTAAAACAACGATATTTGAAGATGTTTACAATATTAACGGAGAAATCATTAAAAATAAATGAACTGCTGACAACGAATAACGAAGCTATTTTAGGCTCGGGAATACTTGATACTTACCCTATTATAACTGAGGTAGAACAAATTATGCTGGATGAGGTGTCGGACTGGACCTTATTGTATGATAAAGATCTGTTTGAATGGTAACAGGTTGAATGAGCTTAAAAATAGAATGAATCCTGTGAGTAGGGAACTTTAATAAAATAAAGTGGCTCAGTAATAATGCCAGCGGGACAATGAATTGTGAAATAAAAAAGGGTGGGAAGCTTCTACTTCCCGCCCTTTTTTATTTGCTCAAATGAAATTTCAATAATAGCGACTATTATAATTCCAAAATTACATTCAACCCAGTTTGGGTTGCTGTATTCGTCCTTTTTTGCCACCGGTTTTACCGGCGGTTATTCATATGGAATCCCGCTGGGATTTCGTAAAGACTTATACCAAAATATACAACCCTCTTATCAAAACAAAAGGCTTTCAACTTTACTACTAATACACGTGCTGGCCGCCATTGATGCTGAGATTGGCGCCGGTGATGAAGGAGGCATGCTCTGAGGCGAGGAAGGATACCAGGTAGGCTACTTCTTCGGTGCCACCAAGGCGGCCCATGGGTATCTGAGCAATGATCTGGTTGCGGATCTCTTCTTTTACGGCCATTACCATATCGGTGCCTATATAGCCGGGAGAGATGGTATTTACCGTTACGCCTTTGTTGGCTACCTCCATTGCCAGTGTTTTGGAAAAGCCATGCATACCTGCTTTTGCAGCAGAGTAGTTGGCCTGACCGAACTGGCCCCGCTGACCATTAACTGAAGATATGTTGATAACCCGGCCGAAGCCTTTATCGATCATCGGGTTGATGACGTGGCGGGTGCAATTGAAGACACTGTCGAGATTGGTAGAGATAACGGCATGCCAGTTTTCGGGGGTCATTTTGCGGAAGGCGCCATCCTTGGTAATACCGGCATTATTTACGAGCACATCGACGCTGCCTATCTCGCTGGTTATTTTACTGATCATTTCGCCACACGACTCGTAACTGGCCACGTCGGCATAATACATCCGGATATCGAAACCCTCATCGTGCAACTGCTGCTGCCATAATTTTGCTTTTTCTTCATTGCGGTAGTTGCCTACTACGATGTATCCATCCTGATACAATTTTTTGCACATAGCTGTGCCAAGGCCGCCGGTAGCGCCGGTTACCAATACTACTCTTTTATCTGATGTGCTCATAAATTTAAATTTTGAACGAAAGATAATTCAAAAGTGTATAAAAAGAAATGAGGACCAATAATTGTTTGCCTTGCGGGCATAAAAAAACATAAAGGATACACTTTCATGTACCCTTTATGCTCAATTATATAGAGGTATTGCCTTATGGCCTTGCAGTAGCATGAATCTGCTTCTTCTCCTTGATACGTGCTGATTTACCAGAACGCTCGCGCAGATAGAACAGTTTGGCACGACGAACGCGGCCAGACTTGTTGAGAACGATAGATTCAATGTTTGGTGAGAACAGCGGAAACAGACGCTCAACGCCAACACCATCGGATATTTTACGAACGGTAAAAGTCTGGGTGCCGCCTGATCCCTGGCGTTTTAAAACATCGCCTTTGAAAGACTGGATACGCTCCTTATTGCCTTCTATAATTTTATAATTAACAGTAATATTATCGCCGGCTTTGAATTTTGGATATTCTTTCTTTGCGGTCAGTTGTTGATGTACGAATGCTACAGCTTCCATTGTTCTTTAATTTGGGATTGCAAAGGTAAGACAAAAATTATGTTTAACACAAAAAATTTATCTTTTATTTGGAATGAACTGTGAATAATGCAAAGAATTTAAAATAAGACCTGGTAACCGCTAGCCTATTTTTGATTTCAGAGGGTGCAAAAATACTCTCTTTTCAGTGAATTTGAATCAAGTATTTGTTATGACCGGTGTGGAAATTAAAACAAAGCTGCTTCAGGAAATTGAACATCGCGCCGAACGGCTGTAGAATATGATTTATGCTACGGCAAGAACATATGGTGAATCGGGAAAATATATATGAAACCAGGAAAAATATTATTCTTGCTGAGCGAGAAAAACACCTGGCTGGGATAAGCCCATCTTATAGTTGGGAGGAAATGAAACATATGGCTATAAATAGCCAAAGACCCTATTTGCATAACTGAGCCATTGACCATTTAGTCATTGAGCCATTAATCCATTATTCTTCCTTCATCAAGCCCGGGCGGCGCTCTTCGGTGCGCTTTAATGATTGCTCGTGGCGCCAGGCATCTATTTTTTTGGGGTCGCCGCAAAGGAGCACTTCGGGTACGGGCCAGCCGCGGAAATCGGCAGGGCGGGTGTAGACCGGAGGGGCGAGGAGGCCATCCTGAAAAGAGTCGAAGAGTGCGGATGTTTCATCGCTGAGCACACCGGGCAGCAGGCGACCAACGGCATCTACTACCACTGCAGCAGCCAGCTCGCCGCCACTGAGTACATAATCACCAATAGAAATTTCTTTAGTTATGAAATGCTCCCTGATGCGCTCATCAATTCCTTTATAATGCCCGCAAATGATCATTATGTTTTCTTTTAATGAGAGGGTGTTGGCAGTTTTCTGGTCGAAGAGCGGGCCATCGGGGGTCATGTAAATAACCTCATCATACTTGCGGTCTTTTTGCAATAACTCAATAGCTATAGCAAGAGGCTCGGCCATCATTACCATGCCGGCACCGCCGCCAAATTGATAGTCGTCTACCTGGGCCTGCTTGTAGGGGGTGGTGTCGCGGAGGTTGTGGGTGTAAACTTCGAGCAGGCCTTTTTCGCGTGCGCGCTTCATGATAGAATGACTGAAAGGGCTCTCGAGCAGCTCGGGTAAAACGGTAATAATATCTATGCGCATAAAGTATAAATTGGAAATTCCGGTTACCGAGAACTACCAAGGCTCAAAGGTAGAAAAATGGAGGGACTCGAAGATAGAGGATTTTAACGTAATAAATAATTCGAATAAAAAAAGGAAAAATCTGTTCAATTGACTAAATATGACTAAACGTTATTCGACAGGGAGCAATGGCACCTATTTGCTATTTAACTATTTGGTTATTGATACATCCAATCTAAACATAAAAATAACTAATTTAATATTTTTAGATTACAGAAAAACTGAAGGGTTTCAGCAAAGCTAAAACAGCAGGCAATAGTGGTGGGTGCAACCAACTCTGCCCCCTTCTTTGATATTTTGAGCGCGAATGCAAATTGCTATAAAATAAGCACCATTTAATCGCTTCATGTCCGTTTTCCAGCTTTTTCAACAAAGTCAGAGGCCTAAATAGACCTCTAAAAGACCATCCGGAAGGGTCATTTGTATAGTTTTGGTTTTGATGTTCAGGTTATCAATTGTTTGATCAATGAGGGGAATCAGTACTTCAGTATTTTTGTAGGTAAGCTTTGCAATCCATTGGTTACCAGTTTGCATCACGTCTTCAATTTTTCCGAGAACGCCTTCTTTTTTGTCCGTTAACAAAAAACCGATCCAAAGGAGGGGAGATTGCTTTGCATAGTCGGCCAAAAGAGATTCATCAACATATACATGTTTGGTTACCAGTTTTTTAGCAGTCTCTATCTTATCAATATCTTCAACGTTAATAATGTACTCTTCATTATTATTTGCTTTAATACTTGAAATAAAATATGGGATAAAACTACCCTTCTGCATTTCGACATGGAGGGCCGCACCTTTTTTTAGCCATTTAGCGTTGCCCACCACATGGGTAAGTATAAGTGAACCGGCTATTCCGTGAGTAGCTACTATTTTTCCTATTCGTATCATGAGGCTGCAAAGGTAATTTTTATGTATTGGAAACTGAATTTTAAGATGATTCAGGGAATGTAAATTTTTCTTAATTGTTCAAACAACAGATTTTCGCCCTCCTCTGCCCTGCCGGTCTGGGCATTGGCAAAGATAATAATGGCCTTGTTCTGTGCTCCGAAAACATATACGTTTGTTAGAAATGTGCCTGGATTACCGGTATTGTGCGTAAATACATTACCACTATCATCACTATTATAAAACCATCCAAGTGAAAATTCGGGCCTGCCATAGTGGAGCAATTTGAATTCATTGGCAGATAAAAGATCAGATTTTCCCGCAAGGCCTTGCAATTGCAGTTGTACAAACCGGGCATAGTCGGGCAGGCTGATGGTAATATTACCGGCGGGAAGCAACCAATCCAGTTTATTATTCTGGCCGGGCGGTTCCGGAATTAAGTGCTCGTTATGGCCCCAGGGCTGGAGGGTATCTATGTTGTTGGGTTGACCAAAATAAAAATGAATATTTAATTTTTTACCCAGATCAGCTACTAATTCTTTGTAGGGTTTACCTGAAACTTTCCCGAGCATCAGGCCCGCGATTACATAACCCAAATTGGAATAACTCATACTATCTTTTGTTATAGGAACCGGTTTTTGCTTCAACGACCAAAGGATAAACTGGTATCGTTGCTGCTCTTCGTTGCCGGTAAATTGAGTTTCAGTTGGAAATTTATTGGTATAGGTATAGCGGGGTAAGCGTGTGCGGAAAGTTAGCAGATCGAGTAAATTGAGGTTGGAATAGGCAGGGTTGGCGTTTTTCTTAAGCTCTGGAAAGAGATCGAAAAAACGGGTATCCCAGGATATTTTACCCTGTTTTACGAGCAATGCAGCGATGAATCCGGTTATAGCTTTGGTGTTAGACCCGATGCGGAACAGGTCGTGGATATCAGATTTTCTGTCTGAGCCTATCTTTTTATAGCCCAGGGAATACATTTCAAGAATACTATCGGAAGAGACAACGGCATAATTGAGTTCGGGGATATTGTATCGTTTTCGGATGCTATCGGCAAAACCGGCACTACCCTGCCCTCTGGAGTGAGATGCAATGAGTAGGAATAAGAAGGATATTATAAATTGTTTATTCATTTTGCGTAGGTTCTTATCTGCAGGCAGGAGGGGTTGGGGATATTGATGTGGTTTCCGGTATAGGTGAGTAAACCCGTGGGGGCATCCCTTTTAAAAACAAAAATATTATTGCTGAACTGGTTTGCGACCAAGAGAAAGCGGCCAGTAGGGTCAATCACGAAATTGCGCGGGTGAATGCCTAAAGAAGATTGCCGACCAACTAACGTAAGCAAGCCCGTTGTGGTATCAATTGAGAAGATTGTAATGCTATGTTCCTCTTCACGGTTGGAGGAATAGAGGAACCGGCCATCGGGAGAAACATGGATATCGGCACAGTGGTATTCTTCCTGGTTACCGGCATAAGATGCGGTTCTTTGTATGGCAGTCAGCTTTCCATTTATGCAGGTGTAAGCCGAAACCGTGCCGCTCAGTTCTTCATTGCAATAGGCATAGCGGCCGTTGGGGTGAAAGGTGATATGGCGGGGGCCGCTACCCGGAGTTGTTTCAAAATCTGTTGAAGTAATTGCTTTTAAGTCACTGGTAGTCATTGGATAGAATGTCAATATCCGGATTTTGTCCGCACCCAGATCCGGAGCAAAAAGGTAATCCTCATTGGGCGAAAAAACTACTGAATGGATATGCGCACTATCCTGCCGGTCTTCATTGATACTGCTGCCGGAGTATTGGATTACCCGGATGTGGGGTTGCAGACTGCCATCGGGATTTACCGGGAAAACGGATACCGACCCTCCGGTATAATTGGCGCTGATGAGCCATTGGCTGGTTTTATTTTCGGTGATATAAACGGGATTTTCACCGTCTGTTGGCTGCTTGTTGATGAATGATAATTGCCCTGAAATGCTGTCGAATGAGAAGGCGCTGATACTGCCGGCATTGTGCATCCGGGTTTCGGTGCAGGCATAAAGGTGGGCGCCATCGGGGGATAAGATAACATAAGATGGATTTGCTATATTTTGGGTGTTGCTTACTTTGGTTAGCGCCCCGGCAGAATCTATTGTGTAAACGTAAATGCCCAGGGCTGGTTTGCCAGAAGTGTAGCTGCCTATAAACAGGTAGGTGGTTTTGTGAACAGATTGATTGACCGGGCCTTTACATGCACCAATGAACAATATCAAACCGTAACTTGGAAAGGAGTTACGTATTATAGTATTATTTTTAATTTTTCTATTAATTTTTTTGTCTCATTTGTATACTCATTTAGATACCAAGAGTCGTTGATGCGGATTTTCTTTACATCAGTAAGCAGTTGAAGGTAGTCGTTGACTGATATTTTCTTGAGTAGATTTTTTGTTTTTAGCTCTATATATAAATGCTGAT
>CAILLK010000145.1 GCA_903835005.1 uncultured Bacteroidota bacterium | reverse complement strand
CTTTGCGGGCGATGGCGGTCCGAGCACATTGGGCAAGATGACCCAGACAGCGGGAATAGCCATCACAAAGAACGGGAACATCTATGTATCGGATATGAGTAACTACCGGGTAAGGGTATCGCCATACAATGGCAGTATAGCTATAACGCTGACGGGCCCTACAACTGTAGTACCTGGAACACCGGTAACCTTTACCGCCAATTCATCAATCAGCGGACCGTATGTATCATACCAGTGGCTTAAAAATGGTACAGCCACAGGAAGCGGAGGAAAAACATTTACAAATTTCAGTCCGGCAAACGGTGATGTTTACAGATGTGTTTTGCAGGTAACTCCCGAATGTGGAGCCACATTTTATGATACCAGCAATAGTATAACAATTACACTTGCCGGATCCAGAACAGCTGATACAACTGAGTCTGTAGTTAAAGTAGCAATGGAGCAGTCGGAAGTAAAGATATTCCCGAATCCGGTACACAACCAGCTGAACATAGAAGGTACAAACCTGGCAAATGGCCCGATGGAGATAACGGTTAAAGAGATGACGGGTAGATTGATAAGCAGCAAAACAGCAGAAGTAACCGACAACCGCCTGAACCAGCAGATGGATATGCAATCACTTGCAGAAGGTATGTACCTGGTAACACTTACCGATAATGCAGGTAACAGCAAAACAATAAAGTGCGTAAAGAATTAGATTTCTGATTAAAAAAATTTGAAATAAAAATGCACTTTACATTGCGGTAGGTGCATTTCTATTTACCTCTTGTATGTTATTGTGATAAAACCATAAGTATGCAAATTAAAAGAATCATGATTTGGTATCTGCAATTACTTGACTAAGATTTGTTTTCTTATTGACCTGTATCATCCTTACAGGTGCCAGCTGCGTTTAATTTTGATGTTGATTATTGGAGAGAGTTGAGTGATTAATATAGTGTGAATTATACAACAGGATTGTTGAATTGTATAAGTGGCTGAAGCGGGATAGGCTCAATTTTGCATCGTATAGATTTATTTTCTGAATCCTTTCACTGTGAAAAATTTTTCACCGGATAATTTAAGGTGTTAGTTTAAATAATGAAAATGAAACTAAAGTTGGGTATAAGGGATTTAATGCTGCTTTCTTGCTTATTGATGACCTTTAATCACCTGAGCGCACAGCAAAAGCCCTGGAGTCTTGCCGACTGCATAGCCTATGCCTGCAAAAACAATGTGGTATTGAACCAGCAGAAACTGACCAGCGAAACCAGCAAGGTAAACCTGGATCAGGCACGGGCCAACAGATTACCCAACCTGAATTTTACGGATGCGCAGACTTTCAATTTCGGGAATACCATTTATGGAAGCCAGGTGGTGAACAAAAGTACTAACAGCAATGACCCTTCTCTGACCAGTTCAGTGCTGCTTTTTGGCGGGTTTAAGTATATCAACCTGGTTAAGGAAAATAAACTGAATTATGATGCCTCCGTACTGGATATTCAGACCCAGAAAAATAACCTTGCCCTGAATGTTACTGCCGCCTATGTGCAGGTATTGTATGAATATGATGCTATAACCATTGCACAGCGCCAGATAGAGGCCGACAGTGTGCAGGTGAACCGCATGGCTAAATTTGTGGCTGTGGGCCAGACACCTGAAGACAGCCTGTACCAGATCGAGGCGCAATTGGCAACTGATAAAGCCACCCTGGTGAGTACGCAAAACCAACTGGATCTGAGTAACCTGCAACTGGAACAACTGATGGAACTGCCGCTTGACCCGGCCTTTGTGGTGGAGCAACCGGTACAGAAAGAATTGCATCTGGATGTGCCCGTGGCAGCGGCCGAAATATATAAAATGGCCGAAAACATACTGCCAGATGAGAAAAGCGCTGCCCTGAAAACCAAGGCCTTTGAAACCGACCTCGAGGTGAACAGAGCGGCCCTTTTACCCATATTAAGCCTGACGGGGGGCCTCAGTACAGAGTATTACAGCGCATTGACCCATGTGGGCACTCAGACCGTATATCAGAATCAGACCATAGGCTATCTTCAAAGCAATCCATCCGAATTGGTTTCAGGTCCGGTGCCGGTAACCTCGGTTAGTACCGGGCACTATCCGTTTTTTACACAGTTTAAGGACAACTTCGGCCAACTGATAGCGCTGAACCTTTCGGTCCCCATTTTCAATAATTTTAAAGCACGGAATAACATAAAACTGGCAAAAATAGCTGTTGAAAATGCACGGCTCAATGAGCAGGCCGTAAAAAACAACCTGCGCAAAAATGTGGAGCAGGCCTATACCGACCAGGTTACCGCCTTGAAAAACTACCTGGCTACCAAAGAGCAGCTGGTGGCCCAAACAAGGTCGTATACCGATATGCACAAAAAGCTGAACGTGGGTCTGGCCAGCGTAACGGAATTCCTTATAGAAGAGAACAATTATTACAAATCGGTGTTTGCAAATTTGCAGGCCAGATACGAATACATATTCAAGACCAAAGTGGTTGAATTTTATACTGGTTCACCATTAACATACTAAACAATGAAGAAAATAATTATCATTATAGCTGTGATCCTTGTAGCAGGCGGCCTGGGAACATGGTACTTTGTGTCGAAAGAAAAATATAAAGCCCCTGAATGGCGAACAGCAAAAGCCGATACCGGGAGCATTGTTGTGGTAATAACCTCAACAGGTACCATTGAACCACTGGATACTGTAATGGTAGGCGCACAGGTGACGGGAATAGTGAAAAAAATATTTGTGGATTTTGACTCAGTGGTAAGAAAAGGACAGGTAATAGCGCTGCTGGATACCACACTGCTTTACCCTATATGGCTGGGTGCAAGGGCTGCAGTCTCGAAAGCCCGGGTAAATGTAGAGCTCACCAGGCTGCAGTTTGCGCGTATTGATACCCTTTACCAGCAAAAAGTGGAATCGAAAAATGATTATGACATGGCCTATGAAGCCTATAAATCTGCCCAGGCCGATCTGCAGATGGCCGAGGCAACAATGGAAAATGACCGCACTAACCTGGGTTATGCCACCATACATGCTCCCTGCAATGGCACTGTAATATCGCGCAGCGTAAATGTAGGGCAGACTGTTGTTTCCAGTTTTAATTCGCCGCAACTGTTTACAATAGGGGTAGACCTTACCCAGATGCTGGATCTTGCCGATGTGGATGAAGCCGATATCGGACAGGTAAAGGATGGACAGGATGCGGCATTTACAGTAGATGCATTCCCCTATGATGTTTTCAGGGGGAAGGTGGTGCAGGTTCGGCTCAACCCCATAAACATACAGAATGTGAATAACTATATAGTGGTGATAAATGCACCTAACCCCGAAAGGAAATTATTACCCGGTATGACGGCCACCACTACCATCTGTACAGCGGAACACGACCATGTATTTAAGGTACTGGCCAACGCCATACATTTTACACCGCCGGCTGATTATCTGCAGCATATAAAACTGCCCGACTCCCTTGTGCTGCGCACACAACAGTTGAAAATTGCAGGCAATGAAATACCCAAAAGTGGCAGCACCTGCTACATATGGCTCAAAAGGAATAATGAGCTCACACCTGTTCCGGTTACTCTGGGCCTGTTCGACGGTACTTATATTGAAGTCTCGGGAGAATTGCAGGTTGGTGACGAAGTAGTAACTGGCATTGGAAGCACTGCAGCAAGTACAAATACTACGGCAAATAATCCGTTTATGCCACAGATGCACCCGGCAGCAAATAAGAAATAAGATGGCTGAATCAATACTGATAGACGTGAGGAACATGCAGAAAACCTACAAGCTGGGTGATATGGAAGTCCATGCACTGCGCGATGTTTCACTGACTATCAACAAAGGTGAATTTGTAGCAATAATGGGTCCAAGCGGTTCGGGTAAATCTACATTTATGAACATTATAGGTTGTCTGGATTATCACCCTGCAAACGGCGAATATTTCCTTGACGGTGAGAATGTTTTTAAAATGAATAAGGATCAGCTTGCTGAGTTGAGGAACCGGAAAATCGGTTTTATTTTCCAGTCATTTAATATATTAGCCCGCACCTCGGCAATTGAGAACGTCGAGTTGCCTATGTTGTATAACAGCGGGGTGACTGCTAAAGAAAGAAAAGAGCGTGCACTTGCAGCTTTAAAATCGGTAGGCCTTGCTGATCGTGCCGACCATATGCCCAACCAACTTTCGGGGGGGCAACAGCAAAGAGTGGCTATTGCCCGCTCGCTGGTCAATAATCCGCTGGTGATAATGGCCGATGAACCTACCGGTAACCTCGATACCCGCTCCAGCTATGAGATTATGGAGATATTCCAGGAGCTGAATGATAAAGGTATAACGATTGTAATGGTTACGCATGAAACAGATATCGCTCAATTTGCCAAGACAAATATCTTATTCAGAGACGGTATGATTGTGACCAATGTGCCTGTGGCTGTAAGGAAATTTGCAAAAGAAGAAATACCGAAATTGCCTGTACTGGATAAGAACGATATATTAACCTGATAAGAAAGAAACTTAAATGAGAATCCTTAACCTCTTAAAGATAGCCTACCGCTCCCTGAGTAAGAATAAGCTGAGGGTGCTGCTCACTATGCTGGGTATCATCATTGGGGTGGCATCGGTCATAGCTATGCTGGCAATAGGGCAGGGGTCAAAGCAGAATATACAAACCTCCATGGCCAGCCTGGGGATCAATTCCGTAATGATATTTCCTGGCTCTGTCAATTCAGGTGGGGTGAGAGGCGGGGCAGGGACTTATTCTACACTAACTCAGAAAGATGCCGATGCCATAGCTGCCAAATGCGAATATGTAACCGATGTAACACCGGTGGTATCCAAGTCTTCACAGGTAATAGCCGGAAATCAAAACTGGCATACAAATGTGGCAGGTGGCCTGAATCAGTATTTTACTATCAGGAACCTGACAGTAGCAGTGGGTAATACTTTCTCTACTACTGATGAACATACTGCAGCCAAAGTATGTGTTATTGGCCAGACCGTTTCTACCAATTTGTTTGGGGCAGAGACTAACCCGGTGGGGAAATTTATCCGCATCAACAGCATTCCGTTTAAGGTCATAGGTCTGTTGGCTGTAAAAGGTCAGAACTCATTCGGGCAGGACCAGGACGATATTATAGTTGCACCATTCTCTACAGTGATGAAAAGGATGCTGTCTACCATGTATCTGAATGCCATACTGGCTTCTGCCACCTCTGAAAAAGATATTCAGAAAGCTGAGGCACAAATAAGTTCGATAATGCGGATACAGCATAAACTCACCCCTGCCGACCAGGACGATTTTACCGTTCGCTCCCAGGCCGATATTGCCAATACCTTCGAATCCATTTCTAATGTGATGACCATATTGCTGGCCTGCATTGCGGGCATATCGCTTATGGTAGGCGGGATTGGCATTATGAATATCATGCTGGTTTCTGTTACGGAGCGTACCAGGGAGATTGGTATCAGGATGGCCGTAGGTGCAAAATCCATTGATATTCTGTTCCAGTTTATAACTGAGTCTATATTTATAAGCGTTCTGGGCGGACTAATCGGCATACTGCTGGGTATATTTATTGCATTGCTGGTAGGCCGTTTCGGTGGCTGGCCGGTAGTTATCACGCCTACATCCATTATTTTGTCCTTTGCATTCTCTTCAGCAGTAGGTATTTTTTTTGGCTGGTATCCGGCGCGTAAAGCGGCTAATCTGAACCCGATAGATGCGTTGAGGTACGAGTAAATGGCTAAATTGCTTTCTTGTTTAAAATTATACAGGAAATGTTGGCTTTGAGTAATTGTGCAATTTATTATCTTCATTTTCAGTAAATATATAGTGCTTGGTTATTAAGCCATTGATCCATTCAGACATTGCGCCATTTATATCTTACTTTTGCGCCCTGATGCCCAGTTTATATATTATTGCCGGTTGCAACGGTGCGGGAAAAACCACCGCAAGTTTCACGATACTGCCCGATATATTGGGATGTAAAGAGTTTGTGAATGCCGATGCGATTGCCTATGGTATTTCGCCTTTTAATGTGGAGGGCGTGGCTATAGAGGCAGGAAGAATCATGTTGCGGAGGATAGAAGAATTGCTTGGCGAGGGTTCGGATTTTGCAATAGAGACCACACTGGCCACCCGGAGTTATGTTTCGTTGGTGCACAAGGCTCAGGCAATAGGTTATACGGTAAAGGTGGTTTATATATGGCTTGAATCTCCTAAAATGGCCTTGCAGCGTGTTGCTGAAAGAGTTAGTAAAGGCGGGCATAATATACCTGAAGATGTGATTGAGAGAAGGTATTATAGAGGGATTAGTAATTTCTTTTCATTGTTTATGCCTGTAGTTGATGCGTGGGTTATAGCTGATAACACACAGAATAAATTGCAGATTATAGCAAGTGGGGAAAAAAATTTAGAACATCTGATAGAAAATAACGACCTTTGGGGAATAGTTAAAAATCAAGTTTATGGCGTTTAAACCAGAAAATGTTGAATTTTTTGCAAAAGTTGAATATGGTCTTAAACTGGCAATTCAGCGATTGTATGAGCAAAAAGCGGCCAATAATGAAACAGCCGTAATATCCGTAAACGGAGAAATTAAGCGTGTTTCTGCCCGTGAACTTCTGGAAAAACAAGATCAGGTAATTCCTGTCAGAAAATAATTATAAAGGGGAAGAATTTAAAAATCAATTGCAAGGTGCCTAAACCGGAACAAGATGATTTTTTTACAAAAGTTGAATATGGCCTGAAATTGGCAATTCAGCGGTTGTAGGAATAAAAAGCGGCCAACAATAAAACAGCTTTAATATCTGTAAACGGTGAAATTAAGTGTGTTTCCGCCCGGTAAATAGTTGAAATGCAAAAGCAGGAACTTGCTGCTGCCAACCGAAAGCAAAATCTCCAGGAATTTATATTTTCAAATGCTATATTATGAAGCCTATTATTAAATCTGGGCCTCTTCAATTCATAAAGTGTCTATTTTATTCTCACCATTGCAGTTTTCTATTTAGTTAATATTCTGTAATTATCATTAAATTCTGCGAAAAAATGATACTTTTGGCTCGATATTTTAATTCTAATTTTTAATCAAAAAATCATCGGATGAAACGCACAAAATCATTACTTGTATTTTCTTTAGCTACATTTTTTGCTTTTACAGCAATACTATATACTTCATGCAAGAAAGACCCTTGCTCCGGAGTTACCTGTTATAACGGTGGTGTCTGCGACAACGGAAATTGTAACTGTCCATCTGGCTATACAGGTAATAATTGCGAGTTGTCAACCATAACTTTCCAGAATAATTCATTTACTACTGTTACTATAAATGTGAATGGAACTTCAGCTACCATTCCACCAAATGGTGGTACAACTAATTTTGTAGGTACCTCAGGCTCCAGTGCATCTGTTACAGCATATACAAATGGCAGTTATGGTGAGGTAATTAACTGGAGTTTTGCCGATAATTTCCCCACCGGTGGTAGCCTGGTGACAGATCCGCTTAATGTCAGTTCTTCCTATTTTTGGCTGGAAATCACCAATAATGATTTCTCTTACATCACTACTTTGTATAGTAATTTTCAGTTTTCCAACGTGTTAGTTGAAAATGTTTCCATACCAAATGACGGCACCAATTATGGAATAGGATACTATACGGTTAATTCCACCGGTAACAGCCAGATATCAGTTGATTTTTATGGAGGTGGCCTTTATACTTCTTCTGTATTTGGTGTTCCATACGCCAGCAATGCTTATGTGCACGTTATAGTACCTTAATTAGCTCACTGTACCCGTCTTTTTATTTACCTCCCCGGTTCCGGTATAAACTTACCTGAACCGGGGATGGTATTTTTCAAGGGTTTGGCGCAGGTATCCGCGGTCCAGATGGGTATAGATTTCAGTAGTGGTAATACTTTTATGGCCCAGCATCTCCTGCACGGCACGCAGGTCGGCGCCGCCCTCTACCAGGTGGGTGGCAAAAGAGTGGCGCAGTGTATGCGGGTGTATGATTTCGCTCACGCCCGATTTCCGGGCCAGATCTTTCATAATCATAAAAACCATTACCCTCGATAATGCTCCGCCCAGCCGGTTGATGAACAATACATCTTCGCTGCCTTTTTTTATGTTGGGCAAGTGGTTGCGCACATGTTCTTTATACAGCAGTATGTATTTCACGGCTGCATCGCCAATAGGCACCAGTCTTTCCTTATTTCCTTTTCCCAGTACTTTTATAAAACCTACATCCAGGTACAGATTGGTCAGCCGCAGGCTTGTTACCTCGCTTACCCGCAGTCCGCTGCTATACATGGTTTCCAGCATGGCATGGTTGCGGGTGCCTTCAGGTGTGCTGTGGTCAATAGCTTCAAACAGCTTATCTATCTCTTTCAGGCTCAGCACATGGGGCAGGGTGCGCTTCATCTTGGGTGCCTCCAGCAGCTGAGTTGGGTCTTTCTTTACCACTTCTTCCAGCAGCAGGTACCTGTAAAATGATTTAATGCCACTCAGCACACGGGCCTGTGTAGCCACTGCCAGTTCCAGTTCATTAATGTTCATCAACAGCGACTGAAGGTGCTCCAGCTCAATACCCTCTACACTTATACCCGGATATGTTGCCACAAGATGATCCCGCAGCATGGCAATATCATGCAGGTATGCTTCAATCGTGTTCTCCGACATCGACCGCTCCAGTTGCAGATAAGCTTTGAATCCTTTAAGATAGGCGTCCCACATAGTTTTTGTTTCTCAATTTGGTGAACTTGCAGCATTGCAAAGGTGAGTAATTTTATGGTCATAACTATTGAATAATAAGATTACCGGATCGTAAAGTTTTTCTTGAGAATTTCGTAGCCGGGTAGTGGCCGGAAAATAAATCACCGCTGAAAAACGGTAACAGATATGGTCTTTCAACGCTTCCGGCACCTTTGTGCAGCAACTACTTTTGTACTCACTGGTAAGCCGAAAACAGTTTCAGAGTAGGCAACAAACTTTTTATCATGGCAACAACAAACAAAATTGATGTGTTAATTTCAGGCGTTCAGGAACATGCCTTCCAATTGCTGTCTGCAACCGAACGACAGACAACAAACCTGCATATTGACCAAAGAGTATTCAAAAAAGGTGAACTTCTGGGACCTGAATTCCAGAAAATAGTAGTACAAAAAGACAGTTTGCTGGTATTTGCTGACGACAAGCCTCTGGCCAATTTCGGGCATGATTGCCGTTACATTTTATACGATGCCACCAGCGGGGAATACTATGCAACAATACCTGCCCGCTTTCCTTATTACCGGGATAAAAAACCGGCAACTTTAAATTCATTTCACACGCCCGTGCAATTCCAGGTTTCACCTGTCAGCCTTAACATGAGGCCAATAGCCCGGTGCCCTATTATCAGGCCTGATGGTGAAAGGTATGCTATTTTATATTCAGGTATGAGCAATATGCGGCATCTGAACGATATGGAATTCTGCTACCGCATGCTTATTGACCGATATGGTTTCGATAAAAACAATATTTACGTGCTGAATTACGATGGTACAAGAAATACTCAGGATGGGCTTGGTGTTACATGGGTCGGCGATAATACGCCATTCAGGATACAGGTGACCGGACAGGGAAACAGGGCCGGCCTGCAGGCTGTTCTAAATATAGTGAAAACCAAAATTAAATCTCCCGACTTACTCTTCTTCCACAGTAATAATCATGGCGATAATTTTGGGCCGCAATCTTTTTTGTGCGAATACAATCCTAATTGGGGACAATACCTGTGCAGTGATTTCTGTACAGACATAAAAGTGCTCCCAAAATTCCAGTCATTTATTGTAATGATGGAACAATGTAATTCAGGTGGCTTTAATGCTCCGGTTATTGCTGCCAATATTGCTGTAAATACCAGTATCGCATCCGCTGCTATTTCCACACAAAGCTCGTGGGCCTCTGCTGATGGTAACTGGGACAGCTTTGCACACGACTGGATTGCCGCACAGATAGGCCATGAGCCAAATGGAGGCCCGTTGGCTCATAACCCGGATACAAACGGTAATGGAGCTATAGAGGCTATTGAAGCATTTAACTATGCACTGTCGGTAAAAAATCCCAACGATACGCCAAACTTTAATCAGAGCAGTGCGGCTGGTGGCAATATTACCCTTAATCAGCAATATACTTTCTGGTGGATATGGTGCTGGTACCTGATACCAATTGTTCAGAAATATTATGCTACTTTACCGCCGGTAGGCCCGGATCCGGAGTTTTATACAAAAATCAATGAAGCATTACCGGAATTGCAGAAATTAATTTTACCTTCTGTGGAGCAAACAATCAATAGTGCAGCAAAGGAACTGACACCCCAGATTGAGGCGATTATGACGAAGGTATTTGGAAAATAAAAGTAAATAGTAAATGAACAGGAGTTTTGAAGACTTTATAGCAGTGTTAAATTCCTGGCTTACTGATGAGGAAAAGAAATCGGCTGTTATTTATGCAGTGGGGGAGCCTGTGCAAGCAGGCTCCCGGCTGCATTTGCCGGGCTTTGAGCTTACTTTGGCGGAAGATACTTATATCGCATTCGCCGATAAACAGCCAATGGCAAACTGGGGGCATGCAGCGCGCTATATAATGGTAAATAAATACAGCGCTGAAGTTCGGTCTGTTGATGTACGCTTCCCTCCGTTTGGCATTTCCACCCATCTTAAATGGCTGATTCTTTACCAACCCGCAGAAGTACCTTCTGCCATGACGGCCAAATTTGAAAAGTATAAAGGATAGTGGTTTCGGCTTCACACCGAAATGCCTTCAAAAATGCATGCTAAAATATTCATGGGCTAAATTTTCCGCAATTTTAGATTTTCCTGATTTGCTGCCCTAAACTGACCCATTCAATGAAATGGGCGATAGTTTCTTCTTTCATGTGGCAGATATTATTTCCTGTATACCAGTTACTGATAAAGCTGGTTCTTTCAATAGGACCTGATAAAGCTGGTTCTTTCAATAGGACCTGGTAAATGCTTTTTTTATCAAGTCTGAATATTATTTCCATAATAATCCCTCCGTTTTTCCGTTTACCCTAAAACAAAATTGCGCTATGAGGTTATTAAATCTATCTCTTATTTTGCTGCTCTGTGCATTATACAGCACATCATGTAAAAAAACTACTACAAATACTGTAACAAAAACAGTAATTGATTCGGTATTATTTACCCCCGCTGTTTATCCCGATTATATGGTTTTGAAGCCCGGCAATTACTGGATCTATCAGGCATATACAGTGTTCAGCGCCGACAGCGCAGTCCCTGCATCTTACCCGCCAGATAGCTTTTATGTTGAAAAAGATACAGCTATAGGTAGCTATACCTACCACAAACTGGTAAAAAACATTTCTTTCCAGCATACCCAGCAAATCCTTTACCTGAGAGATTCATTAAGCTATGTTGTTGGAAATGGTGGGGGCATTTTCTTTTCATCACAGGATTCTACTACTGTTTTTCGTACTATTCAGTATTCAAGCCCAGCTGCAGGAGTTCCGGATACAATTCCCGTTACCTATCAGATGGGGTTGATGCAAAACCTCACTACCGTGCCTATCGGTGTTTTTCCTACGTGCACCTACCGCCAGATTTTCCATTTCACTCCTGCTCATCCTATGGAAGAAAATGACTGGAAATATGCTGAGAATATTGGCCTCATTGTTCAGACATTGGGCTTCTATACCAATCCTTCCGCATCATGGCTGGAAGACCGCCTTATACGGTATCATGTGGAATAAACAATTCGGGTGAGGTGGCGCATATAAATATTCAGTTGCTTTTTATAAATGTTAATTATCTGCATGTAATGCTATTGCATTTAAAGGTATATTGATAGTAGATTTGTACCTCCGAATGGCATTCATCATTACGGGTATTTGCACATTTCCACATTGCCAAATTTGCACATTAAAAAAGATGCTTCACATCGCTATCGTCAATGGACCGAACCTGAATCTGCTGGGTGTCCGCGAGCCTGAAATATACGGGCATTTGAGTTTTGAGCAGTATTTCAATCAGCTCGCAAAGCGGTTTCCCCTCGTGCATATACATTGTTATCAGAGCAATGTTGAGGGTGAGCTGATCAATTATCTGCATAGCTGCATGGGCCGGATGCAAGGCATTATAATTAATGCCGGGGGGTACACACATACAAGCGTAGCGCTGGCTGATGCAGTAAGCGCCATTGGTATACCTGCAGTGGAGGTGCATATCTCCAATGTGCTGGCGCGCGAAGAATACCGTAAAACTTCCTATATCGCCTCAAAGTGCATAGGGTCAATAAGCGGCCTTGGGGCAGATGGCTATGCACTGGCAGTGCAGTATTTTGTAGATAATACCCTATTACCCAAACAATAAACAGGTAACGGCAAATGAACAGGCACCATAAAAAATATCTCGATGAAGTGGTAACAGGAATCCAGTCTGTATCAAGTGTGATACCTGCCCAGCGGGCATTACACAAATCCGGTTTTTCGTTTACTAAAGAGCCTTTCGAAACTCAGCTGGAGATATGGAACCATATATGGGCCAGTTCCGGTTACCGGGTGCAGATACATGCTTTCTTTTTCCTGGAGCGGTGGCTGAACCGGAAAGACTTGCTCGGTACAGTTTGGCAGACTTCGGTATTATGGCAGGAAGATGTAGATGACTGGCCGCTTAATGACAGTTTTTCGAAGATCAATACTAAGGCACTTGAGCTGCATCCTCATCAGGTTTATCCTCAATTGGTGCAGTGGAACCAATCTGGTAACCTGTGGAAACGGAGGCAGTCGCTGGTAAGTCTGCTTTATTACAGCCGCACCAAGAAAGAATTTCTGCCGTTTCACCAGATAGCAGTACTGGTACAGCCGCTGCTGACCGATAAGGAATATTATGTGCAGAAAGGAGTAGGGTGGACGCTAAGGGAAATGTATAACGTATACCCTGAAGAAACATACCTTTTCCTTACCCTGCACATAAAAGATATCAGCGCCATAGCATTTACCATTTCAATAGAAAAGATGGATGAAGTACGCAAAGGCGAACTGAAAAGGCACAGGAAACAAAACAGGTAATGCTATTCAAAACTAAAGGTATACTGCATTGTTTTCCATTCTTTCGTGCGGCTCAGGTTGTTCATTTCCATACCCGGCTATTACCGCCAGGTGCACCTGTTCGGTATCCGGGATATTGAGATAAAAATAATCGGGGGTATCTGTTACGTACCTGCCGAAACCTACCGGACAGGTATCTAGCCCCATGGCCTTTGCTGCCAGCATAATGTTCTGAGCACACATACCCACATCCAGCGCGCCCCATTCATCCGCTTTTGGGGTGGTAATAAATATTACTACAGGGGCGCCATAAAAAATGTGGTCTTCGTTTTGCAGGAAATCAATCATCGTTGAGAGATGAAAATGGCTCAGGGTCATTTTCGCCAGCTCCTTTATTCCATATTGTTTTATCTCTTTTATGGCCAGATGTGCAATTTCTTTTGAGAAGGTATGTATCTTTTTTGCATTGGTAAGAACATAGAATTTCCAGGGCTGGTGGTTCATAGCCGATGGCGCCATACGTCCGGCATCGAGCAGGATATCAATCAGGTCGTTAGGCACAGGCATATCCTTGTATTTTCTTACTGCTCTGCGCTCATAAATATTTTTCAGAATTTCTTGCATATAATCAATTCTCTATCATTTTTTATTCTTTTCCAATTTGGGCACTGTACCAAAAATATGATCCCACAACACCGAGCTAACCCCATAGCCCATATCAGGGGTTTCGTAATGGTGCATGGCGTGGTTGCGCCACAGTGCTTTCATAAACCTGGGTGGCGCATAGGCATGTATGGCATAGTGCATGGAGCCGTATGAAATATAACCCAGCAGGAACCCCGGAAAAAATGCCAGTGCATTCCAGCCCATCAGCAGGCGCATGAGCAGAAATATCAGGGTAGCCAGAGTAACACTGGGTATCACCGGCATAAACAATCTTCCCTTATCGCGCGGGTATTCGTGATGGATGCCATGCATCATGTAAACAAACCGTTTAGCTCTGGGTGTATTTGCTGGTAAATGAAAAAGGAAACGGTGCGCAAAATATTCAAACAGGCTCCAGAAAAAAATGCCGGCAAAAAACAACAGGGTTTCACGACCAAAGCCAATGGATTGATGCACATGGCCATAATACAACATACCTCCGATTACAGGGAAGTAGATACAATAAATAACCAACGGACTGGTACGGGTAAAAAATTCAAGGATATCATTTTCAAATATCCGTCCCCGGCCTTTGTTTTTGATTGATTCAGGTTGCATTTTTCAGGTTCGTTTAATCAGGATTTTTATTGTGCTTTCCACCTTTTGCGATGTGGAAGGGAGGAAACGGCCATGGAAATAGTCCCTGCGTCTATGTTTCTTTTTTCCATTTCCCTTTTCACTATCGTTGTCATCTCAGGTAAGGTCATATCCGGTGCTACAAAAGCTCCGTTCTGGTAGCAGTAAATGCAGTATTCCTGGCTGGGAGTGCCGTCTTTTTCTGTACCCATTATTCCAGCATTATCAAGCGGCATACTGCAACTCTGGCAAAATTTCTGCATGATAATTTTTTTTTATTATTGGTTAGTTAATGAAGGTAAAATTATTTGACTGGCGGTTATTTCAAAATGATCTTGGTCAGAAGGTGAAAAATTCTTCAGATCGGATAAAATAATCGGGCCAATAAATATACCTATTGTAAAATACTTCTTATATCAGCAAAATCAAGGTCAATGATTTCATAACCAGCCCTGTGCAGCCATTGATAATGCCACCACTCGGTGGGTACAATATTGAATCCGTATTTGATCATTACTGTTTTCAGCAGCCGGCGGTTGGCAATTACCTCCGGAGGCAGATTGTAAAAATCGTGATGTGCTGTGTCGGTAAAATTGTCGAACGGGGTACCCATGTCCAGTTCCTTACGGGTCTTCAGATTAATAATAGTCAGGTCCACCGCTACGCCACGGTTGTGATTGCTTCCGTTGCGTGGGTTGGCTGCGTAGCGCCGGTCGGGCACTAGCCGCCACATCCTGCAGGTAACAGAGAAAGGGCGAAACGCATCAAACAATTTTATTGCCAGTCCCTTACGGCTCAATTCTTCCTGTACTTGTTTAAGTGCATAGGCAGGTTCGGTACGAAGGATGGCAATCGGGTTTTTGTATAGAGTTGCCTTAGTGAAATTATTTGGGGTAGCATAAGGCATTTCGATAAGCAGGCCAGGTATTAGTTTTTTCAGATCCACCAGGTTTTTGCTGGCATCTTTTCTGATGGTTTCTTTCAGTGCAGTAATAGTAGATACTGTTGGCGAGTCGGTTTTGCAACCTTGAGCATGTGAGCAGAAAGTGTTTAGGAAGTAGATAAGAAGAAACAAAATGAAATAAATTCGCATATGGATTTGCTAAATTAGGGTTTTCTGCTGGAGCATAAATATACATGTCAGGCAGATTTTTATACATTTAACGTCCGTAAGTCGATTCACATGTTCACCTTTTTCAAAAAAAAGCCCGCGCTATGTCCGGTAGACCAGGAAACCCACGAATGGATGGGAGGTGCCTTTAGCTGGTTGTGGGATGAGTTTGGAAACGAAACGGTATTACGTAAAGATATATTACTTCCTGATTTTGAGCATTTCCCGATAGTTTATAATGGAGAAGAGAAAGCGGCATTAGATTCTATAGATATTGTTGCCAGGCAAATGGAAGTTGATCCTCATGACATTCAACTTGATTTTTATTCCGAAGGGATTTCAGAAGTTGGTGCTGGTGGAATTGGCGGCAGTAAATTCTTTGTAAATACTGAAAAAGATGCAAAAAAAAGCAGTGGCCTGTATCACGGCAAACAGGAAGATGGTAAATATCATATCAGTCTTGAAAAAAAGAATCTTACGGATCCCGTTTTTCTGGTAGCTACCCTTGCTCATGAAATTGCACATATAAAACTATTGGGCGAAGAAAGGTTGGATAAGAACAATGAATCACTGACAGATTTAACAACAATAATATTTGGTTTGGGTATTTTCAATGCTAATGCATCATTTCGTTTCAGCACGGGTTTTGACCAATGGGGATACAGAAAGATTGGTTACCTCACCCAGATAGAATGGGGCTATGCACTTGCTTTGTATTCATTTTTAATGCGAAATGAGCCGGATCCCAAATGGATCAATTTGTTGTCGGAAACGGTTAGAGGAAATTTCAGGAGAGGTGTATTGTATATGAAAGGATTGTAATAGAATCAAATTGCACTCTTCAGAAAAATGGTATTGTTCATAAAACTTCTTTTTTCTTTCTACCCATTACTCTTTACTTTTGACTAAACGAAACGAATTACGACTAAAGACTTACGACTTTAGACTTACGACTAAAAAAAATGAGCGACCAATATATAGTTTCCGCACGAAAATACCGGCCACAGACATTTGATACCGTGGTGGGTCAGGATCATATTACTACTACACTCAAGAATGCAATAAAAAACCAGCACCTGGCTCATGCTTACTTGTTTTGCGGACCGCGTGGGGTAGGGAAGACCACCTGTGCGCGTATATTGGCCAAAACCATCAACTGTGAATCACCAACTGCCGATATGGAAGCATGCGGTGTATGCAATACCTGTACAAGCTTCAAAAACAGCACGTCATTCAATGTATTTGAACTCGATGCCGCAAGCAATAACTCAGTAGATGATATCCGCGAACTCACCAATCAGGTGCGGTTTGCGCCACAGCAAGGCAGGTATAAAGTGTACATAATAGATGAGGTGCATATGCTCAGTGCAGCGGCGTTCAATGCATTCCTGAAAACGCTGGAAGAGCCGCCGCCATATGCCATTTTTATTCTGGCTACCACCGAGAAGCATAAGATACTGCCCACTATCCTCAGCCGATGCCAGATTTTCGATTTCAAGCGCATCACCACCCACGATATTGTGGCGCACCTTCAGAGTATAGCTGCCAAAGAAGGCATGATAGCCCAGGATGCTGCCCTGCATATTATTGCGCAGAAGAGCGAAGGCTGCATGAGAGATGCACTCTCCATGCTCGACCGTATTGCCAGCTTTACTAATGGTATGCTCACCTATGCCAACACTATGGAGCACCTCAATCTGCTCGATGCAGAATACTACTTCCGCCTCAGCGACAGCATGCTGTGCCAGGATGTGGCAGGTGCATTGCTGCTGCTCGATCAGGCGCTGGAAAAGGGTTTTGAAGGCGATGTGATCATCAGCGGGCTTGCCGAACATTTCCGCAATATGCTGCTGTGCAAAGATTCCCGGATGGCCAGGCTGCTCGATGTGCCCAGCGACTTCCGTCCGGTATATAACGAAAAGGCCAACCAGTGCCCTCCATCGTTTATACTATCTGCCCTTAATGTGATCAACGATAGTGAACTCAACTATAAAACAGCTACCAATAAACGACTGCACACCGAAATGTGCCTCATCAGGTTATGCTACCTTTTACAGGCCGTATCCGGTTCGCAGGTGGCAGTTGGAGGCATGCAGTTGATGGATAATAATGATGTAAAAAAAAACTACAGTGATGTAGGTACAGTTGCTCAGCAATCTTTATCTTCTGCTCCAAATAAACCTGTTCAAAATTATGGTAATGAACCGGTTGAGATTAAAAGTCAGGTAGTGCATGAGCCGCCTGCACAGGTATATAATAATAAACAAAAAGAACAACCGGCCAGTCAGGTTCAGCCGGTTAATATACCCAATCCAGCCCCGGCAATATCTGCATTTACACCACCCCCTGCCACCGGACGCAGACTAAGTATGGACTTTCTGGCCGACCTCGGTTCTGAGGTAACCAAGGCTACAGCCAACCAGAATTCCGAACAAAAAATATTATCCAGAGAAACAGCTGATCAGCTGTTTGAAAAATACAAGCAGCAGCTTCAGGCCTCCTCTAAGAATGTAATTCATGCACAATTTACCATGATGAAGATAGAGGTTTACCCGCCCGATGAACTGCGTATTATCTCGCCCAGCGAGCTCACTGACACCTACGCCAAGGAGCAACGCACCAGCCTTATTGATTTTTACCGCGCCGAGACCCATATGGTAGTTCGCATTACCACCGAGATAAGGGAAGATGAAGCCATAAAGGCCGAAATGGCAAAAAATGTGGTTCTTAGCAAAAGTGAAATATTTGAAGTTATGGCTCAGAAAAATCCGCAACTGGCCCGTTTGAAAGAAGGGTTGGGGATGACAATAGAGTATTAATTTTTTTTTGGACTATCTTTGTAGGATAATCGTCTTGACATCATTTCTGGCACAATAATTGATGCATTTTTGTAAATTGCATTATTATGGCTCACAGGAATAAATATGCCTTACCGGTATTGTTGTGTGTTTTGTTGATTTCAGTAGCTGGGTGTAAAAAAAAATCGGATAATACCGGCTTTGCAATCACCTTTTCTGGCACACCTCAGCCTGGCAGCGCCATTATTTTTCATGCTAATGCGCCTGCAGGGTATACTTTCAGCTGGGATTTTGGCGACAATTCTAATTCCGCAGATTCTGTACCTACGCATACTTACCTAACTAGTGGAGTATATATGGTAAAACTTACTTTGAATAATGTGGCTGCTTATTCAGCAACACTAAAATTATTCATAGAACCCGCTTTAAGTTTTAGTTGGACAGGTGTAAGAATACCTGGAGATACAGTGGTTTTTCAGAGTAATACACTGCCGGCCAGCACACTTTCCTGGGATTTCGGCGATGGGGCTGCATCAACTCTGGCTAGCCCTGCACACATTTATTCAGCAACCGGAAGCTATACAGTTAAACTGGTAAATAAAGATAATAACCAGTCAGTAAGCAAAACACTGAATGTAGTTAGTGATCCCGTTTACACCTCGCTTATGGGAGGGGTAAGGGTATGGCACGATACATTAACCAGTTCTATCGATACGGTAAGAACCATCACGCCATATCCCGATGTATCGTTTGCAGTAAATATTATTGATCCTTTAACCGTTTCAATCGGTTCTGATACCTTATCATTTTATAGCAGTAATAGTTATTCTCTCGTATTTATAGGTTCCAGACCGGGGCGCATTGCCCTGATACTTACTTTTTATTTTACCAGCAACAGAATTATTTATGATTTAGAATACCAGGATTCATGGGCTCCATGGGCTCAGGTATATCAAACACCATAACTGCAATAAGATTTCGGGAGTTATCTCAAAAACTACTTTTTTTTGAACTCAAAACTCTTATCTTTGCACAAAATTTCAAAGCAGGTAATGGGTATTAAACGGCTGTTTTCCTTATTGGTATTGGCTTTCACGGTTTTTGGAGTGTCTTATTCTGCAACTGCTCAAACTGAAGGAAATAAGACAGAAGCGGCAAATTTGCCTGCTGAAGGTAAAAAAGAAGAGAATAAACTCGACGTAGCCAAAGTTATTTTTGGCCATATCGCCGATTGCCATGAATGGCATCTGTTTTCAATCGCCCATCAGGGTGGCGAACCAACCGAAATTGCTTTCCCGTTGCCTTGCATCGTTTATAGCCCGTCCAGAGGGTTATTTTGCTTTATGTCCTCCAAAATTATGGAAGGCGAAGGCTATGAAGGTTTCCATCTCGAAAAAGGTGCAATGAAAGAAAGAATCCTCTCTTTCGATGGCTCACCGCTCTACGACCTGTCTATTACCAAGAATGTATTGTCCATGTTTATTTCTGTCTTCCTTTTGCTTTGGCTGGCGCTCAGCTCGGCAAAAATGTACAAGAAAAACGGCATTATGACTGCCCCTAAAGGCTTCCAGAATGTACTGGAGATTATCATCATATTTATCCGTGATGAGGTGGCAAAACCATACCTGGGCAATAAATACCAGAAATACTTCCCGCTGCTCATCAGTGTATTCTTCTTTATCTGGATCAATAACCTGCTGGGCCTGTTGCCTGGTGGCGCCAACTTTACCGGTAACATCGCAGTTACAGCCTGCCTGGCATTACTCTCATTCATAGTAATACTTGCCAGCAGTAAAAAACATTTCTGGATGCACCTGATCAATCCTCCGGGCGTTCCATTGGGCATTAAGTTCCTGCTGGTACCTATCGAGATTCTTTCTCTGTTTATCCGTCCGATGGCATTGTGTATACGTCTTTTCGCCAACATCATTGCAGGTCACATCATGATCCTGGCGGTAATCAGCATGATCTTCATATTCGCTGTTCTTAACAGGTATGTTGGTGTTGTTTTTGTTCCGGTTTCCCTGGCTTTTTCTATATTTATGTTCCTGCTCGAGTTGCTGGTAGGTGCTCTGCAGGCTTTCATTTTCGCCAATCTCACAGCCGTGTTTATTGGTCAGTCAATGGAAGATCCGCACGAAGCAGAACATGGGCATGTAGCTGAAGGGCACCATTAATTGAGTCTAAAGTCTTTAGTCTTAAGGTAATTGACCGGAAGAGAAAGAAAAAAGAAAACAGGAATCAGTAAGAATAATTAAGTAACAATAAAGTAGTTTTTTTTAATCAAAATCCATATATATGTCAGTTTTAATGAACGTAGTTATGTTGGCAGCAGACGGGATGGCTAAAGGTGGTGGCGCAATAGGCGCTGGTATCGCAGCTCTTGGTGCTGGTGTTGGTATTGGCCAGATTGGTAAAGGTGCGGTAGAATCTATCGCCCGTCAGCCAGAAGCGCTTAACGATATCCGCGCTAACATGATCCTTACAGCAGCCCTCGTAGAGGGAGCAGCACTGTTCGCAATTATCGTAGGCTTCTTGGCCATGGTACTTTAAGAACCAACCCCCGGCCCCTTGAGGGGAGCGCATAGGGTGCTTCGCTTCAGCGGCCGGGGTTAATTAAACTTTTTTAGATCTTAATTTATATTTGTTAACCGCTCAGATACGCCAAATTAGTGTACAGAGCTCAAAACGTAACCCCAACGTACCCCCCTTCAGGGGCAGGGGGTTTTTACTATGGATTTACTTACACCGGATTTCGGGTTATTTTTCTGGACGCTGCTCGCGTTCCTTACTGTATTTTTCATTCTGCGCAAGTTTGCATGGAAACCAATCGTTGATTCGCTGGGCGAGCGCGAAAAAGGTATTTCTGATTCTATCGCTACCGCAGAGCGCGTTAAATCTGAAATGAGCCAGTTGAAGGCTGATAACGAAAAACTCCTGGCCCAGGCCCGCGAAGAGCGCACTGCCATGCTGCGTGAAGCTAAAGAAACACGCGACAAGATAGTAGGTGAAGCTAAGGAGCAGGCTAAAACTGAGGCCAATAAGATTATCATTGATGCACAGCACCAGATTCAGCAGCAGAAAATGGCCGCTATCACAGAAGTGAAAAACCAGATCGGCAGTCTTGCCATTTCAGTTGCCGAGCAGATTCTGCGCAAGCAGCTCAATGCCGCCGATGGGCAGGAAGCCTATATGCAGATGCTGTCGAATGATATTAAATTAAATTAGCCGATTTGGCAATGAGACAATGTGCCAATAACATTGCCGGATTGCCAGATTATCGAATGACCAAATTGCCAAATTACCAAATTAGAAAAACATGCAAAACCCGCGCCTCGCGACAAGATATGCGAAATCACTGCTGGACCTGGCTATAGAAAGGAACAGTGTGGAGGATACGCTTAAAGATATGCAGCTGCTCAACAGTATTTGTGAGCAGAGCCATGATTTTGTTGTTATGCTGCGTAGCCCTGTTATTCATGGCGACAAGAAAATGAATGTGGTGCGCCTGCTTCTGGAAGGCCGCAATGTGAGCGAACTGACACAGGTATTTGTGAATTTGCTGGTTGCAAAGGGCCGTGAATCAAACTTACCCGAAATTGCCATTGCATTCCAGTTGCAATACAATACCCTGAAAAACATCCGTACAGTAAAAGTAACTACAGCAACCGCAATGGGTGATGCTTTCAAAAGCAATATTAAAGACAAGATAGCTGCTTACATGCCCTCCGATACTGTGGATCTGAAAACCCTGGTTGACGAGCGGCTTATTGGTGGATTTGTAATAGAGGTGGAAGATAAACTGTATGATGCAAGTGTACGCAAAAGCCTGCATGATTTCAGAGATAAGGTGATTGATAAGAGCTATGAGAGTAAAATTGGTTAATTTGCCAATTAGACAATTAGGAAATAAACTTTAGACTAAATACTAACGACTTTAGACTATAATTAAGACTTTAAATAAAAAAACATGGTTGATATTAAACCGGATGAGATATCGGCGATATTGCGCCAGCAATTGAGCCACGTCGACAGTGCAGCTACGCTTGAAGAAGTAGGTACTGTATTGCAGATAGGAGATGGTATTGCCCGCGTGTATGGCCTTAACGGCGTACGTCAGGGCGAATTGGTGCAATTCGACAATGGCGTAAAAGCCATCGCATTGAACCTGGAAGAAGACAATGTGGGTGTGGTACTGATGGGCGACTATATGGAGATCCGCGAAGGCGATACCGTAAAGCGCACCAACAAAATCGCCTCTATCATGGTTGGCGATGGCATGGTGGGCCGTGTGGTGAATACCCTTGGCGAACCTATTGATGGTAAAGGCCCGATTGCAGGCCAGCTTTACGAAATGCCGCTGGAGCGTAAAGCCCCGGGCGTTCTATTCCGTGAGCCTGTAAAGGAACCACTGCAGACAGGTATCAAAGCCATTGACGCGATGATTCCTATCGGCCGCGGACAACGTGAGCTGGTTATTGGCGACCGCCAGACCGGTAAAACCGCTATCTGTATTGATACCATCATTAATCAGAAGGAATTTTTTGCAGCAGGCAAGCCTGTATACTGTATTTACGTAGCTATTGGCCAGAAGGCATCAACAGTGGCCGGAGTAATGAAGACGCTCGAAGAAAACGGCGCTATGGCATATACTACCATAGTAGCAGCCTCAGCTTCCGAGCCTGCTCCGTTGCAGTTCTACGCACCATTTGCGGGCGCTGCCATTGGCGAGTTCTTCCGCGATACCGGAAGGCCGGCGCTGGTTATCTATGACGACCTTTCAAAGCAGGCTGTGGCTTACCGCGAGGTATCGCTGCTGCTGCGCCGCCCACCGGGCCGTGAGGCTTATCCCGGCGACGTATTCTACCTGCATAGCCGCTTGCTCGAGCGTGCTGCCAAGGTTATCGGCAACGATGGCGTGGCAAAGCAGATGAACGACCTTCCCGAAAGCATCCGCCACATGGTCAAAGGTGGTGGATCACTGACCGCATTGCCGATTATTGAAACTCAGGCCGGCGACGTATCAGCCTACATCCCTACAAACGTGATCTCCATTACCGATGGCCAGATATTCCTTGAGTCGAACCTGTTCAACTCCGGTATCCGTCCCGCTATCAACGTGGGTATCTCCGTAAGCCGTGTGGGTGGTAATGCGCAGATTAAATCAATGAAGAAAGTGGCAGGTACACTGAAACTCGACCAGGCCCTCTTCCGCGAAATGGAAGCCTTCTCCAAGTTCGGTGGCGACCTCGATGCCGCAACCAAGAATGTAATTGATAAAGGTAGCCGCAACGTGGAAATGCTGAAACAACTCCAGTACAATCCGTACAGCGTAGAAAAGCAGGTAGCTATCGTTTACCTCGGTACCAACAATCTGATGCGCGAAGTGCCTGTTAAAAATGTAAAAGCTTTTGAAGAAACATTTTTACAGCAGATGGAATTGAAATTACCCGGCGTATTGGCTGAATTCAAAAAAGGCAACCTGCCCGAAGATGGCATCGCCCAGATGAAGAAACTGGTACTGGAACTCGTTCCTCAGTTTAAGAAGTAATAACTAATTTGGATTGATATTGTGTGAGCCCCGGTTTTTCCGGGGCTTTTTGCCTATGGGCATCTATCCGAACTGGTTCCATCAAAACCACTTTCCTTTGTTATAACAGAAAATCTCTCCAAGTAGCAAATTCATCTTAGGGTAAGGTGGAATTCAGCGCAAAGGCTCAGTTGCAGAAGCTCCCATAGTTGTGCCACAACTCGCAGGTGTTGCACAATTAGGCTCTCGAAAAGCTTTTGAATTTTAATCTTGTTATTTCTGGACTTCTTTACATTTGCACACATAAATAAGCGAATTATGTCTCAGGAGAAAAAAATCAAACTATCTATGGAAGAAATAGTAAACAATTTGGAAACCAATCTCGGCTGCATAGCCTCAGATAAAATTACCGTAGATGGTATGAAGGTAGGCCACATGTTTAGAGATGATCCAGACAATGACCGCGACAGTGGCTGGCAGTTTTTTTCAGGTACCGAAACCGATGAGTATGTAGATGATGAAGAGAACCTGGCCATCTATGCGCTAAATACAATTGCCAATTACGACCCTGCTATTATCCCTTATCTACATTTGCCCATTGGCTCAGAACTGGAGCGTATTGCAGGCACAGATAAGTTTAATGTAATACCAAGGTGAAACTCCAATAGTTATATATGCGCGATTTGGACGCTTCAGGTAAATGAAAAACAATTAGGAGTCATCAGGCTGGAAACCAATTACTTATACAGTCGCTACCACTTAAACTTCAGCATGGCTGGCAAAGTAGATGATAATCCTGACTTTATAAATATATTGCGCAAATACAATTTAATATAATTATAAGTTTCTTTCTATTCCAATTTTCACTTTTATCTAACTTTCTGATATGAGTAAGTAATGATTCTGATCAATTATTGCCTTACATTTACAGCACATAAAAATAAACATGAAAAGAATACTGACTACACTCGCATTATCGCTAAGTATGGTTACTGCCTTTGGGCAGAACTTCAACAATGATTTTATTAAACTGGGCCAGCAGGCGCCCGATCTGTCTACCAAAGATCCCAAAGGCAAGACGCTCCGCTTATCCGAAATCAATAAGGGCAGTTACGTTATACTCGACTTCTGGGCATCCTGGTGCGGGCCTTGCCGTCATGCAAATCCGGGCCTTGTGCGCATGTATAAAGAATATTCTGGCAAAAAATTCAAAAATGCCAAAAATGGCTTGCGGGTGATCAGCTATTCGCTGGATATGAATAAAGATGCCTGGGTCAACGCTATTGCCCACGATGGCCTGGTTTGGCCTTATCAGATGGCCGATCTGCCTACTTCACAATGGGGTTCTAAGGTTACCCAGACTTATGGTATCCAGTACATTCCACAGGCCTTCTTAATAGGCCCTGATGGAAAAATATTAGGTAAATACAATACGGCCGAAGAAGGTGAAAATGACCTCAAAAAGTATTTGGCACAATAAAATTGGCTGGCAAGCTTTATTTCCATAACTTTGCACACTCAAATCACGCATGGCAAAAACCATGCATTAAAAAACTGAAAAATGAAAAAAGGAATTCATCCGGAATCATACCGTCTTGTAGTATTCAAAGACACTTCCAACGAGAGTACATTTTTAACCCGTTCGGCTGCTCCTAGCAAAGAGAAGATTCAGTGGGAAGATGGTAACGAATATCCCCTGGTAAAGGTCGAAATATCGAATACTTCGCATCCCTTCTATACCGGTAAATCTATGTTTGTGGATACCGCAGGCCGTATTGAGAAGTTCAAAAAACGCTACGAGAAAAAAGCATAATCTGCTTTCAGATACAATATTCACATTCCAAACGCTGCCCCTCACCGGGTGGCGTTTGTTTTTATTTCCGGTTTATCGCGACTATATTTTTTACTTTTGTACCTCGTACTAATTACCGGCTACTAACTACTAAAAACTTTAGACTGCAAAAATGAATTATATTCTATTCGATGACTCATCCCGGCCGCATTTACTGCCCTTTACACATACCAGGCCGGTTGCCGATATAAGGTGCGGGATATTGACCATGCGCCAGCGCTGGGAGCAGTGCTTACAAAAAGCTACATACGCACATTCGGCGACCTACGCTCAGGATGGTAGCCCGCTTACTACCGGAACCCTAACCGAAGAATATATGCAAAAAGTGTATCCGCTTAATGCCGGGCAAGATAATATTTATATAAGCGGTTCAGTTTTCGGAAGTGTAGCACTGGCCAATGCTATTTTTCAATTACAGCCGGGTCAGGCACTCGTTAAGGCAAACCTGGTAATAGCTGCCAGAATACCGCTGAATAGCCTTTCACTAAAAGAATTGACTGAGCATTTGCTTACGCTCCCTGCTCAGTTCTGCCACGAAGAAGTATACGTGCTCAAAAATGCCTGGGATATTTTCGCCTTAAATGACAGGGCTGTAAGAGACGATTTCGACCTGATTACCACCGGGCGAAAAAGTGCTCCGGTTCCTGAAAATGTCACGGTAACCGGACATCAGAATCTGTTTATTGAAGAAGGCGCAAACATATGCGCCGGTTGCATTATCAATGCAAGTACAGGCCCCGTTTATATAGGTAAAAATACAGAAGTACTGGAAGGGGTATTGATTCGTGGCCCGCTGGCGGTTGGTGAGCATGCTGTAATAAAAATGGGCGCCAAAATATATGGCGCCACTACCATAGGGCCGGGTTGTAAAGTAGGTGGTGAAATAAACAATGCAGTGTTTTTCGCCAACAGCAATAAGGCCCACGATGGCTACCTGGGCAATGCAGTAATAGGGGAGTGGTGCAACCTGGGTGCCGATACCAACTGCTCCAACCTTAAAAATAATTATTCCGAAGTAAAGATTTGGCACGAAGCCAGCGGAAAATCGGTATCCACAGGGCTCACCTTTTGCGGATTGATGATGGGCGATCATTCCAAATGCGGTATCAATACCATGTTCAATACCGGTACCGTTGTTGGCGTCTCCAGCAATATTTTCGGAGGTGGCTTTCCAGATAAATTTATTCCCTCCTTCTCCTGGGGCGTGGCTGAAGGGAGCAAACCGTATGAATTTGGCAAAGCAATGGAAACCGCCGGCCGGATGATGGCCAGACGGAGTCAGAAATTATCACAGGCAGAGACAGATATGTACCGGCATATTTTTGACAACAGCCCTAAAATCAAAAGTTATTGATTTATTATTTGCCGGGGAAACACCAAAAAGCCATTTGAAATCGGTATTATGGGGATTTGCGGTCTTAATTAGGGTCTTTGCAAATTGCGACTTCGCGCCTGTGCGTGAGATTTTCCAGGGACGTTTTATTTTGTCCAATTGGTATTATTTGCACCTGATTCTCCTCAGGTATAGGTAAAACCCATGCTCAATCGTATCTTTGCGCCCTTGTTTAAATAATCAGACAACTATTATGCGTAAAAAAATTGTGGCGGCCAACTGGAAGATGAACCTTACATTGAACCAGGGTGCTGAATTGGTCAACGACCTGTTTAACGGAATGCCTGTTCTTAATGATGATAAGCTGGTAATACTCGCCCCTCCATTCATTCACCTTACCCAGACAGCCGAGCAGCTTGCCGGTATGATCGATGTTCACCTGGCTGCTCAGAATTGCCACCACGAAGCTTCAGGCGCATATACAGGTGAAATTTCTGCTGCAATGCTCAAGAGCGCAGAGGTAGAATATGTAATTATCGGCCACTCCGAAAGAAGGCTTTACTTCAAGGAAGATGATGCCACACTGGCTAAGAAAGTAAACCAGGCGCTTACTCACGAACTCAAAGTTATATTCTGTTGCGGCGAGCCACTTGAAATAAGGGATGCCAATACGCAGAATTCATTCGTCGAAAGTCAGATCAAAGCCGGACTGTTTCACTTAAGTGAGGAACAATTGGTTAATATAGTGCTTGCCTATGAACCTATCTGGGCTATAGGTACCGGGCGTACTGCATCATCAGCCCAGGCTCAGGATATTCACGAGCACATCCGCAGTGTAATAGCAAAGCAATACGGTAAAGAAGCGGCTGAGAATATGTCCATTCTTTACGGCGGCAGTTGCAAAGCATCTAATGCTGCCGAGCTATTCGCCTGTGCCGATGTGGATGGTGGCCTTATCGGAGGCGCCTCACTCAAGGCCGATGAATTCCTGGGTATTATTGACGCATTATCGTGAATAGGGCATTGATAAAAATGAATGGTTGAAGCATAAAGCGGGGCAAATCGCAAAAGTAACTTTGTGATTTGCCTCTCAAAACATCTGATTTATACTTCTACTCCCCTTTGACCACCTCCGGTACAACAAACTCCTTATTGAGTTCATCAATGTAAGTAAGTATTTCCTTACGACCCAGAAATTTAATGGCGCTGCTCATAAAACTGCGTGGAATGAATTCCCATTCTGTTTTCATGGCCTCAACAAAGTGTCGGGCATGTTTGGCAGCTTCGCGTTGAGTGGTTTTATCGGCCTTGGTAAAGATCATATTAAAAGGAACTTCCCATTCGCCCAGCTTGCGCAAAAAGGCGAGGTCTATCTCCTGAGGTTCATGCCGGCTGTCGAGCAGCACAAAAACCGTTACCAGATTGGTGCGTTTCTGCAGGTAATTGGCAATCATTTTTTCCCAGGTAGCCCGGGTACTCTGCGATACTTTGGCAAATCCATAACCGGGCAAGTCAACTATATAAAAATCACCGTTGATCAGGAAGTGGTTAATGAGCTGGGTCTTGCCCGGTGTATTCGATGTTTTGGCCAGTTTTGCATTACGGGTAAGCATATTGATCAGCGAAGACTTTCCTACATTCGAACGGCCAATAAAGGCATATTCCGGCTTGTCGGGCTTAGGGCAGCCTTCCACACTCGGGCTGCTGATAACGTATATTGCTTTAGTTATTTCCATTTAAATTAAAGAGGTTTCACGCAAAGGCGCCAGGGCGCTATCGAGAGAATAATTGAAAAATTTAAGATCGCGATTCTGTTATTTAGTGTTCAGACTTCAGACTTTCGACTTAAGACTTAAGACTAATAACGTACTTTTGCACTAATGCAATCAATAACCGAAATCAACCCGGCGGCAAAAATCGTGCCGGATCAGGCATCAAATTTAAGCAAGAAAGAGCAAGTAGCGGAGATGTTTAATAATATATCCGGCCGGTACGACTTTCTGAATCATTTTTTATCGTTGGGTATTGATAAGGGCTGGCGCAAAAAGGCAATTGCAGAGGTATCATCAGCCCATCCGCAATCCATTTTAGATGTAGCCACCGGCACCGGCGATATGGCTATCGCGGCATCCAAACTCCAGCCGGAACGGATAGTAGGCATCGATATTGCCGACCAGATGCTGGAAGTGGGCCGGAAGAAAATAAATAAGCAGGATCTTGCAAAGATAATAACCCTCCAAACCGGCGACAGTGAGTCACTACCATTTTCTGCAGGGGAGTTCGATGCAGTAATGTGTGCATATGGTGTGCGCAATTTTGAGCACCTCGAGGCTGGTCTTAAAGAAATGAGCAGGGTGCTGCGCCCCGGAGGCAAAGTAGTAATACTGGAATTTTCTCACCCGGCAAAATTCCCCGTAAAACAGTTTTACAAATTCTACTTCCGCTTTATTCTGCCCACCTTGGGCAAGCTGGTCTCCAAACATAGCAGGGCGTACACTTATCTCCCGGAGTCTGTAATGGCTTTTCCTGAAGGGAAAAAGTTTTGTAATATTCTCTCTGCCTGCGGATTTAAGGATGCCATTGCAAGGCCATTGACATTTGGGATTACTACTTTGTATACTGCAGTGAAAGGGTAATTTCCTAAGGTGTCCCACACTTTCAAAGTGTGGGACATCTGGGTGCCCCTAAAATATCCTTTTCACCACAGGCTTTACCCCCGTTTCGTCGAGCAACAAAATCTGGTTAATGCCAGGTGCTAACCCTTCACTAATATGCCCGGTTTGAATTTGCATTTGCAGCGCACAGGCGCTCCCTAGGGTACCCCAGCACAGAAGCAATTCCCAATCAATATATGGGTAATGCTGCTTGATTGTGTACAATTCAGATAATATACACAACTGATGATTGGATGCAAGGCTATCAGTACCGATGCAGATATAGGCACCTTCCTCCAGCAGCATATTTATATCGGGCAACTGGCCTTCTATATAAAGGTTGGCATTAGGGCACAGGCACCAGAACGTTTTATCAAGTTTATTTTTGGCATACTGCACATCTTCTCTCTGAGTATAAGTGTTATGCACAAATATCATTGAATGATCGGTTGTGATTGTATCAAGATAAGTCTGTAAAGAAGATTTGCCGGAAGGCCTGAAGGCGCTGTAATCAATACTCAGCGAGCCAAGAAGTTCTGTTACACCGCCTGTTCCGGATAGAAAGAACTCGTCTTCTGCCTTACTTTCCTGGTTATGTATAGTAATAGTACTGCCGGGACTGTGCGCATTTATTTTTCGGAATAAGGAACGGGAAACGGAGTAGGGAGCATGTGGCGCTATCGCTTGCCTTAGCTGAAACTTACCAGACTGCTGCTCAGCAAAAGCATTATAGTTCTGGCTTGCATATCCAAATGCAATATCAGCACGATCCTCATTAAATCCAATAGCTTCTATGAAAGTAAGGAAATGCAGCTTATCCCGCAGTCTGATATCAAGTGTATCGGTAGAATTGGAGATATCGCCAACGGCAACTACTCCATTCTGCAGCAGTTCTTCATAAGCGTTATGCCTTGCTTTACTTTTTTGCAATTCGGTAAAGTCGTTTCTATGCTTAGGTATTGTTTTCAGAAAAGGGATCAGCCCTGTATGTTCAGGCACCACCCCCTTCATGTGCGATAGTTCCAGGTGGCAATGGGCATTCACAAAGCCCGGCGCCAGCACACCTTCATAGAAGACCGCTTCAGGATGTGGCCCGTTAATAACAGATAATATTGTACCTGTCTCAGAAACTTCCAGTACCGTATTATCAGGCATCCATTCCCGCCCGTTATGTATCTTATGTGCTGTTATAAAAGGCATACCCCTGAACCCCTAAAGGGGAACTGCAAATTTAGCTTTTGTTCTTAGACAATCTTAGAATTACTATCGGGATTATTTTTCTTAATGCTACAATTAGAGTCATTTTCAATTGATTTTAAGATATCTGGAAACTAATTTGCTTAATTTCGAGGTACAGTAAAATTTTTGTGCAGTAGCCCAATTCCTGGTTCCCCTTTAGGGAATAAGTTATACCGAAACAAAAAGAATCCCTCCCAATTTATCACAGATAATCAATCAGTTAGACATAAGTCAAATTAGGTTGGCTTATGCCCGCTTCTATACTTTTATGTAGTTTTCGTTACTCCCTTGTTACTCGGCATTTTCTAAGGTTCATGAATGTTCAGGTACCAAAATAAAGCCTTTGTGCAGTCGTAAAATTGTGCTGCATAAAGGTAATCGCAAACCTTTTATAAAACAAAAACAATGGGAGTTCATTTAAGAGAGAAAAAGTTGGGAACAGGTCAGGTATCACTTTACCTTGACATTTATCATAACAAGAAACGCTGGTATGAATTTCTTGATATTCATATCAACAAAACCCGCCCTACACCACAAGACAAGGAAAAAAGAAGATTTGCTCAGGAAATAAGAGTACAGCGGGAGAATGAATTAATTGTCCAGAATAACGGGCTTATAGACAAAGTAAAGTGCAAGGCTGATTTTATTCAATGGTTTGAGCTGTATGTGAAAGAAAGAAACCTGCGAGGTAAGCGCAACAAAGCCGTTCTAATGCACCTCAGGAACTTTTCAAATAACCGTTCAATACCATTCAACATAATGACCCCCGAATTGATAAAGGAGTTCTCCCGTTACCTGCTTTCCAAAGTGGGAAATAACACTGCGGCAGATTATATTAAAAACATTTTCACAGCCCTTGAAGAAGCTGTAAGGCAGGATATAATAATACAAAACCCGATACGCAAAATCCCCCGCCATGAAAGAATTAAGCGGCAATCTGTTTACAGAAACTCCTTTACATTGGATGAGTTGCAACTTTTGTCAGATACTCCCTGCAAAATAAAACTACAATTTAAACAGGCTTTTTTATTTTCCTGTTTTTCGGGATTGAGATGGAGCGATGTAAATCCGCTTCGATGGTCAGAAATAATTATAAAGACTATAGATGGCGAGGAGGAATGGTTCCTGCATTTTAAACAGGAAAAGACAGATGATATCGAATATCTGCCTCTATCTGGCCAGGCAATAGCTATACTTAAGGAAAGGAAAGAAGAAATGCTGGCAAACTCAACAAGGAGCCTTTATGTATTCCCGATGGTAAAAGAAACCGATACTGTAAAAGGTTTAATGAACTCCAAAGTGAATATCGCATTGAAAAAATGGGCAACCGCTGCTGGTATTGATCCTGAACGAATGCATTTCCATACTGCCCGTCATACCTTCGCAACAAACGTATTGGAAAATAGCCCTGATGGCGATCTATGGACTGTTTCTAAATTGCTTGGACATAAGAGTATCAGCGCAACTCAAATATATGCCCACGTAAGGGATAGTAAGAAGAAGGCTGCAATTAATGGTTTACCGATGCTTAATAAAGCAACGCCCGAAGCAGCCTAAAATAAATGGCGCTCAGAGCACGAATAATGTAGGTTGTTTTTAGAGGACATAAAAAAGCGGTGAAATTTTGTTTGCCGCTTTTTTAAATAACAAAAGTGAGTCTCAACCATTTATTAGCAGTTCAGGCAATTTAAAACAGGGCTTTTAAAGTAAAAGCTACTTCAATACACCATCAGTAAAAGCCAAAAACAAATCATACTTTTGAAGCATGGCTGAAAGATATTACGGCATTAATCTTAACAACCTTACAGCAGGAGAATATTTTGGTTTCCATGACCATTTTAAAGAATATTGTCAGGCAGTTTTGTACATGTTCCGGATAAAGGATCATTTTATTTTTGAAGACAATCTGATTACAACACTCAAAGATGAACAGGAGGTACAACGATTGATAGAAGGTGGAATGCAGCCAATGGATGCTATAAAATGTTCTTTTCCAGACAGGTTTGTATGCTTTGGCAGAAGGAAGAAAAAAGCAAATGATGAGTATGATGTTGCTTGGTTTGATTTATGGGACGACTATGAAATCACTCAGGCTGATGCATTTTATGACCTTTTCTTTACTTACAAACTCAGGCAAACCGACTTACTTGAACTGGATAACCTCTTAAACAATTTCCTACAAACCTACAGCGATGTTAAAACAGATTTTGTACGTTTCCTAAGATTAACTCTGAGGAAACATGGCAAAAAACTGTTGCAGCCAGAACAACTTGAAACAATAAATGAATGGATTGCTGAACTGGAAAGGCAGCCAACCTTATTAGGAGAGGCAGAAGCAAAAACTAAAGGAAAGCTTAAGCGGGAAAGGGACGACAAAATAACCTGTCTTAATCAGGAGCAAACAGCCCTTTTTATATACTGCCTGCGGGAGAGCAAGATAATACTCAAAGACGAGTTACTTAATAACAAGGAAGCAGGTAGGGCATTTTCCGTTCTAACCGGATACAGTGCTGATACCATCCGGCAAAATTTGAATAAGTCTGAAGTTGTGAGACTGGCTAACAGCAAAAACATTGATACTGTTACCAAAGCAGTGAATAACCTGCTCAAATTCATAGAAGACCAGGTAAAACCAGAGGGATAGAAGGTATCATTCATTCAAGAACCTTCAAGTACCGAAACAGACATAAGAAACAGTAAGACCTTTGTTGCTTCCCCGGAAAACCAAATCCGGTAAAGCAATGAGTGTACAATTTTTGACTAACATTAGCGAGCAGGAATTCAAGAAATTCCTGAAAGATGTCCTTCAAGAAATCCTATCTGGTGAAGAAGGTGCATTAAAACAACAGCAACCTGAAATCCTTGATGTAGGACAGGCAGCCATTTTTCTTAAAATGAAAAAAGCTACTCTCTACGAGAAAACTTCTCAAAAACTTATTCCACATTTTAAGAAAGGGAATAAGCTTTATTTCCGAGTGTCGGAACTTCAACAATGGATAGGCCAGGGTAAAGTGAAAACCAAAGAAGAAATAGCATCTCAGGCTATAACCTTCATGTTAAATAAGAAAGCAGCGTAATAAAAAGGTAACAATCAATTCTTAGTCTACTATACTTGCAAACTAATAGCGGTGATTGAATTCACCGCTTTTTTTATTCTCCAAATTGACTATTGGTGCATAGTTTAATGAAAAACTGTTTTGTTTTTATTCTGCGATAATTGTTATTAATTATGAATTAATTAATGATAGCGAAAAAGATATTCCTCTAAAAGGTTAATTGCGGGAGAATTACGGGAGATATGTGGGATTATTGATTTTTAGTGAAAGAAAGTAAATTATCATTAAGAGCGATTAATGGGGAAATTGGGATGGATATAGGTAAACGTTCCAGTTTATATGGGCTGGACTGTTCTCCGGCTGGCTTTTTTATGTTATAATTGGAAGTATTAACACAAATCGTGCATAAAGTCTATGGTGAAGATAAAACAAACAAAATTTTTGGATTAATTTTAACTGCTTTTTTAATGTTTTAAACAAGATAGACATGAAAAATTTACTGTTATTTCTGCTTCTAATTATTTCTCTCCTTCCTTTTAGCTGCAAGAAGGCAAAAAGCCCCTCAAATCCCGCAATCTTAGTAAGCAAAATATCGGGAAATGTCATTTTACCAGACAGTACCACAACCTTAGATGTAAATACATTTAAAGTTCTTTCTCCGATAGATATCAATCAAGTTATAAATGGAAAATACGAGGTAAAGGCATATGAAAATGTCTACAATACTACCTTGGTAACTTCTGGCAATGGAAATGTTGTAATGATGGGTTACAATATACCTGGTAATACAGACTTTAGTATTTCCGTTGCATCTACAGCATTAGCAATGATCATGAATACACCAAACGTTTTATCATTATCACCAAATGGCAAACAATTATTAATTTCGAAGATACTAAGTGATCCTAATCTTTCTGAATTAGAATCAGCAATTAAAAGTAATCTCAATTCCGGTAAAAATTTATTTGATACAACTAATGTTTTATTACAACAAAAGCTAGGAGCACTTTTTCAAAGTGTATCTCATAGAAAGACAACAAAACCTTTAAACTCACCTGCTAATTCACCGATTACCTTTGATAACATAGGAAGGGATTTTACTTTTTACAATGGAGAAAATTGTTTTTGTACTGTGACTGGAATTTATGAAAATGGACATAGAATCAAAAAAATTGTGCTTGACGGTGAGCAGGCATTCCCTGCTTCAATTGAAGATTTACTAGTAGGAAAGGGAACTCTTATTTATGCCCCAAACCCTAATGATAATTATCCTTTTACTTTTCCTGATGGTCAAATTGAAGTTAGAATAAGAACAGGATTTCCTGGGAATGAAGATGGAAGCGTTGAATATACCGAAGCGTTGGAGGAAAATTGTAAATCGTTAGGATTAATGGTATTAGGTTATTTTTTGCCCTTCGCCGATCAAAAAAACGTCTCATGTATAAGCAATATAGGACTAAATATATATGGTCAAGTGAAAGACCTGAGCGATGCAGGAAGCAATGAATCAATTATATACACCATAAGTGAAGCTACATTTGATAACGTAGAAAGCTTGGCTCAATGTTTTGGTACATCAGAAGTTTTGGATAATCTATATTTCAAATCATTTGAACAGTTTTTTAAATTTGCCGGAAAAATACCTGCATTGCTGGGTGGTTCATTAAATATCGGGTTTTATGCCCGTCAGTGATCGTTAGCTCCAGCAGCTTTTGATACTTGCTATTTAGTATATGGCACCAATATTAATGAATGTAACTTGAAAATAGGTGATACTGCCTTTGGCGGGATTATTTTCTATTTAGATTCGACTAAAAGGCATGGTTTTGTATGCGCATTAAATCATCAAGCAGTTAATATAGGCTGGTTTGTTTCTGGAGGTGGCTACATTTATCCTGACAATACTGTATTTATTAGTGGTGCAGTTGATACAGCAGTTGGTGCTGGAGCGAGCAATACCGATGCGATTATTCGTGCCTTAGGTCAGGGCAATTATGCAGCTATGGTATGTCGTAATTATAATGGAGGAGGATTTACAGATTGGTTTTTGCCTTCAAAAAATGAACTGGAATTAATGTATCTTACTAATCCAATAACACATGTTTTATTTCAATCAGATCTACTATGGAGTAGTTCAGAAGCATTTGAAGCGAATCCTGTAATTAATGATCCGACCGATGAAGCATGGTGTATGGCACCGGATGGTACACAATTGATTTATATGAAGTATCAATGGGAAGTGGCTCGAGCCATTCGTACATTTTAATACTATTATTTCAGTCGTTAAAGTCTTTAGCATCTTATGTTTGCATACCATATCAATACCATTTGCCTACCCTTTAGACGAGAATTAGATTTCGATGGTGACTATTTAGATTATGATTAGATTTGGGTTGAAAACAATTACCAACGTTTTAACCTGATATTACGTGCATGGATAAAGACAAAGAAATTTCAACCGGAAGGCTTAAAATAAGGCTTGAAAGACTAAAAATCAATCTGGCAGACAAGCAAAAACAGATTTCCGACTTGGAGTCTCAATTGAAAGATGCTATTTCGGAAAATAAGGAGCTGAGAAAGCAATTAATTATGCCCAATATACCAGATGATGGATATGAATACAGCCTGACTTGGATAAGTAAAATCATTTTTATAGTTTCAAATGCCGATAAACCATTGCGATCAGTCGAGATTATAGCATTGTTATTGCCCAGAGAGCCTATTTTAAATCAGAAGGTGAGCAAAGTAAAGTTCATTTCCCCTTTTCTTAATTCAGCTATGCAATACAACCGGCTAATACCGTATAAATTGAAAGGGGTACGGGGCAACTATTATTGCTTGCCGGAATGGATGGACAAAGCAGGTGCATTGATACCAGAAATGCGAAAGAAGATTTATTAAAAACTGTCTTGTTTTTATTCTGGGACAATTGTGTATGAATTATGTACTAATTAATGATAGTGAATGATTATTAAAGGCTATTAAAGTTTTGGTTGTCTATTAGCTGATAAGCGAAATCTTTTAGGAACTATTGCCCTTGTTGATAAAGTAATTACTTAATTAAAAGAAGTACAAAGCGTATTTTTGTTACTGACACAAAATACATTTTATGAATCAATTTCATTTCCCGTTCGGGCAACCACTAAAAAAAGTAGAGCAGAAAGACCAGACTCCTAAAAAAGTGTTTGTACTTGGGGTATATGCAAGCGCAGTTCATGCCCGGTGGGTTGACATGAATGGCAAACAAAAAGTTGCAGCCCTTGCCGTTGCCAGCGAACCCGAAATCTTCTGGCGTGGTGAAAATGTACAGGAAATAATAAACTGTATCCAAATTCCTGTGGCATTGGGCAGGCTGCTTGTCCCTGCTAATAAATCTATGAACGGCCCATCTGGCAGGGCGCTCGATGATCTTTTTTTATCGCCACTTGGTTATTCACGGAAGGATGTATGGCTAAGTGATTTACTGCCTGAATCCAGAGTTAATGAAAAGCAGAAAGAAGCCATAACAAACCACTATACACCGGAAATTGTAAAACAGTTCAATCTGACACCAGCTACTATTCCAGACTTCAATAAATCAGAATTGGATTCTGCAAAAAGAAGTAGGGAAATACTCAAGGAATTGGAAACATCACAGGCCAGCACCATCATTCTTTTGGGTGATCTGCCAATTAAGTGGTTCCTTCGCTTCTATTCAAATAAAGATCATTCAAAGCTGTCCGATTTTGGTGAAACATCCGAAACCTATGGCTCACCAGTCGATGTAATAATTAACAATAAAAAGTACAAGATTATAGCACTATGTCATCCTCGTCAGGCTGGCAGGTTAGGCACTTCAAGCTTAAAATGGGGTCAGCTACATACAGAGTGGATAAGGAAAAAAAGGGTATGATTTTACTTTCCAAGATTGTACTCCATAACCGTCTCTTCCCATGCAGTAAGGTATTCACAAACCTCTTGAAGAAATAGTTCCACCCCTGTATTTAAGTCAGTTGCCAAATAATAATTCAAATCATCATTGCCAAATCCAAGTTCATTAAAATAAAAATATCTGGTACAAAACCAATAGGCATCATTAAGCGTTAGATCAGGCAATTTCATTGCCATTTTGTCTTTTATATGTTTAATTTCAGGTAAAGCATTTCCATTTGTTCCCTTTTCTGTAATGCTATTTACAGCAAATAATCCATACCATAAATTACTACCATTATGCTCTATACAAAAATATATTTTATAATTACTACCAACAGCTAATATTAGTGATGGCTCAAAACATGTCAACCCTTGATTTACTTCAGGCCAGATTTTATTTGCCGATATGCCATTTAAAATATATGAAACCGGCTTGAATCCTTTATTAAGCAGGCTAAGTCTCTTAGCAACAGCTTCAAAAAATTCTATTCTTAATTGATTCCGAATTTGTGTAGCAGCACCAACAAATTCTTTCATGTATTTTAACAGGCTGACGTTTTCCTTTTCTAATAATAATTTTGCTAAGTCCATGATTACACTTTTTGAAGGTATTTTTAAAATGCTATTATTCAATATGTCGAGATAAAATTTTAAGCCAGATGCGACAACCGGAAATTGTTCGGTACTAATTATACTTTGTTCCAGCCATTTAGTAATTTCATCCTTATAGGATATTGCCAGGTATTTTTCATTTTCTGCCGTCTCAGATTTATAGCCTGTTTTTGTAAGGTAAAGTACAATGTATTTTTTATTCTGCCTTCTGCAATATTCTGCATACCTTTTTATTTGATCGGGCATTTCCCCAGCCTCAATTTTATTTTCTATTGCCAAGATAAATTCTGGAGTGTCTATATAAATATCCAAGCGGGTATCATTAGGCTGCCAAACACTTACTGTTTTTTCGCGCTCAACTGTAGCTTTCTCAAACTGATAATTGATGCCCGGATCAACTTCAGCTTTCAATTTTACCTGATTAAAAAATGCTTGCAAGAACAAATCATCGCAATCGTGTGTGGCTTTCGGATTAAGAAGGTAGTGGAGGAATTTGCTATGTAATTCCTCAAGATGATGTCTGGTTAAACAGGTGAAAACATTAAACCGCTCCTTAGTTATCTTCCGGCTATTTTCATGTTCCTTTTTAATTTCATCAATTTTGGAAGTAAATGATTTTAGGGATTTGATATAATTTTTGAGGTCTAGAAACTCTTCCTGTTCAATTGCAGCAAGTTTATTGAAAAAAGGTTTAATCTCTTTATCTAATATTTCCTGTGTCATTTTAAGTCATTTGTTAGCTATAAAATAATTACTGCAATATCGGATTCCTCATAGAGGTTTTACCGTAAGACTTTTGACCTGTCTTATGGCAAAATTTTTCAGCATAGTCCAGATTTCCATATTGCGCCCAGCTCTTATAGGCATCAGGGCTATATGGCCGCTCAGGGTTAAGCGGTATTTCCGCACCAGTCCTTATACAATACCCTGTACCTTTCGGATGTAATATATACTGCTTTTGCCTAGACTGTGTTTCTGCCTGAACTGGTGTATAGGTCTCGCTTTTCCCATTCTCTATCTGCTCTCTGGTTGGCATTGCATCGTTCTTGTTCTCAGAATCAATATGATCTGGAAAGTCATTCAATCGTTTTCTATCGCTTCTGTTTTTAATGTTAAAAGAATAAATCAAGTCTGTACTATCGTGCAATATTTCTGATTTGACAAATTCCTTATTTCCCGTAAGAGTATTCAAAAATTTCTTCTTATAAACAGGTCTTTTAATAAAAATAGCTTCTCCATTTTCTGCTATTTCCAAACACTTTTCCCATGCCTGTTTATCTGCCTGGTTAGTAAACGAGTTCAAAAGACTTAATTCAGAATAAACCCCAAATTCAATATTGTTTTTAAAAGAATAGTCATGAAGATTAATTGAAGTTATGACACCTTTACTTTCATTACCATAATATTTTGCATGTAAGGTAGCTTCATAAATTATACTCACATTTTTAAAATTCTTGAAAAAATCAAAGTCATTTTTGCCAAGGCTTTTACTTTCATTGCCTTCATTCTTTCCAAATACCAACAGTAAATGAAGCTTCGGATCGTCAATGTGCTTTTCAAATAATTTTTTGAAATAACCATCTAATTTAACGAATGGAGATACAATCATTAAGGTTTGTGAAGCATCCCATATGATGCTATATACAGCTTCTTCCAGATCTGTTCCGGTAATAAATTTTGCCATGGTGTAAACGTGTTTTTTTTGAAAGATAGGAATTATTTCAGTAATCCTTTACCATACTTTTTTCGGAGATTTTTCGCTGGTCATGAGGCCAAACCTGATATAAGAAAAAATAATTCCACTGGTAAAACAAGTAGTTTTCTGAAAAATTATATGGTTTTAATACCCGGATGATTTTATTATTTTTACGACATCAATGACACATGATTACAAAGATCTTTTAGCGATTTATGCAGCGGGGCTATCCACTGTATTGGCTTATTTTACAATCAGGGATAAATTGAGAAGTATTAGATTTCATTATGATGAAGTTTGGTATTTTAGCAATGGTGAGCCAGACCCCTACATGGTATTTTCAATAGTAAATCTAGGTGAGAAAAATATAGTCATCAGGAAAATCATCATTCAGTATTTCATTAAGCGCAAACAAATAATTGAACGCAATACAGATGAAAATTATTCTGAGAAGCTTTCCTACGCTGAACACTATAAATTCAGCACGCCTATTCTTGAAGCCAATATTAATCCCATGTCATTTGATTTAAGCGACTTGGATGATAAAACCAAATCAGTCGATGAAAAATATTTAACTACAACGATCTATACCCCGTCTAAGCTCAGAATAAGAGTAGTTGATACTTCCGGCAAAACTCATAATAGCAAATGGATACCTATTAGAAAGACAATATCCTCACATCAAAGAATAATCAACTGGTAATATCAGAGAAATTAAACAATTCAAGAACCGAATTCATTTGGTTTTCTTGTTGTTGTATTGGAGGGTAATATTGCCAATCCACATCAAGATTCAAAACTTGAATTAAGCAGTAGCAATTATTTCTTTTCATCTTTTGGTTTAGCCCACATTGTTAATAATTGATTGATGTTTCTTATCATCTGGTCTTTACCTGGTATAATAGAATCTTCCGTTAAATGGATTTGCTGGACTTTTTTAAATATTACAGAATATTCATTCTGCCAATCTCTATTCTCAAATTGACCAATTAAAAAATCAGAACCTATAAGTGCTGCAAGTTTATCCGCAGAAGAAACATATACCTCAAAGGCACTGCTTTTCTCAATAATGACTAATTGAAGTTTCTCAGGATTTGCTTTTTCGGTTTCTGATGTATAATTATAGTATGCAAGCTTCCATTTAGTGTAATTAATTACAATGTCATTTTCTAAGTTAATAAGATTCATCTGTGCTTGTAATGATTGCGCCCGTTTAAGGCCTCTTAAATTTTTCCAAGCGACAAAAAATACAAAGATAGCAGCAAAGGCACTTATAGATTGCGCTAATGGCGTAATCCAGGAAGGAGCGTTTGTATAATGATTAATACATTCGTTACAAAATTGGAACATAATTATGGCGTATTGATTAAACTGATTATAATTTTCCTGGCATCCATTGCTTTTTCCTCTGCCTGAGTGCCAAGTTCATCAAGTCTATTTAAAATAATATTTAGAAATAGCGAATTCATATGTTGGTAGAATTCGCGTTTTTTTGTTTTATCTATACCTATGGAGGAATTAATAAGCGCCATTTTCAGGTCTGCATTCTTGGGAAGTAAAATTATTTTTTCAACCTGCTCCGCTGCAGTTTTGAATTCTTGAAAATTTAGAAGCATAACTATTATTCTGATTTAAACGATTAATTCGTCACTTGAAATAAAATTACAAATTGGAGGCAAGAAAATAGCCGTCAGTATTTAGTTTGACGGCTATTTGTTCTACGTCCAATTCTTTATTTAGCTTTTTACCTATTCCTTTACCAAGCGAAAAATACTCCGTTCCTTGTTATCTGAAATAATCTGGATTATATAAGTTCCAGAAGCCAGCCGATCTATTTTTAATGATTCTTTTACTGAAATAAGTTTAACATTGAGCATTAACTGTCCTAACAAATTAAAAATCTTCATTTCACAATCCGCTGCATCAACTATCGTTAATAACTCTTGTGAAGGATTGGGATATAAATTAACTTTACCTCTATCAACAGGAAACTCATTCAAACCAGTAGAAGTACAAGGTGAGGGATCAACAGTAATGACCTTGATGGAACTACAACCTGTTCCGGCTAATGTGTACCTGATGCTATCTGTTCCGGCTGTTAATCCAGAAACAATTCCTGTAATGGAGCCAATGGTAGCAATACTAGGGGAACTACTACTCCATACACCGCCAGAAGATGAATCTGCTAGTGTTGTTACAAATCCCATACAAACATTGCTGTCTCCAGTAATTGTGGCGGGGGCTGGAACAACAGTTATTGTGTCTGATCCAGGGCAACCTGAAGGTTGGGAATATGAAATAATTGTTGTTCCGGTTGATATGCCTGAAAGAAGACCGGTTGATGTAATAGTTGCCACTGCAATATTACTACTGCTCCATGTTCCACCGCTTGCTATATCAATCATTGTAGTTGTGTCGCCAAGACACAAATTTGTTGAGCCATCTCTAGGTGCAGGCATCGGATTGACTTTAAAGATTATAAAGGTACTGCAACCCGTCATAAATGTATAGGTTATTGTTACTGTACCTGGGGTTAAACCTATAACAACATCAGTGCTTACACCTACTGTTGCAACTGCAGGATTACTACTGGTCATTGATCCGCCTAGAGTGGCATCAAATAATAGTGTAGTGCCTCCCACACAAACATAAGGAGTTCCTGTAATTGGAGCAGGTAAAGGATTAACGGTAACAGTTGTTGTAACATAACTTACTCCAACGGCATATGTAATTGTTGTTACACCAGCCGTTGCGCCTGTTACAATACCCGAAGCAGAACCAATTGTAGCTATTGCAGGTAGGCTACTTGACCATGTACCACCTGTAGTACTATTACTAAGTGTTATAGTATTATCTACACAAACGGCTGTAATTCCTGTTATCGGTGTTAGAGCATATGAAGCAAATGAAAACAAGAATGATAAAACTGTTAAACTGAACCATTTCATATAATTTTTGTTTTATGATTTTGAAATAAAAATAGCAATAAATGATCTTAATTCTCCTTTACTCTTTTAGTAATTTAATAATTGATTTTTCCCCACTCTCACTAACCAATTCAAAGATATAAACCCCTGCAACAAATTGTTTCATCTGTATGGTATTATTAGATACCATGAAGGTTCCTCTTACTAAACAATTACCAGATATATTCAGTACCCTGTATTGGGTATTTTTTTCGACCCCACTAATATTCAATTCATCTGTAAAAGGATTCGGGTAAATCTTCACATTGCCATAGTTTTGAATTGTTGAAACTATTGTGGGCACAATAACAGTTACACTGTCACAAGCAGAATCAATACCGCATGGCGTATAGATTGTTGCACAAACAAAATAAGTGCCAGAAGCCGTATAGGTATGTAATGGTGCAATACCCGTCCCGCTATGGCCATCACCAAAACTCCAAACAACGCTATCAAGGCCAGCCGTTGATCCAGTGTAATTAAAGCCGACAGTATGATGTGTTCCGGTATCTGTAAATGAGGCTGTAGGTAGTGCAACACAAAGCACCGTGTCATATTTACAGGCAGTGTTACTACCGCATGGGGAGTAAGCTGTTACACATATATGGTAAATTCCAGTGGCTGTATAGGTATGCAGTGAACTAATTCCGGAGGAAGTTGTACCATCGCCAAAATTCCATACTACACTATCAACTGCTGTCGTTGTTCCTGTATATGTTGTGCCAATGGTAATTCGTCCTGTATCAGTAAATGCTGCTACTGGTGCAGAAACGCAAATAACAGTGTCATAGTTGCAGGCTGTATCATTGCCACAATGGGAATAGGCTATCACGCATACATGATAAGTCCCAACGGCTGAAAAGGTATGCAGCACAGTTGTTCCTGTGGTTTCCGTTCCATCACCGAATTTCCAAACTATACTATCAACTCCGGTTGTCGTTCCTGTATAAGTTCCACCTATAGTATGCCTTCCTGTATCTGTAAAAGATGCAAGGGGAGCAGCAACACAAAGAACGGTATCATATCTACAAACCGTATCATTTCCACACGGGTTGAAAGCAACCGCACAAATATGGTATATTCCAATTGCGGTATATGTATGGGTAGCTGTCAGACCTGTATCCGTATGCCCATCACCATAAATCCATAAAACACTGTCTAACGCAGTTGTTGTACCGGTATAGGTAACATTTATGGTATGCATACCTGTTTTTGTAAAAGCAGCAACAGGAGGCCCAACACAGGGCAAAACTATATTTGTACAGTCAGAATCATGTCCGCAATCAGTATAGACCGAAACGCATAATTGAAAAGTACCAGCTACTGTATAGGTATGCAGAACGCTGGTTCCGGTTGCAGTATGCCCATCTCCAAAACTCCATACAATACTATCTATCCCTGCTGTAGTGCCTGTATATGTTGCTCCAACGGTATGGGTGCCTGTATCGGTAAAGTTGGCGGCTGGCATAGAAGTGCAGCTACAATTAACACCGTATTTCATAATAAAAAAATCGGTATTGCCACCTAAAGAATGATATGCAGGTATGGGGGGAGTTCCTGCCCAGATGCTATCTTCAACATATCCGCCAACATATAGGTTGCCAACTTTATCTGAGGTAATAACATTTGCACCATTATAAAATCCATCTCCATTAATTTGTTTTATAGTTTGCAAATCACCAGTGGAATCTACAACCACCAGAAAAGGTCCTTGCCCGTCACCTGGTGGTGTTACTATACTCGCAACTCCATCGGTAACTAATCCTGCATAAGTACCTGCTGCTGCAATCTTTCCATTAGGTAAAAGAGTAATTGAATTTAGATAATCAACATCTGTATTATTGTCATAATGTTTAATCCATAAAGGTGACCCGTTTGTATCAGTTGTCAAAATAACAGACATATCATAAAGGGGATAATGAGTATTCATTACAGAATCACCATTAAAAGAGAATGTTACGGTAGTTAATGTTGGCGATTGTGCAGAGCCAGAAAAATGCAAATGTTTTGAATTGTCTAATACAACTCCTTGTATTCCGTCATCATCACCATGACCACAAAAATACATCCATATTAAATTTCTACTTGCATCAAATGCCGCAGCATAAAAAGTATCTGTAAGGAACCCCCCATATATAAATTGGTCTATTTGACCAGATACATACAATTTATTGGTTGACGGATCAATTACTGCTCCATTTAAACACCATTCTGAATCTAAATCTAACCTAGTCTCACTTATCAATGTACCTGCTGAATTGTAAACTAGATCATAAGTACCACGTAAGCTTGTAACCGTTGGGGTAATATGAACCCCTGTTTTCATATAGTTTAAAAAATGAACATTATTTAAGCCATCCATTGTTAGAACAGAGCCAAAAGTTACTGTTCCATATTCTGTAGACAAAGTATTATCGCCCACATAGTCCAACCAATTAAAATGCCCGGATGTATCAAATTGAATTAGATCGGTAGCCTGATTGGTCCAAATTGGAATAGAAGTATCATATCCAATATATAGATCCCCATTTATAAAATAGCCTGCAACGTAAACATGTCCTAAACTATCAGCAACGATACCATAAGGTAAACATTCTCCCCCAGATGAAGCAATAAGTTTCGCCCACCGCATAACTCCATCGCAT
>CAILLK010000144.1 GCA_903835005.1 uncultured Bacteroidota bacterium | reverse complement strand
GTTGCTGTAATATTATAATTATAGAAAGATACGCTGATGGTATGGTTTGCAGATACTGTACTGAAAGTATAAGTACTGCTGGTACCTACATTTGAACCATCAACTGTTACATTGGCTATGCCATAACCGGTTGCCGGAGTTATTGTGTAGGTCTGACTGCCACCATAATTCACTGTTGTAGCCCCAGATGGTGAAATAGTACCGTTGGCACCTGCAGTAGCTGTAATTGTATATGTATTAACAGCGAATGATACGCTAATAGTATGGTTGCCTGTTACAGAACTGAATGTATAAGAACTTACAGCTCCGGCACTGCTGCCATCAACTACCACATTAGATACATGATATCCGGTTGCTGGTGTCATCGTAAATGCCTGATTGGAACCTTCGTTAACCGTAGTAGTTCCCGATGGGGAAATACTACCATTTGCACCGGCAGACGCCAAAATAGTATCTACTTTTACAAATGTAGCATGTATGGTATGGTTTGAAGTAATACCAGAAAAAGTATAAGAAGATGTAGAACCTTCATTTGTGCTACTATCGACCCAAACAGTTAGGATATTATATCCGGCCGACGGGGTAATGGTATAAGTATTGGTTGCACCACCTAGTATTAATGTAGATATCCAGATTCCGGATGGTGAAATAGTACCACCAGCATCAGCCCAGGCCATAACTGCCGGAAGCGCGGTTACAGTACATTCTGATACGGTATTTGATGTACCACATAAATTGGTTACACTATATGTGATATTGGATGTGCCTGCTAAGACACCTGTCAAAAGACCGGAAGAACTGCCAACAAGAGCTACTAATGGATTACTGCTAGTCCAGGTACCGCCTGCAGCGGTATCATGCAGGGCTATTGTTTGTGCTATTGCACATGTAAAATTTGCTCCAATTGAACTGGTAATTGTTTTGGCAGTATAATCCACATTCATTACCATTACATTACTGGTATCTGTAAACGGACTGCTGCAAGGAGGAGTAACAAAAACTATACATCTGAAAGTGTCATTATTGGAATAAGAAGTTGTAGTAAATTTCCGGCTGGTGCCAACAGAAACGTCAACACGATTTTTCTGCCAATGGTAAACTTCACCTCCCGTAATAGAAGAATATGCTTTAAATGTAATTGGTGTTCCGCTGCAAACATGCGTGCCTCCGGTACTTGTTATCTGAATTGCGAGGCTTCCCGGTGATGCTACAACCCTGATCTTATGGTCGGTACCAGATTCTGCAATGAAAAAATCTCCGAAATTATCTGTTCCAATCCCTGCAGGTGCTTCCATTGATGCGGCTGTTGCCGGACCACCATCGCCCGCAAATGCATTTGTACCGTTACCGGCAACAGTTGATATAATGCCTGTTATAAGGTTAATCTGCCTGATCCTTTGATCTGTTTGATCTGAAAAATATAACATTGATGCGCCATCATATGCCAAACGTGCAGGAGTATTCAGATGGGCTGCTGTAGCTTGACCGCCATCGCCACTGAATCCTGAAGTACCGGTACCAGCAATTGTAGTAATTATTCCTGCCGGAGAAACTTTTCTGATAACATTATTCAAGGCATCTGCAATGTAAAAATTCCCGTTAATGTCAATTTTTACATCCCTTGGCTGATATAGCAGTGCATTTGTAGCTTGTCCGTTATCTCCGCTGTATCCACCTACACTCGTCGGACTTCCGGCAAAATTGCTGATAATACCCGTAGTTGAAATCTTGCGTATCCTGTTATTACCCTGATCTGCAAAATAAAGATTGCCCAATGTATCTACAGCCAGACCAAGATTGTTAAACAAAATTGCTGCGGTTGCCGCGCTATTGTCTCCACATGCTCCGCAAGCCGTGGCACCACTAACACCCGTAAGGCTGCCTGCCACTGTGCTGATGATACCAGATGTATTTACCTTACGAATATTGGATGCTGCCCCACTGCTGATATAAATGTTTCCTGCATTATCCACCACTACACCACCACCACCACTAAGGCTGAGAGATACAGATGAACTTGTAGCCGGGTAACCATCTCCTGCAGATCCAGCTACTCCAGCAGTACCGGCTACAGTATAGATAAGGCCTGAAGTGGTAATTTTCTTAATTACATTCCCTGTCGCATCAACGAAAAATACGTTACCCGCTGTATCAGCTACCAGATCTCTCGGTGCCTGAATCGGGCTGTTAAAGGCTGTAACACCATTTGCAGCATTGCCACCAGTACCGCTACCTGCATAGGTGTAAATATCGCCTATGTACAAACCAACACTGATTGGGAAAGTAGCGGAGCCAGTTCCGCATGAGTTGGAAACTGTATAAGAAATAACATTCGCCCCTTTTCCATTACCTGTTACTACCCCTGAGGAGCTTACAGTTGCAATAGAATTACTGGAACTCCAGAAACCACCAGAGGCTCCGTT
>CAILLK010000143.1 GCA_903835005.1 uncultured Bacteroidota bacterium | reverse complement strand
GAAGTCCTACAGATTTTGAGCATATCCATTTTTGAAAAAATGCCCATAAATCAACTGTTTCAGCCAACTCAATTACAATATTTCAAAGAACAAAACGATAACCAATTGAAATTGTTTGATTTATAACGCAACGCTAGTGAAAGTCTATTTTAAACCAAGGGTCTAATTGATCCAATGTTTATTTTATCGGGTATTAAAGCCTATTTAATTACACTTATTTATCACCCTTGCCATAACTGTTTGTAATTTCTTTCATGGCAACTTCGCCTGTTTCAAGAAGTGATTTCAGATTCGAGATTATCATCGGCCAACCACCGGAGACCGCCTCAATGAATCTGGAATCTGGCAAATCGATGCTATGTGTTATTTTCAGTTTTACCGCTTCATTCATTTGTTCCATTACTATTTCACAACGGGTATATCCCTCTGCTTTTAATTCAGCTTTCGATTCATTACGCCATTTAATAACTATGCGTTCAGGTGGTAAGATTTCCAGTATTTCGCCAGAGTCGGCTGGTCTTCCATCATCATAGCCCATAGCCCATTGGGATCCTGCTTCCCAGTCGCATTGGATAAGCAGGCCACCTCCCCACCACTGTTTTACCATTGCAGGGTCAGTGAGCGCATGCCATAGTTGCTCCGGGGTAGTTTTTATATAACTTACATAAACGAACGCTGATTTCATCTTTTTAGTTTTTGTTTTTCCCGCAATAAAGTTAATTAACCGCTCCCGTATCACCTCATCCCAGCCCTCTGAGCACCGGGCGTAACACTCCATTTCGGGCATAAGACCGTCATGGGTAAATCGGACCCGGGTTTTAGCTCCTTCAGGTATTATATCGAATATCATTTTCGTATTGGTCCATTCCCCTTTATTCTTTTGAAGCCATTCCAGATGACTTTCGGTAACCAGCCATACTATTTTCTTGCCGGGTTTAAGCTCCATCAACTTCTGTTTTGAATAATGTGCACCTGGATGAAGAATGGTAAACTCATCATTCAGCCTGGAGCTAAGGCCTTCATAATCTTTACTCCACCATTTTGAAACATTGCAGATATTGTTGAAAACTGCATCGGCAGTATTATCGACTTCAATTATTGTGGTGTAACTATTGTTTTTCATTTTTTGGTCGCTTTTTTTGCCGATTGAAAAGCAGTGCGCTGAAGTGAATTATTTAGTAGGCGTTCTGAAAACGCCTTCCCCTATGGTGATGTAGGAAAATAAACTCGTTTTAATCCAGTGTGTCCAGCCAGGGACACAGTCGTTGTAGCATTCCACCTCGGGTGTAAGGCCTTCATGTGTGAAGGTCAGCTCAGTTTCATCCTTATTTTCCCTGATGTCGAAAATTAACCGCGTTCCCGCCCATTCCTTTTTATCGGTATACCAGGGCATATTGCAATCGGTTACCAGCCAAACCACCCTCTTGCCGGGGAGCACTTCGGTTACTGTAAAGTTGAAGAACGAATCTCCGCTCATCTTTACATTAAACGTGTCATTTTGTTTTTCGGCGCTGCCGCTGAAGGTTATGCCCCACCAGCCAGGCACATTGATTATTTTGTTGATTATCTCTGATGAGCTGATGTTTGCAGAAATACTGCAGTTGAAATTGTTCTTTACCATTTGATTATTTTTTTGGCAAAATAAGGATGGCATTATCCTTTAGTATTGTACAAATCGGAACTGATTATGGTTGCCGTCTAAAATATAACAATGTAATTGAACTCAAAAATGCACATTGAGTACTACAAAGTAAGCAACACAATTTTATGATTAAATCAATGAAGGTGATTTACAAAAATCAGTTATTTACTTCTTGTTTATATGTATGTTTCTTTATTAATAGCCGAATTATCTACTTTAATTGATAAAAATATTTCGTCCCAGGAATTTTTGCCAGATAGCCTGAAAAGTTTTTACTGATATTTTCAAATTTCAGTGAATCCTCCGGTACAGAAATTATATACTTAACCCCTTCCGATTTCATGGTTATTAAATAATGCACGTCCGGACTGTCAATGAGTGAATTGAAAATCTGCCATCTGTATACATTTTTACCGCATAAATTAAAGTGACCTTTAGATCTATCCATCGAACACCAGTATTTACCATAATCTGAACTCGAAAGCATAATTCCGTAATCCTTCATAGCCGGATTCACCGCAATCAAGCCATCGTTGTATTTGCTTGTTTTTAATTCTTTTATATTTTCTTCATACCAGGGGATGTTATAGGAATCTGAAAGATAGGTGTAGTTACTTTTTACTTTTTTAGCCAATGTTTTTAAGCTAAAACAACTCCAGCACACTATAGAAATAATTAATGCATATTTTGCGTTTTTCAAAATGTTTTTATTGTAAAGCAGAAGTAACAGGCCGATTATTGCAAATGTATCCAATAAATAAATAATGGAGCTGATGAATTGTATAACATTGAATGTGGAATCCAGAATCAGGGCTCCGTTGTTCAGCGATGTTTCCATATGTAAAACAGAAGCGATCAGAGTAGTACCAATGAGGGATAAAATACCAGCTAAAAAAAACTCATTTAACCTTGCTTCTTTGCTCCAGGCTAAAGAAAACAAACCGATTAACTTAATACCAATTTTCCACGAAAATGTGAAAAAAATCAGTGCAAAAATTATAATATTGTTTAAAATGCCGGTTGAACTCCGATAATACCAATCAGCAAAAAGGCCTGTAAAATAACCATATTTTAGACTTACAACCTGGACGAGAGGCCATGAAAGATAACATACTTTATAAGCAAAAACCATTATAACAACTGCTGATAACATATATGGGAGATAGCTAACTATTTTTTCTTTCCTGAAAACTATTCTTATCGCAATTATTGAGCCTATAAAAAGGATATAAGGCACAAGCATTGCCATTTTTACTGTTATCAATAAGCCCATTGAAACTGTAAATAATAGTTTATCCAGGCTCGTTTTTTTAACTTTCCAGTCAATATTTATAAACAACAACAGGCTGAAAAAGACAATTATAATGCTGACAGGGTAGGTGATGGTACTGGCATGCGTCACAAAGTCCATTCCCGAAAACATGATTTTTATGACTTTGACTTTGTGAAAATGACCCGGATATATGGGTGTCAGGAGGATTGAAAGGAAAACAGTAAGGAAAATAAAGAGAAAATTATTTCGGGCTACCTTATCTCTCAAGAAATAATAACATAATTCATAAATCATCAGGTAGTTCAGTAATTTGTAGAAAAGGAGGGCGAGGCCCCATAAAGCCTGATGCGATGATATGTCCAGTAATTTTGCCCACATGGCAGGAATGAATGAACCTAATATCTGGTAATTAACAGACGAACCTGTTTCAAATGCGGCATCATAAATACTCCCATGTCTTAATGAAGTTACTATTGATGTAAAATAGTAGCTGTCAGAAATATAGATTTCGTTGCCAATCTGCGAGGCATTAATAATTTTAGAGAGTTCGCCCCATGGAGATACAATGGCAAGGGCTATAAGAATCAAGATTAATATAAATGCACTTAAGCGTATCTGTTGAAAAGAAAATTTCATATCAACCTTAAAAAGTAAAGTGATTGTTGAGCTTATAATAACCATAATACCAAGTGTCTGCAAAGGATTCAATGGAATAAAAAGCAGCGCCGAAAACATCAGACCACCCATAAATACAGACAAGGCTGTGAAACTTAGTGGCAATAATAAATCCAGTAATACAGAATGCATTAAAACAGCCGAACCCACTAAATAAAAACACATAAGGCTTATAAAGAAGGTACAGGTATTTGTAATCGTTGCTGTATGCGTGAGCAGGAGCACTAAATCCAGGAGTAGAAATAGTAAAAGCAGTTCGGAAACATGAAAAAATATTTTCTTTCTGCTAATGCTTAATGTCATATGGGTAAATTGATGTAAGGGTGACCTTGAATCTCATTTATCGCCTTGCATGGCTGAAATATTGACCTGAGGCTGAAAATGTTTAATAGCTATTATACGCAAATATAGTGTATCCGTTAAATTATCAGTGGAACCTAAAAATGGAAAAGTAAACTCACAGAGATATTAAGCACCAATGATAAAATAAACTACCCCTCATTTTGTATTATTTGCAGGCGCAATTAACTCGTAATGTTTGGTAGCCAGTTCATTGCTGCTATTCTTAAGGTCTGTAGGGGTGCAACCGGTGAACCGCTTAAACGACCTGATGAAATGAGATTGATCGTGGTAAAACCGGTATATTCGGTCTTTTAAACCCTGAACATTTGATCCGCTTGCGTATAATTCATAAAACTGTTTAAACCGGATTATTTCCGCCAGGTTTTTGGGTCCGGTTCCCAGGTGTTCCGAAAATTTTTTGTTCAGCCACCGGGAGGTATAACCGGTTTCTTTTTCAAGTTGTGCCACTGATATCATGCCTTTGGAGCCCTCTATGCGATTAATACAATAATCATAAATGTGGTCGGGTACCGACTTGTTCAATTGGTGGATGAGAAACTGCTGCAGGAGTTGTAACTTAAAATTTAAAGCTTTTGCATCGGCCAACTGTGCTTTAAGATCATTTAATTGGTTGCCGAATATGTAAGAAACTTCCACTATCTGGTTTTTGACCTCCGTGTATGATAAGTGGAATAAACGATAAGCCCCGATCTGGTTAAATTCGATAATTATAGTGCTGGTCTGTGCATCATCTGCCGGATCAAGCATCACAGGTTCATCTATTAGTCCGGTTAGGCTAAGTTCATTTTCATTTTGTACGAAAGTTTTGCCAGCTATATTCGCAATTATACCGTTGCGGCAGGTGAGCGTAAGTTTAAAATTAGCATTTGGAACAATGAGTTTTCTGTCCAGCGCAGGCAGGCGGCCACTACTCTCAAACACATACATTTTGGCAATGTATGGGCTCAATAACGGATGGGGTGAAACCGGACTGAAACGGAAGGATGTCATTTGATATACATACTATTAATGCTACACAAATATAAGAATGGTAAATGGATAATTGCATTTTACGTTTATTCCTGTTTTAATAGATTTGTATAATGAGTCAAAATATTAATCAGAGCATTTCAGGCTTTTTTTCCGAGCGGAAAATTAAGGGAGTCTTTTTACTATGTTTTTTCGTGTTCTGTTATAATCAAGCTTATTCTCAACTGGCGGTATTGAGATATGTTCAGGATTACAGGTTTGCCGGGAAAAATTACCTAAAGAAGGAAATGTATGACAGCGCTTACCGGGCAATCAGGCAATTTGTAGAAAATGTAATCTATGCTAATCCTTATGACTATTTGAATTATTCACTTTGTAATTACAAAATTAAAGATACTATTAATTTTCAGAAGTACTTAACCAAAGCTGTGGAAGGGGGTGTTGATTCCGGAACGGTTAAAAATTACCTGAGGAAATTGACCGGAAATGATAAAATATTTTTGGATAATTATTTAAATCTCAATTATGAACAACTGCGCAAAAAGGGCTGGCTAATGTTTGATACGGTATTGATCAATGAAGTAAATTCAATTGAGCGGCTGGATCAGTATGCCCGGAATGAATTTGCAAAGCTGGTAGCTGCTAAAACAGATTCCAATTACAAATACCTGGGGTTTTTGCAGAAACAGGCCGACTCAATAAATTTTGTTCGGGTAGCCAGGCTGTTTAAATCTGGCAAATTTCCTGGTTATCACAACTGCGGAGCTTTTGCCAGCCTAATGGTTACATTAATACATCTGGGTGATAATCAGGAAGTTCAATGGGAGTTTCTTTATGACAGATTGAAAACCGAGGTATTGGCAGGAAATATCCTGCCCCTTGAAGTTGCTATCATTACCGACAATCATTTCCAGAGAGGCAAGGGAAAATTATGTAGTTTTTACGGACAATGGACAGGCCGGACTACCGAGCTATGCGATTGTAAAAATGTGGATAAATACAGGGCCATTATTGGTCTTGAAGTCCTGCAATCGGAATACAAATCGAATGGTAAAACGCTACCTGAGTGTTATGAGCCAATATCTGCACAGGAAAAAAAATAATTCCACCTTATTTTTGTAATTAATTGCTTATATTGTTAATTGAAATTCTAAATTATTAATTTAAAATAATGGCTGTAACGCCCATATTTGTAGCAACTACTTGTTGATTTTAAGCTGCCTTTTTTCTCTGTAAAAATTTTGTTATAATACAAATTAAACTTTATCGGGATTGGGTTAGGTCAACAGAATTAATTATTTTCGCCACTTAACTATATAAACTAGCTGATTTACTATTTCCCCTTTAGGCGGAAATACTATAATATAATATTGTGTATGAAGCGTATTTTAATCCTAACAATTGTACTGTTTTCAGGTCTTGTCAATTCGTCATTTGCCAAAGAAGCAGCTGGTTATCATGTACATCTCAAAATTACCGGCAAAGATTCTGTAGTCTATATGGCCCATTATTACGGTAAGCCATTGCCCAATATTTACAAGCGTGATTCAGCCAGGTTCGATAAAAACGGCAATGCCGATTTTAAAAGTAATGATACCGACTTCGTAGGGGGTATTTACATTATGCTAATGGGCGACAGGAAGACTTATTTTGAGTTCCTGATCAATAAAGGAGATGATTTCTCCATTACTGCCGATCTTGCTAAACTGCCCGATGGCGTAAAGTTTAAGAATTCTCCTGAAAACGAACGTTTCCAGCAATATGTTGACTTTCTGAAAGGTTATGGCGAAAAACAGCAAGGTTTTCAGAAGCAAATGGCAGATGCAAAATCTGCTGCAGATTCGATAGCTATCCGTAAAAAGGCTTCAGAAGCAGCCAAAGAATTGACCAACTACCGCAACGATTATATTAAAAATCACGAAGGCACTTTGCTTTCCAATATCTTTAAAGCCCTCGATGTGCCCCATGTGCCCGATGGGCCTCATTTCCTGGAAGATGGGGTTACCAGGGATTCTGCTTTCGCCTACAATTATTATAAATCTCATTTCTGGGATGGCTTTAATTTCCACGACGACAGGCTAATTCATGCACCAATATATGATGCCAAACTGGATGAGTATTTCAATAAATTGGTACTGCCATGGCCCGACAGTGTAGAAAAAGAAGCCGATGTAATATTAAGAAACGCTCAGGGGTCAAAAGATGTATTTAAATACTCCCTTTGGTGGCTTACCCGTTTTGTGGAGAACAGCAAAATAATGGGTATGGATGAGGCTTTTGTGTACCTTGTGGAGAATTATTACATGAAGGGTGAAGCATTCTGGCTCTCGCCCGATGAACTGAATAAATACCTTGACCGCGCCCAGAAAATCGCTCCAAATGTAATTGGTAACCTGGCGCCTGAAATTAAGCTGCAGAATGTTATTTCAAAAAAAGAAGAAAGTTTGCAGGCGGTGAAAGCCGGTTACACTTTACTCATCTTTTATTCTCCAAGTTGCGGGCATTGCCAGAAAGAAATACCTGAAATTGATTCTCTGTACCGTGGCTATCTCAAAGACAAAGGGGTTAAGGTATTCACAGTTGCTACCGAGGGTGAAGAAAAAGCAATAACCGATTTTATTACTAAAAACAAGCTGGAAGACTGGACCAATACATGGGATCATGAACGCAGCGGCGACTGGAAAGGAAAATATGATGTATACAGCACGCCAACCATATACCTGCTTGATGACCGCAAGATCATCAGGGGTAAAAGGCTCGACCATACCAATCTGGGAAGCCTGGTAGATATGCTGGAGAAAAAAAATAAAAAATCAACTAAATCGAAATCCTAAAACAAAAAGTATACAATGCGTAAATTGTTATTAACATGCCTTACTGCCGGAATTTCTATGATGACCGGTTATGCCCAGGCCTTATTTACTTATGGACCAAACTCTGTTTCTAAAGATGATTTTCTCAGAGTCTACAAAAAGAACAGCATCAACAAGAAGCCCGACATGTCGGATACAGCCCTGAGAAGCTACCTCGACCTGTATGGCTTGTTTCGGATGAAGGTTGCAGAAGCCGATAGGCAGCATTTGGATACCGTTGAATCTATTCAGCGCGAACTGGATAATTACCGCAAACAACTGGCAAAGACTTACCTCACCGATGACCAGGTAACCAACAAGCTGTTTCATGAAGCCTATGACCGTATGAAGGAGAATGTGCACATGGCTCATATCCTTATCAGTTGCCCTCCCGGAACAGACACTACTGCACCTTATGCCAAAGCCGATAGTCTGTATAAGTTGCTCGAAAATCATAAGGCAGATTTCGAAACTCTGGCCAAGCAATTTTCAGATGATAAGGGCACTAAGGACAATGGCGGTGATGTTGGTTATTTTACCGCATTACAAACCGTTTATTCAATCGAGAATGCAGCATACAATACTCCGGTTGGTAAAATTTCAAAACCATTCCGTTCGCAGTTTGGTTACCATATTATTAAGGTAATCGACAGGCGTGCTGACCGTGGCCAGGTAAAAGTAGCTCAGATACTCATCCAGACTACAAAGTCGAAAGGTGAAGAAGGGCTGGTAGCGGCAAAAAAACGCGCCGACAGCGTGGAAGTTATGCTGAAAAACGGTGTGTCTTTTGAAGATCTGGTTGAAAAATATTCCGACGACCAGTTTTCAAATAAAGAAAAGGGTGTTATGAAGCCTTTTGGTACCGGCAAAATGGTGTTGCCATTTGAAAATGCAGCTTTTGCACTCAAAAAACCTGGCGATATTTCTGAGCCTGTTAAGACTGATTATGGCTACCATATCATTAAACTACTCTCTAAAACACCATTGCCGCCTTACGATACCATTATGCCTACTTTAAAGCATAAGATAGAAAACGATAGTCGTGCACAGGCAGCCCGCGATATATTCTTTAACAAGATCAAGGAAAAGAACGGGTTTAAAGAGTATCCTGAAAACATTAAGGAGATCAGCCAGAAATTTATCGATATACCAGACACTGGTAAAGATGCCAAGGTGGTTAAGGCCGAAAATTACAAGCATATGTCGAAACCTGTTTTTGTATTGGGTGGCAAATCCTATCTGCAGCACGATTTCGCCAAATTCTTCGAATCGCTCACGCATGGTAAAATTAACGGACCGCATCCAACTGTGGTTCACGATGCCTTTGGACTGTATGTGAATAATGTAGTGAATGATTTTGAAGAGCACAGGCTGGAACAGGAAAACCCTGAATTTAAGAACCTGATGGAAGAATACCGCGATGGTATTATGTTGTTCGAACTGATGGACCGCAATGTATGGAGCAAAGCCGCACACGACAGCGTTGGCCTGGCTGAATTTTATGAAGGCCACAAAAGCAAGTATATGTGGGAAGCGGGCTTTGAAGGTGCTGTATACAAATTCAAAACCAAAGGATTGCTGGATACAGGCCGCACCATGCTGCAGGCAGGCAATGTAACTGATGAAGATATGGTAAAGGCCATCAATTCTCAGAATAACCCCGATGGCGTATCGATTCAGAAAGGCCGTTATGAGTTTTCCCGGTTCAAGGATGCCACACAGGCTGAGTTGCTGAGCAATAAGATGAAGGTAATCAGCAACCCAAATGGCCCTTACACTATCATTTATGCCAAAGAGGTATTCTCCGGCCCCGGCCAGAAATCACTTGCCGAAGCCCGTGGCTATGTAGTAGCCGAATACCAGGACTACCTCGAAAAGAAATGGAACGAAAAAATGCGCAAGGAATACCCTATGGTAGTTAACGAGAAGGTATTTAAGAGCATGGTGAAGAAATAAGCTGATAACTTGGTAAATTTTTGGGCCCCTTGCATTGCAGGGGGCTTTTTGTTTGTGGCAGATATTAGGGGGTAAGAACTGAGTGCGGCGCAAATTGCACATTAAGAAAGCCTTAATTTCAGAATCCCCGGCCTTTAAGTCGGGGCATTCATTTGAAGCAAGGAGGCTTTAGCAGAAAATGTTTGCATAGCCTGGCATTATTTCATAATTGTCTGGCGGCAAAAACCGGATGATTTAAAAAATATGAAATGATTTGAGATGTTTTGATAGAAAATTGTAATAAGTCACTTATGCAATTAATATCCGGTAAATCTACTTTTATACCTGTACAATTGATAAAAAGGATGATTTTATCGGAACCGATCATTATGTCTTTTATTTAATAACTTAATGATCTGTAGCGCTTAGAGATGCACTTTGTGTGCCTAGTAGTGGTTTTTTATTGGGTACATTAATGCCCCGGGTATATTGTGCAAACCTCTATTCAATCTTTTCAGTCCCCAGGTACATAAACTTTAGCGCAGCGCTGTCCCGGAAAATCCGCGCTACATCTATCACCACATTATTGCCTATTTCATATGATTTTTCAACCACCATTTTTTCTATGTTAATCACCTTTCCAGGTTCCCATTCATTGGCATTCATATACAAACCCAGGGGCAACCTGCTCTTGCGGAGTGCAAACAGGTTCTTTTTATCCTTTGTGTATAGCTCACTGAAAAAGAAGAATGATTTCCGGTTATCGTCCATCCATCCTATGTACGACGGTCCGAATCCCACACATTGGTCAAAGGCATTGTATTTGATTGAAAAATAGAGCGCAATAGAGTCTTTTGGGTGTGTCACAAGCCGCATAATATACAGCTTCTGATAAAATCCCTTAAAGTCTTTGTAGTGCAAGATGTTCTTTTCATTCTGTGCATTCACCTCCGAATAATCTACAACATAATAGCCTTCATAGGGTTTTTCTTCAAATGTCGTTTCGTATAGTATCACCGAATCCAGTTTCAGGTCCTTATTCAGTATCTGGGGCAGGGCAGCATAAAACGATTGTTGCTTAAAGTTACTGGTACTGAATGGTATATTCTTAGGCGCACAACCACAAATGGTTATTGCTACCAGCAGGAAAATTACTATTTGCTTAAAAGTTGACAAAACTGGTGTTATTAAATGTTCCGCCTATGAAAAAATGTTGTGTATCGTTATTTGGGTGCAGGGAGAAACCGCCTTTTACATGAATGATATCCTGCAGCCCGTAGTAGTATTCCTTCATTTTCCGGTATGATTTATCTTTTAACGCGCCCATAGCACCAATATCAATGCCATAACCCTTCATCGGGAAAAATTTGAGGTCATACATGGAGGTGTTGTAGTTGGCTGTTTTGGGTGCATTGGTGCCTTCTTCATACTGCAGATTGTAGTTGGGCATATAGATACCCAGCATACTGCATGCCTCAAAAAGCAACGGGCTATAACCTGTAAATTGCGTGAAGCTTGCCTCGACACTGTTGAAATTGACTTTATAATTATCGGCATTGTGTACAAATACCGATAATCCGCCGGTCCAGTATCTGTCGAGGTTATCAGCTATAGGTATCAGGTAGAACGGTGCACCGCCATCATTGAAATAATTGATAGTGAAATGCGGGAAAGAAAATGAAAGCGCCCCCACCACCTGGTTGCGTTTATGGTTGTTGAGTATGAAATTGCTGGTAAAGAGCAGGGCATAGGCCTTATCGAGCATCACATTATAATAAGAGCCATTATCCAGGGTGCGGAACATTTTATAGTAGGGCAGGTTGGTTGTTCCCGCTCCGAATGAAAGTGAATTCACAAAGTCTATCTGCACATCGTTTGCCAGCGGATTTAGGTTTGCGCCAATTGTTTTGGTATAGATGGATAACGACGGGCCATAGTTGAGCATAAAATGGTTCTGATATACTCCGTTGATACCCAACCCTGCAAACACTTTCATTCCGGGAAAAGCAGTGCTGCCCCGGCTATAATTCAGTATCAGGTTACAGCCAAAGTTAAATGTGCCTTTATAAACCCAGCCATTCTGGCAAAATGCCAGATTGCCCTGTGTCAGTAACAATATCAGAAGTAGCTTTAGTCTCATTATTTTAAGGAAAGCAGCAATCCCGCACTGCTGAATTTGATACTAAAGTTAGTAATTCTCAGGCAACCAGACCATCATTCTTCCAGCCGGAGTCATATTTTACAAACAATGCTATCCATATAGATCTGGATAGCCTCTGAACAGGCGGTTGCAGCAGTACAAGTGAAACTGCATTGATTGCCAGCCAGTACCATACCCGGTTATCTCTTATACCCATGCCAATGGTAAACCACCAGAGCACGAAGGTTAAACCGCTGAATAATACAGTAATGCCATAGCTCACGAAGCCTGTGCCAAAGTAGAAGCCGGTCTGCAGGTCATATTTCTGGCCGCAGGCCGGGCAGTGATCAGGCATTTTCATGGTAGATTTCAGGTCATACGGATTTGGATTAATAAACAGGTCGCCTTTTCTGCAATGGGGGCATTTATTGGTAAGTACGCTTTGTAATAATCCGGGGTGGGAATCTTTGCTGACACTCATATTTGGTGTATTTATTGATGCAAAGTTACGATTGATGATGGCAAAAACTAAAATTAGGGGAACGACTTCCTGTAAGATTTATTTATACACTTATTGAAAAATAGTGCTCGGATTATTGGTCGGTTTTAGGAATTCTTTTTATAATCCTTTTCACCAATCTCAGATTATGCGTCCTTTTACGTAATGAAACACTGATAATACCCCCCTGGTCTATTTTATCCACAACCACCCGGCCAGCACTATCAGCCGCATGAATAATGGTCTGATTATCCAGCAAAATCCCGACATGAACTATTTTACACTCCTTATTATCAAAAAAGGCCAGATCGCCGCACTGGGCATTTTGGAGAAAATCCACCAATTCACCCTCATTGGCCTGCTGGCTCGCATCCCTGGGAATAGAATGATTGCAAAGCTTAAAAGCCATCTGTGTGAGGCCGGAACAATCAATGCCTGCAGCGCTTCTCCCGCCCCATTGATAAGGGGAGTACAGGTAATCTAATGCTGCGTTTTTCAGGTTTTCACAATTTAGCGCCGCTTCGCTCACCATCAGTTTTTTTCCTTTAAAAGCAGCGCCTTCACCTTCTGGCAATGATCTGGCAACCTTAAGCCTCAGTTCGCTGCCGGCAGGTAGCCACATTTCCCTTTCCTTTAATGCAATTTTCGCACCTTGCCCTGTGCTGAAATACTTCGCGGTTTTGCCATACTCCTGCCTGCTCACAACTGATAGCTGCGAAAACTTACACCAGCCCTTATACCCATCCCATTTGGTGTTGATGTATGCCCAGTCTTTACTGTTCACTTCTATGATTTCGGCCCCTTCGCCAAACAGCAACTGACTCACCTGTTCAGCCCGGTGGTCGGGCTCGCTTTTAAGTGGCAAAACAGATACATTGCAAAAAGCATGTGCAAGGGCAAAAACCATAATCATCAGGTTAAGATGCATAAAGGTAATATACCCAAATAATGCAGGTGCCAGAAGTTTTAAACATTAGGTATTTAATTGTATGGAGGGGCTTATTTCAAAACCAAATTGTTTGTGTAACTTAGCACGCTAAATCTAAACCCAACAGTATTATTTTAATATTAATTATACGAGGGGTAGTGAAAATGAATATTCATCATATAAAAGTTAAACGTAATTATGGAATCATCCGCGATCATAGTCGCTGTCGTTGCCGCGATAGTGGCTTTAGTAATAGGTATTTTTGTGGGCAAGCAGTTATTTGCAAAAAACACTAAAAAAGACCTTGAAGAGGCAGAAGAAGCAAAAAAAAGAGCTGAAGAAATTACCCGGAAGGCAGAGGCGCAAGCCAAAAAATCGGTTGAAGATGCAACAACATTAGCAGAAACAATTAAAGAAAAAAAGTTACTAGAAGCAAAAGAACATTGGTCGCAACTTAAAAGTGCTCACGAAAAAGAAGTTGTTCAGCGCAGCCAGAAGCTGGTAGAAGGTGAAAACAAACTAAAGCAGCAGGAACAGGGACTCAAAGACAAGACCGCCGCAGTGCAGCGCCAGGTGCAGGAAAATGACGCCCTGAAAGAAGTGCTGGAACGCCAGACCGAAGTATCGAACATCAAGCGTGCCGAACTGGACCGCCAGCATGAAGAACACCTTAAACGCCTCGAAAAGGTGGCAGGTCTGTCGGCCGAGCAGGCTAAGACCGAACTGATGGAAGTGGTGAAGGAAGAGGCCCGCACCCGTGCTATGGCGCATGTGAAGGACATCATGGAGGAAGCGAAAATTAACGCGACCAAGGAAGCTAAGAAAATTATTATCCAGACCATTCAGCGCACCGCTGCAGAGCAAACCATTGAGAACGCAATTACCGTATTCAACCTGGAAAGCGATGAGATCAAGGGTCAGATCATAGGCCGTGAGGGCCGTAATATCCGTGCTCTGGAAGCAGCAACAGGTGTAGATCTGATTATTGACGATACCCCTGAGGCAATAGTACTGAGCTGTTTTGATCCGTTGCGCAGGGAGATAGCCCGCTTATCGCTTCAGCGCCTTGTTCAGGACGGACGTATACATCCAGCCCGTATTGAGGAGGTTGTGGAGAAGACCAAAAAGCAACTTGAAGACCAGATCATGGAAATAGGGGAGCGCACCATAATTGAATTAGGCGTGCATGGATTACATAAAGACCTGGTAAGGCTTGTAGGTAAAATGCGTTTCAGGTCATCATACGGACAGAATCTGCTGATGCACTCTAAAGAAACCGCTAACCTTTGCGGTATCATGGCATCCGAACTGGGCCTTGGCCAGAAGGTAGTGAAACTGGCAAAACGTGCCGGCCTGCTGCATGATATTGGTAAAGTGCCCGATGAAGAAACCGAACTGAGTCATGCATTGCTGGGTGCCAAGGTTGCTGAAAGATGTGGTGAACATGCTTCTATTGTAAATGCAATCGGAGCTCACCACGATGAAATGGAAATGCTCTATATTATTTCTCCTATTGTTCAGGCATGTGATGCAATAAGCGGAGCACGCCCCGGCGCAAGGCGCGAAATGATGCAGAGCTACCTGCAACGCATCAAGGACCTCGAAAACCTGGCAATGGCCTATACCGGCGTTGAAAAGGCTTATGCCATACAGGCTGGCCGTGAGCTGCGTGTAATGGTAGAAGCTGATAAGATCAGTGATGCCGACAGCGATCGCCTGTCATTCGAAATTGCCGATAAAATTCAGAAAGAAATGCAGTATCCCGGCCAGATAAAGGTTACCGTTATAAGGGAGCTGAGGGCAGTGAATATAGCCAGGTAATTGGCGATATTTATTAAGGAGGGCTGTTACCATCTGAAATTATTAGAGAAACTTTACCTGATATTCAGGATTAATTTATGAGCCGGTTTTAGTAGTCATTTATATTTAAATGGCTGCCTGAACCGGCTCTTTTTTTATTAAAACAATCTGAATATTAGAAATAAATGATGTGACATAGCAATAAAGCTATTAACCAAAATTTCATATCTTTATACCTTGCCACTTTTATTAGTATGCCTGGGACTATAGAAAATGAACTATTAGACTACTATCACAATTTCTGTGAGCGAACCATATGGTTCAAGAAAATTGTATTGCAGGCTAATCCCCAGCATCCTATTACCATACAGGATATAACGGAAGAATTTATTATTGAACGCAACCGGATTTTGCAATATGTTATCCCGGCAAACAGGAGGAAAATAAGATCGAAACTGAATAAGATTGCCACCGGCTATTATTACCGCATAACGCACTGGTCGCGTAAGCAACGGATTACTGTAGATATGGTGTAGGCATTTTGGGAAATTGGGATTTAGATTTTCCTGTTATCATAATACTATGGAAAGAAAATTACTATCTTTGATTTTACTGAGCAGCATGAATCCTGATTATTAAATAACAGAAAAATGAGATTTCTACTTTATATTATTGCCGTAGTTTTCATCATAGGATGGGCATTAGGCTTTTTTATGTTCCATATCGGCAAGCTGATTCACATTCTATTTGTAATTGCAGTAATAGCTGTATTGCTGCGCATAATACAGGGAAGGAGAATTCTTTAAAATGACATGATCTGACACCCTGATATTAGGTAAACTTCAATGCTTTAATTTATATGGGAATTGATTCCCGAAAGGAAGCATTTACTGATTGAGTAGCAGGCTCTTGGGTGCATTTCAAACCTTCGTAGATATAATTTCGTAACTTGTGGTTGAATCAAAACCACAAGTCATGACAAAAGAAGAATTTCTACAAGCTGCCGAAGCTCGTTATGATGAGCTTCGTGCGTTAGGTAAATTGGATAACAT
>CAILLK010000142.1 GCA_903835005.1 uncultured Bacteroidota bacterium | reverse complement strand
TCCTAAACTATCAGCAACGATACCATAAGGTAAACATTCTCCCCCAGATGAAGCAATAAGTTTCGCCCACCGCATAACTCCATCGCATGTATAACTGGTAATTAAAGTATTGGGATACACGCCATAAGCACCACTTTTATAGAATGTATCTGCATATATTGGTAAATTGCCAACTAAACTGAGCGCATAAATATTACCATTAGGATCAGTACACATAAATTCGGTTTGCTCCCATGTTGATATAGGATCAGAACCGAAATCCTGTATAGTACCACCGCCTTTTACCCATTTAAATTGTTGGGCATATGATGGGATAATGCAAAAAAAAGCAAGAATAGAGGTTAATATAATCCTCTCGATATATTGCTTCATGGATTAACTTTTTATAAAGGTATGTAGAATATTTAAATAGCCGCTCCTGTATTAGCGGAGCGGCTATTAATTTTTTATTTTCCTGTAATGACAATCCGTTGTGTCTGCAATGGTTTGCCATCTGCCGCCATCTGTATGATATACATTCCTACAGCCCAATTATTGGTATTTATCAGCCAAGTGCCATGCGAATCCTGCGGAGCAATATTTGCCATCTTGCGGCCAACAGCATCATAAACAGCCAGGCTCCTATTGTTGTTTCCAACGGTCCCATATTCATACGCTGCAGTTACGTCACCTGAGGAAGGATTCGGGAATACAAGCAATGCGCTGGCTATATCAGTTTGTAAATTGATATGACTGCCATTGTTTGAATCTGGTGAATGAACCAACCTTTCTTCGATCCATGAACAGGTATCCAACGGAATTCTTATTTTCGAGAAGCACATAGAGCCGTCATGTTCTCTGATCAAAAGTTCAACGGTAACGCTATCAGGAGGAGGTACCACAAGAGTAGTAAACGTAAGCGTTAATGAATAGGAACCACCGATAATCGTGCCTGAGAACGGATCAATAGGCCCGATATCTGTACCTAATGTATAAGTTCCTGGACCTGGACTATTGAAACTAACCACTATACTATAGCTCGCTGGATTGCCAGATGTACAGGTTGCAACAGCATTAAGCCTTGTCTGTTTACATCCATTGCATTCACTAACTGATACCGTCATGCCGCTTGAAGTAGCTGTACAAAGACCAGGATCAAGAGTCCAATAATACGTGCCGCTACTACCAATGCTATATGGGGCCATTAAACCAGAGCCTGAAAGTTCAGTTGTGGTATCATCGAGCCAAGCCCAATAACTGAAAGTATCGTCAGGAGGTCCATAGAGCAGCAACGGCAACTGTTGTGTACAGATGTTGTAGCAGCCTGCTGGGAAGTACTGGAAATAGGTTTCAGGCGATAATGGCACACCAACATTGGCATAGCTGGAGCATCCATTCATGTCTGTAAACATGATCTGGTAGGGACCGCCGGAGTTAATAGTGTCATAAGCTCCATAATGGCCATCACTCCAATTGTAGTAACCAAATTCAGAATTAGATGCCGAAAGCGCGATTTGGTATGTTGCGCAGTTCAAGATGATCGGTCCGGTTATTACTGGACTAGGTGGTGGTGGAAGAACTTGAATTGAGTCAACCGCAGATGAACTATAGCAAGTGGAATCAGAAGTGGAATCAAAAACACCGATTACCAGTTGGTAATAATAGTCTGATGCGGGCACTGCATCATTTATTGTTGGGGTGGTTACACCTGTCGAACTTCCATTTCGTAACCAATTGTAGGTAACACCAGATCCAAGATAACCCGATAATTGCACAGCGTTTGGAGCGCAAAATATTTGCTTGCCAGAAATTGAAGGTATGGGAGGAGTAATAATTCTTACTTCTTTCACCGGCAAAGGATCAGTTTGCCGACATTTATGTATATCAAATACTGTAACCGAATATGCATCTGAGATATTAACTGTATCAAAACCAGTAGTATTTGTTACTCCATTGGACCAAATAAATAAATCTGGGATAGAAAATCCTGTATTGTTCCATGACAATATTATGGGTGCATCACTCGAACATATACTTATTGACGTAGAACCTAAAGTTCCACCCAAAAGATTCTCATAAATAACTACATTTTGTGTTGAACTATCCCTACATCCTATACTATCAGTAACGGTCAGCTTAACCGTTTTTATCATTGGATCAGTTATGCCTGCAAAAGTGTAAGTTTTCAAAGGAGTTGAGATTAATATTCCGGAGCTATCGCCAAAATTCCAGTTAAAGTTCGTAATACCTGCAGTTGAAGTTGGCGTGAATTTTATAGGAACTCCCGTGCAAATAGGAGAACTGGTATCAGTAAATGCCGCATTTGGTATGCTCGGTATAATTATATTATGTATTGCTGAGCATTTGAACAAACCATCGGGATCAGTCCCATAAACAGTTTCAACAACAGCATAAGTACCCGGCGCTGCAAGTGAAAGACCAATGTTAGGTCCGCCTCCAATCCTAGCAATTCCGGTATCCCATGCAATACTGTCAATATGCCACCAAGGCACATAAGCTGAAAGATCAAAGAGGAAGACACTATCAAATCCACCCGTTCCACAATGTATTTCCCATCTGAAATCTGGAATAATACCTAAGGTATCAGCAATGATAGAATCTGCGTGGCAACCACTAGGGGCACTGAGAAAATTGAATTTATATATTCCAGGATCATTGTAAGTGCAGGTTACAAGATTTGTAGCTAATGGGAGAGGTCCACCTGGCGGGGTAATATCAGCTCGCCAGGATCCTGAAACTAAAGTATCTGCACTGAGAGTAAGTACTCCGCAAGAATCAGTTGCGCTATAGTAAATAGCACAAGAACCGCCACCTGGGCTATCAACGCCACCACCTAATCCAACTCCGAGCATATCGCAAGAATCAAGATTATGTAGGATAATATGATTTGACTGTGTCATGCACCCATTACTGGCGGTTACCTCAAACCATAAACCATAAGTAGAAGGAAGTGGTGTCCATGTGGATGTATAGAAAGTGTCTGTTGATCCAGGCGGTACTCCTGTGCCGTACCACTGGTAAGTTAGCCCGGATACATTATTAGTAACCGTACCTACTATAAGTGCATTTGTAGTGGGGCACAAATTTATGTTATCGGCAGTGCTGGCATAAGCAATCGGTCCGGGCTTAATTGCTTCATAAATGCTGGTTGTACCAATAGGAGGACAACCGCCACCACCTGGAGTTACGGTTACAGTAACATGATATATAATATTCGATGTTGTAGTATTTACAGGAAAACTATGGGAAACAGTTGAGGCGCTACCGCTTGTATTTGGTGAGCCATCACCCCAGGTAAATGTATAATAACTACCACCTGACGTTGCCACAAAAGTAATCGGTGTGTTAGGGCAGCCAGGATTTGGTGAAGACGTTAAAGTTACCGTTGGTGAAGGATTGACAGTTACCAAAAGTGTATCTAAAACAGTAACATCGCATTTAGTGATAGAAACAATAACCGAAGCAGTAATTAAACTTGTATTGTTATTCCATTGCACCGATATATTCGGCGTATAATTTCCAGCAATAACACTTCCAGCCGTACTTGGTATTATTTTCCAGTTATACACTTCTCCACGAGTATAGTTACACGTATAGTTGTGCGATGAGTTGGCACACACGTGATTAGGCCCTGTGATATTCGGGTTAACCAATTCCTGAATCACATTAAGAGTAGTAACATTTCCCTGACAATATGGTGAAATGATACTTTCCAGATTTACACTGATCGTTTTTGTTCCGGTGCTTGTCCATACTACTGTAACGCTATCCCTGCCAGACATGGGAACTAAGGTTCCGCCTGTAATCTGCCAATTACAGATGTAGCCTGGAGTATGAGAGAATGCAGCATAGGTATAGACCCGACCTAAACAAACAGTGTCATGCCCTTTCATGCTGTCAATCGGCGGGGGATTACCTTGTACAGTTATAGTTAATGGCGGCGCACAGAAGCTGCCGGATACTGAAAGATGATATGTACCTGGAACGAAATTTATACTTACGTTGCTTGCACCAGGTGTAGAAGGATAAACTGCACCGGTACTATCTAAAACCGTCCAGATACCAGTGTACATAGCAGGGATTGTATAGGTATAAGTTCCAGGGCAGGCTGCTGTTAGCCCGTTTATATGTATTTGCGGTACAACAGTAATGGTTTTATAAACATTACCACCGCATAGCATAATCCGGTTCTGATACCAGCCATGCAAAGTATAGGTTCCTGGGCCGGGAAATTGAACAACAACTTTATAATTGTCTCTATAACCAATTACCGCACCTGAATCGCCTAGAACGCCCCACATATATTGTGTAGCTGCCCAGAGTGGCAGTTCATATTCAAACTGTTCTCCCGCACAAGCTGTGCTGGGCCCTTCGATAGTTGCATTTTGAAGTATGACCGGAATCTTTAAGGTTATCGTATCAGGGCAAAGTGCGCAGGGTTCCATCAGTTGAACGTACCCAAAACCATCAGGCCCGATGCTATTCCATTTTACAGTTATGATATTACTGCCAAATCCTGATAGAATGGTGCCTCCGATTACTGACCAGTTATAAGTTCCGCATCCGTCTATAGCAGTCGAGTAGGTTGCAATTCCGCTATCACATACAATAGAAGCGCACTGAATTGTCGGCCCGGGGTTTTCAAATACTTGAATTTTTATCCTGTAAGTATCAGTACAGCTACACGCATTTTTTACCACCAATGTAACCGTATAGAGTCCGGTTACTGAATAGGTGTGATTTGTATTCTTTATCGTTGAACCCGTGCTATCGCCAAAGTTCCAAATCCACGACATTATCGGCGAGGTGCTGTCCGCAGTAGAAGAATCGAAGAAATAAATAGTCTCTCCAAGACAAGCAGTAAGCGTACTTTCACCAAAATAGGCGTGAGGTTTTGAAATTACTTTTATGCATGTAACGGAAGCTGTGCCAGAGCAATGACTGATACTGTCATAAAGAGTTATGCTGCCTGTCGTTCCGGCAATCGGCCAGAATACATCAATACTATCTCCATAATTAGTAATAAGTGATCCACCTGTTACAACCCAAGTATATACGCTTCCTGCAACACCATGAGCGTAATAGCGGATCAGTGAACTATCGCATACCTCAATACAACCTGGGAATCCTGAGACAATTCCACCACCTGGCCCAGCGCCATCACCTCCTGATGTTGCAAGTGTCTGACAAGCTACTATAGTGTTGGTTGTAATAAAAGGTGCAAGATTTACGATAACATTTGTTGTTGCTACAAATGGACCACACGGCCCAGTTGCAGAATAAGAAATTGTAACCGTTCCGCTGCTTACTCCGGTAACAACGCCAGTTGTGGCATTTACGGTTGCAATGGCTGTATTGCTGCTAGTCCAGATACCGCCTGCAACAAAATTTGTAAGAGTATCTGTTAGCCCTGAACATACCGCCATTATTCCTGTAATGGGCGGGAAAGAATCTACTACCACTATCGTATCATAAACTATAGATATACCACACATATTACTATCAGCATAATAAATTATCGCTATACCTTGGGTTAATCCTGTTACAATTCCAGTCAAATAATTAATCGAAGCTACAGATGGATTTAGACTTACCCAATATCCGCCGGGAAGGACATCGCTTAAAGTAATAGTATCGGTAACACAAATTGAGTCAGCTCCTGAAATTGGTGGAACCAAAGGCAGTGAATCAACAGCAAAACTAAAAGTTGAATAACATCCGGTTGGCATAGTATAACTTATGGTGGTAGTTCCGGACGAAACAGTAGTAATTATACCTGTGGAAGCACCAATAGTTGCAACACCAGGATTGCTACTGCTCCATGTTCCACCACCTTCCAAGTCGCTAAGCGTATCTGAAGCACCTAAACATACTATAGCAGTTCCAGTGATTGCTGGGGGCAGTTGATTAACCGTAAAAATCGCTGTTATACTACATCCAGTAGGTAATGTATAAGATATAGTGTCTATGCCGGGTGATATTCCTGTTACTATTCCAGTTGTTAAACCTACAATTGCTATACTAAGAGTACTACTTGTCCATGTTCCGCCTCCTGTATCACTAAGAGTATCGTTAAATCCCACGCATACGTGTAATGAGCCTGTGATAGCCGCTGGCAATGGATCTACTGTTATAATTGTTGTAACAAAGCATCCAGTGGTTAATGTATAGATAATTGTATCTATCCCGGCAGTTACTCCGGTAACAATTCCGGTACCGGCTCCTACAGTAGCATTTGTATTACTTGCACTCCAGGTGCCACCAGTACTAATATCGCTTAATGGTATTGACGAACCGACACAGACTGTCGTAGGGCCAGCAATTGGAGCAGGTAGTGTGTTTACCGTTATTACAGTAGTAATACTGCACCCAGTTGGCAAAGTGTATATAATAGTATCCGTTCCTGAAGTTATTCCAGTTACTATACCCGAACCAGATCCTATTATTGCTATTGCCGGATTGCTACTGATCCAGGTTCCACCACCTGGATCAATTAGAGTAGTTGTTGAACCTACGCATACCGACAAGCTGCCGGTAATCAGAGAAGGTAATGGATTAACAGTTATTGTATCAATTGTTTTACATCCAGTTAAAAGAGAATAAGAAACAATGCCTGTACCGACTCCTACTCCGGAAATAACTCCCGTACCTCCTACAAGAATAATTGTTGCAGGACCACCTCCCCAGATACCTCCAAGGGTTGCATCAGCTAAGGTAATTGATGAACCAATACAAACCGAATGTAATCCTGTTATGATAGCCGGAACAGGATTAATAGTAATAGCAATAGAAATAAAACAGCCTGTACTAAGAGTGTACGTAATAGTATCCAATCCGGGAGATATTCCACTTACAATACCTGTTGTAGAACCAATGTTAGCAATAATTAAATTACTACTAGTCCAGATACCGCCCAAGGTTGAGTCAGTCAAAGTAATAGTATTACCAACACATAATGTCGTAGGTCCTCCGATAGCTTTTGGTATGGCATTCACAGTTACAGTTTTAGTGCCGTAACAACCCGTGCTGGTAATAGTATATGTTACATGTGCAATCCCAGCCATAAGACCAGTAACTAATCCTGATATGGGATTGACTGATGCAATTGCAGGTGGGGTTTCTGTCCATGTTCCGCCTAAAATACTATCGTTCAATATAATTGCAGAACCTACACAAACTGAATCAGGGCCAGTAATAATTGTCGGAGATAAATCAACTGTTACGGTCTTAGTTAAATAACACCCTCCAGGCATAGAATACGTAATTACCGTTGTACCTGATGAAATTCCCAAAACAATTCCAGTGCCAGAACCAATTGTTGCTACCGTTAAATTGCTGCTACTCCAAATTCCGCTTGTAACAGAATCAGCTAAAGTAATTGTTGAACCTACGCAAAGATGCGATGATCCGATAATAGCTGAAGGAACTGTAACATTTACATAAATGGTTATTGTATCAGCATCTCCACCACAATCGTAGACCCGCACCTTAAATGAATCTGGTCCAGAGTACCCAAATAATGGCGTATATGTACAGCCAGTTGGTGTAAGTGTGCCTCCGGTAGATATCGTAACATAAGAAACAACAGCGGTTCCATGAACAGCGCCAGTTATAATAGTCCAGGTTTCTGTCTGATCAATGTCTGGGTCTGTTACTTCTAATAAAGTATTTACAGGTGCTGCACTTCCATTTTTACAGACTGATATACTATCCGGTCCAGTGAAATGCGGCGGAGTATCAAAATCTACCATCCGTATACGATTATTGAATTGCTCACTGAAATAAGCATGCATTCCACAATCCATTTTTAAGCCATAGGGGTATTGGATTAATGCTGCAGTAGCAGGTCCTCCATCTCCAGACTCGCCCCCCGTTCCCGTTCCTGCAACCGTAGTTATTATTCCGCTTGTATTAACTTTGCGGATACGATGGTTAGCAAAATCTGCTATGTAAATATTTCCTGTAGGGTCTGCACACACATCCGTAGGTAAATATAATTCAGTCGATGTTGCAGTTACTCCATCACCCGTGTATCCACCAAGGCCAGTACTAACTCCAGCGAATGTGGTAATAATTCCGGAGGTACTTACTTTCCGTACACAATTGTTATTAAAATCTGCTACATACAAATTATCTGAAGCATCAACGCAAAGACCAAATGGCCCCTGCATTTTTGCCGCAGTTGCAGCAGATCCGTCACCAGTATAACCATACGTGCCAGGTGTGCCTGCATAGGTTGTTATATATCCAGAAGTGCTTACTTTGCGAATACAGTAATTTTCTTCGTCCGCTATATAAAAATTACCAGAAGCATCGAAAACAATTCCAATTGGAAGGTCTATATCTGCGGCTGTAGCAAGCCCTCCATCTCCAGTGTAACCACAGGTTCCAGTACCCATTGCGGTTGAAATATTTCCTGTTACCGCATCAACTTTGCGAATACGACAGTTATAGTAGTCTGAAATATACATATTACCTGCTGCATCAAGTGCAGCATATATAGGCCCATTTAATTGCACTGCAGTGGCGGTTGCTGGCCCCCCATCACCTGCCCAGCCTATTGCTCCGCTACCAGCAACTGTAGTTATTACTCCTGTACCATCAACTTTGCGGACACGGTAATTCTCAGCATCACAAATATATACATTCCCACCCCAACAAGCAACGCCAAGTGGTTGCCATATTTTTGCGGCAGTCGCAGGGCCTCCGTCACCAAAAAAACTACCTGTTCCTGTTCCAGCGAAAGTAGTTATTATTTGTGCATTTGATAACCCTCTAAAAAGGCATAAACTGAGCATCATGCTCAGTTGGAAAAACCGAAGTTTACTTGTAAAAAGTTTCATGTTTTTAAATTTTTATAAAAAAAATTACGATTATTTTATAAATGAAATATTAAGTGAAGCAGTGGTATTGTAATTCTTAATTTAACTATGCAATTATCCTTACTCTTTGAATTTTATGTTCTTAATCCTGGCTGTTTTTGTTGAAAATTTAATCTCTGATTAATTTAGACATTGATTTAGTTAAATTTTCGTTACAAAGTTTGGTCGCATTTTTGATATTTCCTATAGGCTAAATAGCGCAATTTTTATGAGAAAAAATGCGCTATTTAACCTATTGCCAGTTCAATTTTCCTTATGTACCTTTGCACACTTTTTAATCATTAAAATATTAGGCTCAAAAATTTATGGCACTCACTTATTTTAAAACATTATAAACACAGAATATGAGATAGATTACCTTATATAAATGACTATTTAAGATAGTCGTATCATAACATGGTGTTGCAGTTCTAAATGTCGAAAATTTAAACCACCGCAAGCACTCAATGGATATGGTGCGCCGTAACGGCGTAACTGTGTCTTTTGCTTGCGGTGGGCTTTCGACAGCCTTGAACAGCGAAGGGATTTCAGTTACGCTATTTTTTTACGCCTAAATATTTACCGATCATGAAACTAGCTCCAAACAAAAATGAAAAAATCCATATAGCAATTGTGGATGACCAAAAGATGATCCTCGATCTGTTAGTGGGAAGTCTTAATACTTCTAAACATTGCCAGGTAATATTTTCAGCCTATGACGGCCAAAAACTTTTAGACTATCTCGAAAATTGCAGCCAATTACCTGATATCTGCATTCTTGATATCAATATGCCTGTCTTAAATGGTTATGATACCCAACTTGCGATCCATAAATTTTGGCCCACCATGAAAACTTTGGCAATGTCAATTTTTGAAGATAATGATTGCATCGCTCAGATGCTTATTAACGGAGCCAACGGTTTTATTTCAAAAAATTTAGGAGTAGTAAAACTGGAAGAAGCAATTTTGACTATCAACAAACATGGCAGGTATCCTGTTTTAGATACGCTGGATACATCCGTGCTGAATTCAAAAGGGCTTCCGAAATTTACAGAACGTGAAAAAGAATACCTTTTTTTAACCTGTGATGGTTTGGATATAGATCATATTGCAGTTAAGATGGGGGTAAGCATCAGAACGGTTGGACACTATCGGGATGCAGTATACAAAAAAGCAAAGGTGAACAACAGGGCAGACCTGATTTTATTTGTTCATCGGACTGGTATTGTCATGATGAAATAATAAATCATCATACTTTCCAATAGGGTAAATGTAAGCGCAAACAGAAGTCAGTTAATGTCAGTTTACGCTTAACTGGCAGCATATTTGTTATCCGGCACAAATCAGAAAAGGCAACTGCTAGGTAGTGTCCTAATTTGAAAGTTAAAGTTTTTTAACAGTAATTACAGACCACTTTACTAACTTTGGAGTTATGGCAAAGAAAGCGAAACCATACCGTCCCAAAGATATAAATCAACTGGCAAAGTATCTGGTGGACTTATCAACTGGAATTATTGAAGAGAAAGAAGAAAAGGTCGAAACAGTACGCCTTGCACCAGTTGACAAAAAGAAAGGCAAGCAATCATAGTGTTAAGATATGACATCGGAAGCTACAAACATGCAACCCATTAATCTAAGCTTGATTTATATCTGTTTCTACTGGCAAACGCGAAAATCCACAGAGCTATAACCCCAATCCCCAATCCCCCAACAAAACTTGCTATATCAAAAGTAGGTTTATAGCAAACAGGTGTAGCTGTGTTATCGTTAGTATTATTCATATAAATGGTTTTAGTAAATATTCCAGTATGAAACTCGCTCAAAGTTACCATTTTTAAGAATATAACAAAGTACATTTTCGTCTTTTGCCAATTTTAATGCCGTTTCCGCAAACCCACTCCCTGATACAAAGAAATGCGCTACGAATTTATATTCCCTGCTTTTAGTGCGCTTGTATGCCTTATATTCGTCTATGGTCTTCTGCATTTGAGCAAAGGTTACATTCGTTTTCTGATTCTTGCATTCCACCCAAGCGTTTTCGCTACTATATTTCAAGCCTAAATAAATCGATGCAAAACTCACAACATAAACAACTCCCGCAAACCAATACATCAACTTTGTATTTGAAAAGAATCCATAAAAATAAAGTGCAGTACCTGCCATAATATAAATTGTGCTCAACATTAGCAATGCCTTACCCCGGCTATCAGCTCTGTCTGCAATTATATCAACATTGCTTCCGCGATTATTGGTGCTTGACTTCATCTGCGCTCTGGTTCTGGCTCTGCCCCATTTTAATTCCTTCTTCATGTATTCGCAGAACATATTTTCAAGCCGCACGCCTTTATTATGGCTGCTTTCAATCTGTAGGTCTTCGTTATATTCATTATTATTCAACATAGTTTCAAAAAATAAAGTTTATTTCAAAGATAACTTTTTAATTTTACCGCCGAACTAAACATCCGCCTATGTAGAAATCAAAATATAGTACCATAACAATAAGTAATTGCCTTCCAGAATTACCACATTTTAACAGGCATCCTACGCATTGCAGTTGATTATAGTGCGCCCATAAGGCGTAACTGTGTCTTTTGCGTAGGATAGGCTGTGGTAAGCCTTGGAGGGCAAAGGAATTTCAGTTACGCTATTTTTTTTGCTCACTAAACAAAAATCAACCAATGAAAAAAACAAAAACAATTTCAATGATTCTGACCGCCGTAATTACCGCTGGTCTTTTTTGCACAGTATTATTTACTGCGTGTTCTAAAAGTAATAGTTCAGACCCGTGCTCAGGCGTTACCTGCCAAAATGGAGGCTCCTGCTCTGCTGGTTCCTGCATTTGCCCTACCGGATGGACTGGCGCTTATTGCCAGACTGCGGTAAATACATCTATAATTTTTCAGAACAACACGTTCACGCCTGTCAATATCTTACGTAGCGGTATTACGCAAACAATACCTGTAGGGGACAATATAACCTATACAGGCACTCCCGGCAGTAGTCTTAATGTTACAGCAAATACATCAGGCTTATCAAGTACCGGAACACAGATTGGACTATTGCTATCGTGGACTTTTAGCAATACTTTTCCAACTACTGGCTCATCAACCTATAATATTGATGTTAGTTCGTATTACTTCTTCTTGAAGATAAAAAACACGAGTACCACCTATTCGGGAGCCGGACTCTATGTGAATTACGGGCTTACGTCTCAAACCTATGACGGCATTGCCATACCTAATACCGGAGTATCCTACAATACAGGGTATTATAACATCTATTCCAATACCGAAATCTATATCCCAACAAACCCGACAGGTTCATCATGGAGTATTTATCCTGCAACTTATCTACCAAATACATCAAATCAATCATTTACATTTAGCATCTACTAGCATTATAGCTTATTGGTAATCTGGAAACTCATTTTAAAACGCTCCGTTATTCGGGGCGTTTTTTTTTAGCATTTCTTTAGCAATTAACGCTACCAAAAAAATGGATTTGGCACGCAATTTGGATTACACTATATACAGAGAGGCGGAAAGGATTAAGGATAATAGACAGGATTTAGGTTAACGGAAAGGCATAAGAAACAACAGAATGAACAGGTTAAGTATTGAAGACAGGGCTAAGATTGTCAGGTTACTAGTTGAAGGCAATAGTCTTCGTTCCACATCAAGGATTACCAACATCCACATAGATTCAATTACAAAGGTTCTCGTTCAGGTCGGCAAAGCCTGTCAGAAATTCCACGATGAAACAGTTATAAATATCAAATCAGCTAAAATACAGTGTGATGAAATATGGTCTTTTGTTCAGTGCAAGGAGGCAAATACTCAGTATTGTAAAAAGAATGGGAAAGAGCATATAGGCGATGCATGGATATGGGTTGGTATTGATGCAGACACCAAACTGGTAGTATCATGGCTGGTTGGCGACCGTAGTCCTGAATGTGCTCATGATTTTATGTACGATGTCAAATCTCGACTTGCAAACAGGGTTCAGTTAACCACGGACGGATTTAGAGAATATATTCCGGCAGTAAAAGATGCTTTCAATTACGATGTGGATTATGCAATGGAAATCAAAACATATGGAACATCCGAAGGAAATACAGATACAGAGCGGAAATACAGTCCAGCTACTGTAAAGAGTGTAAAAAAGATTCGCGTATTTGGTGCCCCTAATGAAGATGATATTAGTACTAGCTATGCGGAACGTCAGAATCTCACTATGCGCATGGGAATGAGAAGGTTTACCCGCCTTACAAATGCTTTCTCAAAGAAGATAGAAAATCACGGGTATGCAATTGCTATGCACTATGTTTACTACAACTTCGTAAGAAAGCATACCACACTCAGGGTTACTCCGGCAATGGCAGCAAAGCTCACCGACAGGTTTATGACCATTGACGATATGGTTAGAATAGCTTATGCAGATGAAATAGCATCTGAAAACAAAAGGTTGGCAAGAATGTATAGGTAATTTCATTCCCTGTTCTAATCAGAAAAATTATCTTTGAAGATAATTTTTTATCCATGTCCATTAATGAAGAACTCAAAATCATCCTTCATGAGCTTTACTATCATTTTGAAAAGCATAGAATAAGCTATGACAGGCTTTATGACCGAATCAGGGCATTAGGGACAATGGATGAAAACAGAATTGCTTCCGCATTGGATGGGCTTTGTAATGACGGGCATGTTAAGCCATATTCGGCTATCAATTCTATGGAGTATCAAATAACAGCAAGCGGAGAAAGTCTTCTGATTGAAGACAAGAGAGAGTCAGCGCATTCAATCAGCATTGTAAACAACGGCAGTCTCATTAATAGCCCCATAGGGAATCATTCGTCTGGCGACTTTTTGTTTGAAGGTAGTAATGCACCCAGCACAGAGCAAAACAAAACTATAAATAATACAAAGCCAATAGAGAAGCCTGATGGCTGGTCTAAGAAGTTTCCGATTTTTTGGAATAGTCCCATAGGTAAAATATTGATTAATGTTATTGGTGGTGCCTTGGTTGCGTTTATTGGTTATTATTTTACTAAATCTCGGGAGCAGATTAAATCTCCCACCCCAACTAACAACTCAAAGCTAAATCGTGATTCTGTTAAAAAACATTAACTTTCAAATTAGGACACTACCAACTGCTAAGTGGCAAAAAACTTGGCATGGGATTTGCAGTAAAGAAGTTATATTTGCATACAAGTTTCTTTGAAATATTGCCGAACAGAACAAAGGGAGTAACAAACCCAACTGTCCAAAAAGGAATCTGAAAATTACCTTTCGGTAACAATCAGGTTTGTTTCTGCTGAACAAGTTACCAGTTTGTTACTTTCCCACCGATTCAATCTGCTGAAAGGCCTGTTAAATCTATTGTTTCCGGTTAATTAAATGGTTCCCCTTTAGGGGTTCAGGAGTTTACTGTTTAAAATGCTTCAATAATACAATCTCCCGTTCATCAAGGAAGCGCCACTTGCTTCGGGGCAGGTTCTTCTTGGTGAGGCCGGCATACATCATCCTGTCCAGTTTCTCTACCACATAGCCCAGCGATTCAAAGATGCGGCGCACAATCCGGTTTCTTCCGCTGTGTATCTCCAGGCCCAGTTCGTTTTTCTTTTCCAGGTAAGCAAGCGCATCTACCTGCACCTTGCCATCTTCCAGCTCAAGGCCCTCCATTATCTTTTCAAAATCGGCCTTAATCAATGGTTTATCCAATACTACCTGGTATACTTTTTTGATGTTGTAGGATGGGTGGGAGAGCTTTTGGGTAAGGTCGCCATCATTGGTTATAAGCAGCAGGCCGGAGGTGTCCCTGTCCAGACGGCCAACCGGGTAAAGCCTGTCAGCACCCGAATTTTTCACCAGCTCCATTACAGTTTTGCGGCCCTGCGGGTCGTCGTTGGTAGTGATATAGCCTTTAGGTTTGTTGAGCAATATGTACACCAATCCTTTCTGGGGAGTCAGTTTTTTGCCGCTCATGGTTACTTTGTCATCGTGCTTTACCCTGTAGCCTGGATCCAGTACCAGTTCGCCGTTTACCTTTACTTTGCCTTGCTTCACTACTTCGGCTGCATCCCTTCGGCTGCATTCGCCGCTATGGGCAATGAACTTATTGAGGGGCATTTCCAGTCTAGGTCCGTCTTTCTGACTTATTTCCTTATCATCTTCATCCTCCTCATCGTCTTCATCCTTGTATTTTTTCCGGCGCCCTTCGCTGTGGTCATGAATATGCTTCTTTTTGCCGGGGCCTTTGTGTTTTATTTCAAATGGCTTTTTTGGTGGGGTATCATTAACTATCTCCTCCAGCTCGCCATATACTTTGTCTTCAAATTTTTCTCTCTTGCCCGGATGGTCATCATCAACCTCATTCTTCTTTCCGGATTGGTTGAAAGCATTATTTACTACATCAGTAAATGTCTTTGGTTTTTCTTCCTTACCGGTTTTTTCTTCCTCCTTCCTTGGCCCTTTTTTATTAAAGCTGGATTTGCCGGGCCCGGCTGCCGGACGGTCTCTGAAAGGCCTGCTGTCACCTGGTCGTGAAGGTTTTTTAAATTCCTTTACAGGTTTCCTTTCTTCACTACCTTCTGTTACTTCTTTGAAGACATCCGGTTGATCAAAAGCCCGGGGAGGCCTGCTTTTGAAAGGTTTTGCACCGTCTTTTTTCAGAGGCCGGTCATATGGCTTTCTTTCAGGCCGGGTATCAGTATCTCTTTCCCTGTCCTTTTTAAAATGCGGTGGTTTATCCGATGTTCTTTCAGTGCGGTCAGTAAATGGTTTACCGGATTCTTTTTTAGGGTATGGCGGCTTACCTGGTCTGGAATCCGAAGAGCGGTCATCTGATTTTTTGAAACTTCTTTCCCTGCTGAACGGGGCGCTGTCATTTTTTTCTGGCCGCCCCTTAAAGCTTCGTTCCGTCTTTTCACCATAGGGTGCGCTGCCTTCTTTCTTAAAAGGTTTGCGATCAGTCTCTTTCCAGCTTTTGCCTTCTGTTCCCTCGTTTTTAGAGGGTCTCCGCTCAGGTCTGCCCGGAGCGCCATCTGCTACCCGGCCGGAATATGGCTTTGATGAACGCGGATAATTACCGGCATCCGGGGCAGGGCTTCTGCCATCGTAATTCTTGCCGGTTGGTTTTGAACTTTTATTATAAGGTTTCGAACTATCCTTTTTAAATGTATTCCGGTCGCCTGACCTGGCGCCTCGTGGAGAACCTGATGAACTATTTGCCATTATTAACTAAGCCTGATAAGCCTGCAAATGTACAATGTTTAGCGGCTTATATTGCAGTTTTGGTTTTTCTGATCCTTTTCTCTTGGCAAATTACCGGTCTGTTCAGCCGTTTTGGGTTTTATTCTGCTCAAGTACCTCATTTAAGCACGGTACCGCCTCCCCGAAATTCTTAAGTATATTCCTCAGCAAACCCTGAATTTCAGTTATTCCGGTATTGGTTCTTGCAAGGGTTTCTATTTTAATCAGGTCGCTGTGCATATCCCTGATTTTTATTACAGAAGAACTGGATTTGAGTGCATGCGCCTGTTCGGCTATCATCTTATAATTTTGCAGCTCATTAACCAGCTTTTCAAACTCAATTATTTTGCCGGGTATCGTAGCTAAAAAGATAGATATTATATCACAAACATATTGATTGTCATTGTCCGACAAGTCATATACATAACTTAAATCAACCGAAGGGTAGTTGGTCATATAATATCAAATTAATTTGCTGACTTGCTGGTCAATTTCAAAATTAATTTACAAAGAGATGAGGGGTCGAATGGTTTTACTATAAATTCATTGAAGCCGGCCTTTACGTTTTCTTCATAGTTGTCTGCAAAAATATCTGCCGTCAGCGCAATTATGGGAATATTGTTCTTTAACTCGTTTCTTATATACCGGGCCGCCTCAATACCACTTAAACCCGGCATCTGAATGTCCATTAGTATTATGTCCAGCCTGTTTTTTGACAGCAAATCTATAGCTTCATATCCGTTGGTTGCACTCAAAACATTTGCTTTCTGTTTTGTCAGAATATAATTTGCTATCTTCTGATTAATCAAATTATCTTCGGCTACCAATATGTTTAATCCTTCCAGCAATTACTTAATCGTTTAAATCCTTTTCCGTAAAATCCGATACGAAGGTACTTAATATTGTTGTAATCAAAGATTTTCACTTGTACCTTGTTTTTAGGTTAATTCCATAACCACAAGTGCTTTTATATCAAAAAGTTAAATGGTTTGTATTTTGTTAACAAAATATTTGTTATCAACTTTGGCCGGTTTTTGGCTTTTTAGTCGTAATATTGTACCGCAACCACCTTTCTGTTTTAGTAACTGTACCAAAAATGAAAATTTATGGCTTATAAGATACGCATACTCCCAAGGTGGCTTGTTTTTCTATTGGACCTGTTATTGGTCTGCTGTTGCCTGTTCCTGTCGCGCATGCTGAAATTGAATTTCAATATGCCCCAGGTAGATGCCGGATTGAGGCTGATGCTGGCTGTTGTTCTGGTGTTTAATGCAGTTCTGTTTTACCTATTCAAAAGCTATGCGGGCATAATCAGGTACACCAACCTTGAAGATGCACAAAGACTGGTGATGGTAAATGCCATTGCTTCTTTCTTTTATATGGTGCTGAATAGTTTCGTACCAATATTCCACTTCGGCAACTTTTTTACGCTGCAGATCGTTACTATCAATTTCCTCATTACCACTTTTGTAATTATTGCCTACCGGCTTGCGGTGAGGTATTGCTTTAATTTTTACAAATCTCTTTCGCAGGTCGATAAGGTACTCAAGAAAAAAGCAGTAGTATTTGATGCCTCGGCCGACGGGCAGCATATTCAGAAGGTTATGAACAGCCTGCCCAACGGCGATATGGAAGTTGTCGCTTTTCTCGACGATTCCATCAATGCCTCCGGCAAACTGCTGGAAGGTGTTCCCATTTATTCCACCCAGGAAAGCAGCATTGCAAAGTTGAGCAGTGATGGGGTGGAAATGCTGATAATGGCCAGCAAGCACATTGAGGCCGGCAAGCTCAATGACCTGGTAGATAACTGCCTTAAGTATGGTATCCGCATTCAGCAGGTACCTGCCATGAAAGACTGGCTCAATGGTAAACTGGATACCCAGCAACTGCAGGATATCAATATTGAAGACCTGCTGGAAAGAGAGGTGATTAAGATTCATAACGAGGCTATTTATACTGAGTTAAAAGGTAAGAAAATACTGGTAACAGGGGCGGCTGGCTCTATTGGCAGCGAACTGGTTCGCCAACTGGTGCAATACCGGCCTTCTCTGATTATCCTTTGCGATAAGGCCGAGACGCCTATGCATGATTTCCAGCTGGAAATGCAGGACAAATTTAAAAACACGAACGTTAAAGCCTACCTCGGTGATATAGCCGACCGGCAGCGGATGGAGCACCTTTTTGAAGTTTATAATCCCCAGATTGTCTTTCATGCTGCGGCTTATAAACATGTGCCCCTGATGGAAGACAATCCCTCAATAGCGATACTGAATAACGTACTCGGTACAAAAATACTCGCCGAACTTTCGGTGGCCAACGATGTGGAGAAGTTTGTAATGGTATCGACAGATAAGGCTGTAAACCCGACTAATGTAATGGGCGCTTCAAAGCGTATAGCCGAGATATTTACGCAGAGTTACTACCGCCATATTACCCGCAACATGGAGACTGATTCCAGTCATAAGCACATCACCAAGTTTGTAACCACCCGTTTCGGAAATGTGCTTGGCTCTAATGGTTCTGTACTGCCCAGGTTTAAAAAGCAGATGGAAAGAGGCGGGCCTATTACTGTTACCCATCCCGATATTACCCGCTACTTTATGACCATCCCCGAGGCCTGCCTGCTGGTAATTGAGGCAGGGGTAATGGGCAATGGCGGCGAGATTTTCATATTTGATATGGGCAAGCCGGTGAAGATTGTTGATCTTGCCCGTAAGGTGATAAAGCTGGCCGGCAAAGAACCGGATGTGGATATAAAAATTATATACACAGGCCTCAGGCCCGGAGAAAAGTTATATGAAGAATTACTGACCACCTCAGAAAATGCATTGCCTACCTACCATGAAAAAATAATGATCGCCAATGTGCACCAATACGATTTTGACCTTGTAGAGAAAAAAGTTGAAAAACTCATAAAGTGCGCCCGCCAGCACTATACCCTCGAAACCGTATACCTGATGAAGGACCTTGTGCCTGAATACATCAGTAACAACATGGCTTATGATAAAGTGAAAGTGAAGCAGTGATGTTTTGTGGGAATTTGTAATTCAATGTCATTTAATTAAGAATGCCCGAAAGGGCTTTAATGTGAATAGCCGGTGGTGAAGCTACTTGTAATATGTCGTTTTTGCCGACCCAATAGCGGGCAGAAAGCAGGTGAGGAAATGTTATAAATCCTTAACTGAACAACATTGGATTAATAATCCCGGCACGAATGGAGGCAGATTTATTATCCGTGTTTTTTGGCAGTCTTTAAAGACACCATACCCCCAAAAATTAATCAAAGCCCCAAATTTTATATCCAAAGTCATTGCAAATCCTGGCTTTCGCGCAATCTTTCAAATCCGGTTCAGACAATTGCATCGGCTCTTGCTGGTCGGGATTTATAATTCTGACCCAAATGGATGCGGATTTATAATTTGCGTTTTTTTTTTGGCAAGGTCTCAAAAGCTGCAATACCCGCTGTTAAACAAAGTGTAAAGTGATTTATGTACCGGAAAGCTCGTCGTTTCTCGACAATTATGGCACAATAGTTGATTTAACTTTTGTGAACAATTAAAAAAATAATACTTAAACTTGCAATCAAATTCAAACTTATGACTTCAAAATCAATTTTGTACGTAGCGTTATTCTTTTTGCCATTTATATCATTTGCTCAGCAGGGAGACCATCGCGGAGACAGGGATCATGGCCGCGACGAAGACCGCCCGGGAATGCACCCTAAAGAATCGAGCACACTATCTGTCTTTTCTGAGAATGGTGATTTATTCTATATCGTAATTAACGGTGTTAACCAGAACAATGTTCCCACTTCGAAGATCAGGGTTGAGGGCTTACCAAAATTTGATAATGATGTTCAGATCACCTTTGCCGATAATGTAACTCCAGGCATCCGCCGCAGGGTGAATATTGCTGACCCACTTGACGGAAGGGCTGTCAACATGACGCTGAAGATAGAAAAACGAAACGGCAATGCGTGGCTGAAGTTCAATAAATGCAGGGAACTGGAGCACAATTTCAGGCCTGAGCAGGGTGAGTATGTTATGAACTACGGCAACCCAGCGCAGATATCCTATTCTGCCGGTGGATACGACCAGGGCAGCAATGGCTACAGCCAGGGACAGCAAGGTTACCAGGCTCCGCCGCCACCACCACCGCCGGCGCCTGTAGCTATGGATGACCAGTCCTTCGGCGACGCTCTTACAGCAATCAAAGGTGTTCAGTTTGATGATAGCCGGATGACTACAGTCAAGACTGTTATGGGTACTAACTATGTGAATACAAGCCAGGTAAGGGCAGTGTGCAATACATTTATGTTTGCAGAGGGGAAATTGGATGTTATCAGATTTTTGGCGCCGAATATCGTCGACAAGAACAATATGTTCAAACTGGCAGATATGTTCAGTTTTGATTCCGACAAGGATGCACTGAACAAGATAATTCTGGATAACCAGAAGTAGGATTGCATCAGTCTGAAAGTCTGGAGGTCAGCCCTGTTCCTCGCAGACTAATCTACGCTATTTGGCTAGTTGCAACAGGATTTTATATATTAATAATATAATGCATATTCCATTTGGGTCGGGAGTGCAAATCCATTGTCGTTTATTTGAGAAAGCTCCTAATGGTTTTATGATGATTAACAGGTTGTGAAACCACCGGTAATCAGTTGTAATTGCTGACCTTGGAGCCCGGTCGAATTCATGTCAGGAAATTCTATAAATCGTTAGCTAAACGATTGGATTTAGAATTTGCAGCTTCGAATTTCAAATTAATTAATGTTATCTTTAAATACGCAATTTGAAACCGGATTTCTCCCGGTGGAAAGGCTTTTTATTTGGTTATCCTATTCTCTACATAAAACATGATGGGATAATGGGAAACGCTGAAACCCTTGCTGGTGGCTGATATAAAATAATTTCCGATTATCTCATCATATCTCACTAAATAATGTGAAAATGTGGTAATGTGAAAATAGGGCAATTCATTCAGTTGCATAGGGGTAATAAAAATATGCGATTTTCAATTGCCTAAAACAGACCTTTTGTTTGGATATCCCATTGTCTCAAAAAAAAGAAATGGGATAATGGTAAACGCTGAAACCCTTGCTGGTGGCTGATATAAATTAATTTACGATTATCTCATCATATCTCATTGTCTCATCACTGAGATAAATGCCAGATATATGAGTAACCTATTGTCAGTTCGGAGTTTATTAACAAGATTATCAATTGATTGTACCAATTACTCATTTTTGCCATCAATACATACGATGCCTTCAGCATCGGCAAAACTCACAAATTCATTACTATAAACATTTAAT
>CAILLK010000141.1 GCA_903835005.1 uncultured Bacteroidota bacterium | reverse complement strand
ATTCAGAGCAACTTCCAGGGGCGTTAGGGACAACAATTTCTTCCTCTTCAGATTATCCAAAATTTATGCCTAATATTTTTCTTCCCCCAACTTTTCAACTTGATCCATGATTTATTCAATTCAAATTAGAAATTTATAATAATCTCACCATGAAAAAGCCCCACATTGCTGTGAGGCTTCTCAAGAGTCGGGGAGACAGGATTCGAACCTGCGACCCCCTGGTCCCAAACCAGGTGCGCTACCGGCCTGCGCTACTCCCCGGGCAAAAACTTCTGTTGGCATTCGTAAACAGATAACCGTTAACTGCCAACTTTAAAAAGAGCGGTGAGGGCGAGATTCGAACTCGCGGTACACTTTAAGGCGTACGACAGTTTAGCAAACTATTGGATTCGGCCACTCTCCCACCTCACCTTTAAAAGGCCTCCCGGGATGAACCGGCAAAACTTCTTTTTTTAAAGGACTGCAAAGGTAATGATATAAACGGTAAAACAAAAGATTTTTTAAGAGTTTCGCAGATAGGTATAAGTAAGTTGTATAACCCTGTTTTAAGGGGCCAATTATCTGCACTTTATTTTCATAAAGTCGCCAGATTATTATTTACCTTTTTCCCTTCATGGCTCAAAAAACATTCCCTTTTCTACCCCCATCCTTGTTTTTTAAAATAGCCTGGTCTCAATTATAATGATGGCAGCTTTCTGTATAGCTCCTTAATGCAGAAAACAGAAAACTATACCCGAAGGTATAATAGTATAAAAAAAAATTAATTTATCATGCAACAACTGGTTTCCCTGTCTACATTTGTAGAAACCAAAAAAAACTAAACAAAATGGCAACGCAAATCCACAAAGAGAATCATCCGCATCACGAATCAGAGAATTTCGAAAAAGCAGAACATATAGTTAAAGATTATTATCTTTGGGCTGGTGCTGCAGGTATTATTCCTGTTCCTTTCCTTGATACTGCTGCTATCGCGGCATTCCAGCTCAGGATGATCCAGAAAATAGGCGAAGTTTATGGCTATAAATTAAGCAAGGTTTGGGTAAGGGCCGTAATCGGTTCGCTTACCGCAAGCTTTATTACTACTTCTATCGGGCATGGCATTGCTAAGCAGATCGTTAAGTCAATTCCTGTTGTAGGCGGGTTTGCGAGTTTAATTTTAACTCCGGGCCTTGCTGCTGCTTCCACTTATGCTTTGGGCCAGATCTTTATTCTGGATTTCGAATCCGACAGATCTTTATTGTCTTTAAGCGCTGAAGAATTCGTTGAAGCTAAAAAAGAGGGTTTTAAAGCAAAACTGGAATCAGCTTCAGCAATTGACAGCGCTCCGGCAGCTAAAAAATAAAACCATACTTTTAAGCTTAAATTTTAAATAAGAGGCTACCTTTCTGAGGTAGCCTCTTATTTATTTTTAAAACAAGGAAAATTCAAACATTATAAAATTGTCTTTTTTACTTCTTCCAGTATATCCAGCGTTTCTTCCTTGCTGTTTCCCTCCGCATATACTCTGAGTACAGGTTCTGTACCCGATGCCCTCAGCATGATCCAACCGCCATTATCCAGGTGATATTTGATACCATCAATTGATTCTACCCTGTTGAAACTGTATTTCCCGAACCGCGTATACCCCCCTTCGGTTGCCTTACTTATTATAGCGTTCTTCTTGTCGTTTTCAATATGCAGGTCATTTCGGTCATAATAAAAACGCCCTACTATATCATACACTTCTTCGCAGAGCTCTTTAAGTGTTTTACCCGATGCCGTCATGAATTCATACAAAACAAGCCCGTCATAAATACCATCACGCTCCGGTATATGCCCCTTTACGGCTATACCACCACTTTCTTCTCCCCCTACCAGCACATCTTCATGCACCATTATCTCGCTGATATACTTGAACCCGATTGCCGTCACCTCCACGGTAAGCCCGTAATGTTCGCAAAGCTTTTTCACACGGTCGGTAACCGAGAATGCAATGACTACTTTACCGGTCATACCCTTGTATTTATGCAGATAGTGTATCAGCAACAGTATTATATTATGGGCATCTACAAAATTACCATCTCCGTCATAGAGGCCAATCCTGTCTGCATCACCGTCGGTGGCCAGTCCTATTTTAATTTCAGGAGTGGTGGCTACCGTATGGGCAAGTTCTTTAAGGTTCTTATCAAGAGGCTCCGGAGCCTGACCATGAAAACCCGGGTTATCATCGCAATGAATCAGCACAGCTCCGGGCAACAACCGGCGGATTACATTCTGGCCTGCACCATACATAGCATCATAAGCCAGCTTAAAAGGAGATTTTGATAATGCTTCAAAATCGAATTTCCCTTTAAGGTACTCCATATACATACCTTCCAGGTCTATGTATTCCAACATGCCTTCCCCTTCCCAAAAGGAAAGAGTCTCCGCCGGCATAGTCACTTCATCTGGTATCAGGGCTTCCACTGCGGCAATATCTTTCGGGCTTGACGGGCCGCCATGAGCGCCTTTTAGCTTGTAGCCATTATACGTGGGTGGATTATGAGACGCAGTGATTACTACACCTTGCTGAGCCTTTAATAACAGAACACCCAGCGATATCATAGGCGTACTCACAAATCCACCGGCTACCAAAACTTTTACGCCATTGGCACAAAGCACATTTGCGGCTGCCTCAGTAAATAATTTGCCACCGAAACGGCAATCATGCCCGATAACGACCGTTGGTTGGCTATGATCTTTCAATAACCAGTCAGCCAAGCCCTTGCTTACCCTGCAAACATTATATACCGTAAAATCAAGCGCTATAATTGCCCTCCAGCCGTCTGTTCCGAATTTAATCTTATCTGTTGTCATTGCTTATTTTAAAAATCAGCGAGAAAATGATGGTTAAAAAATGTGAGGCGAAATTATAAAAACGTTTTGTTAGGAAAGGGTTATTTAATTTTGTTCAAAAAAAACAATGCCAAGAGAACACCTGGTTTCTATTAACCCGGCTACCGGTAAAACTATCGGCACCTACAGGGTGCATAATGAAAAATCAGTGGATAATGCGATCAGAAATTCTCTTAAAACGTTTGAGGATTGGCGTTTGCTTTCTTTCCCTAAAAGGGCTGATTTACTTATAAATATAGCCGGTCAGTTAAGGAAGGAAAGGGAAAGTCTCGCTCTTCTGGCTACTGAAGAAATGGGTAAGCCCGTTCAGCAGAGCAGGGATGAGGTGGAGAAATGTGCTAAGGCGCTGGAATTTTATGCCCGTGAAGGTGCCAATTTCCTCGCAAATGAAATCGTGGCAACTGAAGCCCGTAAGAGCTATGTTGCATTTCAGCCACTGGGTATCATTCTTGCTATCATGCCCTGGAACTTCCCCTACTGGCAGGTATTCAGGGCAATGGCGCCGGCTGTAATGGCTGGCAATGTAATGCTGCTGAAGCATGCTTCTAACGTGAGTGCATGCGCATTGGCTATTGAAAAAGTTTTAAAGGATGCCGGTGCGCCAGCCGGTTTGCTCCAGACCTTACTGATACCATCCTCCCATGTTGAAAGACTGATAGATAATCCTGCAATTGCTGCTGTTACCTTAACCGGCAGCACTTCTGCTGGAAGTAAGGTTGCAGAGGCTGCTGGCAGAAACCTCAAGAAATGCGTTCTGGAACTGGGCGGAAGCGATGCCTATATAATACTGGAAGATGCGGATATGGATGTAGCTGTTGAAATAGCATTAAGGGGCAGGCTGGTCAATAGCGGCCAGAGCTGTATAGCGGCCAAAAGGTTTGTTGTGGTAAAGTCCGTAAAGAAAGAATTTGAGCGGAGATTTTCCGAACAAATGAAAATGGTAACATTTGGCGATCCTATGGATAGCAGTAACAGGATCGGGCCTTTGGCGAGACCTGACCTGAGAGATCAGCTGCATGAGCAAGTGCTGAAAAGTATAGAAAAAGGAGCCAGATTGGTTTGCGGCGGATATATACCTGTTGGAGCCGGCTCATACTATCCCGCCACGGTGCTTACCAATGTAAAAAAAGGAATGCCGGCTTATAACGAAGAATTGTTTGGGCCTGTAGCTGCTATAATAGAAGCTAAGGATGAAAAGGATGCCTTAAAGATTGCCAACGACAGTATTTACGGACTCGCAGGTGGTATCATTTCCAGGAATATAAACCATGCCGAAAATCTGGCCGCAGAAGAATTTGAGGCAGGCAACTGCTATGTGAATGATTATGCGCATTCCGATCCCAGGTTGCCATTCGGAGGAATAAAACAAAGCGGTTACGGCCGTGAATTAAGCGCATTCGGAATAAGGGAGTTTGTGAATATTAAGACAGTGTTTGTGAAATAGAAAATAAAATTTGAACTTACCCCTTTTAGTATTGGATATTAACTTCAAAGCTCGCATAGAATACCATAAAGCAAAATACAATTACAGGTTGGACAATAGGGACCAAAGCATATTAAGACTAAAACCAGTTCTTTATTTCTTGCGTAGGTATAATTGGTAATTATATTTTTAAGCATGAAAATTGAGTTCAGGGTTATCTTTAGTATCGTTTTAAGTTTGACAGCCTTTTGTCTTGATTCATTTATTAATCAGAAACAAGAAAAACATATGTACACCTACCTCGCCCTCGGCGATTCTTATACAATAGGGGAACAAGTACCTCATAAGGACAATTTCCCCTTTCAGACTGTAAGCCTTTTGCGTGATAAGCATCTGGATGTAGCTGATCCGGTAATAATAGCCACTACCGGATGGACTACTGATGAACTGGCTGCCTCAATACGCGAACATAATATCCGGGAGGCTTTTTCATTCGTTACGCTGCTTATCGGGGTTAACAACCAATACCGGGGCAGAAGCGTGGATAATTACAGGCAGGAATACATGCAATTGCTCAATCAGGCTGTTGCCTTTGCTGGTGGCAATCCCGACAGGGTATTTGTTTTATCTATACCCGACTGGGGCGTGACGCCTTTCGCTGAGGGAAGGGACAGGAATCAGATTGCGAAGGAAATAGACGAATATAATACCGCCTGCAAAGAAATAACCCTTGCACGCAAATGCCATTACCTGGATATCACAGCCAGTACCCGTGATAATGGCAATAAGCCCGAATACCTGGCTGCCGACGGGTTGCATCCTTCCGGTAAGGAATATGCTGTTTGGGCACATAGGCTGGCAGAAATTATTCAAAAGTCACTGAATCATTGATGCGGAATTCCTAAGCGTATTTATTGCGTAGGGCTTTTTATTTTTTCGAACGGTGGGTAGTTTTGAATTTCAGCGCTTTTACCTGGCCGGTTTTTCCTTTATCCGGTACCGTAGCCCCGAATAAATATTACGCCCCATCATTGGCCCCCAGATCAGGGATGCATCAAACTCAGGCCCGAATGCATCTGATGCACCTATTATAGCATCGTGCTGCATATAATTGAAGGGGTTTTCGCAGCCGGCATAAACTTCAAACAGATCAGAGAATACTTTGGTAACCTGTGCATTCATTACAATATAGGAGGGCGACTGGTTAACGCCGCCGGGATAGAGGCCTCCATGGATATGCGTTACTCCAGGTGTGCGCTGGGTGCCCACAAACTGGATTGTATAGTCAAATTTCCACTTGTTCCGGGTTGCATAATCTGCATTCAGAAATGCTCTGTTGGCCGGCACAAAAGGTTTTTCTTCGAGCGTACCAGTATAGGTTGTCATTACCTGGAAATACCGGTAGGCCAGCCGCAGATTCAGGTTGTGGATCAGCTCATAATCAAGCTGCGCCGAAAAACTATTGGCAAACGAACGGCCCTGCAGGTTATAAAAGCTAAGAAATCCCGGATCATTGATATCCACTACCACCTGGCTCTGGAACCAGGTGTAGTAATAATCAAGTCCTATCGCTGCTTCCCGCAGCCCTATCTTGAATTTATGAGCCAGGTTGAGACCTGCATTCCAGGCCACCTCAGGATTCAGGCCATAAGCTTTACCCGGTACCGGGTTTTCAATGTTGATCTGCCTGCTGCTGGCCATATAGCCAATATTCTCTGCTAAGATATTGGCTGTTCTTTCTGCCCTGCCAGCCGATGCACGCAGTGTAGTTCGCTTAAACGGAGCATACCTGAGGTGCAGCCTTGGTGTGGCAAAGGCCCCATAAATATTATCATAGTCACCTCGTAGCCCGGCTATAAGGTTGAACTGATCAGAAAACTTCAATGCATATTCGCAGAAGACCCCCGGCACCATTTCATTCCGGTTATAAATCCCCCCCGCAAAGTCTTCATAATATTTATCCATACTGAAACTCATTCCCGTCTTAAGAGTGTTGTTGGTGGTGTTGATGTAGGTCTGGAAGATAAGGTTGGCATAAAAACTGTTCTGCAGGCAGGTATACTCCCGTGGCCCGTATACAGCATCCTGGTAATAGTTAACATTGGACAACTGTAATCCAAGACTGGTAGCGGGCCTGCTGCTGAATACCCTGGCAATCTTGGCCCAGTCTTCAAGCCTCAAGGTAGTATACTGGTATCCCCACGGATTGCCTTCTGTTTGCGGGTCGCCGGGTTTGTAGTCCCATTCACCTCCGTAGCCCTGCGCATAAAGAAACTTCACCCCCGCCTGCAGCATCCAGCCCTTTGGGTCATTATAGATCCACCGGTTCAGGATATTGAACTGGCTGCCCAGTGGCTGATCGAGGAAATGGTCTTTATTCTGGTCCAGTTTCAGGTATTGCGAGCTGGCATGTACCAGCAGGTTGGTGCCTAGATTTTTTCTGAATCTGTGCCGGTAATTCACGTTGGCCTCGGTGCGGCCCTGAGAGCTTTGGTACAGGTTGAAGAACCATTTTTCACCATCAAATGGTTTCAGCAATTCTATATTTATCTGGCCGGCAACACTCTCAAAACCATTCACCACACTGCCGGTGCCCTTGGTGAGCTGCATACTTTCTATCCACGGGCCGGGGGTGAAGGTAAGGCCGGTAATGGCTGCCAGCCCGTGCAACTCAGGTATATTCTCCTGTGTGACCAAAGTATATGGCCCTGCCAGCCCAAGCAGCCGCACCTGCTTGTAGCCTGTAACCGCATCGGTAAAAGCCACATCAACCGAAGGGGTTGTTTCAAAGCTTTCGCTCAGATTGCAGCAGGCAGCTTTCAGTAATTCAGTCCCTCCTATCTTCAGGGTATTGAGCGGATCAATAAGACTCATTTCTGTAGTCTTTACCTTCTCGCTGATAACCACTTCTTTCAAGGATCGCAGCATTGCCAGCTCTATACTGTATTCATTGATCCCGGGCTGCAGCAAAACCGTATCCGGAGTATAACCTGTATAGCTAGCCACCAGCCACAGTATATTGTCGGGTACGAGCAGCATAAATTGTCCGTATTTATCTGTAAACCCTCCTGTTTCAGTTCCGGGTATTGCTACTGTAGCGCCTTCTGCCAGTTCCCTTGCCCCTTTATCATTTACCAGCCTTACAGTTACAGCTATATTTCGGGTATGCTGCGCATTGGCTTCAAAAACTACCATAAGCAGGCAACTCAATAAAACCAGAATGACCCGCTGCTTCATAGTTTCAATGAATTTTTACTCCGTCTCTGTACCGGCAACAGGATGGCAGTTTGTCATAATCGGCCTGTGTGGCCTTAATGTTGCCGGCATCATGTCCCGCTTTTGCTATACTTCCCAATATAAGATCAGGCGATGTTTTTGAAGAGTCGTATTTTAAAGTGAGCTGATGACTGTCCACATCCCAGCCGGCATATTTTACACCTTTTATGTAAGCCGCCTCCTCAATCCGCTTTTTGCATTTTGCACACACACCGTTTACCTTAAATTTCGCTGTAACAACATCATGATTACCAGCCATCACATGAAGAGGCGAGATAAAAGCAATAACCATAAATAGTAATAAAGTTAACCGATACATGCCCGAAAATTAGTCAAACCAATTCACGTTAAAGCTGATGTATATCATGTATTGCACTTAAGGTGCGTTAATAAATTTACTGATATTAGTCAGCAAATTATATACTTTATTTATATATGCAATACTATTTCCAGGATCAATATTACCGGTTAAATCCTTGATGCAGGTATCTTTTGACCGCCCTGCGTCAGTATTAACTGCTTCACTTTGCCGCTATCATCCTTCTTAAACTCAATTCCAGCACCGATTGTTTTACTGTAAAATTTCGCTTCGCTTTCGGCTTTTATTACAAACTCATCCTGATCGGTACCTTGGGCATACAGTTCATTCTCCTTTACAGAAATGGTTATGGTGAAACCCGGCATAACCTGGTAAACACCGGCATACTGTTTCAGTATTTCAGCGCCTACTGCTACTTCTTTCTTGGGCTCTGGGAGCTTATAGTCTTTCTTATAAATTGCCTTCATAATATTGATGCAGATAGTATTATTATCCATTGCCGGTAATTCGCAATTCTGCAATAACAGAATGCATACATCATCTTCAGGTATGCGTGTTTCATAAGTGTAAAAGCCGGGCACACCTCCTGTATGGCCAATACTCCTCCTTCCAAAAACAGTATCAATCATCCAGCCATAGCCATATTTATGCTTAAAAGGAACAAAGGCTTTTTCCTGCCATTCCTTTGGCAGTAATGTATAATTACCAAGGGCATTGTGCCATTTAAAAAGATCGGCTGCATTGCTGTAAAGGCCACCAGCGGCAAACAAAACAGTGGAGTCCGAAACCGGGGCAGGATTATGCAAGTCGCCTTGTATAGTATAGTAACCAGAAGCCTTATTGGTATCATGCAGGTGTACGTAGTCGAAGCCTGAATGGGTCATTCCAAGAGGCGTTAAAATACGGTCTCTTACCACCTGTTCATATTTCTGGCCGGTAATCTTTTCTATAATATAACCCAGCAGCATATAATTGGAATTACTGTACTCAAATTTTTCGCCGGGGGCAAATAGCAATGGCTTGTTCTCAAAGAGTGCCATCATAGTCTCCCTGTTCCTACTTTGCACTGGTTTTGCCTGCCAGGAGGTGTCTTCAGTATAATTATAGATGCCAGAAGTATGCGTTAGCAAATTATTGATGGTTATCTTATCTCCCTGCGGATATTCCGGGAAATACTTGCTCAGTTTGTCTTCAAATGCCATCTTGTTTTCCTTAACAAGCATCAGTATTACTTCTGCCGTAAACTGCTTGGTATTGGAGCCTATCATAAAAACGGTCTGTTCATCATTTCTCACCTGGTTTTCCACGTCCCTGTATCCAAATCCCTTATTAAGCAGTATTTCCCCTTTCCAGGATATAAACGCAACACCGTTGAAATGATATTCCTTGTCATAAAAATCCATCAGGCTGTCCAGTTTTGCTTTTGATGGCTGTGCGGTGGCGGTTGTCAGCGATGCTGCAGCTAATGCCATTGTTAGTAGTTTTTTCATTTTTTTGGTTTTAGTTTCGGGTACAAAGCAAGCATGTAACAGAGGCCTTAAATAATTTATTACACCAAACTGTCTGCATTTTTGACGAAGCAAATTTTCCAGGTGAAAAGATAATTTCGTCCCTGTTTTCATTAATTTGGTGTAACTTATTTCCTGATTAAAGCGTTATCAAGCTCCTTTGTACTTATGAACCGATCAATGCAACGTATATTAAAGTTCGCGGGCAGCAGGCTGGCACTAAACCTGTATTTCTGGATTGTTGCTGCACTGCTTGAGTTTGGGCTTAATTTTTACGGAAGGCGGGCAGCGTATCACTATCCCCAGAAATGGTATCTTTTATTCAGGGCCACAACTACCTTAATTTTTGTCCTCGTTTTTTATGTCAATAACCTTGTGCTGGTACCCCGGTATTTTGTTGCAAAAAAGTACAAACAATATTTTCTCATCCTGCTACCCCTCTTGTATTTAGCAGGGCTGGTATTGTCCGGATTCTTTGAAATGCTGGATGTGCATTTCCCGAAAATTGAAATGGATGATGTTACTATTTTAAATGCGTTGAGAGTAAATTTTAAAACCCGCTGGATTATTTTCTTTGAGGCAATCAGCTGGGTCTTTTCATTGCTTATCTACATCGCTGTTTTTACTGTAGCCTGGTATATGTGGGATTACAAACTGCAAAAAAGAAAAAGTGAAGAAGCACAAAAGCAACAGGTAGAAACGGAACTGAAGTTTCTCAAAAGCCAGATCAACCCGCATTTTCTGTTCAACACACTTAATAATCTGTATTCGCTCACAGTAACAAAGTCGGATATGGCGTCTGAGGTTGTCGCCAAGCTGTCGGCCATTCTCCGCTATTTATTATATGAATCGAATACCCATGAAGTAACTTTTGCCAAGGAAAAAGAAATTATGGAAGCATATATTGACCTGGAATTATTACGGCTGACCAGGAAAGATAATCTTCATTTCAACATTGCTGCCGATAAGCCATACACCATTCCCCCCCTGTTGTGGATACCCATACTGGAAAATGTATTCAAGCATGGCACAGGTTTTATAAGCAGCGATTACTTTATAGATTTCCGGATTGAAATAAACAATACTGTTCTGGCCATTAATTCAAGGAATAGCTTTAAGGCCGATACCAAAAACCATCTGGAAAAGAATGAAGGCATAGGCCTGATTAATCTTAAAAAACGACTTGATCTGCTCTACCCTGGCAAATACAACTTTAAATCGGGAGTGGAAGGAAATTGCTATATTACCTGTTTACAAATAGAACTTGCCTGACTTATGAAAATATTAATTGTGGATGACGAGCCGCTGGCCAGGGAACTGCTGCAGAACTATGTGCAGAAGATGCAGGGCCTGGAACTGGCAGGCGTATGCGCCAATGCACTCGAAGCTTTTGCAGTACTTAACAGGCAGGCAGTGGATCTGCTGCTTCTTGACATAAACATGCCGGAGATTAATGGCATGGATTTTATTAGGGCGCTGAAGAACCCGCCAAAAGTGATCTTTACAACGGCCTATTCCGAATTTGCGGTGGAGAGCTATAACCTCAATGCAGCAGATTATCTGTTGAAACCTGTCACCTTCGACAGATTTATTAAAGCCCTCAACAAAGCTACTGACCTTATAACGAAGGAGAAGGATGCTGTAACTGAAAGAAAGGGAAATATTGCTACCGGCGCCGATACTCTTCTTTTTATTAAATCAGAGGGGAAGATGGTGAAGATTGACCTTAAGGAATTATGGTTTGTAGAAGGCCTGAAGAACTATATCAGACTATGGACTGACCATGGAAAAATAATTGTGCACAGCACCATGCAGCACTTTGAAGACCAGTTGAAAGGACATCCGTTTTTTATCCGCATCAACAAATCATTTATTGTGAATCTCAATTACGTCAGTGAGATAGATGGAAATGTGATGCGTATAAAAGGAGAATTACTGACAGTAGGGAACACTTACAGGGAAGACGTGCAGAAGATAATAGACAAGTACAGATTCGGATCATGAGTTCTCATCTCTATTAATGAACTAAATGTAAATGCTTATGCAGCACCTCAATCCCCGCAACCAGCACTACCAACGCTGTTATACGGCGAATAATAAGAGGATTAAACTTAGTAATTCCCATCCGGGAACCTGCCTGACCACCAATGAGCACAGAGGCAGCCAACAATCCAATGTGGCTAAAATTTATTCCCTTGTTAGCAGCCGAAAGTTGTCCGGCTATCCCTGAAACTGAATTTACCAAAATAAAAAAACTGGCAGTTGCTGCTATTTTTTTTGGAGTATCCCATTTCACAAGGTTAAGAACAGGGGAAAGAAAAATGCCTCCTCCTATCCCTACCATACCTGATAAAAAGCCGATGGCCCCCCCTAACATTCCATCTCTTGCATAATTACTTTTAAGTACACCAGATCCTGATTGTTCCAGCGATTTTGTTTTGACCCAAAGTAATAATGCTGCTACAATAAGGCAGAAGCCAAGAATAATAAAAAAGTTATTTTCACTTAGTTTCAGTCTTGCCCCGAAAAACGCCATCGGTATACTAACAGCTACAATTGGAATAACTTTTTTCCAATCAACCTGTTTATGCCGGATATAGAGGAAAGTTCCGCCGGTTACAACTATTATATTGCATACCAATGCCGTAAGTTTCATTTCCTGGAAAGGGAATGAATAAAGAGTAAGAACAGCCAGGTAACTGGATCCTCCCCCAAAGCCCACCGAGGAGTAGACAAATGAAATGATCAGAAAAAAGAAAATTATTTCCCAATGAGGCATAATTGAATTTTAAGACCTGTGATTTCAGATAAAAGTATTACTTTCCGTATACATACCAGAATGAAAGCCTCCATACAACATCAGTACCTTTAATACCTGTAACAGCCGGATTCAGCAGATCATTTGCACCACTTTGGCTCACTGTAGAGTTATAAGTATTTAACTCAACATTGGGCATGAAATGCACATGTTTCGCAGGTGTATAATCAAAGCCTATTACTACAAATTGCTCCTTTGTTGTCGGGTCATATGCCGCAGTTGAGGCAACATAACTTTTGGTGTTGGCATTATTGATGATGCTGCCAAGGTCGCCGCTGGGATCGTAGTTGTCGTAACGGGCAAAATAGCCCAGGCGGGCATTACCCTTATGATCTGAAAGTATTCGGCCACGAACGTAGAAAGACATATCCAATGCCTTTGTGGTCCTGTAATAGAAATAGCCATCCTTACCGGTAACCTTTACATCACCAAGAATAGTATTGGTGAAACCTTCAAAACCAACAGTGAATTTTTCGGTGTTCCAGGCTGCAAACAGTTTGGTCATATTCCTGTCGTGATACCAGGGGCCGTTCGGGCCCTTGGTAAATACGCCCCAGTTCAGCTTTTCATAATCCTGGTAAAGGTCAATTACCAGCCGCTTGTTGAAGAATTTGGCGTACACATCGCCGTAAAACCATTTGTACATATCATTTTCCGGCCTTGCCGCCTGGCCGTTGCCCACCATTAAGTCATAACCGTAATTCCCCTTTGCATCAAACCATCCCTGCAGCTCGGCCCCAAAATCATAAACCGGGGTGCTACGGGTATCATCTATTGTTTTCTCAATGGAGCGATATGCCCACACTTCTTCCGAGGTTTGCGGGTTTCTGCCTGTAATGCCTACAGAAGGATTGTTAACCTGGCCAAATACCAGGTCGGTTCCTTTCCAGATGTTTTTCCAGCGCAGGTTGGCCCATTTTACAAAAGGGGCGAATTTATTATTCATAAGTATATCTCCATTGCCACCAAGTGTTACAGCTCCTGTTGTGGTATTTGTTGTATTAGGCGCCTGGCCTAAAAGATTGGCTGCATAATCATTCTCAGAAGAAAGCAGAAACTCAACAGAGAACTTCGGGCTGATCCGGTAGTTGTAGCCTAGGTATATTCGGCGCCACTGAAAGAGATTGGTATTGGCCGGAACGGCGGTATACTGATTGGCCCCGCGACCTAAAATATCTGCATTGTTTTTGTAGGCAAAATCGCCAAATGCTGCACCCCAGAGCTGACCATGCGGTTTGAAAGCCTCTGCTGTGTCGGTTTGTGCAACAGCTATACATGCCAAAAATATCAGGAGAATGCTGATAATGGCAGTTTTGCCAGTGAAGCGGATACTTTTCTGCTTTGATTTTTGCAATTGTACTGCCATTTGCGTTTATTGTTTTTGTGGTATGTTTCAGAAAGCATACCGGTTACTAAAAAAATTACAGTTTAATTTTTGCTCCCAGTTCCTTTGAGAATTTATTCACTTTTTCTTCCAGTTTATAAAACAGCTTTATTGCTTTTTCCCCAGCTTCAGTTACCATTGCACCTCCGCCGCCTTTTCCACCCAATATCTTTTCAACAAGCGGTTTTTCAGAAGCGTCATTCATATCTTCCACCATCTGCCATGCCTGCCTGTAAGACATCTTCATAGCTTTTGATGCATTGGTAATAGAGCCGGTTTTGCGGATATTTTCAAGGAGCCGCACCCTGCCAATGCCCAGAAAATGGCCATGTTCTTCATTGATCCAAACCCGGAAACCAAGCGAATATTTTTTAGCAGTCTGATTCATTCAGGCAGTATGCTTTGTAAAACATCGCGAAAAATACAAAAGAAACTGGAATAATCAAATGAATCTGATTTAAGTCCCTGATTGCGTTTATGTTTTTGTGCCTAAATATCTTAATACGTCAGCCTTCCCCCGGTGATAAATCCCTTCATTCAAATCGATTTTTACCATTTGGACCAAACCGGTTTCCAAAGAAGCAAAATCCTGTCTTATCATTTCTTCAGTATACAATAGCGAAATATCTTTCGGGCCACCTGAATTGTTGTGCAGCTGCTGATGGTTAAATACTTCAAGAATAATTTTGCCGCCGGGCTTCAGCCATTTAACTGCATTCTTGTGCAAGTGCATCCTGGATTCAGCCATGAAATGGGCAAAGATGATAGCTACAACATCAGCACTGTTTTCAGGGTAGCTGGCACTCATGGCATCTTCAATAGCATAATCTATACGAACACCTTTTTTACCTGCCAGAGATATAGCTTTTTCTCGTCCAGCCTGACTGCTGTCAAAAGCCTTCACATCCCATCCAAGCGATGCGGCAAAAGTTGCATTCCTTCCTTCGCCTTCACATGGAAGGATAAGTAAGCCGGGTTTAATTTTACTGATATGCTCTGCGAAAAAGGCATTTGGTTCTTCGCCGTAAATATATTCTGTCCGGCTATAACGTTCATTCCAGAAGACGCTCATTGATTGAAGAGGTTAGCTTGTAAAACGGTAAATAAGAAAATATCACATCCAGATACGTTTCTATATTTACCGTTATGTAAAACAAAACACACCGAAATGTACGAATTAAGATCAGATAAACAAATGATTAAAACTGAATTAAAAAAACAGCAGCAAAAAAGATGCTGCTGTTTTTAATTCCCCCGTTCAGAAACCTGTATTTTCAGAATGCTCTGATCAGCAACTGCAACCTTTTACTTTATTTATTGGGGTTCACATCCGGGTCACTGCTGTTACCTTTGAGTAAATCAGTCAGAGCGCTGCATAAACCACTGTTGTTAAGCACATAAAAAGTACCCCCTCTTCCGTTCTGGCTGCTGTCGCATTGCTGACCCTGATAAGCGTAATTGGTGCATAGGGCACCCTGCTGGTTCATGTCGCCGAAAATGCAGAGCGGCTTTGAGGGATCTGTTGAAATTCCGATTTTTGCATGGTTAAAATCCTCCCCATCGCCACCTGTCAGGCCTATAGACTGGCCATTCCAGGTTCCAGATTTGGCTATTTCAACAGCACCGGGAGTACCCAGCCCCGGTGCCCAGCAACCGGGTATTTCACCAGCTTTTGTAGATCCTATAAAAGGAGCGGCCCACCAGGAAGCTACCCTGAGCGGTACAGAGCCCAGTTTTGCAGATACAATCTGCCATGGGGGCACCTGCATTTTAGAAGGTTTTGAAATGATTTGCACACCACTTGATAATGTATCCACAGTGCATGTGGTGCTCTTCGACTCAGACCCAAGAGCGTTCGCCAGCGCCTGAACATCAGCCGGCCCACCGTTATTGAATATACTGGGTTGCGCTTTGTTGGTTGCCACACTGGCATTGCCCAGCGCCTTAAGAATAATGCATAAGTCGGCATGATTAATCTTCAATGCAAAGAAGTGCTGGCTTACTTCAATATCGTCATCGTTCATACAGCCAAGCGTGTTACCGTCTACTGCCCTTGGGTGCTCCTTACTTAGAGAACCCGGCCAGGATGGGGTTGAAACCTGCAATACAAAACCTTCTCCATTGTCATTCCATGCCACCATTCCTTTTGCATGCCCCATAGGGCTGTCTTCATTTTTTATCGGGTTATTATAAAACTGATCATTCCAGGCTACATAATAATAACCGGGCGTATTGTAAACCTGGTTGAAAGTGGCGCCCAGCGGATCTGTGAGTGTGGCGCCGAGGCAGCCTGTACCCTTTACCAGGGTGGGATTTGCGGAAGAAGCATAAATATAATTCTGGCTATGCTCTTTATAAGCCCTAACTGTGCCACCAAATAAACCGGGGCTACCTGATGCTGGCACTGTGCCATTATCATCGCAACCGGGCCAGATGTTGGAATTAAATTTAAAAGCAAGCATCCAGTCAACCGGCTGATTGGGGCCAGCCATTGGCGTGGGTGCAGGCAGATTTTCAGTTACCGGTATAGTTGTTGTTGTTGTGGTGGTAGTAGTTTTGGTAGTTACAGTAGTTTTTGCTGCGGGCTTTGAAGTTGCCTTTTTACCTGCAGAAACGGCTGTTTTTGCAGGCGCTTTGGCGGCTGCTTTTACAGGAGCTTTTGCAGGAGCTTTAGTTGCCGCTTTTGCAGGAGCTTTGGCAGCTGCCTTTGCAGGAGCTTTGGCGGCAGGCTTTACAGGAGCTTTAACCGCAACCTTAGCAGTCGATTTTTTTACAGGCTTGGCCGGCGCTTTCACTGCAGCTTTAACCGCAGTTTTAACCGGAGCTTTCTTTGCTGGTGTTGCAGGAGCTGCCTTTGAAACTTTTGCCGGTGCCTTCGCTGCTGTCTTTGCAGGCGCTTTTTTAACCGTTTTTACTGGTGCCTTACTTACTGCTTTATTTGTGGCCATAAAATTTTTGTTTTTTTTATTGCATGTGAGTTAATAATGAAAATAAAAGTAATAAAGATGTTTGTAATTGTATCTGTACTATACATTATTTTTTTCAGCCAGTGCATTACATTTAACCGGTACTTTTGCTGTACAAATAAACATTGCCCAATAAAGATTTATGGCCTTTGGTTTCCACCGACATTACTTAGAGTCGTTTTCATCTGAAGGGCTTTCGCAGGAGCAGTTCCTGGTTGCAGCTATTGAGGCAGCCAGCACTTTGCAGTGGCGTATTAAGTATGTGTGTGAAAATGGTATTATAGCCGAAATCGCTGATGTAAATAATTCAGTGCCGGCCGAAGCGGTTATAAAGACTGAGGAAGGAGCAGCTAAGATTGGCTGCTTCTCTGCAAACGGAAAATTCAGCGAACGGCGAAACAACAAAAGATCTGCCGGAGCCTTTGTCTCACTATTCAACGAAAAAAGAAATCAGATGCCCTCTGAAGAACTGGCTGCAAAATACAGTTATTTAAGAGAGCATAACTTTATAAATGCAGGAAATTTAACTGATCAGCAATTATCGCCTAAGGATCAGTACCCGGGAATAATTGATCTTTTTATACCCCGTAAAGATTATTTTATTACGCCCTTGCTTATAGATGCCAACCTGCTGGTTTTCCTGATTATGGCGCTCACAGGAGTTAGCATTATGGAGCCTGACAGCGCCAGCCTGCTCAAGTGGGGCGGTAACTTCAGGCCAGCGACCATGGATGGCGAATGGTGGCGGCTGTTTACCTGTATCTTTCTGCATATTGGCGTCATTCACCTGCTGATGAATATGTATGCCCTGTTCTTTATAGGCCTGCTGCTTGAACCTCACCTTGGCAGGTTACGGTACTTGTCAGCTTACCTGCTTACAGGTATTGCGGCCAGCACTGCGAGCTTGTGGTGGCATGCCGACACTATAAGTGCAGGAGCATCGGGTGCGGTATTTGGAATGTATGGATTCTTCCTGGCGATGCTCACAGGCAACCTAATTGAAAAGAAAACCCGGCGGGCACTGCTGCTGAGCATCCTGTTTTTTGTAAGCTATAATCTGGCCAACGGCCTTAAGGGGGGAATAGACAATGCTGCTCATATCGGAGGATTGGTATCGGGAATAATAATTGGTTATGCATCCATGCCTGCGTTAAAGAAGCCTGGATCGGCCCGATTGAAATATGGTACACTGTTAATAATCTCTATTCTGGTTTTGGGCTCCTGCTTAGTTATCTGTAAAAATACGCCGGACGATATAGTAAAATATTATGCAGAAATGAACCTATTTGATGCGAATGAAAAACAGGCGCTTACAATTTATGCATTGCCTCCGGATACCCCTAAAGAAATGCTGGAGGCTGAGATAAAGAATAAGGACATTATTTACTGGAAGAAGAACCTACTGCTGCTTGATACAGTTGCGCATCTGCGCCTTCCGGCGGCTCTGCTGGAGCGGAACACACGGCTTATAAACTATTGTGAACTGCGCATAGAGACCTGCTATATTCTGCTTGAGTACCTAAAAAATAATGACGCTGAACAAAAGAAACTCCTTGATGAATATAACTTCCAGATCAGGAGAATCATTGATACACTCGGGAAAAAGCCGGAGTAAAACCAAACTATTGCGCAGCTCACTATTATAAACAATATTACTCCCATAATCAATAATATTGAGAATGTGCTTAACTAAGCCTTTATAAATTCGATATTACTATTCTTCACGCTTCGGTACAGTCCTGAAAACGATATCCCACAATACAGAGCTTACGCCAAACCCTTTATCAGGAGCTTTGTAATGGTGCAGGTGATGGTTGCGCCAAAGTGCCTTAAGGAAGCGCGGCGGAGCAAATGCATGGATGGCAAAATGCATGGAGCCATACATAATATAGCCAAACAGGAAGCCTGGAAAAAATGACAGTGCTGTCCATCCCATTAGGGCCTGCATCAGCAGAAAAATAATACTTGAAGCAATAAGACTGGGAACCGGAGGCATAAACAGGCGTTCTTTATCGCGCGGGTATTCGTGATGAACGCCATGCATGGTATAAATAAATTTCTTGCCTCGCTCTGTTTCAACAATCATGTGAAAGAGATAGCGGTGCATGATGTACTCAAATATGGTCCAGAATAGTACGCCGGTAATAAATAGCAGCACTTCATACCAGGCGGCAAGGCCCTTGTAGGCCACACCATAATAAAGCATAAAAACAATGACAGGAAAATACATGGAGTAGATAACTATGGGATGCGTTTTGGTCATCATCTCCAGCATATCATTTCTGAATAACCTGGCCTGGCCCTTATTTTTTATTTTCTCGAATTCCATATTTTGGAGTGCAAAAATCCTAAGTCGGCATCAAAATTCCAAACAATATACCGGATGACTTTATAATAAATATTTATAGTACCTCTCCTATGCTCTTAAGAGCTATAAAATGTAAATCAAAAACCTGTTTACCGGGAATAACATGCAAGGCACATTATTTGATTTAATCCGTCAGTTTGATCACATCATTTTCATCCTCACCGAGGAGAAAGTCTGCCGCTTTGTTTTTCTTTTCCAGTACCTTATCCATCCATAGCAGTAATGATGGAAGGAGGGTAAGGTTGGTTATCATAGCCAGCAGTAAGGTAATTGAGGTAAGATAACCAAGCGATTTGGTGCCATCAAACTGACTCATTATAAACACGCTGAAACCGGCAATAAGTATAAGTGATGTGTAGATAATGCTGAGACCTGTATCATGAATGGTCCTGTGCACAGTCGTGGCTATACTCTCATCATGGCGCACCAGTTCCTGTTTGAAATTAACCAGGAACCGGATAGTTACATCAATGGTAATACCGAGTGCCACGCTGAAAACCAGCACTGTACTGGGTTTGATACGGATACCAACCCAGCCCATAAGACCGGCTGTGATGAGCAACGGAACGATATTAACAATGATTGAAATAAGTAATATGCGCCATGACCGGAAAAGAGCAACCATGCAACCGAAAATAATAAGGAATGCCAGTATCAGGCTATCGCGAAGACTGTTGACAATGAATTTGCTACCTTCAAGGAAGGTAATCATGGTACCTGTAAAGGTAATTTCTATATTTTTTTTGGTACTGTCAGCTTTCTGTGCCGGAACAGGCTCATCGGAAAATGCAATATTATATTTTGCCGTATCAAAAATACTGATAATCCCGGGGCGCAGGCTGTCGATCAATGCTGGCAACCTGCGGCTACCTATATCCGACATGGTTATACTGATACGGGTTTTTTGTTTGTTACTGTCTATATATGAAGATAGCAGCTGATTGAATTTATTGTTGTTATCTCCGGTTTTGCCCATACGCAGATAGGGCATTATAAATGCAGCCTGAATCATATCGCCCGGCACTTCATAATTGGCGGTATCGCCACCAAAATAAGCCTGGTTGGCAAATTTTATGCCATCGCTTATGGCCAGCGGATGCCCAATTTCATGAAACTGCTGTACATATTTGGTGACCCTGTCTATTTTATTCAGCACATCGAGCGAGAGAACACCGTTTTTATGTTTGGTATCTATTACTATCTGCAGTGGCATTACCCCTCTGAAATTCCTCTCAAAAAACTTCAGGTCCAGGTATACTTTGTCATTCCCGGGAAGGTCATCCACTATATGAGCATCATTTTTGAGTTTTGTAAGCCCGATGACCGAGAATATGCATACAGCGGTTGTAAAGGCATATATCCAGGTGCGGTGATCGAACACCCAATCAGCTACGCGCGTCAGGAGTTTGTTGATCCAACTGCTTTCCAGGTACTTGGTATGCTTTACTTTGGGGGCAGGCAGAAAACTGAAGAATGCAGGAATGAAGACGAGTGAAATGACAAACAAACCGAGAATATTGATACCTGCTACCAGGCCGAATTCTTTAAGAAGTGTGCTCTTGGTAAAGAAAAACACCCCAAATCCAATTGCCGCGGTTAGATTGGTGAAGAAGGTCACAATACCCATCCGATCGACCATTCGCAGCAGGGATTTCATTTTATTGGGGTTCCGGGAGTACTCAAAATGATACCTGTTGAGAAAGTAGACGCAGTTGGGGATACCAATTACCACCACAAGAGGAGGAATAAGCGCAGTGAGCAGGGTAATTTTATAGCCCAGCAATTCAATAGTACCCATCGACCAGATAACGCCTATAGCCACTACAAGCATGGAAGCCAGCACTGCTGTAAAAGACCTGAAAAACAAGGTAAGGATAACAGCGGTGAGCAGGAAAGAAAGCACCAGGAACAAACGCATCTCCGACTGCACTTTTGTAGCCATAGCCGTGCGTATCAGCGGAAGCCCGGAATAATGCATTTCGATATGGTGCTGTAGGCCAAATGCATCGGCCAGGGAAAGGATTCCGTTGATAACCCCTGTTCGGTTTTTAGAGTTGAGTACATTTTTGCTGATGCGCACGGCCATAATATAGGATGGCGTATCGGCAGTATTGTATATAAAATTTCGGTAAAAAGGAAGGTTTAGAAATGCCTGGCGTATACTGTCGACATTGGCATAAGGAGGACTGCCAGCCAAGGGCATAACCTTTAGTTTTTGAGTAGCAGTATCTTTAATAAGCGTAATCGCGCCAACAGGAATGCTGATCACATCTTCCACTGAGTCTACTTTGGCGATCTTACGTGCAAGAACAGCATAGTCGTTGAAGAAAGCAGGATTATAGAATTCTTTGGTCTGGATACCAATAACCATCAGGTTGCCATCATCGCCGAATTGTTTGCGGAAATTCAGGTTTTCAATATACCTTGGGTTATCGGTAGGTACAGCGCTGGTAAATTCATAGCTGATCTTGACCTGGGCAGCATAATAGCCCATGAAACAGGTGCTTGCCAATAAAAGAATGAGCAGCGCTATGCGGAACTTGATAATAAACGCGGCTATGTTATGCCACATGCAGAGAAATTGTAGTTAAGGGCGCAAAAGTAAGGATAAAAAGCCTGAAAGCATAGAATAAAAGCCACCCCGTGACGAGGATTCTAAAACAAGCGTTTATCCTTCTTCACAGTAGCCAGGTACTCTTCAAGGTCTTTGGACGGTTTCAGCCAGATGAGCATAAGCATATATACAAGCACAATAACACTGCTTCGCATAATTACATCAAGAAATGTGTGTACATATACATGCCTGTCGGGATTGAAAAAATAGGGGAAGAAATAGCCTACGGCAAGGGCGGGAAGTGCGCATATCAATATTTTCAAGGTGTTGATAGAGAAAGGCTGCATATCCAGTTTTTTCCAGATGAACAAAAACTTAATTATGTTATATAGTATCATTGCCGTGCTGCTGGCACATGCCGCGCCAAAAATACCATAGCGCGGAACAAGATATCTGATCAGGCCGAATAATATTCCGGAAATAATCAGAGAAACATAGAAATTGAACTTATAGTAGTTGGTAATGGATAATACCTGGTCGGTCATACCGTTGGCCACATTCACCAGCATACCAATGAGCAGCACAATAAAAACAGGGATAAGCCCGGAATAGTTTTTACCGCTTCCGATGATGGAAACTGCATTTTCGAGATTGCAGCAAATTATCAGTGCAATACCCAGAGTTGGGATCAGTAAATTAACAGAAGAACGGATAAATATATCTTTAGCTGCATCCATGTTTTTATTATTAAAAGCTTTTGCAAATGAAGCAAAGCTGGCTTGCATAAATGCCTTGGATGGCATATACGCCAGCGAAATAAAGTAAACAGCTACCATATAAACCGCCAGGGTGGAAAACCCGCGATGATCGTAAAACGGGATCAAAAGGGCATCCATTGAATTAAGCAACATTATAGATATATACAACAGGAAATGGTACCAGGAAAAATGGGCTATTTCTTTATATTCTGCAGGTGAAAAACCGGAATAATTAATTGTAAATCCAAAGGCTTTGGTATTAATTGAAAGCAAAAAATACAAAAAAAGCGGAGCACAGTATATTAATATTGATGTAAGTACCAGTGTGTGAAAACAAATTATTTTAAATGCAAAAAGTAAGATGAACAATATGTTTAAAATTCTTAAAAGCACTTCTCTCATAAAATATGAGACTGCTACTTTCATCTGAGAACACAAATACTGATCGAAAATAGTCATGTAAACAAAAAACAGAATGTAGATGGGCAGCCATTTATAATATGTCCGCATCAATGGCTCATCTTCGGGCTGAAAATGATGTATTACCCATTCAGGCGCTAGTAAATAAACGATGGCTATAACAGAACTTATAACAAGTGGTACTACAAAGCAGATTGTAAGAAGGAGTTTTCTCTTAACATCATCGTTGTTATAGCGATGTATAAAAACAGCAAGTGTACTGTTTAAACCTAGTGGTGCAAAAATGGATAACATTACTGCCCATTTAGTCATGCTGTTTATAAATCCATATTCCTGTTTTGGAATAAACCTTGTAGATAACCAGAGGATTCCTGCGCCCAACAAAGCGCCAAGAATTAAGACCAAGGACGTTTTAACTGATTGTCTGAAAACAATTCCCATCTGGTATAGAAGATTAGATATTAAAAATCAAAGGTAACGGCAAATCCTGTATTGAAGTTAATATAAAAGAATACAAATGGTTGGGTTTAACCATTATTAACCAGGGTATTGCCAGGTTTCATGCTTTAGGAGCTAAAATGATTCTATAAGGTATCAACTTAAAAAATGAAATGTTATATTTGCATGAAAAAATTAAATGAAAATAGCCCTGATTACCGGCATAACCGGGCAGGATGGCGCATACCTTGCCGAACTTTTACTGGATAAAGGATATGAAGTGCATGGTATAAAACGCCGCACCTCACTTATTAATACCAGCAGAATTGATCACCTGTATAAAGACCCACATGAAACAAATGTGCGCTTCAAACTACATTATGGTGATCTTACTGATTCAACTAATATTATAAGGATAATTCAGGAAGTTCAACCTGATGAAATTTATAATCTCGGTGCCATGAGTCATGTGCAGGTGAGTTTTGATGAGCCAGAATATGTGGCTAATACCGATGCAATCGGAACATTACGTATACTTGAGGCGATCAGGATTCTTGGCCTTGAAAAAAAGACGAAAATTTATCAGGCCTCTACCTCCGAATTATATGGAAAAGTTCAATCTGTTCCGCAAAATGAACAGACCCCATTTTATCCCAGGTCCCCATATGGGGTTGCCAAATTATATGGATACTGGATTACGGTAAATTACAGGGAAGCATATGGCATTTATGCCTGTAATGGTATTCTTTTCAACCATGAAAGTCCGTTGCGGGGAGAAACATTTGTAACCCGGAAAATAACCAGAGGTGTCGCTGAGATCGTATTAGGGTTGAAGAAAAAGCTCTGGTTGGGCAACCTTGAAGCAAAAAGAGACTGGGGCCATGCCAAAGACTATGTAATAGCCATGTGGCTGATGCTTCAACAGCTGGATCCGGAAGATTTTGTGATTGCAACAGGAGTTACCACATCTGTAAGGGATTTTGTAAGGCTTGCTTTTGCTTATGCCGGAGTTAAAGTTGGTTTTGTTGGAACAGGCGTTAATGAAGCAGGAATTGTGGAAGAGGTATTAAATCCAGATTGCCAGTTGCAACGTGGTGACATAGTAGTAGAGATAGATGAGAAGTATTTCCGGCCTACTGAAGTGGATCTACTGCTTGGCGATGCTACTAAAGCAAAAACTAAGCTTGGATGGACCCCAATTTATACTTTGGATGAATTAGTAAAAGAAATGGTAGCTTCTGACCTTGAAATTTTCAGGAAAGAATTGCTTCTTAAAGAATCCGGATTCAGAACATTAAACCAATTTGAATAATGGAATTATCAGCCCGGATCTATGTAGCTGGTCATAAAGGTATGGTAGGCTCAGCCATAGTAAGAAGATTAAATAATGATGGCTATAAAAATATAATTACACGAACTTCAGCTCAACTTGATCTGCGATCTCAGCCGGAGGTAGATGTTTTTTTTGAGAATGAAAGACCGGATTATGTTTTTCTGGCTGCAGCAAAAGTAGGAGGCATAATTGCCAATAATACCTACCGTGCCAACTTTCTTTATGATAACCTGATGATAGAAGCCAATATCATTCATGCAGCCTATCTGCATAAGGTGAAAAAGCTGTTATTTCTAGGCAGTTCGTGCATCTATCCCAGGATGGCTCCACAACCATTGAAAGAAGAATATTTACTAACCGGATTACTTGAAGTAACCAATGAACCATATGCTATTGCTAAAATTGCCGGAATAAAATTGTGTGAAGCCTACTATGATCAGTATAAATGCAATTTTATTTCTGCAATGCCAACTAATTTATATGGTAAAGGAGACAATTATCATGCGCAAAATTCGCATGTAATCCCCGCATTGATACGGAAATTTCATGAAGCGAAAATTAAAGGAAGTTCTGAAGTCGAAATATGGGGAACTGGGACTCCATTGAGGGAGTTTATGTTTGTAGATGATCTGGCAGATGCAAGTGTGTATCTTATGAAGAATTATAATGGTAAGTTATTTGTCAATGTAGGTACTGGCATTGAAATCACAATAAGAGAATTGGCATATATCATTAAGGATATTGTTCGTTTCAATGGCACAGTGGTTTTTAATTCTACAAAACCAGATGGGACACCCAGAAAATTAATGGATAGTTCTTTTATCCATTCTTTGGGATGGAAGCATAAAACCAGTTTTGAGGAAGGGATTAAGGCAACTTATGAGTTCTTTTGTGATGAAATAAAAAGTTAGTATGCTTATGAGTACAATTTTTTAGCAAGAGATTCCTTTACAAACAATGCATCACCAAAAACCGGTACTCCGATAACATCGTTTGTGGCCTGATTTGCCAATCCAATAAACCTGAACCCATTGGCGGTAAAATATCTGAAAGTTTCATCAAACAGCCACTGCCCTTTATAAATTGGTTCGTATGCAAATTCAATAATTACCGCAGAAGCGTTGCTGATAGTATTACCCCCTCCGGAAATAACCATATTTTCATATCCTTGCACATCTATTTTGATAAGTATGTTTTTTTGAATTTTACTTACATCAATAATATCATCCAGTCGTTCCAGCTTAATAGTTTCTTTTCTTACATATTCGGATTCAGGGTAAATTCTTTTATGAACATCTTCCATATCTAATACTGATGAACTTTCCAGATTTTGACTAATATTTATTTCAAGGTTTGTAGACTTATCGCTTAAACCAACATTAAAAGCAGTAACATTAATTCCTTTGGTGTTTATTAGTAATTTATCAAAAACTGATTTGATTGGCTCAAATGCATATATTTTTTTCCCTGGCAAAACGGCGTTTATAGCTTGAATAAACTGGCCTTCATTAGAGCCTATATCTATTATTGATTCAATGTTCAATGTGTTAACCCAACCATGCAGGTCAAAGCCAATTGAAATGTTTGCTAATTTCATTATTTCATAACCAAAAAAATTGAATGTCTTTCTGATTAACCGTTTTATTTGATGGAACATCAACTAGGGAATTTATATATCTATATTAGCGATTCAGAATGATAATTTTAAATCTGTTTTTTTCGGCATATTCGGCTTGTCCAGGTTATCTAATGGATACCGGAAATTGTTTTGAGAATTAATTTCCTGACTATCCATAAGGCTTCTTTTAAGAAACGTAATTTCTACAAGATTTGGTATTTCGGTCCCGGGCACATATCCACAACAATTATTTCCATGAACATGTATTATTTCGTAATATTTTTTCAGCTCATCAACAATGTAGTTGAATTCATTCCATAGTTGTTTTGTGTTATGGAATTCAATTGCAAGACCATTTATTTTTGATTGCTGCTTAATAATATCCTCCAAAATGTCATACTCCGAGGATTCAATATCCATTTTAATAAAAACAGAATTATCAGGCAGAGAGTCAAAATTGCCGATTTTGGAAAACACATCGTCAATAGTAATAAAAATTTTAGATCGATGATCAGAAACACCCAATTGGAAAAAGTAATTATTATTGGCAGGCTGAAAAAATTTATTGAACCGGGATAAAGTTAATAGTTCTGTTATAGGTTGTGTAATTACAGTGCGGGGTTTCAATTTTCTGAATAAAATATTGGCATATGTATTAGGACTAAGTATATTCAGAACAGAAAGCAGTAAGCCTTTGCGATAAATAGATTTGCCAACACTGAAATCATAACAATAAATACTCAGATTTTCATTTCTGGCTTTAAAATCGGCTTCAAACGACCAGTCATAATTGATTCCTAATCCTATCAGAACTTTTGTTATCCCGATTATTCTTTTGCTAATTAAATATCCACCGTCTGTTTCCTGGTTACCAACTCTGATCAGATCAGAAACCACCTTTGGCTTGAAACCTGAAAAGATATAATTATGAAATCTCATTGTAGACTTATGTATATGTAAAAATATTTTTTGAAAAAATTACTGACAAAGTTAATACTTTTGTTACAGAATAAGTATGATTATGCGGGAATTATTGCCTAAAATTTCTATTGTGACACCGTCCTATAACCAGGGAGAATATATTGAGCAGACTATTTTATCAGTTCTATATCAGGGATATGATAATCTCGAATATTTTATTTTGGATGGTGGAAGTAAAGATAATACAGTGGAAGTCATTAAAAAATATGAAGACAAAATAGACTATTGGCACAGCCATAAAGATAATGGACAGAGTTCGGCAATCAATGATGGGTTTGCAAAAGCAACGGGTGATATATTATATTGGTTAAACTCAGATGACATTTTAATGCCTGGAGCATTACTACGAATTGGTAATTTATTTAAATCTATTGATAAGCCAACAGTTATCTTCGGCAACTGCATTCATTTTCACCAGACGAATTTTAAAAAAGTAAGGGGTAGCAATGTAGTAAACGCAAAAAGTAAGTTTGATTTATCTTTGTATGATTATATGATTCAGCCTTCAGCTTTCTGGAACCGTGCAGCCTGGGAACTTGCCGGCCCATTGAATGAAACCCTTTGTTATACAATGGACTGGGAATGGTTTATCAGAGCTGAAAAAAGTGGTGTGGAGTTTATTCCTCTAAATGATTATTTATCTTTATTTCGGTTGCATGAGGTTCATAAAACTTCTGTTAAAGGACAAAATAATGTCAGAGATATTGAACTGGCAAAAATATACGGGATGTATAACACTGAAAAGATAAAAAAGGCATTTGTCAAATTAAAAAAAATGAAGAATAAAAGCCAGTTCTTTCACAATGTGGTATATGCCTCCAATCATTTTGATCTGACAATTCTAAGCAGGTTGCTGCACATGTGCTTTTTCCCATCTATTAGTTATGCTCAGTATAAAGACATTAGTGGCATGTAAGTAAAGGAAATGATTATTTAAATAAAACTAATTTTTCATTGTAAATTTTATTACCTGAGATTGCGGATAAAAAATAAAGCCCTGGAGCAGCATTCAATATTACCTCTATTATATTATTGGTTTGACCTGCAAATTCCTTGATTGTTTTACCTGTAATATCGGTTATACTAAATTTGACAGTTTCATTATAGTCTGTTGTAACGGAAACTGCAAAATTTCCGGTACCGGGGTTTGGAGAAATTCTGACTCCTACAAATTTGTTTTCTGCTAATTGGGAAACACCAGTATTGCATTCAGAATAAGATTTAACGTAGACCGGGAAAATTGCGGAATCAGAGCCGCAAAGATTTGTCACAGTATAAAAAATTAAAACATTACCTGTGTCTATTGCATTAGAAACGCCAAGACTATTAATAGTTGATATCGATAAATTGCTGCTACTCCAACTTCCTCCTGACACAGATTCGGATAAAGTATCTGTTTTACCTGGACAAATGGAATCCAATCCGGAAATAGTTCCCTGATATGGCAATGTATTTATTAATACATTTATAGTTGTGGTATCTGTAAGAAATCCATCTGAAACACTGACTTTAAACATATCCGTACCAACATAGCCACTGGTAGTGGTATAGGTTAATCCTGAAGGTAGTAGCGTGCCGCCTGTAGAGAGAGTAGAATAAGAGGCAATAACGGTACCATGTGCAGGAGGAGTATCCAGAATCCAGGTCTCTGTCTGGCCGGCATCGGCATCAGAAACAATTAACAAGGTATCTATCGGTAGCGTTATTGTAGTTTCATCTGCACAAATATTCAGCGTTAAAAAGTGTCCCTCTGTAAATGATGGTGGATTGTCTCCATGATTAATCATACGTATGCGGTTATTGTAAACATCGCATATGTATATATTGCCTGAATTATTAACATAAACCCCCTGTGGAGAATTAATTTCAGCAGCAGTCGCTGGTCCGCCGTCGCCGCTAAATCCAGAAGTTCCGGTGCCTGCAATAGTTGATATTATTCCAGTACTATTTATTTTCCTGATGCTGCTATTATTATAATCACCAATATAAATATTCCCGGTAGAATCAATTGAAAGTCCAACTGGTCGATTTAATTCCGCATTTGTCGCCGGGCCGCCATCACCACTATATCCTGTAATCCCATTACCAGCTATAGTAGTAATAATACCTGACGAGGAAATTTTTCTTATACGGTTATTAAAGAAATCAGAGAAATAAAAGTTCCCGTAGTTATCTAAAAGCAACTCAACCGGACTATTTAATTGAGCAGCACTGGCAGGCCCACCATCACCGCTATAACCAGCAACACCAGTGCCAATAATAGTATTAATAATGCCAGAAGTATCTATTTTGCGAATTACATTATTAAAACGGTCAGAAAAAAGGACATTACCTATGGCATCTTCTGTAATTCCCCATGATTGGCTTATTTGTGCTGCAGTAGCTGGGCCTCCATCGCCTGAGTACCCACTAACACCGGTACCTGCTATCGTTGAAATAATCCCGGCAGTGCTAACTTTCCTGATTCTAAAATTAAGGTAATCAGAAATATACAAATTTCCCGATGCTCCAATAAATAGACCTGTTGGATGGTTAATAGCTGCAGCTGTTGCTTCTGCGCCATCACCACTAAATCCATAAGTTCCATTACCTGCAATTGTGGAGATAATACCAGAGCCATTAATTTTGCGGATTCGGGAATTAGTATAATCACTAAAATACAGATTGCCGATTGTATCCATTTTACAACAGACAGGGTAACTTAATTCTGCACCTGTGGCTGGTCCGCTATCACCTGAGAATGCAGGTAATCCAATTCCTGCAATTGTAGTTATTGTTTGACTATTTACGGTAGTAAATGTGCCAATAATTAGAATAAGCAACAAAAAAGAAGTCTTATTTTTAAGTAGGTAATTAAAGGTTTTCATGTTATTGCAGTATTTAGTTGTTACCGGATAAATAGGAAATTAATTATCAAAGCTATATAATATCAACATTAAATGCAAAAATGCAGCATAAAAACTTATAGAAATTTGGGATTGGTGTGGCGTGGTGTTAGTGAGCGACTAATTTATTTCGCATGCAATAAACTGCCACATGATCATAATCATATCTCATTTTCCTGTTTCTAAACAAAACAAAGCTGAAAACGCTTGCACTTTCAGTGCATAACAGTAACTTTGCTTCTTAAATTTCATTCTCTCATTGTAAGGAAACTATTTATGAATCTTTTATTGCTGGCTGCAGATCATAATACCCCGATAAACTATTTTCCTATTGCCTTACAACTTGCAATTGCTATTGGGTTTATTGCGGTGATGATGGTAGTGAGCCATTTACTTGGTCCTAAAAGAAGAACAAGCGATAAACTGATCAATTTCGAAAGTGGAATACCATCTGTTGGTAATGCCCGCCAGCCCATGGGTATAAAGTATTTCCTTGTAGCCATTTTGTTTGTTCTGTTCGATGTTGAAGTGATCTTCTTTTATCCTTACGCTGTTAATTTCAGGTATTTTATGAGTCTGCCTGAAGGTGGTGGGCAGATTTTCCTGGAGGTTGTTTTATTTGTTGCTTTCTTTTTGTGTGGATTTATCTACATTGTTAAAAAGGGCGCATTAGAGTGGGAAGACTAAAACCCCACCCCTGAAAGGGAGCAGTTTTTTAGTAATGAGAATTCTAAGTTCTTTTTTTTAACAATTTAAAAGAGACTCCTTAAATGTCAGGAGTAGAGGATTTATTATTTATGTCTCGTCCGGTTCAGTATAATACAAAAATAAAGATGGTGGAGATGCCACCAGGTTATTCAGGTGAGGGATTTTATGCAACTACATTTGATAAAGTTGTGGGCCTGGGACGTGCCAATTCTCTCTGGCCTTTGCCTTTTGCCACTTCTTGCTGCGGCATAGAGTTTATGGCTACAATGGGTTCAAATTATGACCTTGGCCGCTTTGGCGCTGAGCGCATGGGTTTCACACCACGCCAATGCGATATGCTGCTGGTAGCGGGTACTATAGCTAAGAAATTAGGGCCTATACTTCGCCAGGTATATCTGCAGATGGCTGAACCCAGATGGGTGATCGCAATCGGGGCTTGTGCATCCACCGGCGGAATATTCGATTCTTATTCAGTGTTGCAGGGAATTGATCAGGTGATACCTGTTGATGTATATGTGCCGGGTTGCCCGCCAAGACCGGAAGGTATACTGGACGGGATATTGAAACTACAGGAGATAGTAAAGAATGAAAGCCTGAGAAGAAGGACGAATCCGGTGTATAAGGAACTGATGGAAAGTTATGGGATTGAGTAATACCCACTGTCCGCGAAAGGGAGTACACAGGTACTCTGCCTTTGGGCTGGAGATAGTAATTGAGTGTTTTTTGAGCGATTATTTTTTATGAAATAAATAGCATCCCCATCAGGGGTTTGGGTTTATGAGTCTGACAAACGAAATAATAAAGCAAAGGCTTACTGAAAAATTCGGCGAACAAATTACCGAAGTAGAAGAGCCATATGGAATGCTTACCTTCAGGGCAGCAACAGAAATGAACCTTAAAGTACTGCAGTTTCTTTTTGATACTGAAGAACTGAAATTCAGATTTCTGACTGATCTTACCGGAGTGCATTTCCCGACCCGCAAAGATGAAGAATTGTGCGTGGTTTACCATTTGCATAATCTGGTTGATAATGTCAGGATCAGGATGAAGATATACGTACCTGTTGAAAAACCAGATGTATTTACAGCAACTCAGTTGTTTTCCGGTGCTAATTGGATGGAACGGGAAACCTATGATTTTTTTGGCATTAATTTTGTCGGACATCCTAACCTTATAAGAATATTAAATGTAGATGAAATGGATTACTTCCCTATGCGTAAAGAATACCAGATGGAGGATCCGACCAGAAGAGATAAGGATGATGAAATGTTTGGCAGGTAAAACTATTTTTCTTTTTTAAGAGGAAAATTAAAAAAATATTAATTGTTAATATAGCTAGATCCATTTGAATAATAAGGGGAAAGTCCCTTTAGGGATTTAGGGTAATTAGGATTTATGGAAGTACTGCATCATCAGCAACATCATATTAAGCTATCTGAAGAATCGCTTCAGAAGCAAACAACTACGCTCAATCTGGGCCCCACTCATCCGGCTACCCATGGTGTGTTTCAGAATATTATGGAGATAGATGGTGAGCGGGTACTGGAAACAGTGCCTACAGTAGGTTATATCCATCGGGCATTTGAAAAAATCGCAGAGCGCAGGCCATATTACCAGATCACTCCGCTTACCGACAGGCTTAATTATTGCTCATCGCCCATCAACAATATGGGATGGCACATGACCATAGAAAAGTTGCTGGGTCTTAAATTGCCAAAACGTGTTGAATACCTGCGGGTAATAATCATGGAGCTGTCACGCATTGCCGACCACCTGGTTTGTAATTCGGTAATTGCAGTTGATGCCGGTGCGCTAACTCCTTTCACATATGTTTTTCAGGAAAGGGAAAAGATTTATGAAATTTTTGAAGAAATATGCGGGTCGCGGCTGACCACAAATATTGGCAGGGTTGGTGGTTTTGAAAGGAATTTTACTGTTGCCTCAATGGCTAAACTCCACAAATTCATGGAGACCTTCCCGAAGATCATGAAGCAGTTTGAATCCCTGCTCAACAGGAACCGGGTTTTTATGGACCGCTGTATAGGTGCCGGCCCGATCAGTGCTGAACGGGCTTTGAATTATGGTTTCACAGGTCCTAATCTGAGGGCTGCGGGGGTAGATTATGATGTGCGGGTTACGACCCCTTACTCTTCATATGAAGATTTTGATTTCAAGGTTCCGATCGGAACTACCGGTGATGTTTATGACAGGTTTATGGTGCGCAACCTGGAGATATGGGAGAGTATGAGTATTATCCATCAGGCGCTGGAGAAAATAGAAAAAATAGAAAAAGAATTCCCCGATCAGAAGGAAGTATTTTATGCAAAGGAGGCCGACCATTATCATCTGCCACCGAAAGAGGATGTATATACTAAGATGGAAGCGCTGATCTATCATTTCAAAATGGTGATGGGCGAAATTGATGCACTGCCTGGTGAGGTTTATCATTCAGTAGAAGGTGGCAATGGCGAAGTTGGTTATTACCTCATTAGTGATGGTGGCAGAACACCGTACAGGTTGCATTTCCGCAGACCGTGTTTCATATACTACCAGGCATTCCCTGAGATTGTGAAGAACGGATTGCTTAGCGATGCTATTGTAACTCTGAGTAGTATGAATGTGATAGCCGGGGAGTTGGACGCTTAAATAAGAAGAGTGTTAATGAATAGGTGGTGATTAATATTCTTATTCAGATAAATAAAGTATGCCTAAACATAGAAAAATTTCATTGGTTTCTAAAAAGTCTTCTATAGAGGAAGCATCCGATGATTACTTGTTTTTTTGGGTTGAAAAAAATACTAAAGAGCGATTGGAAGAATTGTTGCGGCTAAAGAAAAAATATTGGTCATGGAAATTAGGAAGTTATCCTGATGAAATTGAAAAGGTGGTTTTTAAACGATCTTTATATGCTGGAGAATGATTTCAGGGATTTTATAGAGTTGCTTAATAAGTTTGGAGTAGAATATTTGGTTGTTGGAGGATTAGCAGTTAACAGTTATGGTTATTCGAGGAATACAGGAGATATGGATGTGTGGATAAAAAATAATGCTGTTAATGCGCAGAAGATGGTAGCTGTAATAAATGAATTTGGTTTTGGTAGTTTAGATTTATCAGTTGATGATTTTTTGTCAGAGAGCCAGGTGGTTCAATTAGGCTTTCCACCCGTGAGAATAGATATTATGCAAACTTTGTCAGGAGTAGATTTTGATGAGGCTTTTTTGAAGAAGTGCAATGTAAATGACGGGGAAGTCTGCATAAATTTTATCGGTATAAATGAATTGATTACAAATAAAGAAAAAACAGGACGATATAAAGATTTGGCTGACGCAGAAGCCTTAAAGAAAATACTTAATAGAAGAAAATGAAAATTCAATTTTCAGACGAAAAATTAAAAGAGGTGAAAGAGCTTATTTCACACTACCCGGAAGGGAAGCAGAAGAGCGCTCTGATACCGTTATTGCATATTGCCCAGGATGAATTTGGTGGCTGGCTCGATGCACCGGTAATGGATTATGTTGCCGAACTGCTGCATATTCTGCCCATTGAGGTTTATGAAGTAGCTACATTCTACAGTATGTTTAATACTAAACCTGTTGGCAAGTATTTGCTGGAGGTATGCCGCACCGGGCCTTGTATGCTTAATGGCAGTGATCAGATTATTGATTACATCAAGGAGAAGTTGGGTATCAATGAAGGAGAAACAACTGAAGATGGGCTCTTTACCCTGAAGCCTGCAGAATGCCTTGGTGCCTGTGGCTATGCGCCCATGATGCAACTGGGCAAGACCTACAGAGAACATCTGACTAAAGAAAAAATTGATAAACTGATAGCTGAAGCAAGAGCAGGTAAAAACTAAATAATGACCTACGACCTTTCACTTGAATTCACCTTATCCGGAAAACCCAAACGGGTAATGGAATTGCTGACAGACCCAGCACTGATAAGGAAATGGAGTGGTGGCGAAGCAGTTTTGGAGAAAAAGGTGGGTGGTAAGTTTGAAATGTTTGATGGATGGGTGTATGGTGAAGTGCAGAAGATTACAGATAATGAGCTGGCCTATACCTGGAAAACAACAGACTGGCCTGAAGACACAACTCCAACAAAAGTTCATTATTTATTGAAAACAGATGAAGCTGGTACAAGGGTATATTTAAAACATACCGGGTTCCCAAATGAGGACGAAATGAAAAGCCATAAAAGCGGCTGGACTGACTGCTTTTTCGACCCGATGGAAGATTTTATATTGATTATTGATAAGAGTTAAAATGAATTTGTAGTATGGAAACACAGAAGTATCATTTTCCTATATTAGTTGAACAGGATGAAGACGGTATTTTTATTGTTTCCTGTCCGGTATTTGTGGGTTGTCATACTTATGGAAAGACAATAGACGAGGCAATGAAAAATATTCAGGAAGTAATTGAAATGTATCTCGAGGATGAGAGGCCGGGAACATTAAATCATTTTATTGGTTTTAGAGAAATAGAATTACAAATTGCTGTGTAATGGGAAATAAGCAAATTGTTTTATCTGGTAAAGAATTAATAAAGATTCTTGAATTTTTTGGTTTTTATGTAATTAAGATCAGAGGATCACACCATAAGCTAAAACATATTGATGGTAGAATGATAACTGTTCCTGTTCATAAAAATGATGACTTACCTAAAGGATTATTGAGTAAGATTATAAGAGAAGATTTGAAAATAACGATGGAAGATTTTATTTTGATCATTGATAAAAGCTAAATGCGCACTTTAACAACTATATTATTTCTTGCTTTAGTTACCAGTGCTTTTGCCCAAAAAGCAAATTCTCTGGATCTGGAAAAATGTGTTGCTGATCTGAATACCGCATTGGTAAACAGGGACACTTTCCGGTTAAGGATATTATTAAGGGATGACCTCCATTACTTTCATAGTAACGGCTGGCAGCAGTCGAAAACGGATTTGATGGAAGATTTGTACAACGGTAAACTGACCTATAAAAAGATCAGTACGTCCAATCAGTCGCTGCATTTCATTAGTAAGGATCTGGCCTCAGTTAATATGACCGCGGAAATTGATGCAGTATTAAATAGTAAACCAATGCATCTGAGCCTGGATGTGGTGCAGATGTGGAGCTGGAAAGAAAACAGGTGGGAATTATTTTCGAGATTGAGTAAAAGAGAGCAGATACAAGAGTAAATGTGTGGGCGAAAGTAAAATAGTATGGGTATTACAACGCAATATCTCAAGGTGAAAGAAAACCGCAAAGCTTCCGGATCGGAAGAAGTCAATTTTATGATTGACAGTGGTGCGGTATATAGCCTTGTTCCTGGTGATATCCTGAGGCATTTGGGAATTGAACCATACAGGGAGATGACTTTTGCCCTGGCCGATGGCAGTAAGATTTCAAGAAGAATAGGAGAGGCATATTTTGAATTAAATGGTGAAGGTGCAACAGCTCCTGTGATTTTTGGCGAAAAAAATGATGAACCATTACTCGGGGCAACCACACTTGAAGCCTTGGCATTGGTCTTAAATCCGTTTACAAGAACTTTGCATCCGATGAGGATGTTGCTGGGATAAATGATTATTAAACTCAAAAGAAGAGTTGTTAAAAAACTTTAACTTTTGACTTTTGACTTTGAACGATGGGCGTAAAATTATTATTAGAAAACGATCATATCGAGGGTATCCGTTATTATGATACCTACCGCAAAAACGGTGGTTACCGCGCTGCTGAGAAGGCCCTGAAAATGGCCCCGGCCGATATCGTGGAGGAAGTGAAGAAAAGCGGCCTACGTGGCCGCGGAGGGGCCGGCTTCCCTACCGGCATGAAGTGGAGCTTCCTCGCTAAACCCGAGGGCATTCCCCGCCACCTGGTGTGCAATGCCGATGAATCGGAGCCGGGTACGTTCAAAGACCGCTATCTGATGGAGTTTCATCCTCACTTATTCATTGAGGGGCTGCTCATCAGCAGTTTTGCATTGGGTAGTAATACTACTTATGTGTATATCAGGGGTGAGTATGCCTGGATACCTGATATACTGAACCAGGCTATTGCCGAAGCTAAGAATAACGGCTGGTTGGGTAAGAACATTCAGGGAACAGGGTTCGACTGCGAAATTTATGTACATCGCGGTGCCGGGGCATATATATGCGGAGAAGAAACTGCCCTCATCGAATCATTGGAAGGTAAGAGGGGTAACCCACGAATGAAGCCTCCCTTCCCTGCTGTGCAGGGAGTATGGATGCGTCCAACTGTGGTGAATAATGTGGAGACTATTGCTGCGGTTGTGCCCATTATTAATATTGGCGGAGAGGCTTATTCCAAAATAGGTGTTGGTAAGTCAACTGGCACCAAGCTGCTTTCTGTTTGCGGCAACGTAAAGAAGCAGGGAGTTTATGAAATAGATATGACCATCTCAGTAGAGGAGTTCCTCTACAGTGATGAATATTGTGGCGGTATTCCTAATGGAAAAAGGCTCAAAGCCTGCATTCCGGGTGGATCGTCGGTGCCGATAGTACCGGCCAATCTGCTGCTGAAAACAGCCAAGGGCGAAACAAGGATAATGAACTATGAAAGCCTTTCGGATGGTGGTTTTGCATCAGGCAGTATGATGGGTTCCGGTGGTTTTATTGTTCTGGATGAAGATCAATGTGTGGTCAGGCATACCATGACACTTGCCCGCTTTTATAACCACGAAAGCTGCGGACAGTGCAGCCCATGCCGCGAAGGAACCGGCTGGATGTACAAAATTTTGAAGAACATAGAGTACGGAAAAGGCAAGATGAGCGATATAGACCTGCTTTGGGATATTCAGCGCAAGATAGAAGGCAATACCATCTGTCCGCTGGGCGATGCCGCTGCATGGCCTGTAGCCGCTGCCATCCGACATTTCCGCGATGAGTTTGAATGGCACATAAAAAACCCCGAAGAATCGCAGAAACGTAATTTCGGACTGGCGCATTATGCCGATCCGATACATGTAGCTGCAGCGGTGTAAAAAGAAAATATGGGATTAGTATACGCAAATATAAAGTTGTCAAATCCGATAATACCGGCACAGTTACCTATTGAGGTAAATTGCCTGGTTGATAGCGGATCAACCTTTTTATGCATTACTCAACATGTAGCAAACCAGTTAGGTTTAAATGAACTCCAGAAGAGAGAAATCATTCTGGCAGATGAAACCGCAAAGTTAGTGCCATATGTTGGGCCAATAAAAATTGAATTTGAGAATCGTATTTGCTTTGTAGGAGCAATGGTACTTGGTGAGAAATGCTTGTTGGGTGTTGTTCCGATGGAAGATATGGATTTAGTTGTTCATCCCAGATATTTCAAACTCACTGTAAATCCTGAATCACCTAATGTGGCAAGGGGTTTGGCAAAGTAAATAGGAACACAAGGATAGTCTATAATAAAGGATAGAGTGTTAGAGTTTATATAAAAGACTTAATAAATGAGTGACCAGGCACCAAAGTTTAAAGTAACCGTCGATAATATCAGTATAGAAGTACCCGCAGGTACTACCATACTGAATGCTGCACGTATGATAGGCGGTGATGTTGCCCCGCCGGCAATGTGCTATTACAGCAAGCTGAAGGATAGCGGAGGCAAATGCCGCACCTGCCTTGTAGAGGTAAGCAAGGGATCAGAGAAAGACCCGAGGCCTATGCCTAAGCTGGTGCCCAGTTGCCGCACCACTGTAATGGATGGAATGGAAGTAAAGAATATTACTTCAGAAAAAGTGCTGGATGCCCGCAGGGGAATTGTTGAATTCCTGTTAATCAACCATCCGCTCGATTGTCCGGTTTGCGACCAGGCAGGTGAATGCGATCTGCAAAACCTGAGTTATGAGCATGGCACTGAGGGTACACGTTATGAGTTTCCACGACGCACATTTGAAAAAGAAGACATCGGGCCATACATTTCACTGCACATGACGCGGTGCATTATGTGCTTCCGGTGTGTATTTACTGCCGACCAGCTTACAGATAAAAGAGAGCATGGTATTCTGGAAAGAGGCGATCACGCCCAGATCAGCACTATGTTGAATAAAGCCCTGGACCATGAATTTATTGGTAATGTTATAGATGTCTGCCCTGTTGGCGCGCTTACAGATAAAACCTTCAGGTTCAAAAACAGGGTATGGTTTACCAAGCCAATGGATGCCCACCGCGACTGCCCTACCTGCACGGGTAAGGTGCGCTTGTGGATGCGCGGCGATGAAGTATTCAGGGTAACAGCCCGCAAGGACCAGTGGGGTGAGGTGGAAGAATTTATCTGTAATGATTGCCGGTTCCATAAAAAAGAAACAAAAGATTGGGTGATAGAAGGCCCATCAGTTATCAAAAGGAGCAGCGTTATTGCTCAGGGCCATTATGTCGGAACAGTAAAAACACCTGTGTTAATTGATAAAGTAATTGGGAAGCAGCCGAAATTTCTTATGGATATTCATGATATCAGTGATGTGAATAAACCTGGTATAGAATTATCAAAAATAGAGGGGCCTGCACATTCTGGTGATTTTAAATCCTGAAGCTTAGGGAAAAATAAGTAATGATACTTAGTACCGAACATATCAAAAATGTTGTTTCTGGTTTTTTTGAAAAAAAACCGGTCAGGAAAGTATGGTTGTTCGGGTCCTATGCTCGCGGAGATGCTGATGAAAACAGTGATGTAGATGTTTTGGTGGATATTGATCATTCAGTGCCGGTAGGGTGGGATTATTTTATTTGGCCTGAGGAACTTGCAGTAATGCTTAAAAAGAAAGTGGATATTGTTAGCGCGGGCTGGGAAAATAAACATATTAAACCGTTTATTGACAAAGATAAGTATATTATTTATGAAAGGGTCAATTTCTGATGAAACAAGGATAGAACATATTCTTGATTGTATCTATGAAATTGAAAATGCAATTTCTGGTTACAACTATAATAGTTTTATATCGAATCATGTTTTAAGAATTGCAGTTGTAAAATGGTTAGAGATTATTGGTGAGGCAACAAACCATATATCTGAAGGCACTAAACAAAAAAATGATACTATAGAATGGAATAAAATGATTGGATTAAGAAATGTAGTTGTTCATGAGTATTTTGGTATAAACTTTGAAACAATCTGGAATTCGGCAACTATTTCATTAATACTGCTTAAACAGGAATTGACTACAATAAAATACTGACGAAAAACATAAATTTTCAACTAACTAAAACTACTTTTGTACCCGTTATGCTGTTACTTCAGATTGATGCAGCGGTTCTTATTGAAAAAGGTATCCTCATTACAATTATTTTGTTGGGGTCTTTGGGTATCGCTATGTATGCTACTTGGGGCGAGCGTAAGGTAGCTGCTATTATGCAGGATCGTATTGGCCCTAACCGCGCCGGGCCATTTGGCCTTTTTCAGCCGCTGGCCGATGGTTTAAAATTATTTTTCAAAGAAGAAATAATCCCTGACAGGTCTACCCAGCTCATTTTCATCCTTGGCCCATGTCTGGCAATGCTTACTGCTACCATGACCAGCGCCATTATTCCATGGGGGCCCGATTATACCACTGCCAGTGGACATATCGTTAAGTTCCAGGTTGCAGATATCAGTATTGGTATCTTATTTGTTTTCGGGGTGGTTAGCCTGGGCGTTTATGGTGTAATGCTGGGTGGCTGGGCTTCCAATAATAAGTTCTCACTTTTAAGCAGTATCCGCGCAGCTTCTCAGGCCATCTCTTATGAGCTGGCTATGGGCATCAGCCTTATTGCTTTACTGATGATGACAGGCACTCTGAGCCTGCGTGAAATAGTGGCTCAGCAACATGGATTCTGGAACGATGGCTATTTTACCTGGAACTTCTTCCGGCAGCCATTGGGCTTCATCATTTTCCTTACCTGTGCCTTTGCCGAATTAAACCGGGCTCCTTTTGATCTGCCGGAATGTGAAAGTGAACTGAATATGGGTTACCACCAGGAATACTCATCCATGAAGCTCGGCTTTTACTTGTTTTCAGAATACATCAACATGTTTATCAGCTCGGTAATTATTTCCACCTTATTTTTCGGTGGCTATAACTTCCCGTTCATGGATAGTGTGGCAGCACATGTAAACCCGATGATATTTACTGCCATCTGTATTATGGTATTACTGGCAAAGGCAGTAGGCATGATTTTATTTTTCATGTTTATTCGCTGGACATTACCTCGTTTCAGGTATGACCAGTTGATGAAGCTGGGCTGGAAATCATTAATACCATTGGCTTTAGTGAATATGCTGATAACAGGTGTGGTATTATTGTGGTTTACTAAAAAGTAATTGAAAAATAGAGTTGCGGAAGTATAATAAAGAAAACAATGCAGAAACTAACTAACAGAGCAGTACTTATAGATCGTAGTCCGATGACTTTCGGCGAGCGCATCTATCTGCCTTCAATTGTAAAAGGGCTTGGGATTACTCTGGGGCACATATTTAAGAAAACGGCCACTACTCAGTATCCGGAAGTAAAACGCCCTTTTAGTCCTGTTTTCCGTGGTTTGCATATTCTGAACCGCGATGAAAATGGCGCTGAGCGTTGCACCGCCTGTGGTCTGTGCGCTTTGGCTTGCCCCGCAGAAGCCATTACTATGGAAGCTGCCGAACGCAAACCAGGGGAAGAAAAACTATACAGGGAAGAAAAATACGCCGCCAGATATGAGATCAATATGCTCCGGTGCATTTTTTGCGGTTTTTGCGAAGATGCCTGTCCTAAAGACGCGGTATATCTATCAGAAACTGTGATGCCTGCAAACTATACGCGGGAAAGTTTTATTTATAAAAAAGCTGACTTATTGATTCCGGACCCTAAAACAAGTAGCAAATAAATAGTATGGATATCTACGATATTTTATTTTGGGGTTTATCTGTTATGGCTGTTGGTTGTGCCTTGGGCATTATACTCAGCCGTAATCCGGTCAATAGTGTTTTGTTTCTCATTCTTACCTTCTTTGCTATTTCCGGGCATTACATCCTCATGAATGCACAGTTTCTGGCTATAGTTAATATCATTGTTTACGCCGGCGCCATCATGGTACTGTTCCTGTTTGTTATTATGCTCATGAATCTCAATGCTGATGTAGAGCCTCAGAAGGGCCAGTTAGTGCAACTGGCCGGAGTAATATCCGGTGGGGTATTATTCCTTGTTGTCCTGGCAGCAATTAAATCTGCCCGACCTGAAGTAATTGATAAGACATCTACAGATATTGGTTTGATATCTAATTTAGGAAAGGTATTGTTTACAAAATATGTGCTGCCTTTTGAAATAAGCAGTGTGCTGTTCCTTAGTGCTATGATAGGTGCAATAGTGATCGGGAAAAAGGAACACCCAAATGAATTTACTAAAGCAGATCAGTAGTATCAGAATGGGTTGTGCCCCGGAGGTCAGGGGAGAAAATGATTTTAGTTTACTATTTAAATAAAATTTATTAATGCCTGTTAATTCAACACATTACTTGTTTCTCAGCCTGCTCTTATTCTCAATCGGGGTTATGGGCACACTGATGAGGCGCAATGCCATTATCATTTTTATGTGCATAGAGCTGATGCTCAATGCAGTGAATTTATTGCTGGTGGCATTCTCCAAAATTTATGCTGATGCTGATGCACAGCTATTTGTGTTTTTTATTATGGTTGTAGCTGCTGCTGAGGTTGCTGTTGGGCTGGCTATTATAGTTATGATGTACCGTAAGGTACATTCAGTAGATATAAATATTTTGAACAGGTTGAAACATTAGTTATACAATATTTTAAGATGGGGAATTTTTCTCAGTTAGTCTGGTTAGTACCGCTTTTTCCGCTGATAGGTTTTTTAATCAACGGCTTGTTTTGGAAGAGTATGCCTAAAACGTTAGGTGGCTTCATTGGTTGCCTGGCTATTCTGGCTTCTTTTTGTGTTTCGCTGGGTATATTTTTTGAAGTAAAAAATGCCACCGGACCAATTCAGCCAATAGTATTATTTGAGTTTCTTCACTCAGGAAACCTCAATATTCCATTTGCCTTTCAGGTCGATTCTCTTTCTGCCTTATTCCTGCTCATCATTACCGGTGTAGGTTTTCTGATCCATGTATACTCTACATCCTACATGGGTCACGATGAGGGTATGGTTAAGTACTTTGCCTATCTCAACCTGTTTGTATTTTCCATGTTACTGCTGGTGCTGGGGGCAAATTACCTCATTATGTTCATCGGTTGGGAAGGTGTAGGACTTTGCTCTTATTTACTGATTGGTTTCTGGTTCAAGAACCGCGATTTTACCAATGCTGCCAAAAAAGCGTTTGTAATGAACCGGATCGGCGACCTGGGCTTCCTGGTAGGTATGCTGCTGGTATTTGTAAATTACGGAACGCTTTCTTACAACGAATTTTTCGGTCAGTTGCACAATTCACAGGTGGTTATGCCACAATCTACAATGAGCTGGATTGCCCTTTGCTTTTTTATCGGTGCTACCGGCAAAAGCGCTCAGATACCATTATATACCTGGTTGCCCGATGCGATGGCCGGCCCGACTCCTGTGTCAGCGCTCATACATGCTGCTACAATGGTTACAGCAGGTATCTATATGATAGCACGTAGCAGTGCATTGTACAATCTTACTCCTATGATTTTACATGTGGTTGCCATCATTGGTTTGGCAACTGCTATCCTGGCTGCTACAATAGCTGTCAGGCAATACGATATTAAAAAAGTACTCGCCTATTCTACCGTAAGCCAGCTTGGCTTTATGTTTCTGGCATTAGGTGTCGGCGCTTATACTACTGCGGTATTCCATGTTATGACTCATGCCTTCTTCAAGGCTCTTCTCTTTCTCGGTTCAGGCAGTGTTATTCATGCTATGGGTGGCGAGCAGGACATCCGCAAAATGGGTGGCCTCGGCAAGAAAATGCGGGTTACCCAGATCACCTTCCTCATTGGTTGCCTGGCCATATCAGGTATTCCCGGTTTCTCCGGTTTCTTCTCCAAAGACGCTATTCTCGCAGCCGCATATAGCCACGATCCTATACTGTATGCCTTGGGTATTTTGGCAGCAATGATGACGGCCTACTATATGTTCCGCTTGTATGTGCTTACTTTCACAGGCAATTTCCGGGGTACCGAAGATCAGCAGCATCATCTGCACGAAAGTCCGGCGGCTATGACGTTGCCACTTATAATATTGGCTATCTTATCCATTATCGGTGGATATGTTGGCTTGCCCGAAGTAATGAGCGAGCACAATGCTATTGATACTTTCTTAAGCACAGCCGTTACCAATTCCGGACTTCATCATTTAGATGCAGGCACGGAATGGATGCTCATGGGGATCTCTGTTGTAGTGGTAGTTATCATGATTATTGTGGCCTGGTCTGTAAACAGCAAACCTAAGTTTGCCGAAAGTACCGGATTGGCTAAGGTTCTTGAAAATAAATGGTACATAGACGAGTTGTACAATGCAATTATTGTGAAACCACTTCAGTCACTCTCCGGCATCCTGGACAAATATGCCGAGCGCAAGGGTATTGATGCAGCGGTTAACGGCGTAGGAAAGTCGGTGAAATGGGGTGGCGATAAGATGCGTCTGTTACAGAGCGGACAAGTAGGCTTTTACATTTTTGTAATGGTATTGGGAATAGTGGTGCTGTTTGCACTGAGCTTTTTTGTAATAAGGTAAGACCTGCTTCCTGTTAAAGATATCAGGCATTGTATTTGGATAAAATTGAGAATAGATCCACCTCAGAAGTTTTGGGGTTTATAAATTAAGATTATGTTTTTAATATTACTTATAATCATTCCATTGCTGACAGGCATTCTGTCCTTTGCCATTAAAGGTGAAGGCGCCAGGATACTTGCCTTATTAAGCTCCTGTGCTACCCTGGCTGTTGCTGCCTTGGTCAGCGGTGCAGGTTTTTCAGGTAGTTCCACTTTTACTATGCCCTGGATTCCTTCCATTGGCGCTACTTTCAGCTTGCTTGCCGATAGCATGAGCAGTATGCTTTGCCTGCTTACAGGTATAGTGGTATTGGTTGTTTTTTTAGTGAATTCTAATAAGGAAGTTGAGCGGCCGGGTGCATTTTATGGTTTCATGTTGCTCTCACAGGCAGGGCTTATGGGTGTTTTCCTTGCCTCCGATGCCCTTCTGTTTTATGTATTCTGGGAACTGGCGCTTATACCCGTATATTTTCTTTGTTCTCAGTGGGGTGGCGAAAAAAGGATTGCTGTTACGTTTAAGTTTTTCGTTTATACATTTGTGGGTAGCCTTATGCTGCTGGCGGGGTTAATCTTTCTTTCCCAGCAAACAAATGGCCTGCCAAGCTTCGCCTGGGCCGATATCGTACATGCCGGGCGGTCATTGCCCGAGCTCACACAGCATTGGTTATTCTGGCTCATGTTCATTGCATTTGCCATCAAAATGCCCATATTCCCGTTCCATTCCTGGCAGCCCGATACTTATGAGCAATCACCTACGCCGGTTACTATTATCCTTAGTGCGCTGATGGTGAAAATGGGGATGTACGCGGTATTGCGCTGGTTATTACCTGTGGTTCCCGAAGGCGTGGCTTATTGGTCCGATACGGTTATCATAATGTCGGTAATCGGTATAGTGTATGCTTCCTGTATTGCAATGGTGCAAACAGATATCAAGCGTCTTATTGCCTATTCTTCAATTGCGCATATGGGCCTTATGTGTGCAGTAGCTTTTACAAAGTCAAGCATAGGTATGCATGGCATTATGGTTCAGATGTTCAACCATGGTATCAATATTACCGGTATGTGGGTAGTGGTAAGCATGATCGAAAACCGCTGGGGAACCCGCGATATGACCAAGCTCGGCGGAATGGCTATAACTGCGCCAAAGATGGCCATTGCTTTCGTGCTGGTTTCGCTGGCCAGTATCGCATTGCCGTTGACTAATGGGTTCATTGGTGAGTTTATGTTGTTCAACGGGCTGTTTTCAAGCCATATGGTGCTAATGGTGATTGCCGGTACAGGTATCATATTGGGTGCTGTGTATACACTCAACATGATTCAGAAAACAACCTACGGCAATGCAGTGAAGATGATTGTTGCCAAAGACCTGAGCATTAATGAACTTGTGGGCCTGGTGATAATTATTTGCCTGGTATTGTTCCTCGGGGTATATCCGAAACCACTTTTGGATCTTACTTCAGGCATAGCCGGGATGATAGTTAAATAGAATACCTTTTTGTAAAAAGGTTCTTAAGTATATTATTAACAATTTTAATTCCTTTCTGTAATATTCCAATCAGGAATTAAAGTTTAAAGCCCCTTTAGGGGTTTGGGGTGATTTATATGAAGGCAATTATTGCTACAACGGTTTTGGGTGTTTTCATGATGTTTGCCGGTATTGCGGTAAGCAATAAGAAAAGCATTGTTGCGCTTGCAATACTGCTTTTTGCTGCACTGTTTGGTGTAACCATTTATGAACTGATGGATACTCCGGCCAACTCTTCTCAGTTGCTGTTCAACAACATGCTGCAGATAGATCATTCTTCTTTATGGTTCAATATGCTCATGACCGGCTGCACCCTGCTTTATGTAGCATTGTTGGGCAAAGAGATCATGAAAGTCGGGCTGCATGTGGCCGAGTATTTTGCGCTCATTTTCTTTATTCTTTGCGGTTTATTCATTCTCACCACCTACAACAACCTGCTGATGCTCTTTATCGGCATCGAAATACTTTCTATTCCTCAGTACATACTGGCCGGCAGCGATAAGCGCAACCTGAAAAGCAGTGAGGCATCGCTCAAGTACTTCCTGATGGGGGCATTTTCTACAGGTATCCTGCTCATGGGTATTACCCTCCTGTATGGCGCTTCAAGCACTTTCTATATCGATAAATTCGGAAGCATACTTCATTATGATAATATCAATCCGCTGGCTATAGCAGGTATCGTATTTATTATGATAGCCCTGTCGTTCAAGGTTTCTGCCGCTCCCATGCATATGTGGACACCCGATGTGTATGATGGTTCCCCTACTGCATTTACCGCCTTTATGGCTACTGTGGTTAAGGCTGGCGCGTTCTTTGCATTTCTCAGACTATTCCATGTTTCGTTTAATTCGCTGGGCCAGCATTGGACCCTCCTGCTTGCAATAATTACAGCCGCCACACTGTTTGTGGGCAATGTTACCGCCGTCTTCCAGCAAAGTGTGAAGCGCATGCTGGCTTACTCCTCCATAGCCCAGGCAGGCTTTATGCTGTTTGCAATACTCTCTGTTAATTCCGCCGATGCTGCTTATGGCATGAGGGGCATCATTTTTTATGGTGTAGCCTACAGTGTAGCCACTATCGGTATTTTCTCAGTACTTATCAAACTGAAAGACTATACCTACGATGGCTTTAACGGTCTTGCCAAAAGCGAACCTTTCCTGGCATTTGTGAGCAGTATTTTCCTGTTCTCACTGGCGGGTATCCCGCTTACCGGCGGCTTTATGGCCAAGTTTTATGTGCTCACCGCGGTAGTGCATCAGGGCCAGCTTATGTGGCTGGTAATCTTTGCTCTGCTTATGGCCGCAATCAGTGTGTACTATTATTTCAGGGTCATCATAGCCATGTACTTCAAGCCCGGCACTCCTGAACTGAATTCGCCCATCACCACCGGCGACCGTATTATGCTGGCTATTACCTGCGCGCTTGTTCTGTTGCTGGGTATTTATCCGCAGCTTTTTCTGGAAAGTCTCGGGAAGTAGATTTTTTTTGTCCTGGCTTATTCCATCTATTGAGGTTCATTGGCGGTGGCACCATTTGAGAGTTGGATATCCATTGGGCTTGCCCATTAGCGAATGTCATACCGATGACTGAGTTATATCCATGGCCTTTGCACCTTGCCCAATCAAAGCATTGATTCCAATTGTGGTAGTTGAAAATACCGTTCCTTCGGTGCAACCTCAGTAAATGATGGGAAATAAGTACGTCTCAGGAAAATTCATTCTGCCCCGATAGTGGGCTTTCGCTTAGTAGCATATCATCTCGGTCTCTCCTTATTTGCCACGTCTGGGGCTACCCTTTTCGCACTATAGATAAGTCCATATGAGACATTATATATTGCACTGAAATATTGTCATCATAATAACTCAATTCACCTCGACAATCTGCTTTAATCGTGCAGAAATATGCTTCCAGTTTGTATTCAGGTTCACAGTTCTGATCTGGATATTATGGCTCTGGTACTTGAAATCAAGATTATATTCCTGCTCTGTTGTAGGGTATAGCAGGATTCCGGTAGCATTGATTGTTTTTGGGTCTTGATTTTGCTGATTAAGCAGGTAACTGAAAAGCTGATAAAGGTTAGCAGATTTTATTTTTTCCTTGCCATAATTTACTGTCATTGTGTCTTTATAATATTTCGCATCAATGATGATTTTCTCAGTGTCATTTTCCAAGGTGATATCTGTCTCCATTTGAGGCAAATATTGCAACGACTCTTCGATTCCTGATACCCGCCACTTAATATTCTCTCTTCTTGTTTTGAATTTACTTACTTCAAGGTTATAAAAATTCCTGACAAACGCTTCAAAAAGCTGGTTCATTTTCTTTTCATCTCTTGTAAAGTCAGCAAATTTATAAGCTCCCTTATCTTCAGTTGGCAGGGTGTTTTCCAGAATGATCTGGCACACATTCATGATGAAACCATAGAAGTGATTGTTCCTGTTGATTTTTACCTGTTTAAACAATGAGGGCTTGAGTTCAATCTGATCAATACCTGCAAACATCCTCACCAAAATCCATAATTCAGCCTTTAATTCTTTGTCAAGTTCCTTTGTCTTTAATAACCGGTAAATGCTAGAAACAAGAATCTGGTTAGATAAAATATTCGCCGAAAATTCATCGAAGGTGCAGACCGTTCTTTGTTTAAAAAGCAGATTGCTTTTTAAGGTCTGACTCATTTCCAGTTTGCCCTTTACTCCAGCAATATCAGTTGTATGATCAACATAGCTTTTATCAATACCTCTTTTCAGCAGCATTCTGCTGGCATTGATAAGCACCTTTGCAAACAGGTCAAGTAATTCCGTTTTGTCATCAATTGCAATAGATACGCGGTCTTTTTCATCCAGTTTGTTCCAGGCATAGCAAAGTAGGTAGTATATATTTTCTATCGGTATCTGCATAGATTATCTCGTAAGAATTGAAATCATCTCTTTCGCCTTGTCAAGATCATCAAACCATATCTCTTCAATTAGCGGTGCTAATTCAAAGCTGAGAATATCGTTCCACCATGCGTCCTCATTATCTGCATTGGGCAAACAGAAATAACTATGCCCGATCTGGAAACCTGCGCCTAAATTATTGTCCTCAGTTATTTTTTTATTGACACTTTTTACTGACCTGCAAATATGTTCAATAAGGCTTTCAGTTACCCCTTTTTCCAAAAGAAAAGCACTGAATGTTTCACCATAATCCGGGTGCAATGGATAGAATGCAAAACGCCTTCTCAGCGCATAGTCTACAATAGCCAGCGACCGGTCGGCAGTATTCATAGTACCGATGATGTAAAGGTTTCCGGGAACATGAAATTTTTGTTCATCTTCGGCATAAGTCAGTTTCAGTGCGTATTTTTCTTTACGTTTGTCTGCTTCAATCAACATCATAAGTTCTCCAAAAACTTTACTCAGATTTCCCCGGTTGATTTCATCAATGATAAAAAAGAATTTTTCAGCAGGATACCTTAATGCCTTCTTGCAGAAGGTATAAAAAATACCATTTCTTAAATCAAACTTTCCATCCTTATTCGGCCTCAACCCCTGAATAAAATCTTCATAGCTGTATGATTGATGAAACAGCACCATTTCAATATTGGCATCCTTCACTTCATGCATTACCTCATAAGCCAGCTTCCGGGCAATGAATGTTTTACCAACTCCCGGAGGCCCTTGCAAAATGATGTTCTTCTTTCGTTTAAGTAAAGAAACTGCCTGTAAAAAATCTGCTTCGCTTATAAATGGCTTGTCAGCATCTTCTGCAAAATTGTAAGGTATTTTGTTGATTTCATCAATTTGAGGGTTGCTATTATTCTTACTGTCAATAAGTCCTCTTATTATATTGTATTCATCTTTTGTTAAACGGAATAAACTACCCTGGTGCTGATAGGTCGTGATTACCTCACAATTTTGCAAACCGGGATTTTTTTCTATCTCATTCCAATCAACTGGAATTGGAATTTTCTCAATTAATTCAAACTCAATTTCTTCTTTATTATCTCTTTCTGTTGCATTGTAAATCCCTTTTGTTATTTGAAGAATCGCCTTGATTTGTTGGTTTGGAGAACTCTCATACCCAATCATTAAATCACCGGGTTTAACCGCTTCAAAGTTTTTGTAAATCCTTCTTTTGTTATTGTCATCATTGTGGGTACTATACCACTCCTTCTCACCAATATTTACCCGGTCAAATGTCCATATTTTCGGGTTGGCGTTAAGCCACCAGAAATTTGCAACACCAATTTCTCCATCAGCATCAATTTGTTCTTTATACTCATCATCCGGTATTGCATTTTCCTTATTCTTTTTTCTAATTGTTGTTTCATTTTGTACAATTTCTACCTTACTATTTATATTGTACCTTCTTAAAAGTTTTTCAATTTTTCCTTTATTAGTTTCATTAGAGCCATGAGTCGATATCCATAATGTTTCGTTTTCATCTAATGGCTTGGCATCTTCTATATCAGCTTTTGAGGTAAAATCCAGTTTCGCTTTCTTAACAAGATTAGGAAAATCGGACAAAATAGTAGATTTCAATAATCCCTGTTCATACAAGAATTTAAAAGCGTCTTCATAATTTTTCGCACCATTGTTCGTATTGAAAGATTTGCCTTCAATTTCAATGTTCAATTTACCATGGGGACTTCCTTTCATAAATATCTAATTACTTTTGCTAAAATATGGATAAAATTGCAGAAACGCTCATTGCAATATAATTATATATTTTACTGAGTAAGGCGCATTGAAATTTAAGCATCAGGCGAGTCTCCACAGTTTTATTTCTTGCTGAAATCTTATGATGTCGCAGCCGGGTCTCAAAAACCATTACATCCTAATTTCAGAACAATTGTTGCAGGACCCGGCGTTACACAACGATGATGCCCCTTCGTAAAAAATACAAGATACAATTAATGAAAGCTTAGTAGCACATTAAATCATCGTTTTTTCAACTCATTTTTTGTAAATTTGTCTTTTATGAATGTAGATTTATCAATACCAACAAGTTCATGGCTTTGGATGGAATCGTTCAGGTTCCCGTTTTTAGGCAAATTAATTCATGTAATAAAGTTCCCGTCAAGAATTTATAGTGACATGGCTTTAAAATTGGTAGGCTTTAAAGACCTGGTATTGGCGAATGAAATTGCTATTGCCGAAAGAGATGAAAAGAACTTAAATAAGGTTAAAACCATGTTTTCGTCTGCAAAAAAAGCCATCGAGAATTCGCAAAACTTAAATCTTGTCTCAATAAACAAGAGTATTGAAATTTCACTAAAAACCATTTCTGAAATTGAGGAAATATATGAGCATAAACGGAAATATAATGTGCTCAAGAAAAACATGTTTGCTGCATCTTCTTCTGCTATTCTTGCGAACTTAAATAAGTACAAAGAACCGGTTCATGAAAATAAATAGACGGGATGTTATTAATGTCGTATTTGGCTCCAATACTAAAGAAAATCATTTAGTCATTGTGCTTTCCCCGGAGGAAGTGAATGAAGAAGAAGATCAGTTTGTTGGGATAATGATTACAGATTCGCTTTATTTCGACCCGGCTAATGAATTCAGCTTCCCGCTCAATGATACAATGTTTCTCAAACCTCTGAAAGAAAAAAAATCAAGAGTTCGTCTGTATTTAATCAATTTTTTACCTTGTTCCTGCATCATTGGTACTCCTGTAAACCAAATGAAGATGGAAGCTTACCATGCAATGATAAAAGAACTCAATAAGAAGATTTTCGGTGTCAATTTTTGAGGTTTACGCAGCACAGCAATACGAATTGAAATAGTATATGTTTCTTTCTTTGTCCTCTCCATATCTTTAACCATTCTGGTTTACTTATCTTAATCAGGATAAAAAGCCGAAATCCTGATTTGTCGCTGCCAGTTCTCAAAAACTACTACAGCCCGAAAATCAGATCCGAAGTTCATGACCCTGGCGCACCAATATTCCAATTTTTATACAGATCAATATAAAACAACAAGAAAAAACGACAACATAATTTTACACAAACAAAAATTTATACAAACATTTTTGTTTGCAAACTAAAGAAACAATAATATCAATAATGATTCACCATAATATCTCCCAAAACCCATAACAAAATCCCACTATGTGGGCACTTGCGAAAATCCGAAGGTATCAATAACCTATAAAGCAATAATCCCCAACCCATTAGCCCCGAAAAAATTTACATGATGTACCGTATACGGTACATGACAGTACGAAAACTGCACTGTCATAAAAACTTCTTTTCAGTAATCCAAATCCCCACCGGAACTTTGTTCCCGAAAATCTTATTTTGAACTAAATGGAATTTATAATTTAAAATTCAAATTTACCAAACAATATATTGATATAAACTTTAGACTAAATACTAAAGACTTTAGACTACATCAAAATGAAAGAAGACAAAAAAGAACTCGCCGAATCGCTCCTGATCAAAACAGATCTCACCAAAACCGAGATTGCGCAACTGCTGGGCATCAGCCGCCGCACCATGCACTATTGGACCGCCGAAAATGAATGGGACCGACTCAAAAAAAGTACTGATAATATGCCTGCCATCGGCACCGAAAATGCATGGCTTATATTCATAAATTACCAGGAAAAAATGCTCGATCCCGCCAAAGCATTTAGTCCGTACACCAACGATCAGATAAATAATCTCTACAAGCTCGGGACTCTCGTCCGCAAACTCACCAAAGGCAACGCCCTCAACGAAACAATCGAAATGAGGAATCGCTTCATGGAATTTGCCAATAAAAAGAAACCCGAATTGGCCCTCGAAATCCAGCCCCTGATGGACGATTATATCCGCAGCCTTGCCAGGGTAAGGCCTCACAACCTCATGAAAGGAAAAATAGACGAATATAACTGCATCCCAAAGAAAGAAGAAAACACAAGGGAAATCCAGCTCGACATCGAAGACAAAATGTTCTGGTACGAAAACCCGCCAACCTGCGAACCCGATCCATACGCCGGGGACAATTACAATGACCCGGATGCCCCATACGTCCCTGTAAACTATTCCATGCCTGAAATCTCAGCCGGAGAGCGCCGGAAAATCATCCGAGAAGAGCATTTGGCCTTCATGGAATGCCTCGCCGGAAAAGAAGCCGGAGCAAAACAAAGCAATGATCCTAAAGTGCAGGATCCTCTAAAAGAAAAGCAGCTACAAAGTAAAGCTGCCACTGCACCAGCACCAATAGTAGAAGGCAGGGGTGAGGAACTCTGGTGCGAAGGCTTCGAAGACGAACACGCTGCCCGTCTCAATTACTACTCCGATATAGTAGAAAAAGAGAATAGCCCAAAGCCTGAACCAATACCTCAACCTAAGCCAATGAACCGCGCCCAGCGCAGGGCCTTACAACGCCAGTCAATCAAAAAATCCCAAACTAAATAAAATCACCCTGCTTATCCGGATCTTTATGCAAAACTCCTGAGGCTGCATGTCGCTTGTTTTTCAATGAATTGACTTAAATGACATCTGCAACGACCATGGTCTTTTATTATGCTTTAAAAATTGAGGGTCATTGCAAGTAAACGATTTGCTGCGCACAAGCACTATGAAAATGACAGTGCTGAAATATTGACTGAAAGTCGTCAGAACCGCTTCTTCAGCAGTCAGACGACTTTGCGCTGAAAATACCACCAAAGCCATATTTTGATTATCATATACTTGCCATCATATCATAGTGAAATGTTCCTGAATCTAAATCAACTTATAATAGCAAAATGCGGCGAAGCAACCACATGGATTTTGCAGAAAGCAATATAACAAGTAACATGACCTAAATCAAAATTGCACACTTACTGAAGAAATGCGCAATTATCAGGAACTAACTACCTTAAAATCAATAAAAAAGTGCGCAAAAATATTTTTTCAGAGCAGTGTGCAATTCACATAAAAGATAGCAATCCAACCCAGGCACGCAAACCGATGAATAAACAGCAGGTAAGCTGGCATAAAATTCAGGATACATTGAAATCCTTAAAATCCTTAAATCCTGATCCTTATTCAGTTAACTTTGCTCCAAACACTGTTGTATGCTTCAATTTGAGCGGTTCCGGCTGGGAAACGGATTAAGGGTTATTGTGCATGTGGATAAGGCTACACCTATGGCGGCCATGAATATACTGTATGATGTGGGCGCAAGGGATGAGGAACAGGAGCGGACGGGGTTTGCACACCTGTTTGAGCACCTGATGTTTGGCGGCAGTGTGAACATCCCGGATTATGATGAACCGCTGCAGATGGCTGGTGGGGAAAACAATGCTTATACCACCAATGATATCACCAACTACTACATTCAACTGCCACTTAAAAACCTGGAAACGGCTTTCTGGCTGGAAAGCGATCGTATGCTGTCATTGGCCTTCAGCGAAAAAAGCCTGGACGTGCAGCGCAAAGTGGTGTGTGAAGAGTTTAAAGAGCACTACCTCAACAAGCCTTATGGCGATGCCTGGCACCTGATACGCAGGCAGGCTTATAAAAAACACCCTTACCAGTGGCCTACAATAGGCAAAGACCTGAAACAAATAGAGGAAGCGCAACTGGAGGATGTGAAGGCATTCTTCGGTATGCATTATAACCCGCAGAATGCGGTGATGTGCGTGGCGGGCAATGTAACTGTGGAGCAGGTGCAGGAACTGGCTGAGAAATGGTTTGGCCCGATACCGGCAGGTGAAAAATATACCCGCCAGCTGCCTGCTGAACCTGCACAGGAAAGCGACACACTGGAAACCGTGCATGCCGATGTGCCGCTGGATGCGCTATATAAATTCTGGCATATAGCCGCCCGCCTTAAGCCTGCCTACTACCCTGCCGACCTGGTTACCGATATACTGGGCAACGGCTTTTCATCGAGGCTATACCAGCGGCTGGTGAAAGAGGAGCAGTTGTTCAGCAACATCAGTTGCTACCATACCGGCAGCCTTGACCCCGGCTTGCTGGTGATAGAGGGAAAAATAAGGGAAGGCAAAAGCCTGGAAGATGCCAACGCTGCTGTGGATAATGAAATTGCTAAATTTGTGGCCAATGGCATAACAGACCTTGAACTGCAGAAGGCGAAAAATAAGATTGAGGCAATGATAGCCTTTGAAGATATGACCTTGCTGAGCAGGGCAAATAACCTGGCTTTTTATGAGCTGATGGGTGATGCCGGAATGATTAATGAAGAATGGGGCAAATACAAGGCGCTGACCGCAGAATCCATTCAGCAGACAGCAAAGGATATTTTCAGGAAGGGGAACGGAAATACATTGTTTTACCGGAAGAAGGAGGGATAGCGGATATATGGTTAATGGTACCAATTTAGTTTTATGGGTTTGGAATTCTTTCAAGAACAATTATCGAAAACCAGCTCTAAATGTTAAAGATACTTGTAAATTTAGCTATATTTCTGTTTAGCTTATCTCCTCTAATAGCTTCAGGGCAGGGGCAAAAGAAGCTATTGTTAATTGGCAATAGCTTTACATATTATAATGAGATGCCGATAACCTTACAGGAAATGTTTGATGAAACTAATGTGGATATTAAAGTGAGTGTAATGACTCATGCCGGCGCATCATTAGCTGATCATTTAACTCATAGCTATCACAACGATACTGGCTATTCTGCGGCATCACTCAATGAAATACCACAAACAATCACAAAGATTTTGACTGACAAATGGGATTATGTGGTTTTACAAGAACGACCTTTCAATATACTTATTCCTGAACTTCGGCAGTTGGCATTCAAGCCTGCCGTTTTAATGTTTGACAGTCTGATAAAGCTTCAAGGTGCTAAAACAATATTATTTCAGTCTATTACCCTGAATAAATATCCCATCAATTATTGTATACCTGGAGGCAAATCCGGAAAAAGCAGAAATGTGATAAGAACTTTTATTCTACATAGTCTACCCAACGATAAGCTTAAAGAAATTTATTGTTCAGATACATTTCATAATAGTGAAGAAGAGTTTCAGATTATTAAAACAACTTTCGATGAAATAGCCTCCAATATATCGGCAGACATTATTCCAGTAGGTGAAGCCTTTCAAAAAGCCAAGATACAGACACTTCCTTTCCAGTGCTTTTCTACTCACACTAATCATCCTACTGAATATGGATCTTATATGATTGCCTGCTTATTTTACAAGTATTTCACTGGTCGGAGTGTATCGCAAATTAAATACCATGCAAAAATCGAAAATAGCTATGCTGAAAAAATAAAAAAAATCGTTGATGAACTTAAATAAGTAAGTATATTAAGATTAGAAAAGAGATTTAAAAACAGGGTGCCCGATACATACCGGGCACCCTGTTTAATTCATTGCTGTTTTACTTGGTTTTCACCTCTGTTACCGTTTTTTTGGTGGCTTTGGTTTTTACCGGAGGTGTGGTTTTTGCGTCACTTTTAGTAATTACCGGCGCTGTATTGGCTGCATGCGCAGTCTGTTCAGGTGCTTTTGCCGCTGTTGCTTTTGATGCATCAGTTGTTTTTACCGAGGTGGTTTTGTGCACTTTGGTTGTTGTCTTTTCAGTAGTCTGAGCATTGGCAAAGTTTGCTGCCAGAAGCCCTGTTGCGATGGTCATCGCGAAAATCATTTTTTTCATAAACCTTGTTTAATTGTTGGTTACTAATACATAATCACATTACGTGCCAAACTCTGCTAAAATAAGTTAAACAAAATTAAAAGAGCCAAAGTTTTAATCTCCGGCTCTTTCTGATACCAGATTATTCCAAACTCAATTATCAATCAGGTTTCTTGCCATCAAGGAAAGTATTGATGGTTTGTATAGATGATTGCTGGTTATCTTTATTATCGTTACGGCCAATGCTGTAGCCGCTGAAATAAGGATCGGATGAAGCAACCTGGTTATCGAGTTTCAGGTTCTTGCGCATATAGGCCGGCACTGCTTCCATTTCGTCATTGCTCTCGGTGCCTTTAATATTGAAGCTCATGCGGCGCAGGCGCTCTGCGCGGTCTTCCAGTTGCCTTTTCTGCTCTTCAAACCTTCTGCGTTCTTCTATCTCCTCTTCACTGAGTATGCGCTCCCCTATTTTCATAGTTACCGGCTCACGCACTGGTTCTTCATTTTTGATCACCAGCTGCATGGGTATTTCATCCGGCCTTTTTTCTTCGTGCACAAACAGGGTGTTTACCTGTGCATATGCAGTAACCGGCTCTTCAACCGGCGGCACATACTGGTATACAGGTTCCGGTTCAACCAATTCTTCAGGCTTTAACTCAGGCAGGGTGTAGTGCACTATGGGCATCTCGACCAGCACAGGCTCCATGCTCACAGGCTGCTGCAGGGTTGTTTTTACATCGTCATCACTGTTGACAGGGATGGCTGATTTATCGCCCAGCTTCACAGTTATTTTTTCAGGCTCATGATTGCGGATAGGCATCTCAATGTTGATCTCCTTCATGTTGAACCCTGTAGCAATCACGGTTACCGCAATCCTTTCCTTCAGGTTAGGATCGTGGCCCATACCCAGTATTACATCGCAATTATCGCCGGCCATCATCTGCACATATTCCTGTATAGCTTCAGCCTCATCCATGGTATGCTCAAACTCGCCTGCGGCCGATGTGATATTGAGCAGCAACCACTTGGCGCCACGTATATCGCTGTCGTTGAGCAACGGAGAATTGAGGGCTTCTTCCACAGCCATCTTGGCGCGGTTTTCGCCACTTGCAGCAGCGCTGCCCAATATAGCCACGCCGCCATTTTTCATTACGGTGCATACATCGGCAAAGTCCACATTGATCTGGCCGGTAGTAGTGATCACATCTGTAATACACTTAGCAGCAGTAGCCAGTATATCATCGGCTTTGGCAAATGCCTGAGTGAAAGGCAGATTGCCGAACTGCTGGCGCAGTTTGTCGTTGGATATAATGAGTATGGTATCTACATTATCGCGCATGCGCTCAATGCCTTCCATAGCCTGCTTCATGCGTTTGCGGCCCTCATAGGTAAAAGGGGTTGTTACAATACCCACGGTGAGGATATTCAGTTCCTTGCAGATCTTGGATACCACAGGCGCACCACCTGTACCAGTGCCACCGCCCATCCCGGCAGTAATAAAGGCCATGCGGGTATTTACCTTCAGTATCTTGGCGATATCATCGAGACTTTCCTCGCACGACTGCTTACCGATCTCGGGATTTGCCCCGGCCCCCAGGCCCTGGGTGAGATGAGGTCCGAGCTGCACTTTGTTGGCCACCGGGCTTAAAGCAAGCGCCTGCGAATCTGTATTGCAGACAACAAAATCCACACCTTCTATACCAAGGCTGTGCATGTAATTTACGGCATTACTTCCGCCGCCACCTACGCCTATTACTTTAATAATAGATGACTGATTCCTGGGGATTTCAAAATGTATCATATACTCTTAATTTGGGGGGTTAGTGAATATTTATTGAGTTGTGAATTTTAAATGTGTTTTCCAAAATTTATTACCTGCGACTTATTACTTATGAGTTCATACTTATTATCAGCCTATTTCTTCGTCCTCTACGTCTTCAAATATCTTCATGAATTTACCTTTCAGACCATCGAACAGGCGCTTTACATTTTCGTTACGGTTGCGTGCCTTCTGCTTGTATCTTTCCAGTTGTTCCTCGCTCTCGGTTACTTCTTTTTCCAACTGCATATCATCATCTGTATCCGTCTCAGCTGCCACTTCTTTTTCTACATCGGCCTGAATATGCATAAAGTTGCCACCTTCGCCGGCAAAGCGCATCCTGCCGTTTTCAAAGTCGTGATAGCCGCGCAAAATGAGGCCTATACATGTGGAATACATAGGGTTCATCAGGTTATCGTTATGGCCGCCAGCCAGGTGCTCGTTGGGATAACCTATGCGTGCACCCATGCCGGTTACGAACTCCGTAAGCTGGGTAATGTGCTTCAGTTGAGCACCACCACCTGTAAGGATGATACCGCCATACAGCCGCTTATCGAGATCTATCTGCTTGAGATGGTAAACCACATATTCCAGTATCTCCTGCATCCTTGCCTGTATGATGTGGGCAAGGTTCTTTACGGAAATTTCTTTAGGAGGCAATCCTCTCAGCCCCGGAATAGTAATATAGGCATTTGCATTGGCCTCATCGGCAAGTGCAGTGCCAAACTGAACCTTCATCTGCTCGGCCTGGGCGCGCAATACACCAAGCCCGTTACGGATATCGTTTGTGATGTTTACGCCGGCATAAGGAATAACCGCAGTATGCTTGAGCATACCATCGTAGAAGACCGCCAGATCGGTAGTGCCACCCCCTATATCTACTATAGCCACGCCAGCTTCCAGGTCTTCATCGTTCATGACAGCTGCGGCCGAGGCAAGGGGCTGCAGTACCAGGTCGCGGGTCATCAGCTTCGACTTATCCACGCACCGCTTAATGTTGCGGATGGCATTCCGGTCGCCGGTGATGATATGAAAATTCGCCCCGATCTTTACACCGCTCATGCCTATCGGGTCCACCACATTAGGGATACTATCCACCGTAAAATCCTGCGGAATAATATCAATGATCTGGTCGCCTGCTGGTATGTATGTTTTATACTGATCTCTGACCAGTAATTCAATATCATCCTTGCCTATTTCGCTATCCACATTGCCGCGCACCCGGTCGCCCCTGGTCTGGAGGCTTTTGATGTGCTGGCCTGCAATGCCTACATACACCTCCTTAATTTCAAGGTTGGGATTAGAGGCAATACAATTATCAATAGCCAGCTCGATAGAGCGGATGCACTGCTCTATATTCATAACCACACCATGGCTCACACCCGCCGAATCGGAACGGCCCGAACCGAGTATTTCCACTTTTCCAAACTCATTTTTCCTGCCCGCAATAGCTACCACCTTGGTTGTGCCAATATCCAGGCCTACAATAATGGGTTGTTCTTTTTTGCTCATACTGCTGAAATTTATAACTGGTTAGTGACTCTTTTTATCCTGTTTGTTCTTAGCGCCATTTGCCTGTCCTTTATTTTTATCCGATGTATTTTTACCTTTCTTATCAGTTGTTTTCTGTGCCGCCTTATCGGGCATTACATACTTGATTTTCTTAACCGGCTTTTTCGCCGGCTTTATAACCAGCTTTGCTTTAACCGGTATCGCCTGAATCTTTTTTGCCTCGGCCTTTACCGAATCCCGCGTTGTGTTTTCCGCATCGTTCTTTGCTTCAGTTTCCAGAATACTGTTGATCCAGTTCATAGTTACCACAGCCTTATCTGTTGGCCCTTTATAAGGCAGTGAAGGGGTAGCGATAACCTGGCCGCTAAACCTCAGATCGAGGGCTTCGTACTTATCCCAGCCTATGCGGTTGAGGACATTTTTATAGAAAATAAACAGGTTATCGAGCTTCTCATTCAGCCGGGAAACATCGCCTAAAATTATCCGCTGATCACCTAAAACCGGAACGAGTTCAAACATGCCGGGCGAATCAACAATGATCTGCGATACCTGAGCATTCCAGAAAGAATCGGCCTGCAGCTTTCTTACCAGGCTCACGATATCTTTCCTCAGCGCCCAGCCTGCATTGTCGTTATTTATATCGGGCATATTGGTGATGAGCGTAGTATAGTAAACATAGTTGGGCGAAACCGGCATGATACTTAAAGTAGTATCGAGATAATAAGACCGGTTGCTTCTGTCGAATACCCTTGCAACAGGAATCCGCTGTGTAACATACATCTGCAGCACATATTCCTTGTCTATAAAAACCTGTGCATTGGCAACCCAGGGATCGGCCATAATAACCTGCTCCATGCCCTGGATATCCAGTTTTGAAATGGGCGTATGTTCCAGGTCCACCTGGTTCCGTTTAATTGCGAGATCCAATATTTCCTGCTGCTCTATAAAATGGTATTTCTTATCGTTCTTTATGTGTACGGCTACCTTACGTACTATTTTTTTGTCTTCAATTTTAGAAGCGCTGATCATAGCAGTAATACAGCAGCCGGTTACAATCAGAGTAACCACCATCTGCAATATTTTCCTGATTGATATTTTACGCTTCTCTGCCATTATCTCTGTTCCAGTATCTGTTTTATTGGCTCTGTTAATTTATCAATGTCTCCCGCCCCGGCAGTTATAAACAATTCCAGCGGGGCGCGCTTTACATATTCCATCACTGCTTCTTTCGACAGGATGGTATGCGCCTTATTCTGCATCCTTCCGGCAATCATTGCTGAGGTTACACCCTCCACAGGCAACTCCCGGGCAGGGTATATATCCAGCAGCAGCACTTCATCGGCCATATCGAGGCTGTGGGCAAAGCCGTCGGCGAGGTCGCGGGTGCGGCTGAACAGATGGGGCTGAAAACAAACCACACATTTGCGGCCCGGGAATAACTGCTTAGCACTTTTTATCAGTGCTGCAAGTTCTGCCGGATGGTGCGCATAGTCATCTATATACACCATCCTGTCAGTTTTGACCAGGTATTCAAATCTTCTCTTTACCCCCTTAAAACCAATCAGCGCTTTTTTAACCTCTTCCCCGTTTATACCCAGCAACTCAGTAACCGTAATAGCTGCAACCGCATTTTCCACATTGTGCATACCCCCTATCTGCAGGTGAATATTTTCCAGCTTCCAGTCGGCGCCGGTAATATCAAACACATAACCACCATTCTTCTGCACAATATTTCCGGCATACACTTCCGCTCCCGGATTCTGCAGGCTGTAACTGATTGTTACGGGCCCTTTCAAATCTGCCTGCCTGTGGAGGCCATGTTTCACCAGCAATGTGCCGCCCAGCTTAATATTTTTTGTGTACTGTATAAATGCAGCTTCCATTTCCTCTGCGGTGCCATATATATCCAGGTGGTCGGGATCAATAGCCGTTAGCACAGCTATATCCGGATTCAGTTTCAGAAAACTGCGGTCATATTCATCAGCTTCTATCACAGCCACATCATTATCACTGCTCCAGTAGTTGCTGTTGTAATTCACTGAAATACCTCCAAGGAAGGCATTACAACCAAAACCAGTTTCGCGCAGCAGGTAGGCGATCATGGTTGATATTGTGGTCTTGCCATGCGTACCAGCTACTGTAACGGATTTAAGTGAGCGGGTAATCCACTGCAATACATCGCTTCGCTTAAAAACCTGGTAGTTGTTTTCCTGGTACCAAACCAGTTCACTGTGATCTTTAGGTATTGCAGGAGTATACACGACCAGCTCAGCCGATTTATCAATCAATTCAATGTTATCGGAAAAATGGATGATCATACCCTCTGATGCCAGATGGCGGGTCAGGTCGGTTTCGGTTTTATCATAGCCGTATACTACTGCACCCCGCTCATGAAAGAACCGGGCAAGAGCGCTCATACCTATGCCGCCGATACCAATAAAATACACCCTTTTAATTTCCTTTACATTCATACTAATAATTCAAAAACCAAATTCCAAATTCTAAATACCAAATACCAAATTCCAAATTCCAAACTCCAAACTCCAAATTCCAAATTCTCTTCCTTGTCTTTTATCAACTAAACCCGGCAATTTCTATCACCTTACCGGCTATTCTTTCATCTGCATTTCTGATTGCCAGTGCCTTCAGGTTTTGCGACATCAGCATCTGAGTTGTTTCGTTATTAAGTAATGATTTTATTATTCCTGTCAGTTCTGCTTTTGCATGGCTATCCTTTACTAATAATGCGGCATTCTTATCTACCAGCGCCAATGCATTGCTTGTCTGGTGATCTTCTGCAGCAAAAGGATAGGGAACAAAAATTACCGGCTTCGCAGCTATGCACAGCTCAGCAATAGCCAGCGCCCCTGCCCTTGAAACAACCATATCGGCGGCGGCATAAGCATAATCCATCTCCCGAATAAAATCAAAGACCTTCACTCTTTCACCTGAATCCTTCACCCTGATTTTTGCCTGCTCAAAGAAGGGTTTCCCTGTCTGCCATATAATCTGCACATCTTCTTTCAGCAATTCATCCAGGCCGCATTCAATACTTTCATTGATTGACCTGGCGCCCAGGCTGCCACCGATGATCAATAATGTTTTCTTATCCGCGTTCAGCCCGAACCAATTTTTACCTTCTTCACTTGTCCTGTTCATTCCGGTAATACTTTTCCTTACAGGATTTCCGGTAAGTATTAGTTTATCAGCAGGAAAAAACCGGTTCATGTTTTCGTAGGCTACACAGATGGCATTTGCCTTCCTGCCTAAAATCTTATTGCTCTTGCCTGCAAATGAATTCTGCTCCTGTATCAGGGTTGGTATACCTACACCCTGACCTGCATTCAGAACCGGGAAGCTGGCATAGCCACCTACCCCAACAATCGCATCAGGTTTAAACTCCTTTATGATCTCCCTGGCTTTAAATCTGCTCTTCAATAGCTTTAACGGTAACGATATATTCTTCCAGACAGCGCTACGGTTAAATCCAGCGATATCCAGCCCTATTATTTTAAAACCTTCCTGCGGCACCTTTTCCATCTCCATCTTGTCTTTGGCACCCACAAAAAGCAATTCAGTTCCTGGCTTTAATCTTTGCAGCGCGTGGCCAATAGCTACCGCAGGGAAGATATGCCCCCCCGTTCCGCCACCTGCTATGATCACTTTCAGATTGCCCATACTTTTTATACTGCCGGTACCGGCGTATCACCTTTAATAATTTGCTTCCTTGGTTTCCTTTCCGGCTTAGCTGCGGTCTTCAATGCCTCCACAGCCACCTCTTCATTCTTTTCATCAATTACTGTTTCTTCCTCCACTTCTTCAGTATCTTCTTCATTCACTGCCTCTGCCGCCCGCTTTGCATTGCTTTTCTTTTCACCCTCCATTTCATCCACATACTTACTTACACTGAGCACTATACCTATAGCAATACTGGTAAACCAAATGGAGGAACCACCCATACTTACCATAGGCAGCGTGAGGCCTGTAACGGGCACCAGGTGAACATTCACTGCCATATTCAGCATGGCCTGGAAAACCAGGGTAATGCTCAGGCCCACCGCAAGGAATGCACCAAAAGCAAAAGGGCACCTCTTGAATATGAGTATGCTGCGCCACAGAAACAGCAGGTACAGCAACATCAATACACCGCCACCTATAAGACCATATTCTTCAATGATTATTGAGAAAATGAAATCGGAATAAGGATGGGGCAGGAAGTTTTTCTGAAGGCTGCGGCCAGGCCCGCGGCCGGTGATGCCACCATTGGCAATGGCAATTTTAGCCTGCTGCACCTGGTACACATCTTCGGGCTTACCTTCTTTTTTCTTGCCACCGGCAAAGTCTTCAATGCGCTGCTCCCATGTCTTTGCCCTGCCGAACCCTGTTAATTTTGATACTACAAAAAGTGTAGAAACCCCCATCAGGCCAACCACAAACAGCAACATCAGGTGTTTCACCTGTACACGCCCAATAAAGAAAAGTATACTGCAGGTAATACCCAGCATCAAGGCTGTTGAGAGATTTGCCGGTGCAATGAGTGCGCAGGTAAATAGCATAGGCAACAATACAGGAACAAACCCTTTGCGCAGGTCTTTGATTACCGCCTGCTTCATACTTAATATGCGCGCCAGGAACATGAACAAAGCCAGCTTGGCAAGGTCGGACGTCTGGAAAGTAAGATTAATGACGGGGAGCCTGATCCACCGGCTGCCTTCATTAAGGCTGGTACCAAAGAATAAAGTATATACCAGCAATGGCAAGCTCAGCAGATATAATATTACAGCCACCCTTGCGAATTTGGTATAATTGATTTTATGTACCCAGTAAGTTATAAGCAAGCCAAGGCCCAGCACCATTACCTGCTTCACGAGGTAGTAGTTGGAGTTCTTTTCCATCCGGTAAGCCAGTGACCCGGTAGAACTATATACGGCCAGCAGACTGATAAATGACAGCACGAGCACCACGCCCCAGATAACCTGGTCGCCCTTCGTCTTTGTCAGTATTTGCTGCATTCTGCCTGCCATGTCTCTTTTTTAAGTCTGAAGTCTATAGTAGTTAGTCTAAAGTCAAAAATCTCCTCAATATCATTTACTTAAGACTAATACAAAACATATTACGCCCCTTCAGGGCTTATCATTGTTTTATGTTGTACCGGGGCTTCACCCCCGGCTAAGATATTCCGGTCTTTCAGAGCTATCATTATCCTTAAGCTTATCCTATTGAGTTTAGATTTTTGTTTTATCATTTTTATACCGTTCCGTTCTTTTTTATCCTATCCTTTCGCGTTACATCCAACTATTCTTTCCTTTTCTTTATTCCATAGTGGTAAATTATAAACCGGCAACTGCCTGCTACTCACAGGTTCCTCACTGCTTCTTTAAACTGCCTGCCGCGGTCTTCATAGTTTTTAAACAAATCGAAACTGGCACAGGCAGGAGACAATAAAACCACATCTCCGTTTTCGGCAAGCGCATAAGCGGCATTAACTGCATCAGCTGCGATATTGGTATCAATTATTGTTTCCACCACCGGATCAAAAACCTCATGAATCGGTTTGTTATCAGCGCCCAGGCACACTATTGCTTTCACTTTTTCAGAAACCAGCGCCATTATTTCAGTATAATCGTTCCCTTTGTCCTGGCCTCCCAAAATGAGAATAACCGGTTTATTCATACTCTCCAGTGCAAACCAAACCGAATTAACATTAGTAGCCTTACTGTCATTGATAAATGTCACGCCTCTTACTGTGGCTACATACTCCAGCCTGTGTTCCAGCCCTTCAAAGCCCATAAAGCTTTCCCGTATCTTTTCCTTTCTTACGCCTGCTATGCGTGCCGATATTCCCGCTGCCATACTGTTATATTGGTTGTGCTTACCTTTAATTGCAAGGTCGTGAATTGACATATCCATCATATCTCCATCTATCTGGATATACAACCGGCTTCCACTTATTGAGCCACCTTCATTGTCCGGGTTAGTTTCGTTCATTGTGAAATAAATTTTTTTAGCGTGAACTGAGTTAGTTGCCAGATATTCTTTTATTACTTCATCGTCCTGGTTGACAATAAAGAAGTCTGCAATATTTTGATTCTGTGTTATCCTGAATTTGGATGCCACATAATTTTCAAACTTGTAATCATAGCGGTCCAGGTGGTCGGGCGTGATATTCAGCAACACAGCAATATCCGGCCTGAACAAATGGATATCATCGAGCTGAAAGCTGCTCACCTCCATCACATACCATTCGCAAGGGCGCTCAGCTATCTGCCTTGCAAAACTGTAGCCTATATTCCCCACCATAGCCACATCATACCCAGCCTCCTTAAGCACATACCATGTAAGCTTTGTAGTTGTGCTCTTACCGTTACTGCCGGTAATAGCTATTATCCTGCTATCTCCTTTATACCGGAAACCAAATTCTATTTCACTGCATACCTCAATCTCTGCGCTCCTTACCTTCTTCATTATCTCTACCTTATCACTAATTCCCGGGCTTTTCACCAGGCAATCAGCATTCAGTATTAATCCAGGCGTATGCCCGCCCTCTTCAAAACCTATTTCATTTTTAATCAGGTCGTTTCTGAACTGCTCTTTTATTATACCTCCATCGCTCACAAATACCTGCCAGCCTTTCTGTTTTCCAAGCAATGCAGCGCCTATACCGCTTTCAGCGGCACCCAATATCACCAGGCGCTGATTGTTTCCGTTCATTATTGCAGTTTTAATGTTACTATACTCATAATGGCCAGTATGATCCCCACTATCCAGAAGCGGGTTACAATTTTAGATTCATGGTAACCCAGTTTCTGATAATGGTGATGCAGTGGTGACATTAGAAATATCCTGCGGCCCTCGCCATATTTTTTCTTCGTCCGCTTGAAATACCATACCTGCAACATCACCGATAGATTCTCTACCAGGAATATGCCGCAGATAATAGGTATGAGCAGCTCTTTACGCACTATGATAGCCAATGATGCTATTATACCGCCCAGCGCAAGGCTTCCGGTATCGCCCATAAACACCTGCGCCGGATAGGCATTGTACCAGAGAAAGCCGACACAAGCGCCAACAAACGCGCCAATGAAAATAGACAGTTCACCCAGGTTGGGTATATTCATTATATTCAGGTAGCCTGCAAAAAAGTAGTTGCCCGATACATAGGCAAACACGCCCAGGCAAACACCTATTATTCCTGATACACCTGTAGCCAGCCCATCTACCCCATCTGTAATATTGGCGCCATTAGATACGGCAACAATAATGAAGATGACAAAAAGTATATACAGAACCGGGGTGGTAATATCTACATACTTCTCTCCGAATACAGCCGCAATCTTTTCATACCTGAACTCATGCGATTTTATAAACGGTATGGTTGTGGTAGCCGTTCTGATGTTTACATAACTATGCTCTTTCCCGTTTTCGTCTTTCCTTGACGACCCTCCCGGCTCCAGCTTCTCGGCAGCATTATAAGCCCCGGTATGGCCGCCTGTAACTTCTCTGCTGATCACCACATGGTTATTGTAGTACATAGTGAGGCCAACAATTATACCCAGGCCTACCTGCCCCATTATCTTGAACCTTCCGGCAAGCCCTTCTTTATTTTTCTTGAATACTTTTATATAATCATCCAGGAAGCCCACACAGCCCAGCCATACAGTAGATACCAGCATGAGCACTATATATACATTCAGCACCCTTGCAAACAATAATGTAGGTATGAGTATAGCAGCTATAATTATCAGCCCGCCCATTGTGGGCGTTCCCTTCTTCTGTGCCTCTCCCGCCAGGCCGAGATCCCGCACTATTTCGCCAATCAGTTTGTATTGCAGGTAAGCAATCAGCCGCTTGCCCATCAGCATAGATATAACCAATGAAAGCATTATGGCCATAGCTACCCTGAAGGTGATATAATTAAACACTCCGGCGCCTGCCAGGTGAAAATTATCCCGTAAATAAGTAAACAGATAGTACAGCATAAATGCCTTTATTTATTCAATGTTTCGAATGCCTGAGTCAAAATTTCTTTATCATCAAAATGATGTTTTATACCTTTTATTTCCTGGTAGTTTTCGTGCCCCTTGCCTGCCACAAGCACTATATCGCCGGGTTGAGCAAGCGTACATGCTACTTTTATTGCCTCCCTCCGGTCTGTTATTCTCAGGCTCTTCCTTTTCTGCACACCGGTCAATCCGGCCTCCATTTCATTCAGTATCATCTCGGGGTCTTCACTTCTCGGGTTGTCGGCTGTCAGTATTGCTTTATCACTATGCTCGCATGCCACTTCAGCCATTACCGGCCGCTTTGTCTTATCCCTGTCGCCACCGCAGCCTATCACTGTAAACAACTGCTGGCCCTGTGTGCGCAACTGATTAATGGTAGCCAGTACATTGATCAGCGCATCAGGGGTATGTGCATAATCCACAATGCCCAGTATTTTATCCTTTGGCGACATATAGGTTTCGAAACGCCCTGCAGCGCCCCTTAATCCGCTCATTACTGACAGCACCTCCATTTTATCGGATCCCAGCAGCGTTGCCACGCCATATACTGCAAGCAGGTTATAAGCATTAAATGTCCCTATCATCCTGAAGTGCGCTTCTATGCCATCCACAGTCATTACCAGTCCGGTCAGGTTGTTTTCCATCACCTTTCCCTTTACGGTTGCCGGCATCTTCAGGCTATAAGAATTTTTAGATGCTTTGGTATTCTGCAGCATCACCATACCGCGCTTATCATCGGCATTGGTAAGTGCAAATGCATCTTCGGGCAGGTTGTCAAAAAAGCTTTTCTTTACCCGTATATATTCATCAAAAGTTTTGTGGTAGTCCAGGTGATCATGAGTGATATTGGTGAAGACGCCTCCTGCAAATTGTATACCCTCTATCCTGTGCTGGTGTATAGCATGAGAACTAACTTCCATAAATGCATATTCACAACCAGCATCCACCATTCTTCTCAGCAATTCCTGAATCGAAATCGCATCCGGAGTAGTATGGGTAGATGCTTCAGTCATATCGTGAATCTTATTCTGAACTGTAGATAGCAGGCCGCATTTGTGCCCCATCTGTTCATACAACTGATACAATAGTGTTGCAGTGGTCGTTTTGCCGTTTGTTCCGGTTATCCCTACCACTCTCAGTGATCCGGAAGGATGATTATAAAAGGCAGCGGCCAGCAAGCCCACAATTGCGCTGCTGTCTTTCACAACTATAAATGTGGCAGGTATGCCGGGCATTCGTGCAACCCCGGCATTATCAATTATTACTACCACTGCCCCGTTCTCCACCGCTTTCTCCAGGTAATCGTGCCCATCAGTAAGGGTACCTTTTATTGCAATAAATAAGCTGCCCGGGGTTACCTTCCGCGAATCGATGTGCAAGCCGGTTACAACGTGGTCAAGGTTGCCCTTTACCAGTGTATAGTCTATGCCCTCCAGTATGTCGCTTAAGTGCCTCATCAGCTTAATTGAAGTATAATATTTTGTCCTTTTATAATGGCAGTACCTGGCGCCACAGATTGTACTTTTACTTTTCCCCTTCCCTGCACATGCACCTGCATTCCACTTGTTTCCAGCATGTATACCGCATCTTTCAGGCTCATACCCATTACATCCGGCATTACATTTCTGTATAGTTTCCTGGGTTGTATTACCAGATTCCTTGTTGTATCCGTTACCAGCTGCATCAGCGAATTGGTATTATCTTCCGGCATAGCCACTGTTTTGCCAATGGCATGCAGCAACACTTCATAACTGCTGCCCGTGGCCGCCTTTGCAGGCAGATCAGCGGTACCCATCCTGGCAAGACTATCGAGCGGAGCTTCCCAAGCGCCCATATTCTCAGAGAAAATTTTATCGGCTACCATCCTGAAAACAGGCGCTGCTATTGCCCCGCCATAATATGCCGCCGAGTGAGGCTTGGTACGGATGACAACGCATATGGTGTATTTAGGATCCTCTGCTGGCAAAAACCCAACAAACGACCCCTGATATACCCCATCGGAATAACGGATTCCTTTATCGGCCACCTGGGCGGTACCTGTTTTGCCTGCTATGGTATAGTACGGCGATTCAATGCCCTTGGCTGTACCTTCAGTAACCACTGCGCGGGTACATTTCAGCAACTGAGCTATTACAGTTGAGTCGCCCACCTGTGTTAATTCTGTCGGAGCGAAATTTTTGACTTCCTTGCCATATTCCTTTATTGCGCTCACCAGGTAGGGTTTCATCATCCTGCCCTTGTTGGCTATAGAATTATACAGCATACAGGTGTGCAACGGTGATACCAGCACGCCATAACCCGTAGCCATCCATGGCAGCGTAGTTGCGCTCCATTCATCAGTGCCCGGCATAATTATGTGTGTGCGCCGCTCACCTATCAGGTCAATACCTGTTGGCCTGTCGAGGTGAAAGTCTTTCAGGTGCTGCACATACTTAGAGGGGTTATCCTTGTAGTAAGTATAGCCCAGCTTGGCCAGGGCTGCATTGCTCGATTCGGCATAAGCTTTCCATATCGGCATAGCATGGAGGCCCAGGTGCGAGTCTTTCATGATCCTGTTGCCAAACCTTATCGCTCCGCCTTCCGCATCCACAATCTGGTCTACATTTATAAGCTTATCGTTCAGCAGGGAAAGCAGTGTAGCCAGCTTGAAAGTAGATCCCGGCTCGGTAGGGATCATGGCGTAGTTAAAATCTTCCCAGTAGCTGCCATCAGGCTGGCGGCCAAGGTTCACCAGCGTGCGGATCTTGCCGGTATTTACTTCCATCACAATACAAGTACCATAAAGGCATTCATACTTCTCCAGTATACTCAGTAAGGCGTGCTCGGCTACTTCCTGAATGTTAATATCCAGTGTGGTAACAACATCGTGCCCGTTTACCGGGTCTACTTCCGATCCTTCTATCGGCACCCAAACATTACCCGTGCTTTTCTGCACCACCCTTCTGCCGTTTTCACCTACAAGGTCCTTGTTGTAGGTTGCTTCAAGGCCGGAAAGGTTGGTATCCCTGAATACACCTATGGCACGGGCTGCGAGCATTTTGTAAGGGTTTTCCCTTTTCTCGTTTATATCTTCAATAAAGCCGCCATACCCCTTGCCCTTATTAAAAATGGGGAAATTACGCAGTGCTTCATACTGGTAATACTTCAGTTTGCGGCCCAGCAGGTAGTATTTGTTCTCATCATTGTAGGCCTTTACGAATTCTTCCTTGTACTGGTAGGCCGATTTATCTTTAAACAATGTAGCCATGCAACTGCACAGCGAATCAATATTCTTTGCAAAAAGCCCGGAGTCAATTACCGAGAAATCAATATGCACTTCAAACTCCGGAATAGAGGAACTCAGTAATACTCCCTGCTCTGTGTAAATATTGCCCCGCTCTGCAATAAGCGTATCGAAACGGGTATGCATCTCCTGCGACAACTCCTTCAGCCTGGGCCCGTCTTTAAAAACAATGAGCGAGGCTTTTACCATAATGGCTATTCCCAGCAGGCATATGCATGTAAAGGCGATATACACCCTGAACCTAATGTCCTTCTTTACATTTGCCTCTTTCTTCGCCACTTTACTTTCCTGTTTTAACCCTTTTTTACTTCTTAAAAATTATATGTTGTTACCAGTTCATCAATGTTCCCAGGTTGAAACCCCTAACCTCTCCCCTTTAGGGCCCGGGGTTTGTTTTTTTTATTTTATACGCCGGCAGCAACGATGGCTTTAACCCCACACCCTCAGCCCGTTTGATTACCTGAGTTTCTGTTTTCACAAACATCAGCTGGGATTTAGTATCCATATATTTCCATCTCAGTTCCTTCAGTGTTTTATGTTTGGCATTCAGTTCCCGCTGCATTTCCAGCGCCCGGTGATTGTTGCTGATGTATATCACACACAGCAAAACAATAAATGCCAGGTAGGGTATATTATTGACTATCGCCTTATAAGATACCTTCTCCACCAGCGAACGCCAGTCGCTCCTCACCCGTTGTGCCGGTGTAAGTACTTCCTGTTGCGCTATGTTTTCCTCTGTGCTCATTTATTATGCATCCACTTATAAACGTCTCCACTTATAAACCTATTCACCCATCATCTATTCTACCCGCTCACCCACTCTCAGCTTGGCACTCCTGGCCCTTGGGTTTCTCTTTATCTCTTCATCAGTTGGCTCAATCGGTTTGGGGTTTACAGGCCGCAATGGCGGTTTTATCTGTTCCTCATATTCACCTGCTTCATCCCATCTGCCCCGCTTTATATAATGCTTCACTATCCGGTCTTCCAGTGAGTGAAAAGTGATCACACTTAATCTGCCACCTGGCTTAAGACTTACTGCCGCCTGAGCCAGAAACTCCTTTAGCGCCCCCAGCTCGTCATTTACCTCTATCCTCAGCGCCTGAAATACCTGTGCCAGGTACTTCATCGGGTTTCCCCTTATCACCGGCCCCAGCATAGCCTTAAGCCCCTCTATACTCTGCACCCCGCCGCCTTTGCGATGGGTAACGATGTGCTTTGCCAGTTGCTTTGAGTTCCTTACCTCGCCATACTGCTCAAATATCTGCAGCAACTGCAGCTCGCTGTAGGTTTGCAGCACCTTTGCCGCAGTAAGCTCATTGCGTATATCCATCCTCATATCCAGAGGCCCGTCGAAACGGATGGAAAACCCACGTTCTGCTGTATCAAACTGAAAAGAACTAACCCCTAAATCCGCCAATATGCCATCCACCTCCATATGTCCGTGCAGCCTCAAAAAACGCCGCAGGTATTTAAAATTTTCTGTTACCGGTATCAGCCTTTCATCCTCCGGTTTGTTCTTCCAGGCATCTGCATCCTGGTCAAAAGCGATCAGCTTTCCCACCGGCCCCAGTTGCTCCAGTATGGCCCTGCTGTGCCCGCCACCGCCAAAAGTGGCATCCACATAAACACCATCGGGCTTTATTGCCAAACCATCTGCAGCCTCCTTTAAAAGAACTGTTGTGTGGTAAAAACCGGGTTCTGCCATGTTACAAATTTTCAAACGGGTTCCCGTAATCTTTAGCTACCTCTTCTGCCAGCCTGCTCATATTCACAGAATTTTGGGCGATGTACTTATTAAATGTATCTTTATCCCACAACTCCAGTTTATTGCCTTGCGCCGCTAATATTGCATCCTTTTTCAAACCAGCATATTCCATCAATAGCCTGGGTACCAGTATTCTGTCTGCACTGTCCAGCTCCACAATGGTGGCGCCGTTCAGAAACAATCTTTTAAATTCCCTTACTTCCGGCTTAAAATCATTGAGCTTATTTATTTTATCACTTATGGCTTTCCATGTATCCAGCGGATATATGGTCAGGCAAGCTTCAAAATCGCGTTTTATTACAAACTGGCCGCCGGTTTCCTCAGCCATCTGCTTCCTCAGTCCCGATGGCAGCAAGAAACGCCCTTTGGCGTCCATTGCTATTTCATATTCACCGAGAAAGCTTGTCATTTTAATAGAATATTATTTTCTACACAAAATAACACAATTTCCCACCAATAAACACAAAATTAATTACACATATTTATCCACACGGAGTAAAATGGCCCGAAACCCGCTCCTATAGCCCGTTTCAGGGTAATTTATGCCCAAAATAGCCCAAATAGGTGTGCATAACCTGTGGATTACGGTGGATAACCTGTTCGTTTCATTTATTGATATATTTTATTTCATTCATTCGATCTCGAATTCCATTGACGCTCTATTGAATCCGACACCATGGTAACACCAGTGCACGTGTTCGCCAATTCACATAGTTGTTATTTGCAATAAACACTTTTACATGATCAGGAGGTGATTTCCGCAAAATGCTGATCAGCAAATCGAATTATTAAGGCAAAAAAAATCTCCATCGTAAAAGCTTTTGCTTTAAACGATGGAGAAGTCCTTAAACCGGGTTATGTTCCGGTTAAAAATTACCCTATTGTAGCGATATTGGTAGCGCCGTTACGGGAAAAATTCTGAGCAATCATTGCATGATGGCCGGCAGAAGCTGCGCTCACGCTGCCTATCTCATTTCCGGAATTGAAGTCGTGAGAACCCTGAACGGTAATGTTCTCTGGCGCAGTAGTGCCAAGCAACTTGTTAAAGAAAATAGTCAGGGTAAGCATAGCTGTATTTTCAGCTGTAGTACCCCCGTTGGTAACTCTTTTGTAACTGGCATAATAACCAACCTGCTTGCCATCCTGCAGAACATTTCCACCTTCATGCTGCCATAGACCTGCAACATCTGCAACATTGTTGAGAGATACACGCTGCAATAAATAACTTACTGACATAAAAAATCATTTTATCTGCCTACTCTTTGATCGGATTTTCGGCTTCTTCCGTTTTGTCCTCACAAAAATACAAACACAAAAAAATGCGCAACCCGTTGATTAACGGTATTTTATGCGCCAAAAAACGGTATTTAGTAAAACCCGCCAAAAGCGGTTGTAAACCAAGAGAATATATTGCAATCGTGGCCAACTTTGTTTCCTTCCCATAAATAATTGAATTCCCTGAAATTTTGTTTTCAGCAGATTCTCATTAAATTTACATCCTTATCCATTCAACATTCTAAATATGAGAAACATGCTTAAACGACTGGCTTTATTCCTATTGGTTGCTATTACTTCCGCCTCTTGCATGCATGTACACCCCCAGCGCGGACCTTATTTTCACAGGCCGTGGCATGGCCATTTTAACCATGGCTACCACAGGGAGTAAACTGTATCTGCATGTAATGCGGTTCATATAACATGCTTTTATGAAGAAAGAATTTTCCTGAAAAATCAAATTATTTTATGTTTATAATTTAGTCATGCCAGATAACTTGCTTATATTGGCAATGAAAACCATTGTATACCAAACAAAATCAAACTTGTATGAAGAAAATCAGCCTGTTTTTATTAACACTTACTATGCTGGGCTTAAATGCCAGGGCGCAGTTCAACGACCGGATATGCCATATTGAATGTGTTCAATCAGGAAGGGCGCTGGATGCCGACAGTCACGAGTTGAACCGTAACGGCACCAAAGTGCAACTATGGGACAACAACCATGGCGACAATCAGAAATGGCGGTTCAAAGAGGTTGGCCCAGGTATATACATTATTGAGTGTGTGCAGAGCGGCCGGGTACTGGATGCCAACAGCCATGAGCTAAACCGTAACGGCACAAAAGTGCAGCTATGGGACAGAGTGGGTGGCGAAAACCAGAAATGGCGGTTAAAAGAAGTTGGGCACGACGTATTTATCATTGAATGTGTTGCCAACGGCCGCGTACTGGATGCCGATAGTCATACCATTAACCAGAATGGCACCAAGGTGCAACTCTGGGACAGATCGGGTGGTGAAAATCAGAAATGGAGAATTTACGGAGCACGTTAATTGATTGAACCCGTATAAAAAGGGATAGGAGTCCATCTGCAAAAACGATATTGCAGGTGGATTTTTTTTATGAATCGCAAAGAATAATACTCAATACGCAAATCACATAACCAATAGCACGATTCCTGAATTTACTGACAATACCGGTAATATCAATCGTACCGGGTATATTTCAGGTCAATTTAAAACAGCGGGGAGATAATTTTATTTCACACTCCTTACTTATATTTAAAGCCAAAGCAGAAGTCCAGGTACTCTAAAAATCATTGCTCCTAATTGATGGCAAACCTGCGAAACCCTCCTGAAGAGAAAATAAAATAAATACTAAATGAAAAAGGTTACCCTTCCGGATAACCTTTTTCATTTAGTATTTGACCTTAATCTTATTTCTTATCAGCAGTGCTCAGATGCATTACTGCGCGCCTGTTCTTCAGTTTGTTTTCCGGAGAATCGTTTGGCGCTACAGGGTCCTTATCAGAATGTCCCTGAACCTGTATGCGTTTAGGATCTATACCCATATCTTCCAGGTGAGCCTTAACCGCTTTAGCACGCCTCATAGACAGCACTTCATTGTGCGCTTCAGAGCCGGTATTATCGGTGTAGCCATCTACAATAATAATCGCATCCTGGTCGTCATTCAGCCTGTGTGCAGCCTCAATGAGGGTAGGATAAGATGATTTGTGTATAACGTATTTATCTACCTCAAACAGGATCGGAACAGATACCTTGCTGTCGTCATTATTAGCTACAGGCGGAGCAGGGCAACCGTGATATTCAGGTACACCAGGAATAGTAGGACATGCATCCTGGTTATCAGGTATACCATCGCCATCTGTATCCGGGCAACCGTTGTAGATAGCCAGACCAGGAGTGTGCGGACAAGAGTCATTCTTGTCTATGATACCATCACCATCGCTATCAGGGCAACCATGATACTTGGCAGGGCCTGGCGCATACGGACAAGCATCTTCTGCATCTGGTATACCATCACCATCACTATCAGGGCAACCATGGAACTTAGCTATACCAGCCACTTTCGGGCAGGCATCGTCGATATCCGGAATACCATCTCCATCACTATCAGGGCAACCGTTAAACCTCACAGGACCAGCCACGTCCGGACATCTGTCCTGCCTGTCCGGGATACCATCATGGTCGCGGTCTCTGCCTTTACCCATATAAATCCTTATGCCTAAATTAAGACCGTAAGAAATATTGGTAATGTTTTTAGCCATGTCCATTACCGTAGAATAATCACCCAGCTTATTGGTAAGCATCTGGTTATTATTGCTGCTGCTGTTCATCATAGGCTGGTAAAGGAAGTAAACACCCAGGTTCAGCGCTGTTTTGTCGCTGAAATAATAATTGACGCCCGGCTGAACCAACAGGCCAACTGATCCTGTCATATACGATACTGTACCCTTGTTGCTATTTGGTGTAATACCTAAGCCTACATTATAACCTTCTCCTCTCAGTGTATTGTTGAAATAAAAATTTTCATTCTGAGGAGGGTTAACCCGGTTGTACTGAGCTTTAGTATAAAGAATGTCATTCACATTAGGAGTAGGAGATGCATCATACTTTGTACTGCCATCCGTTGTAACCTGGTATATCGCTTCATAATCAAAAGCAGCATTGCTGGAATAACGGTTTTTCATCTGCAGGTTGAACAGGGCACCTGCATCAGCCGTAAATCCCCACCTTTGCGAGAACCTGTGCTTATATTTAAGCAACAACGGAATATTCAAATCGGTAATATTCAGGTGTTCCTTAATTCCGCCATCGGCAGTAACAATCTGTCTGAAAATCTGCCCCTTGCTGTCAGTTGACTGGTATTGTACCGTAAACTGGTTGAGTGTAGCATCACCCTGCTCCCCAAGGTACATAAAGCCGAGACCAAGGCCGAATGTATTGCTTTTCCCGAAAAAATAAGCCAATTGCGCATCAAAACCATAAGCCAGGCCATTCTTAAATGACAGGGAACCGGTATTGCTTACACTGCCTATGGCATTGCTATAATTATTTATAGAGTTAGCCATAGTATATGACTGGCTGACACCACCACCAAGCAGGTTCACATCAACCAGCCAATGGGGCAGAAGAGCATCAGGAGCAAAGTGAGATGGCCTCCATATTGAATCCTTTTTGAAATTGGCATCACTCTGGGCAACAGCATTGCCGGCTATGCCAGCTATTAACAGTAAGAAAAATATTCGTTTCATTTATCGGGATTTAATATTACACAATTTAGTTTTTAACAAATCTTACGGCTGTCAACTTAGTACCGTTGCTGTAGCATACTACCATATAAGTGCCAGCGGGCAATGTAGCTACGTTCAGCATTGCTTTATGGTCATCAGCTACAGTACTCATCAGTTTCTGACCGAGCATATTAACCACTTCAGCTTCTAGCTTACCGGTAATGGAGTTATTGAAAACCACATTCAGTTCCTCATTGGCCGGGTTAGGATATACCTTAATATCTCCTGCTACCGGAGCAGATACCTTGGTAATTCCTGTTGGCATGTTGAAGTAGGTTTTCTGAACACAGCCACCTGAATCGGTAGTAGCTACCCAGTAGTACTTGTAGGTAAGATCTGGCCCGTTATTGAAGTAATTAGGATTAACCTCACCCGGAATCAGGGTAGAATCAAGAGTAATGGCATCATCAAATCCCCACTGATAATGTACCAGGTTATTCTGGAGGCATACAAACTGGCCGTTGAAATAAATCACATCAGGAGTCTGTGCCGCACTGCTTGAAACAGTGTAGGTTACAGCACTGTAATTTTTACAACCATATGCATTCATATCAGTAGTCAGAACTACGGAAGCTGCACCAGGATTATTAAAGGATACAAGTATGTACTGATTGCCGCTGCCATGGCCCTCTATAACTGCATTATTCACGCTCCAGATATAATTAACGCCCGCCGGAGCCGGAGTTGAAGTACCGAAATTCTGGAAGGCTGTTCCTGTACAAATCTGCCCTTCAGCAAAGGTGGATATCGCAGCTGAAGCTGGTGTCGGATCTACAGTTACCGTAATATTTTCTTTATGAGGGCAACCGTTAGCCTTAAGTGTAATCTGATAACCTGTAACTATCGGAGCATTGGTACCATTCACCAGTGTTTCGGTAATGCTTACGCCGCTGCCTGAATCTGTAGCTGGAGTAATTCCGGTAATTGATCCGCGTTTCCAGCTGAAACCGGTACCTGCCGTATAGCTCAGAGGACCATATACAAATGGAGTGCCGCTGCACACAACAGATGTAAGAGGTGAAGACAAAACCGGCGTAGGATGAACGGTTACCACTACATCCTGAACGTGCGTACAACCACTGTCATTCAGTGTATAAATGTAGGTAACATTAAGGTTGTCGTTAGTAGTGTTGATCAGTTCTTCATTAGGGTTACCAATGCCACTTTCCGGTGCATTAAGAATACCGGTAACAAACGGACGGGCCCATGTAAAACCTGTTCCGGCCGTAGCACTCATTGGTGTATAATTAAATATAGAACTGTCGCACATGGCCGAATCAAGAGAACTGCTTAATACCGGAGAAGGCATCACCCTTACAGTAATATTCTCAGCATTCCAGCAACCATTAGCCTTCAGGGTATCGACATAAGTAACAATAACCGAGGCGGTAGTTGTGTTTACCAGCATTTCACTGATTGTATCCACGCCACTGTTTGCCGGGTTACCAGCTATTGCAGCACGGCTCCAGGTAAAGGTAGTTCCTGTTGTTGCACTTGCAGGAACATAGGTTAATGTTGAGCTGTCACAAATCTGTGATAAGGAAACAGGCGTGCTCAGCAACGGTTTAGGATTAATTGTTGCAGTAATCACATCGGTATACTTGCATCCGAAGTAGGTCATAGTATCTACATACGGAACTTCAACCGGGTTTGGGGTTGTATTTACCAGGTATTCTTTAATTGTATCCACACCGCTGGCGGCCGGATTGCTGATACCTGCTACTGCAGGCCTGCTCCAGGTAAAGGTAATACCCGATGTAACATTACTTATGGGTGAGTACCTGAAGAATGCGCTGTCGCACACTGCAGCCGGGGCAAGCGTAGATATCAGATGTGGTGTAGGATTAACTGTAACAACCACATCAGCGGTATCGGTACATCCATTGGCCTGAACCACATAAACATAAGTAACGTTAACCGGTACCAGTGATGTATCATTCAGTAATTCGTTGGTATTATTCGTACCGGCACTTGCTGGCTCACTGATTCCTGCAACAGATGCACGTGTCCAGGTAAAGGTAGAATCCAGAGTAAGTGTAGAAGGAATATAATTAAACAATGTATTGTTGCATATTGTTGAAGTCAGCGATCCAATTAAAAGCGGAGTCGGATCAATAGTAATGGTGAAGCTGTTGGAGCTGCCAGTACAGCCTGCCGCGCTGGTATTTACTGTAATAACAGATGTCAGTACCTGAGCCGATGTATCAATACCTGCAAAAGAAGCGATATTGCCGGTTCCGGAGGCACCTATGCCAATGCTGGAATTAGTATTTGTCCAGGTAAAAATAGTTCCTGCCACATCTCCTGCAAACGATATCGGTGCTGTCATTGTCCCGTTACATAAAGTCTGCGGAGGATTTGATGCAAAAACATCCGGAGTAGGATTAACTGCTATATAAAAACTGCCTGGTGTACCGGGGCAACCGTTGTTATAGGGTGTTACCGTAAAATAACCAGTGTCAGAAACAAATGATGTATTTACAGCAGATACTGAGAAAATAGTATCAGAACCCGAAGCAGGAATACCGATTGAAGGCATTGTATTTGTCCAGTCAAATTCAGTACCGGCTACAGAACCTGTAAAAATCACAGGGGTGGTTGAAGCGCCGTTACAAACAGTTTGTCCAAGGAGAGGACTAACTGTAACATCTGATAATGGATTTACAGTTCCAGATACCCATGTGCTGCAACTGGTAGGTAATGTGTAAGTAATGGTATCAACACCTGTAGCAACACCACTAACATTTCCGAAAGCATCAACAGTTGCAACAGCATTGTTGCTGCTGGTCCATGTTCCGCCACCTGACCCATCAGACAATGAAACTACCGATCCCAGGCAGAAATTAAGTGACCCTGAGATTGAAGCTGGCAACGGATTAACACTGACATCAACGTTTGCTGTGTTAGAACATCCGTTAATATCTGTCCCGGTAATCTCATAAGATTGATAAGATGAAGGATTTGCTGTTATTGTAGCTCCTGTAGTAGCTGATAAAGCTACAGACGGAGACCATGTATAATTTACCGCACCGCTGGCAGTAATTGTTGTTGATGAACCATTACAGATTGCAGTACCTGAACCCACTGATGTGCTGATAGTTGGCAGCGGATTAACTGATACAGTAATAGTCGTTGTATTGGTACAACTTGTACCTGTATAAAAATCTACTTCCAATGTCTGTGTAGGGGCACTGCAGGTTGTTCCTAATCCACCCCAGTTGGTATTATTGATCTGAGGCCTAACGGCAGCTATAGAACCACATGCACATGTTCCCTGATCAACAGCCAGTTCAATTGCAGGTCCGCTGCCACCGCAGCCACCGCCGCAACCGGTACCAACATACCATGTATGCCCGTCTGAACTGTATGAAGCAGCAGTGCCCGTGTTGAGCGCATTGGCTATAGCTGTTGCAACTACCGGATCGGTACAGGTGTAACCGGTAGCATCCATGCTGCCTTTAATTGTAAATCCGGTATAGGTTGTGGTACTACCTAATGAAGCGAGGAATGTTGCCCATGCAGTGCACTGTGTTGTCGGCACAGATCCGCTGGTAAACGACTGTACATAACTAAGGGCTTGTAAGCTGGTAACAGGTCCTGTACCGGTAACAGTATAAGTAGTAGTAACCGTCGGAGAAGCAGTAACAGCTGACCCGGCAGTAGATGATAAACCGTCTGAAGGAGCCCAGGAATAACTTAGTCCGCCACCGGCGGTAAGGTTAGCTGACTGACCCAAACAAATTGTAGTGTTAGGGCTGCCGGTAATAACCGGTAACGGGTTAACCGTGATAACTTCAGTTACTATGCAACCGTCACTTAAAGTATAAGTAATTGTAGAATTACCAGCGGTAACTCCGGTAACAATACCTGAAGCAGAACCGATTGTTGCATTTCCGTTGCTGCTGGTCCATATTCCAGCAGCAGTAGCATTATTCAAAGTAGTATTTCCGCCACTGGCACAAACTACCGGTGTACCGGTAATAGGCGAAGGAGCAGGATAAACGGTTACCGGTGTTACAGCGGTACCGCAATTAAGTGTATAAGTGATATTTACAGTTCCACCGGCAATACCAGTGACAACTCCTGTAGATGCATTTACTGTGGCAGTACCTGTATTTCCTGAAGTCCATGAACCACCGCTGACACTGTTGCTTAATGTAGTGGTCTGACCAATACAAACAGTTGCAGTACCGGTATTGGTAGCAGCAGGTACTGTAATAGATATAGGATTGCAATCACCTACTGCCCCTGTTACAAAATTAGAACCTGCTCCTGTCAATGCAAATCCTGTCAGGGTTCCGCAATTACCATTTCCGCTGTAATCGAGTACATAAGCTTTATTGGTATTATTTCCACCAGCAACCCCTTCGTCAAAACGATAGTATGCAATAAGATTAGGATTTTGCGGAATATCGCAATTCATGTTGGCCTGAATCTGAGCCTGGGTCCTGGCAATGTTCCAAACACGCACTTCATCCATTGTTTCATTATTGAGATAAGCGCCGGCATATGCACCAATATTATTAATACCGGCAGCATATGAAGCAGACGAAGTATTTGTTGCAACAAGTACCCCATTGCGGTACAAATTCATTGTATTGCTAGGCTGATCATAAGTTACAGCAACATAAACCCACTGGCCTGTTGGGAAAGTACCCGGATCAATAGCATAGGTTGGGGCAGACAGATAATTATTGGCTGCCTGGAGATGACCGGATTGAATATAAAACGGAGCATCCGGTGAAGAAATAATATTGGTATTTGCTGCAGTTGAAGGAACATTAATCCAGGCTTCCTTAGTGTACGACTGTCCACCTGTTAAAAGATTGCCTAATAGAACATAAGAAGTTGTACCATCAAAATTAAGGCCTGCAGATGCTGCATTTACATTAACCGTTGTATGAACCGCACATGTTGTTGGTAATGTGTAAGTAACAATGGTTGAGCCGGGAGCAACTCCGCTTACAAGTCCGGTTGCAGCGATTACCGTAGCATTACCAGGATTTGAAGATGTCCATGTTCCGCCGCCTGTTCCATCACTTAATTGTGTAGTAATTGTTGTAGATACCTGAGTGTTGCCGGTAATGGGCGATGGCAGCGGGTTAACACTCACCACCTCACTGAATGGAGCAGAAGAATTACTGCAACCAAATGAGTTGGTACCGGTTATCTGGTAAGTAGTAGTAGTAGTAGGATTTGCGGTAACAGTGTTGCCGCTTGTAGCAGAGAGGCCGGCTGATGGCGACCAGGTATAGCTAACACCACCGGTAGCGGTTAAAGTTGCAGATGAACCGGAACAAATTGTTACTAATCCACTTCCTGTAGCGCTTATTGTTGGAACCGGATTCACAGAAACTGTAACCAAGGCTGTTCTCTGGCAGCCTGTAGCAGTAATAGTCCCGGTAACCGAATAAGTAGTAGTTGAAGTCGGGCTGGCAACCACACTTGTTCCTGTAGTTGCAGATAAACCTGCAGCCGGCGACCATGAATAGGTTGAAGCTCCGGATGCTGTGAGGGTAGTGTTATTGCCCAAACAAACAGAGGTGTTTGATCCACCGCTAATAAGTGGCAATGGATTAACAGTTACTGAAACAGTACCTGTGTTACTGCAGCCTGCTGCCGAAGTGCCGGTAATAGTATAAGTTTGATTCGATACAGGGTTTGCAGAAACAGTTGCACCTGTTGTTGACGATAATCCTGTAGATGGAGACCATGTATAAGTTGAAGCTCCTGTTGCGGTAATTGCTGTTGCTGTACCTGCACAAGTAGCTGTGCCCGAACCAACTGATGTACCTATTGTTGGTAATGGATTAACGGTAACCTGTGCAGTGGTTGTACCCGAACAAGCTCCTGTTGTTCCTGTAATAGTATATGTCGTAGTTACTGTAGGATTAGCTGTTACAGAAGTACCTGTGGTTGCTGATAAACCGGTTGCAGGAGCCCATGTATAGGTAGTAGCACCGCTTGCAGTAAGTGTTCCGGAACCGCCTGGGCAATAACTGATACCAGCAACACTTGCAGAAGGACCGGGATTAACCAAAACAGTAATATTGGCAATGGCTGTCTGTGTACCGTTGTTTACCTGGATCTTAAATGAATCTACGCCGCTGAATCCGGTGTTTGGTGTATAAGTAATGCCTGTAGGACTTACACTTGCGCCTGATGGAACTCCTGTAACTGGTATACCTAATACAATACCATGGTTAGGAGCGGTATTAAGTGTCCATGCTTCATTAACACCTGTGCGGTCTGATACTGTCAGTAATGAGTTGATTGGGTTGGCGCCCGAGTTGGCACAGATTGTGTCGCCGATCTCAAAAACCCCTGAACCATTTACAGTACCTTTTACAAATGATACCGGCTGAATAGTAAAAGTCAAGGTCAGTGTCTGATTTACTCCGCCGCAGTTGCTTCCTATTCCACCCCACCAGCCGGCAACACCATAATTTGGTCTGATACTGTAACCACCTGTGTTACAACCACACGTTGTAGCGGCAGAACCACCTATGGTACCATTAACATCTATTTCAATGTTTGCTGGTCCGCAATTGCTTGTTGAGCATCCACCCACTTTCCATCCCCCGGTAGAATAAGTTGTTCCGGTATATAAAGCGTTTGCTAATGCATTCACAGCAGTGACATCAGTATTAGTAACACCAACAGGGTCAAGAGATCCACTAATGGTTACACTCGAAAAAACATTCCCGTTCAGTGCTGCTCTGAATGTAGTCCATGCATTACATGCAGCAGGGGATGCCAGAGCACCGGCTGTAAATGACTGACTGTACTGTACCGTTGTTTGTGCCTGGGAAGATACCCCAACCAACATAATACCGATTAAAAGAAGCGTACGTAAATAGCTTAATTTTATTCGGCTTTTTCCTGAATTTAAATGTCCTGCGTAAAGGTTTTTTGCCTCCATAAGAAATAGTTTATCAATAATGGCGCAAAAGTAGGGAAAAAATGGGCAACTTAGCCAGTTTTTGAAATTCTTTATTTTAATAACAAAAACATTATATTAAACCTGTTAAACGTGTTAACCATCTAATTGTTACTTTCATTAGATGTTCATTATTAACGTGTTAATAATGTTTCATCGCCATAAAAAGAGAAGAAAATCACCGAAAAACCAAAATTTAATTCGTTGCTTTTTGCATAACTGCTTACCTCTGGCTTCAATCAGAGTTAAATGCTGCTATAAACTGACAATTTCCTTGCCTCGAAGAACAGGTAATACAGGATGCAGATCGGTGGTGACGCAATAAGCCAATTCATCATGAAGCCCGTAGGCCGACAACCTTAGATAATGGGAACTGTTTCTGAGGAAACTGATATAATCACCATTTGACTGCGTATGCAGATAAAGTGCGGCTCTTGCACTGTCACAGTTAATTTCAAAGTCATTCTGCACTACATCCACTACTGCACCGGCAAATAAAGTATCTTCCAGGTTAAATTTGTCTTTCCATGAGGCGCAGGCAAGTAATACTTTTTTACCTCTCAATACCAGGTAACTGCATAAAGCGTGCAGGTTTAAAAACGAGCCAATAACTATCTCTTCAGCCCCGGTTACCATGTGCAGCAACCTGGTGCCATTAGTTGTAGTAAGTACAAGGGTTTTCCCACTGATGAATTCCGACGGATACTCGGAAGGCGAATTACCAAATTGCAATCCCTCGATCACTTTACCATCACGCTCTCCTGCGGTAATACTTCCGGAAACAGAGGCCCCCACCCGAATGCATTCTTCGACTGAAGCTACAGGAATAACACATTTTGCACCATTATGCAATGCCGCTGTAATGGTTGATGTTGCTCTGAAAATATCTATGATTACTACTACTGTATCTGCTACGTTGTATAAATGCAACAATGCAGGTGACAGACAAACTTCAATTACTGGCTTGTTTTTTTGCTCCATTTAATTCAGATCATGTATTATTGACTATAGTATTATAAAAATACCCCGGCAAGCCGGGGTACTATTATTTAAAATAATAATTGCTGAAATGACTGTTACCGGTTGTTATGGATTTTTTTTACAGCCATCCCTTAATATACCCACATATCATGTTCCTTATTAAAAATTTCTTCTGACGCGTGCTGGCTTTCATACAATGTTTCCATAGCATTCATCCCGTTACCCAGATCTTTAAAGTCTGACTGGAACGGATTGCTCACCTTGGTGATTTTGCTGGAGAACTGACGGCTCTCAAAAAACTCATCCCACGTAAAACGGGCTACATCATTTTCAGGATTAAATACTTCATACTGTGCCAGTAAACCGCGGATATCGGGATAATACAACCAGAACATAGACTGCTTGCCTCTGAAAGAACCGTCTACTATGATATCTTTTACCGGCGCCAGACCAACGATACGAACGATCATCTTACCCTCATTGCGGTCAAATATCCAGTCTTCCTTCATCCTGTAAGTAGTAATTGCTTCCGGTTGAAAATCTTTCTTAATAACCTTAATCGTTTCAACACCAGTAATCGGATCAGTTACCGGAATAGTATCAGGCTTGCCTGCGAGCGATTCCAGAACTTCTTCTTTTGAAAGTGGAGTGGTAAAACGGTCATCCATACTGCTGTAGGCTCTTATTTTACCCCTTTTTATACCATCAATCAGGATTTCTATGAACATACCACCACCTGAATTTTCATCTCCCATATACCTGAAACCGATATTTTGTTTCTCGCGGGTATCTATTTCTCTCCAAACTCTTTTTTTCCAGAGTATATCCTCTTCACGCAGATGCTGCCATGCAATCGGCATACTGTTGTGTGCCACGCGGTCATATGCGCCATCAGGGGTTCTTGAAGGTCTCCAGCTTGAATCCAGTTTTACACCATAGTATCCTTTGTCAGTCAGGCTGACATCAGTTGTACTACCTGGTTGAGCAAATGCTGCGCTTCCGGAAAAAAGTAATACTACTGCTGCTGTAAATTGTATTCTGTCTAGGATGTTCATATCCTTATATTTTTAAAAGTTAATTAATTCAAAGTAAAATATAATGGCGCCAGTGTCCTTGTGGTACCATCAGGACCAACCGCCTTGATGTCATCAAGGAAAACTTTATCGCCGGCCTTTGCCAGATTCAGGAATTTAGAAACCTGGGCATTGTCGCTGAACCGGCAACCTACGGCCCGGTTCTCTACGTGAAACGGCCCCTGATAATCTTTTCCTTTCGGAGTAGTACTGTAATCAAAGCTTACGATCTTGAACTTAGCATCAAAATCAAATGAGGCAAGTACAGCTATCGGGCCACCCTGTGCTCTGAAGATCGATGCAGGCATACCTCCACCGGGTTTTCCGTTAACCATAGCCACCGGATCCGGAATCTTCTTTACTCTTATTTTCATTTCACCCACTTTCTTCTTCGAACCGTCCTGAGTCTTCGCAAAAATTTCAACTACAAAGTTCGGATCAATTTTTTTCAGGTCTTTGATCACAAAATGACCTTTGTCACCGGTAATAGTACAACCACCGGTAGCAGCAGCTATCGAAACATCTTCAACAGAATAACCTGCCGCTGCAACGGTTACCGGATTGTCGACACCAATATAGAACACGTTCATCTTATCAAGCGCCATTGAAGCTCCGGTACTACCTACCATGTATTCAAACTTCCAGTCTCTTGAAACCGGGCCGGTTTCTGTTTGTAATTCAATTCGGCCTCGTACCGTTTGCAATCCAACTCCATGAGCAATTGTCTCCCAGGGAACTACACCGTTCAGCGCCGGCTTGGTAGAACCACCGCCTCCTTGCATTATTACTGTTGGCCTCTGGGCTTTATTGAATGCAGCCAATAATATGGAAGCTTCGATTTTCTGACCTTCAAGTGCATAACTTGTTTTAGGAACAGCCACCGCACCAATGGTATCAAACTTGATATCCTTCATATGCGCTTCTTCAAACAACCTGTTCAGCACGAGTGCTTCACTGCTGCGCACGTCGTTCTCATACTTTGAAAATAAGGCTATTGCTGCAATGGCAGGCATATGCTCGAAATTTTCAATACTCCAGTCACCGGTAGGGTTGTGATCATTTTTCTTGGCATGGGTAATACGCAACGGCATAAGCGGACTTAACTTTGCAGTATCCTCTTTAGTAAGCTGGCTTAGAAAGAAATCACGCACATCTGTAATCTGCTTCTTCATTGTATCGCCTCCTTTCAGTTCCACAAGCAATTTCGTTGTTGCATCAATATTATCCATCCTGGCAGGAATATGCAGGGCTGAGTCTTCCGGATCAACATTATAACCACCAGCCTCAATAGTAATCCTCTTTTTCCACACCTCAAAGAATTTAACCATGTCATCAGCACGTTTCACAACAGCATCTGCTTTTTCACGGTAAGGTTTTACTTTAGCTTCCTGGCCTGGCGCTTTCTCATTTTCCTTAATAGCATCATAGACTTCAGTATTCTTCTGGTCAATAGATTTATTCGACCGGTCGATACTGAGGCTCAATGTCTTAAAGGCGTTGAGAATCTCATTGGATACATTTAGGGCCAGCAGGGCGGTCAACACCAGGTACATCAGGTTGATCATTATCTGTCGCGGCTCTTTAGGTATAGACATTATTTAGCTTTTACTATGAACATTAATTGTTTACTGCAATAAATTATTAATTAACGGCCTTGCATAGCGGAGAGCATATTGCCATAAACCTGGTTCAGTGTAGTCAGGTTTTTAGCTAACAAGCCAATCTGCTCTCTTGTATCAGTTGCATCTTTTGCACTTGACGCCATAGCTTCAGATGCATTTACAAGGCTGCTGTAGAATTTATTCATCGCTTTAAGATGGTTATTCGCATCCGACAATTCTACTTCGTAAATAGAATTCAGCGTACCCAGATTTTTGGATAATACTACTACCTGATCGTGGAATTTAGTAGTGTCTTCAGCTGCCTCGTTGAAAGCGCTCATAGTTTTTGTAGCGCCGATAAAGGTATTCTTCATAGTGCCCAATGCTTCAGCGGCATCTCTTGCACTCTGAGAATAAGTGCCTGTTGCTGCAGTAACATCCGACATATCCTTAATCTGGCCCACTGCCTTATTGAAATTCTGAAAATTATCACTCAGTTTTTTCAGATTAGGCGTGTTTATCTGAGCTTCTTCCAGCATCTTATCAAGAGATTTTGTTGGTGGCTCACCTGGTTTAGGTAATCCGCCGTGCTTGATTCCTTTACGGTATGCTTCAACGTGCGGGCTCTCAGTAATGTCCGGGTAAAAACGCTCCCAATAGTAATCGCTGTGAGGAGGTATTAATCCAAGCATGGCAAAGATAAATGCTTCTGTACACATGCCTATTGTAAGCATTGTTCCACCACCCTGCCAGTGCTGGATCTTGAAAAGGGCACCGAGCAACACAACCGAGGCACCAAGCCCGATAAGGAGATTTTTTATATACTTACCTTGATTGGTCTCAAAAAACAGAACTATTGGATTCATATTAGCTGGTTTTTCTTTGTTTATTTTTAATTTGGATGTTTTAGTTTCTTATCTGATTGCTTTCCTGTTGGTCAGGGCCGGGTTAACTTCTGTATATACACAGCGGAATCCTATGTATGCCTTTGCGGTATCCTGGTATTCATAATCGCGGGTACTTACCTGGAGATAGTAAGCAACATCGCGCCAGCTACCTCCGCGCACCACTTTGCGCCTCATCCACTGTGCATCGCCCGGCTGAACATTGTATTCTACGTTCGGATTCAGATCAGCCTGCTGATTATAGTTGCCACCTGCATATTCAGATGAAGTCCACTCAGACACGTTACCTGCCATATTCTTCAGGCCATAATCATTCGCGGCATATTTGTCAACCGGTACAGTATATAATCCTCCGTCAGCCGCATAGTTGCCTCGCTGTGGTTTAAAATTCGCAAGATAACATCCTTTTTTATTGATAATGTATGGACCGCCCCATGGATAAGGAGATTCATTACGGCCACCCCTTGCTGCATATTCCCACTCAGTTTCCGTAGGAAGGCGGAAACGGCTTTCAGTATACTGGTGCTCTCTTTCGCGCTCAGCTCTCCACACTTTCGTACGCCAGTCGCAGAAGGCATTACACTGTTTCCAGTTAATTCCTACAACAGGATATTTATTGAAGCCCTGGAACCAGAAATATTGCTGGGCAATGGGCTCGTTGAATGAATAATTAAACTGTTTGATCCATACAGTTGTATCCGGATAGCTCGGGATATCAAATGCATTTACGTACTTGATCTGGGTTTCTGTGGGGTGCCTCACAGAGTTGCCATAGTCGAATGACGTATAATGGTATACAAACTTGCTGACATCAAAGGTTTTTACACCCCAGCCGGATAATTCAGCAGGTATATATATAGACGATAACTGGTCCTGCAGTTCAGGATCTTTCCAGTTGATATGCTTGCTCATATCCAGCCTGGTAGAGCCGTCCGGCATATCCTTGAAATTACCGAGGATGGTATTGGCTACGGAATCCCTAACCCAGTTGGTAAACTGCCTGTATTCCTGGTTGGATATTTCAGTGGCGTCCATGTAAAAACCTACCATTTGTATGGTATGAATCGTGGCGTCATTTCTTCCGCGTATATCCTCATCACTGGCTCCCATTTTAAAGGATCCGGATGGAACATAAACCATGCCTATAGGCAGTGGCGCCTTATAATTCATTCTCGTTTGATCGCCTACTAACTGGCCATTGGAGCCCGATTTCCCGCAGCTTGCAGCAAGTACGAGCAATGCTAAAGCTGAGACCTTCAGGGAAGTTTTTTTCATACTACTATCTGGTGTTTTTGCAATGTTGCAACTAAATAATTTCATCCATTTCCTCCTCTCAACACTAAACCGATGCACAATATTCAAAGTTTTTTCGAAAAATACAAGCTTCCGGGAAAAATTGTTAATTATTCTACAGAAACTTACTTGACAAAATACACTAATCTATTATTCTTTTTTTTCAAACTGTTATTTGCTGAAGTGCTTCACTGGCACTGCTTACAGGCGATAGGCAGGTGTGTCCCGAACAGACAAATATAGACATTTTACCGTCAAAATATTTATTTTCCAGAACCGGCACTTCAGATATTTCTTTGTCCAATATAATTAAATAAGCCTCAGGAAGCCAATTTGACTGCAATTTCCTCATTTCGACCTCTGCTCCTTTACCCGAGAAAATAATGGTTTTCATCCCCTTTAACTGCCGTTGCAGCATCATGGCCCAATAGCCAAAAGAATAACTGTATCTGGATATGGTATCCGACAGGTTATAAATCATCATTTCCCCGCGTTCAGTCCAGTCTGTACGCCCCAAACATAAACCGCAGGTTAATAAATTGCGCGCCATAACGGCATTGGCTGATGGCTGAGCACCGTCATAAGTATCTATCTTCCGCACTGGTATATCCTTCTGGCCTGATGATGTATAATAAAAATAGCCGCCCTCATCCCCGAAAACTCTGCAAACATCCTCCATAAGGCTGGCAGCTTCCAGTATATATTCCGGATTGCCGGCACCTGAGCCAAGTTGCAGCAATGCGTCCACCAGGTAAGCATAATCATCCAGTTTTGCAGCTATCCTGGCAACCCCGTTTTTCCAGGTGTGCAACAAGCCTCCATCGGTATCAAAAGCGCCAAGCATCCATACCATATGCTCTTCAGCGCGGCGCAGATAGCCCTCCGCCAGTTGCTGGTCTGATGTAAACAAAGTTATTCCGGCTTTGGTCAAAGCTGTATTCATCAGCGCATTCCACGACAACAGGCATTTATCATCGGTCTGTGGCCTCTGCCTTGCAGCTCTCCTGTTCAGCAGCAAGCCTTTCACGCTGTTTATACGCATTTGTACCTCATCAACACTTAATCCGCTGTCCAGGGCTATTGCCTCCTGGGTCTTTGCAATATGGAGAATGTTGGTACCCTCCCAGTTTCCAGCTCTCTTTATACCGAAATACTGCTCAGCAACCACATCATTTTCTCCCAGGGCTTCTATCCATTCATCCCATGTCCAGGTATAAAATTTCCCTTCCACACCTTCACTGTCTGCATCCAGGGCACAATAATAACCGCCGCTTTTATCTTTAAGTTCCCTTTCCACAAAACAAACCGTCTCCTCAATTATCCGCTTGTAGTGTACACTCCCGGTGGCCCTAAAACCATCACACAAGGCCATAATAAGCAGTGCATTATCATACAGCATCTTTTCAAAGTGCGGGGCAAGCCATTCCCTGTCGGTAGAGTACCTGGAAAATCCCCCGCCAATCTGATCATAAATACCACCCGCAATCATGCAGTCCAGGCTCAGCAAAGCGTGGTCCAGCGCAGGCTTGTACCCGGTATAATGGAAATACTCCAGCAGAAAACTGACAGCCATTGTACCCGGAAATTTCGGTGCATTCCCGAATCCGCCCCATTGCTTGTCTCCTTGTTTCAGTAAGTTGTCTGTAATTTTTCTTAAAACAGACTCATCAAGCTTATCAGTTGCCTGCACCGTAATACGTTGCGATGCCTGTCGGAGGTGCTTTAGCAACTGATCTCCCTGAGCCATCACTTCATCCTGCTGTGAGGTCCATATTTCATTCATACGGTGCAGTATCTGCATCCACGATGGCCTGCTGTATGCCGGTCTCGGCGGATAGTAAGTACCCCCATAAAACGGAGCTCGCCCGGGCGAAACGAACACATTCAGCGGCCAGCCTCCATTGCCTGCTATTGCCTGCACGGCATCCATATACATATGATCCACATCGGGGTGCTCCTCCCGATCCACCTTCACGCATACAAAGTGCTCATTCATATAGGCTGCCGTATCCTCGTCCTCAAAGCTCTCATGCTCCATCACATGGCACCAGTGGCATGCTGCATAACCTATGCTTATTATAAGTGGTTTATGCTCCTTTGCCGCCCGTTCAAACGCCTCATCACCCCAAGGGTACCAATCTACCGGGTTATGCGCATGCTGAAGCAGGTATGGGCTTTGTTCATTAATCAGTCTGTTGGCCATAAGGCAAAGGTAATGCCAGAAGTATTGTTAATACATCTCAATACCTGCTGAAATAGCTTAAATTAAAAGCTTCGATTTTTCTGAAAAAAATGCAGCCACTTTAATTCGTATCTTACTTTACCTGCAAACCACAATTTTATCCCAAAATCTTTTAGGCTCCTGTTCGATTCGAATTTACGTTCAATTAAGCGAAAGAGGCCATTTTATGAGACATATAAGGATTATCCAAAACGCTCATCACAAATGAGAGAAATAGGACGGTTAATTCAGAGATATTCCGCGTAAAGGGTAAAAGCTCTGAAACAAGCATTATCCGTTTACCCATAAAATTCTATTTTTAACCCAAATTCTCAAAATGCGATTACGACTACTCATTATAATATGCTTATGCCTTTTCTCAACCATTGCACCTGCCCAGCTTAAAGACGGCAAGAACGATAATATGCGGGATATGGGCCGGCCACAAGACGAGCCCGGCAAATCAATGGCGGATAAATTATACCGGACGCCTGATAACCAGTATTACTGGAAGAACAGAAAACCAGATGCGGCCTACTGGCAGCAGGATGTGCAATACAACATTTATGCCCGTATGCATGAGGAAGATAACCACATAGAGGGAGCTGAACAACTGATCTACTGGAACAACTCGCCCGATGAACTGAACTTTGTTTACTTCCACCTTTACCAGAACGCGTTTATTGAAGGCAGTCATCTGCAGGAGCTGGAGCTGGCCAATAAAGTGAAATCGCCAATGGGGCCGAAAGAGGCTGCCGGACTGGGGATAACCGTGGATGGCATTCAGGTGGACGGGCAGAATGCAAAGTCGGAAATGGATAATACAATTCTGAAGGTTTATCTGCCGCATCCTTTAAAGCCCGGAGGAAGAATTGTGATCAAGATGAATTTCAATACTTATTATGATATCGGCGGCACGCGCCGCAGGATGCAGATGTGGAATGCCTGGGGCTTTATGCACTACAATGGCTGCCAGTGGTACCCAAAGATATGCGTTTATGACCGCATGCATGGCTGGGATACTTACCAGCACCTGAACAGGGAGTTTTATGGCGACTTCGGGATATTTGATGTGCAGCTTGATTTCCCGTCGAACTATGTGCTGGAGGCAACCGGAGTATTGCAAAACCGCGAAGAAGTGCTGCCAGATACACTAAGAGAAAAACTGGACATCAGAAACTTCGCCAATAAAAAATGGGAAGAACCACCCGGCATCATTACTCCATATGAAAAAGGCAAGCGCAAAGTATGGCACTATACCGGAAACAATGTGCATGACTTTGCGTTTACTGCAGACCCGTCTTTCCGGTTGGGCGCTGCTACCTGGAACGGAGTAGAGTGCGTGGCCATAGTGCAGGAGCCACATGCTTCGGGATGGCAGAATGCACCTGAATACCTGACCAAAATTATTAAAACCTTCTCGCAGGATATAGGCATGTATTGCTACCCCAAGATAGTTGCAGCCGATGCGCGCGACGGCATGGAATACCCGATGATAACCATGGATGGCGGCAGTGACCCCGGCTACAGGGGCCTGTTTATACACGAAATAGGGCACAACTGGTTTTACGGACAGGTGGGCAGCAATGAAACCTACCGCGCTGCAATGGATGAAGGCTTTACCCAGTTCCTTACTGCATGGGGCTCACTGGCTATTGAAGGAGAAAAGCAACATCCTGAGAAAGAGTCCATTTGGCATTACCGCAAACACTTTGCATCAACCACTCCTACCCTGGATGGCACATTCCTGAACAGGTATACCTATGAGCAGGTGAACCAGGTTTATAACCTGCCAATTAATACCCATAGCGATGACTTCCACAGCGCCCTGGGGCAGGGAGGCGGTTATGGCCTTGTTTATTTCAAGACGGCATCAATGCTTTACAACCTGCAATACACGCTGGGCGACTCCCTGTTTAAGGCCACCATGCACCATTACTTTGAGCAGTGGAAAATGGCTCACCCCTATTTCGAAGATTTCAGGGCGTCGGTCATACAGTTTACAGGCGCTGACCTTTCGTGGTTTTTCGATGAATGGTTTGAGACAACCAAGACGCTTGATTATGGCATCTCCAGCATTCATAAGATCCGGGGAACTGACAGCTTTGCCATTAAATTCAGAAGGAAGGGCGAAATGCAGATGCCCATTGACTTTACCGTAACAGGCAAAGACGGCGACATGCATAATTTCTACATACCCAATACGTGGTTTCAGAAACAGACAGACGCTACCCTGCTGCCTAAATGGACCGGCTGGGGCAAGCTGAATACGGAATACACCGCCGATGTGCAGATACCCGGAGGCATCAGGAATGTGCAGATTGATACATCATTCCGGCTGGCGGATAAGGACTATATGGACAACTATAAAAGCCGTGGCCTATGCATCAGCCCTGATGCCATAAACCTGCGGCTGGATGGCGGACTTAATGACCCGCTGAACCGCAGGCAATACCTGCTGGATGTGCGGCCCGACCTGTGGTGGAACGCCGTGGATGGCATAAAAGCAGGTATCCACTTTGAAGGGAGCTATCTGCAAAGCCTGTATAATATAGATGCCACTGTATGGTGGAACTCGCACCTGCTGCAGGAAAATGCATATCTGCCCTTTACCGGTGAAGGAATGTATTCGAAATATGACCCGGTAAACTATACTTTCAACTACAACTCAGCTATCACCAGGAATATGCCCAAACTGCAATTGCAGATCAACAGCCGCTACCTGGATGGATTGTGGTACCACAGAGGGGGGCTGAACTGGCTGACCAATGATAACAATACCCTGCAGCTCTATGCACAAACCATGTGGCGGCCCGGGGGCACATCACTTGACTATCTGCCTGATCCGGCCGACTGGAGCAGCTTTGCCGGGCAGCCCAATTCTTCGCTAAATGCTTCTTGGACCCACCGCTACAATTACTTTAAAAGCGGTGGTAAGTATACATTCAGCTTCAGGGCGCCATTACTTACCAATGCATTCGATTACTCTTATGCCCAACTGGAATCAATAAACTACAATTACCTGGGCAAGCTGGAAATACGCACCCGCATTTTTGGCCGTTATGGCCTGGGCGCACACCTGCCCAATGAGAGCCTGCTGTATATGGGAGGCGCCAGCCCGGAGGAGCAAATGGAGAACAAATATACCCGGAGTGTGGGTTTTATTCCTTCCGACTGGGAAGGCATATCGCGCTACGATGTGAATCATTTTCAGCAGGGCGGCGGGCTTGATCTCAGGGGCTATTCCGGCTACTTCTCGCCCGATGAGCGCAATAATATTTTGCTTGAAGGCTATAAGGCCAGGAGTGGCGCATCGGCCAATATAGAGATTGGTTTTGAAAGATACCTGCCCTGGCAGCCTGGCTTCTTCCGCAAATGGCTTCGTGCCAATGTATATGCTTTTGGCGATGCAGGTGTTATGGAGTTGAGCAATTTTACGCTGCCCGATTATTCTGCCATCACCCCATCGCCATACCAGTGGAGCAATGTGCATGTGGATGCCGGAGTTGGCTTTGCGTTTACAATCAAGAGCTGGGGAGTATTTGAGAAAGCTAAACCGCTGACCATCCGCCTCGACCTGCCGGTATTTCTTAACCGTGCGCCATACAGCAATGACCAGTATGCTACATTCAGGTATGTAGTGGGGATTAACAGAGCACTTTTTTGATACACGGGCGGATAAAATTTGTGATTAACTTATGCTGATCATCGATTAGTTTTGGTGAGAATAATAAAAATCAGGCTATGAAAAATAAATGCTGGCTGCCCGTTTTATTTGTATTGCTGTCAGCAGCCTGCAGGCAGCCTAAAGAACTCATTTACCAGAGTGTGGAGAACTTCAGTATGAAGCAGGCCAGTAATAACAAAGCATTGCTGGCAATGGATATCCGGTTATACAACCCAAACAGCTACTCCATGAAGCTGAAAAGCGCCGATGTGGATGTATTCCTCAACGGCAGGCAGGCGGGGAAAATGAATGCAGGAAACCAATGCATATTGCCTGCAAAAGATACCTTTTCGCTACCCGTAACCCTTGAGGTGGAACTGAAAAACATATTGCCCAATGTCTTGCAACTTTTGATGAACAGTGATGTGGATATAAAACTCGATGGCAAAATCAGGGCTGGGCGAAATGGTGTGTACCTGACTATACCGGTGAATTATGAAGGCAAGCAGGATATCCTGAGCGGGATCAGGTAAAGTTGCAACTACTTTTGAGTTTTATAAAACATCCTTTTTGCTTTGCCCACCTGGTGCGCCGGGTCTGTGAACTTCGGATCTGATTTTCGGGCTGCATTGGTTTTTGAGACCCGGCAGCAATGTCTGTAAAATCAGCTTTATATCTTTAGGGAGCTTGGAAAACCAATGGAAATAACGGGAGATTCGTCTGAGATCTACAAAATTTACGCTAAAAGAGGTCAGTATGTTTACCAGTCCTGGTTAACAAAATTGTCTTTGCAGTGTCGTCTTGTTTCCAGATAAGCAGCCAATCAGGTTTTATATGGCATTCCAGGTAATTTTTATATTCTCCGTGAAGTTTATGGGTAAGATAACGGCTATGCAATTTGCCTGAATGATGAAGTTCTTTTATGACTTCCCTGAGCAGGTCAATATCATAACCTCTTTTGGCTACCAGTTTCAGATCTTTGTCGAACTGGTTGGAATACGCAATTTCATACATGCTGTTTGCCAAGAATTTGGCGGAATAAGTCTTCCGGATTTTTAACCTTTTTTACTTTGCCGGCATCCACATCTTTTATGGCCTTTTTTGTAGTATCATTAGCCTCTTCAAGTATTGCCACATACTCCTGCGTTTTCAGGAAAGCAACCAGCTTTTTACCTTCTGTGGTATGGTCATCTACGGCAATGTAAGTCATAGTATAAAATTAGGGTATTTTACTCAAAACTATACCAATGTTCTTATGTCAAAGTTAATTAAACAAGGGGAAATGGGTGACCAAAACCAAGATATTCCTTTATTATGTATCGGCATCTGGAATACTCGTGCGCCAGGTCCGTGAACCGCTGATCTGATTTACGTGCAATAGTGGTTTTTTAGAAACGGCTGCCGCAGAATTTTCGAACCTTACGTTTGAAAACGAGGTTCAAATTCCTGAATCCACTATTAGAGTCGTGGCACTTTAAAAATCATTCCTCCACATCATACTTTCCACGGGCATATTGGTTCTGCCGACGTATTTGGCGCCCGATTTTTTGTTGTACGGGTTAAGTACATTGCCCTCGGCCATGAAATAGATCAGTTGCCCGATGGGCATTCCGGCATATACCCTTACTTTTTTGATACAGGATATCTCCAGGGTCCAGGCATTGCAGAAACCCACATCGCCCTTGCCCGCTGTGGCATGGATATTGATGCCCAGGCGGCCGGTAGATGATTTGCCTTCAAGGAATGGTATATGCGCGTGCGATTCGGTATATTCTTCGGTTACACCCAGGTAAAGATGACCGGGCTGCAGTATGTAGCCTTCGGGCGGTATTTCAAAATGAGTGATCAGATTATGTTTCCGGGCATCTAGTACTTCGTCGTTGTATAAAGCCAGGTATTTGCCCAGGTGCACATCATAGGAATTGGAACCCAGGTTTTTGCGGTCGAAGGGTTCAATAACAATTGTACCTTTTTCTATTTCTTCGAGTATACGGGAATCAGAAAGAATCATGGTGCAAATATAAAATAAACATAACCTCCTGAAACATCTGTAAATAAAACTTTTTTCAGGTACCCCCCGAAATTAAGTGACGCATTAATAACAGTTGATTAATATTTACATAAAAACGACATTTTGTAGATTATATACTACATAATTTTTTTGCAGAAGTATTATTTATGAAGTAATTTTATACCTGAAAATGGATTTCAGTTCAGAATACTATATGAGGTAATAAATATTGGATAGTGTTAAAATGAAATTGATGCAGAAGGAAAACAGGAAAATTTTCGTCTGGAAGGAGTGGGTTTTCATAAACCTTAAATAATTATGGCTATAAGCGTTACCTCATTGCTGCGAAAGGCGGCTTTATTTATACTCATCCTGCTTTCGGCAGTGCCGTCGCAGGCTACGCATATTTTCGGGATTGACATGTATTATACCTGGGTATCGGGCAATACTTATACTATTCATCTGGTTGTTTATGGCGATTGCCACGGAGGAGCTTTCCCTTCACTTGATACTGCAAAACCTGAAATAGATCTTTACAATGGAGGAACATACATAAGCACTGCAAACCTGGTGCTACAGGCGCCTATTAACGGCATAGAAGTTACTCCGGTCTGTCCCGCAGACCTTGATAGTACTACTTGCACAAGTTTGTCCAATCCAATCCCCGGAATAAAGAAATTTGTTTATACAGCAAATGTAACTGTTACGGGCCCGTCGGCAGTATGGCGTTTCCTTTTTACTGGATATATGGGAGGCGGTACTACACCATCTGCTGGCAGAAGTACCAGTATCACAAATATTGCATCAGGAACAACAATACAGCTTGTCGATACACTCAACAATACGACATTCAACAATTCAAACGCCGTTTATACCACCATACCCACCCCGTTTTATTGCCTTGATATCCCTGCAAACTTTAATCCCGGAGCCGTTGACCCAAATGGAGACAGCCTGGTATTTAACCTTGTTCCGGGCATTGACGGCACTACAGGTAGCACAGTGAGTTATGTAGCACCTTATACGGCCACTGCTCCTATCGGCGCAGCCGCAGGCACTTACTCTTTCAGCAGCACTACCGGCCAGTTGGCTTTTACACCCAATATTCTTCAAAAGGCTCTTGTGGTGTATAATGTGGAAGAATATCATGCCGGGGTACTCAGGGGTACCAGCCAGCGCGAAATGACTGTGGTAGTAATTACCCCATGCTCCAATATCCCGCCTAACGGCAGTATAAGCGGCGCATCAGCAGGCACTGTAACCGGAACCATCATTAGTTTGTGCCAGTCGGTAGGGCCGTTTACTTTTCATATTAACCCCACCGATCCCGGAGGCAACCATATAACCATGACGGTATCGGGGCTGCCAGCAGGTGCAACATTTAATATAGTTGGCAATGGCACACTTGCCCCCCTGGGTACCTTCTCCTGGAATACTACCGGTGTAGCGCCGGGAAACTACATATTTTATATCAACTACGCCGATGATGGTTGTCCGCTGTCCGGGCAGCAGACCATTGCATACACGGTTACGGTACTGCCCATGCCAACAGAAACTTATGCACTTGTTTCTGCTGCCACCTGCACGGCAAAAGCAGTTTTTCATGTTACACCCGGAGGTTCTGCCAGCCCATGGAGCATGCAAATCATACAGGCGGGCGTAACCATAGGAACCCTTACCGGTATTACCGGAATGGTAACCGATAGTCTTGTAGCCGGAACATATACTATTAAAATGACCAACCCCAGCGGCTGCTTTGTGGACACCACAATTACTATTGTTTCACCACCTTTGCCTTTGGCAGCAGTTGTTACCACACCACCACTTTGCCCCGGGGGAAGCACAGGCACAGCTACCGTAACAGGTAGTGGCGGACTGGCCCCGTATACCTATGCTATAGGCGGCGGCTCCTATTCTGGTTCAGGTTTATTCAGCGGGCTCACTCCCGGCAGCTATGTAGTGCATGTAAAGGATGCCAACAGCTGTGTAAAGGATACCACCATCACCGTACCCAATGCAACTCCCATTTTGTGGCATTTTGATATTCACAAGCCGCTGTGCAACACCTTTACCAATGGCTATGTGATTATTACTGCCTACAATAGTATTGCTCCCTATACCTATGCCATAGGCACAGGGGCATATACTGCCGTTGATTCGTTTGGCGGACTGGGTGCCGGCTCTTATACTTTCCATGTAAAAAATGCCAACGCCTGCGAGATAGACACAACCATAACCCTGGTTGATTCTGAAATTATTCATTCCGCACTTACTATATCACCTATCCTTTGCCATGGTGGCTCCGGCACGGTTACTATGGTTGGTTCCGGCGGCTTTGGCCCTCCTTATACCTATGCCTACAATACCAATCCATTTGGCGCAACCAATGCGTTTACATTCACAGCAGGCACCTATACCCTGCACATCAAAGATGCCGAAAACTGCTTCTTTGATACTTCAATGACCCTTACCCAGCCCACGGCAATCACCATAACAACTGCCGATACCAATGTGCACTGCAACGGCGCTGCAACTGGTATCATAGTTGTTACAGCCACAGGCGGTACTCCTGCTTATCAGTATACAGTAGATGGTGGTACATGGGGCGCTTCCAGCATCCTTTCAGGACTTACTGCCGGAGGACATGCAGTTGGGGTAAAGGATGCCAATGGCTGTATTTATACCGACTCAGTTACACTTACCCAACCAACCCCTGTGCGCATTGATTCTGTGAGCCTTCACCAGCCTGCATGCAATGGCGGCAGTGATGGATCGCTGACCATGCATGTTTCGGGGGGCATTGCTCCTTACACTTTTGCGCTGGGCACAGGTACCTATGGCACTGCAAGTCTGTTCAGCGGCCTTGCAGCCGGAACCTATACCCTGCATACTCAGGATGCCAACGGCTGCGAAAAAGATACTACGCTTACCTTGTCTCAACCTGCCTTTATTATACCATCGGCGGTTGTTATAAAATCAACCTGTGCCACACTTGCCAACGGCAAGGTGACCCTCTCTGCCACCGGCGGAACTCCGGGCTATACCTATGCGGTGGGAGCAGGCGCATACAGTACTGCTGCTGCATTTACTCCGCTTGCTGCGGGCACCTACATTTTTCATGTTAAAGACGCCAACCTTTGTGTTCACGACACTTCAATTATCATTACCGATTCTTTAGTTGTTTCTGCTACTTTTATCATTACGCCTGCGCTCTGCTATAACCAGGCTACCGGCATCATTAATGTAACCGGCACTGGCGGCACTTCCCCCTATTCATTTTCTACAGGCACAGCGCCGTTTGGCACAGCCCATATTTTCGACAGCCTGCTTACAGGGACTTATGTGATTAATGTAAAAGACGCAAATGGCTGCACTTTCGATACTTCGGTTTCTGTAAGCCAGCCGGGAATACTCGTTCCCGGGGTAGCTGTTACAGAACCTTCCTGTTATGGCCTGCACGATGGCAGTATTACACTCTCGGCCACTGGCGGCACACCATCCTATACCTACTCTTACAATACGGGAGTTTATTCAGCCTCTACAGTTTATGGCAGCCTGTCGGCCGGAACTGATTCTTTTTATGTGAAGGATGCCAACGGCTGTCTGCACGATACTGTATTCACTATATCCCAACCGGCAAGAATTTATATTGCAGATGTCAGTGTCAGCAATATTTCCTGCTACAACGGCAGCAACGGATCAGTAACGGTAACCGGAGCCGGCGCCACGCCGCCTTATATGTATGCACTCAACTCCCAGCCCTACCAGGTAAGCAACACCTACACCGGCCTTACTGCGGGTGTAGACTACATTCAGGTTGAAGATGTACATGGCTGCACGGCAGATACAACTGTTGTGCTTACCCAGCCCGCACAATTGAAATTTACCGGCATTGATTCCCTCAACCCTACATGCCCCGGGTTTAAGGACGGTTCAGTAAAAGTCACTGCCTCCGGCGGCACCTTGCCTTATGCTTATTCCGACGATAATACCAACTTTTCGAATGGCAACGGATTTGATACTTTACAGGCCGGCATCTATACTTTTTATGTGAAAGATTCCAATGGCTGCAGTATTGATACAACGCTTACGCTTACCGGTATCCCGCCAATTATTACAGACAGTGTGGTGATAACGCCACCATTATGTTTTAATGCAAAAAATGGTACAATTTATCTGTATGCTTCAGGGGGCGCGCCACCATTGTATTATCAGCTCGGCAGTTCAACCCAGAAAATGGATTCCGGGGTTTATCATGATCTCTATGCAGGCCAGTATACCATCACAATTACCGACAGCAGGAGCTGCAAGGCCGATACCACAGTAAATATTACGCAACCCGATGCGCTGAACATTACCGACAGCGTGGTGCTTAATATCTGCACCGGAACTGTTAATAAGGGTGCTGTAATGGCTACAGTAACGGGCGGTACCGGGCCTTATACCTACCTCTGGAGCAATAGTGAAGCCTCCACAACAGCAGGAATTTTCGACCTGAAAAATGGTAAATATACGGTGTGGGTAAAAGATGCAAACAACTGCACAGATTCATCTACCTCAACTGTGGATTATGACGATTGCTGCAACCCGATACTGCCCAATGCATTTACCCCCAACGGCGATGGCCTGAATGATATTTACCGCTTCCGGTTTACCGGTGATATGTATATTGTCAGGTTCTCCATTTATAACCGCTTTGGTGAAGAAGTATACAACCTCACCAATACAGCCAACATAGACCAGGGATGGGATGGTTACTACAAAGGAATCCCTGCCGAAATGGGCAGCTATTACTGGTATGCCAAAATAGTATGTGGCAACAAGGGCGATCATACCAGGGAGATGAAGGGAGATTTGACGCTGATAAGGTAATTACTGAAAAAAAATCCCTGCAATATTCTATTCCTGGTAAAGATGAGTACAACCTGTTTTGATGGTTTTGCGGTCTTGAATTTATGACCTGCCTGTTTTCTGATTATTTGTTAGCGGCTTCGAGTGAGACTTTTCAACAACGTACCCTGTATACCACCAGGTTAAATAACCTTAGGAACGATGATTAAATAAAGTACACCACATTGCCAAGTTGTTTTTCTGTTTATCGGGGAGTGAAATCTGCGAATAATGCATTATTTAAAGACTTTTACAACGAAGAGAAACTGGAAAAGAACGAGTAAGATTGCAGGAATTATTTTGAAAGCTTCACTTAAACCACCTCAATTTGTTTGAGCCCTATATACAACTCATCATTATTTTATTATTTTTGATACTCATCCATTTTCCGAATCAAATTATTGCTTATGAAATTCAACAGAATATTTACCGGCATGCTGGTTTTAGCCCTCGGCTGTATGGGCACAAATGCCACCGCCCAGAAAAAGCCTGCCAGTTCGAAATCGGGGCCCGAAAAGGTTACTGAAGTTGAAGGGATAACTGAATACAGGCTTTCCAATGGTCTGCGGGTGCTGCTGTTCCCCGACCAGAGCAAACCCACCATTACAGTCAATGCCACCTATCTGGTAGGCTCGCGCATGGAAGGTTATGGCGAAACCGGTATGGCCCACCTGCTCGAGCATATGCTGTTTAAAGGCTCTGCACACCACCCGCATGTGCCCGATGAACTGACCGCGCATGGCGCCAGCCCAAACGGCAGCACATCTTACGACCGTACCAATTATTTCGAAACCTTCTCAGCTACCGATGAAAACCTCAACTGGGGCCTGAGCCTGGAAAGCGATAGGATGATCAATTCTTTCATTGCAGAGAAAGACCTGAAGAGCGAATTCAGCGTGGTGAGAAACGAATTTGAATCAGGTGAAAATTCACCGCAGAATATTCTCGAAGAGCGCGTACTGAGCACTATGTACCTGTGGCACAACTACGGCAAGGCAACCATAGGCTCAAAAGAAGACATTGAAAAAGTGCCCATCAAAAACCTGCAGGCATTTTATAAAAAATATTACCAGCCCGATAATGCAGTGCTGCTGGTAGCCGGTAAGATAGACGTAGCCAAAACCCTGGCGCTGGTAGTAAAATACTTTGGCGGTATACCCCGGCCAACCCGTGTTATAGACCCGTGCTATACCATAGAACCCGCGCAGGATGGCGAGCGCAGTGTAACGCTTAACCGCGTGGGTGATGTGCAGACAGTGGGTGTGGCTTATCATGTGGTATCGGGTGCGGATAAAGATTATGCCGCTTTCGACATACTGAATGAATCGCTTACCAACCAGCCCAATGGCCGCCTGTACCAGAGTATGGTAAAAGCCGGCCTGGCTTCGACAGTAGGGGCCGATAATCCGGCACTGAAAGACCCTTCCTACTTCTATATTACTGCCGATGTGCTGAAGGAAAAATCAATCAAAAAAGCCAAAGAAGCGCTGCTCAATACCATTGATGATATTGCCGGAAACCCCATAACCGCCGATGAAGTGGAGAAAGCAAGAGCCAAGCTCATCAAGAACTTTGAAGAAACATACCGCAATACTATGTACACCGGCCTTACCCTCAGCGAGTATATTGCGCAGGGCGACTGGCGGCTTGCATTCCTGTATCGCGACCACCTTAAAAAAGTGACTGCGGATGATGTGAACCGGATTGTAAAAATCTACTTCATAAAAAGCAACCGCACCATTGGTGAATTTATACCCACCGCCGATCCGGTGCGTGCTACCCCGCCACAGCAGCCCGATGTAGCTGCACTGGTAAAAGATTACAAAGGCAATGCCGCGCTGGCCCAGGCCGAGGCTTTCGACCCCTCGCCCGATAATATTGACAAGCGCTGCAAACACGGTACTATAGCTGGTGGCGCAAAATATGTGCTGCTCAGCAAAACAACAAGGGGCAATACTATAGAAGGCGTAATTACCCTGCGCATGGGCGAGGAAAAAGCGCTGCAAGGCAAGGGCGCTGTTGCCAACCTTACCGCTGCTATGCTCAAAAGAGGCACTAAGGAACATACCATGGCGCAGATCAATGAAACGCTCGACAAACTCTCTTCCAGCGTATATGTATACGGCGGCGGCCAGAATGTGAATATCATGATTAAATCCACCAAGCCCAACATTGCTCAGGCAATGGATCTGGTTTATGAAATGCTGCACGAACCGCTGCTGACCGATGATGAATTCAAGACATTGAAAAACGAAAACCTCAGTCAGTTGGAGCAGGAGCGCTCAGAGCCCCAGAGCATTGCCTTCCGCGAGTACAATCATATCATGTCGGTATGGCCCAAAGGGCATATCAACTACAATATGTCGGCCGATGAAGAAGTAGCTGCTGTAAAAGATGCTTCACTGAGCGATGTGAAAAGCTTCTACAAAAACTTCTATAATGGGGCCCATGCCACAGCGTCATTTGTAGGTGAGTTTGATGAAGCCACCGTTAACGATAAACTCAATAAGATACTCGGCAACTGGACATCACCCATGCCCTACACCCGTATCCCCGATCCATACGAATCGATAACTACCCAGAACAAGGAAATAAAGACCCCCGACAAGAAAAATGCCATGATGGTTTGCGGTATGAACCTGAAACTGCGCGACGACAACCCTGACTACCCCGCACTGCGCATGGGCGACTTCATCTTCGGCGGCGGCTTCCTCAATTCCCGCCTAGCTACCCGCATCAGGCAGAAGGAAGGGATCAGTTATGGAGTAGGCTCCTGGTTGCAGGCCGGTGCCCGCGATGAATCGGGCAGTTTTGGTTCTTATGCCATTTACAACCCCGAAAACAAGGAAAAACTGGAAAAGGTATGGATGGAAGAACTCAATAAAATGCTCACCGATGGCTTTACCGAGAAAGAACTCAAAGACGCCAAGGGCGGTTATTTACAGTACCGCGAAAACGGCCGCGCCGAAGACGCGCAACTGGTAAATACCCTCAATGCCCGCCTCGACATGGACCGCACCATGCAGTGGGACAAAGCCATGGACGCCAAACTCCTGGCCCTCAAAGTTGCCGACATCAACAACGCTATGAAGAAATACCTGGCCCCAAACAAAATAACCTTTGTAAAAGCCGGAGATTTTAAATAATCATCCGCTCAAAATAAAATGGAAATAAATCCCGGACCAGTTCCGGGATTTTTATTTACCTGGATTTGATAATTTACCAGGTTGAGTAAAATTTTTGGTCCGGGCTTTTATTTTGCTATGAAGCTTCAGTGGCGGTGGCACCATTCAGCTTAGTATATCTATCGGGCTACCACCATATGCACTACACTCCTCACACCATTATTATTGGTATACTCCATCAGGTAAACCCCTTCTGCAATCCCTTTACCTAACTGCACCTTATGCTCCCCGGCGATTAAATCAAATGCAGCCACCTTCTGCCCCAGTATATTATATGCCCGCAATATTCCCGCTTCCCCGCATTGCACCACCACATCACCACTTGACGGGTTCGGCCAAATTTTCACATTTTCACATTTACTGATTTCCACATTTCCCAGCGCCGGGCATTCCCCGCTCCCAAAAACCGTAATCACAGCAGTAGTATATGCCGTACACCATGCATTGCTCACCGTATAAATCACCGTATCCATCCCGGCCACCATGCCGCCCAGCACTCCCGTACTGCCTATCGCTGCATTGGCTTTGCTCGCACTCCATTTCCCGCCACTTATGATCTCATTCAGGGTACCCTCCATTCCGACAGAT
>CAILLK010000140.1 GCA_903835005.1 uncultured Bacteroidota bacterium | reverse complement strand
CAAGCAGTGCAACAATCAACCGAGACCGTCCTGTTGAAACAACAGCAACCATTAATCTGACAAACCGCCGTATGCCGAACGGCACGTACGGTGGTGTGAGAGGACGGTGAGGGAAATAATCCCTCACCTCCTACTCGATTATTTATGGGTGAAAGCTTTTTAGGAGATGGTCTTTATTACTGCTATAGGGCTCCAGTGGCTATGGCACAGTTCAAGTGAGGATATCTATTGGACAAGAATTACAGGAATTTTGAAGAGACGGATTGAATCCGTCTGATGCACTCCCGATAGAAAAAAATAATAGTGAACAATTCTCCGGATAATCTCTGCCGGCAGCACTCTGCGACGAAGAAAGTTGAAAATGCCGATCCTTCGGTGCAACCTCACTAAATGATGGAAATACCAATGCCCATCAGGATACGCTCTCCCGGTTCGTAACTCTCCCTCCTGTATTTTCTCAGATCCCGGAGCATTTCGGGAAGCTGGCTACTGCTTTCATAAGGCGAATGCCGAATGCAAACAGGGGTGAATGAATCGCGACCATCCGGGAACTCCATAATATAATGTCCCGATGGTGGGCAACCGCTTTGTAGCCCACGCAACATCCCCTCCCCACGCGCCCAAAGGGTCGCATATGTTTGTGTATGTATTAAAATGATTGCAAAACATCTATTATGTTGCAGGATGCTGAAAACCGGGTCTCCTTTTGAACAATCATGCATAAAAGCTGAAATTTAAAAGTGTAGCGGCCGTGTCTCAAGAACCACAACTGCCAAAAATGAAGAACAAAAGTTGGCGGACACGGCGCTTTTGTATGGCAATGATCACCGCTTTTGAATGATATAATAGGCATCAAAATGCATTGACATTCACGCTAATATCTCGTAAAACCCATAACTTAAAAAAGCTATTTGCACACTTGTGTAAATCTCAAGTTAAGCCTAACCTGTATTATTATTACTATTAACCTGTTAGCTCCAAAAAAATTTACATGATGTACCGTATACGGTACAAGAGAATGAAGAACGTACCATCATAAAAACCTCTTTCTGTCAATCCGGTTACCAGTCCGAACTTTGGGTCACAATGTATTACCTCCATATATATTATTATTATTATTCACTCAATAAAACACCTTTGTATCAATTTTTTCTGAAATCAGCATAATAAAATGTAAAATGCTGTAAATAAGCAAGTTGTTACAATTTCGTAACTTCAAAAACCTGAAGTTTTTGAAAAAAATTTAAGCGTTTATGAAGAGAATTGAAGCGTTTTGAAAATATACTGAACAAAAAATGAATATAGATTTGAAGGTAAATTGAAGCAGAAATTAAATGAAAATATATTATGCATATAGCCACCAGTCCCGGTAATTTCTCAATTGCAGATCTTCCAATATCAGGAAACAAAAAAGCCTCTGCACAGCGTTGAGTGCAGAGGCTTTTAAAGATATGAAAACACTTAGAAACTTACAATCAATTCAACTCTGCGGTTCTGCTTCCGGCCTTCTTCAGTGTCATTGGTACTGATAGGTTTTTCCTGGCCATATCCTGCAGCTTTGAGGCGGTTGCCATCAATACCATGATTCTCAAGATACTTCATTACAGCAATTGCCCTTTTCTCAGAAAGCGACCTGTTGGCCTCAGGTTTGCCCCTGTTGTCGGTATAACCATTGATCTGCAATTTGTACGATGGGTTATCTTTCATCACCTTCACCACATTATCTACAATAGGAATAGAGGTCTTCTGAATAATATCCTTACTTGTTTCAAACTGAATACCTGTCAAAGCTTCATCTAAAACCTTTTTCGTTTGCGCACCTACTACCGGACATCCGTCAGCTTCCTTCGAACCCTTTACATCCGGGCATTTGTCCAGGTAGTCGGGTACGCCATCCCCGTCCCTGTCCAGCGGGCATCCATTGGCGTCTACTTTCACGCCGGCGGGAGTTCCGGGGCATTTGTCAAGTCTGTCCGGTACGCCATCGCCATCAGTATCGGGGTCCATGTTTTTCTCCGGGCAGCCATTAAATTCAGCTGTGCCTTTTACATCCGGGCACTTATCCAGGTAATCAGGTATGCCATCACCATCCCTGTCAAGCGGGCAACCGGTGGCATCTACCGCTACACCGGGAGGTGTTCCCGGGCATTTATCCAGCCTGTCAGGTATTCCATCCCCGTCCGAATCATAATTTTCCATCAATGCTTTTTGTTCCGTAGGTGAAATTGCCAGATTGGTCGAAGATGGATAAGCGTAGGATGATCCGTTATTATCACCTGTATTGCCATACTTCTTTTTATGAAAACCAACTTTTCCCAGGTAAACGTTCACACCAAATGACAGCACAGAAAACATATCATTGTACTTATTGGTAGCGGTAGGTGCCTTAAAATCATAACCATCCAGATAATCAGAAAATGCATAACAGAACTGGTAATTAATATTGAACATAATTCTCCTGGTAATATGCAGATTAAAACCTAAATTATAGGGCATATAAAAATTGGTAGTCTTGGGATTAATATTGGAATTATCGTAATTATTGATAGTATACTTGTCCTGATGCTTAAATTTCAACGTAATATCAGAAACATTATTATCCATAAATCCAATACCAATTCCACCATACAACCCAAATATTGTTTTCTGGAAAAAATTCCTTGGGTATTTAAAGAATTCACCAAGCGAAACTTTCCCGTTAAGTGCAGCAGTAGTTATCTGGTTATATACACTAAGTCCATTGGTCCAGGTATTTTTTACTTCATAATCCGAGAGAGCGCCACGCTGAACTTCAAGACCGAGGCTAACCCACATATTTACATTGCGGTCTATACTCAATCTGACAACTGGTTCAGAATTGGAATTGCTCAGGTTACCATATATCTCACTAAATCCGGCCCCGGCCCCCACAGTCCATTTGCTGTAAGGAAAAAATGGATCAAGCCTGATCTGTGCATGTGACTTAACAAATGTCGTTAATAATAAAATTATAATTATGTATTTGCGTTTCATTATATATACGTTGCAATATTTTAGTTATTCCAAGATTTTGCAAAAATAATTTACTTAGCACGAAAAAAAAATTAATTTTTGTTAATAAAATTTTTATATTTATTTTAAGTCATGCATATATAGCCTTAATTATTTGAGCAATAATTATCAACACTTCTTTTCTTCAGTTAATTTAATAAACACATAACAGATAACTTCTTCCAGTTTCTATGGTGGTGCCAACCATATTCAGCTTACCAACTTCATTACAATAAATTGATTATCTGATCAATAGTAAACACATACAATCAATATCTAAATCTATGAAATCCCCGGAAAACAATACATTATTTACGAATTTGTTTTGCACTTTATTTCAAAGTAGTATCAGCTGCCTGGGCTTTAAGCCATTCCTTAAAGTTGCTTCTAATCCACATCTTCAGCTCAAGATCAGTTGCACTGCGGGCAAAATCGTAAGGCATCTGGCAGGCATACATAAAGTGCCCTATGCTGTCGCCGGTGAGTCCTGTTAGCCGGGCAACCAGATCGGGAGTGTATCGGGAATCAACAAATTTTTCAATCTCTCCCGCTTCAAATATCTGCTGAAAGGCATAGGTGCGTTTGGCTGTTTTCGAAAACAGTTCTGCAAGGGCGCTTACCGGGCTGTTGAACGGGTTTGGGTGAGTACGTTGCAAAGGCAGCTTGTAAATTGCAGCTCTTTCCTGAGAATCGAGCTGATACCCGGAAAATATACCGGGACGTATACTGAATTCTTCAAGCTGATATTCCGTCTGCTCCATGGCCACATTCATAGTGGTAATGATAGTACTGAAGGATTTGGTTTTCTGCACGGTTTTGTAGCCTACAAACGAAAACGCAATGAGGTTGCCCTGCTTTGCAGGTATTACATACTGGCCATGGTCATCAGTGAGGGTACTTTGCTGTGTATACAGGTTCACAACAGTTACAGGATACAAAGGTTTACCTGTAGCAGCATCCGTTACTATCCCCTGCAAGGTTTGCGCCTCGGATGCGTGGGATATCAGTACAAGAATTAAAACCAGATACCTCATAATATGCAGCTGTAAAGCTACCAATACTGTATCTGGTTGGATTCTCTTACCGGCAATTTGGGAATATTTTAAGGTATTTGATAGTTAAAATGATCTGACCTCACAATTCAAGGCCAGATCATTTGCTCTAAGTGTTAATGGTGTTCTTTTCTTTCACCTTCGCCTCTGCCTCCCCCTCCTCTGTGTACTTCTCCCCCACGATGCTCTCCTCCACCGCCGCGGCGTTCCTCCGCACGGTGAACCTCTCCACCTCTCCTGCCTTCTTCGCGGCGGATTTCCCCGCCACGGTGTTCTTCCATACGCCTGCCTTCTTCCCGGCGCACTTCTCCGCCGCGGTGCTCAAATTCGGCACGGCGCTCGCCATGATAAAACCTGTCTTCACGGCGACCTTCATAATACCTTCGGTCGTGACTGTATCGTATCATTGGCTGGTCGTAACGGGTACGGTAGCTGTAATAATACCCCCTGTAGTAATTATGGCGATACCAAGGGTTAGCTACATTAAGCACTACTTTGTAGGCATGATAAAGGTCGAAATTGGCATAAGCAGGCGGCAGGTCCATGGTTGTTACCCACCTGGTTCCGTCATACCAGGTAAAGGTCTGGTTGGGCACACTGTAATAAGCTTCTATAGCAGGTATGTAGTAATAATTCACATAGTTATACCCTTCAGGCCCCCATATGGGCTGCATGCTTACATTTATGTCCTGCGCCCTTGCAGAAATCGAAAAGACCGCGTTGAGCAGTAATAAGAGCATTAATAAATTCTTTTTCATTTTTTTCATTTTTTTATTGGATGAACCGTGGTAATAAATTTATCATGAATGTAAGAATAATTTAAGCATTCTTGTTTTGTTTCCGGATATTTCGCTGCTTTTCTAAAATTATGAAGCCGGATATATGCGTATCATTTTATTATATATTTTAAATGATACAATTAATTCCAGGCAATTCAGAGGTTGAACAGATTCAGCGGATATACTGCCACATATTCCGGTCACATTCTAAAGCCGAATTAAACCCAGCAGCAGCCACCCGACTACAATAAACGGAGCGGGTACTTTGGAGAAATAAAGCAGGCAGAAGGTGATGATTACTATAACCAGGTTGTGCCACTGGAATGCCAGAGAAAAGTCGGAATTATCAAATGCCATGGACCGGAACAGGATAAGGCCGGAAGCAATAATGATACCTACAATTGCTGCATTAATACCCTCAAGTGCTCTGAAAATTATAACATGGTGTTTCAGATTTTCATAGATCGGGAAGAGAAAAAACAGGAGTAAACTGCTGGGCAGAAATACCGCAACAGTGGCTATAATACAACCCAGCAGCTGCCACATGCCGCCATACTGGCTCATAGCCATTCCGCCAACAAACGAGCAAATGGAAAATACAGGGCCGGGCACTGCCTGAACCATACCGAATCCCGTAAGCAGATCACTGTCTTTAAGCAAATGGGTTCTGGACTGGTCGCCAAACTGGTACAGCATGTAGGGCAGTAAAGCCTGGCCCCCGCCAAAAACAATGGCCCCAAACCTGTAGAAGTTTTCGAACAGGTGGTAAACTTCGGCATGGGCCCAGCTGTCGCGCTTGGCAATAAGGCTGAGAATTACCGCAATTATAAAGAGCAATACAAATATCCACAGATTGCTCCAGTTGATCTTTTTGGGTTTGTGCTGAGGTGTAGGAATACGGTTGTTGCTGAAATTACTTATAGTGCCCGATACCACCAACAGGCATGGAAATACCCAGGGCGACTCTATAAACAATGTAGCAACTATACTACCCACCATGATACTGGCTGTAGCTATGAACTTTATGCTGGTTTTCATCATCCTGGCCGCTGCATAAAATACAAATCCGACCGACATGGGCTGTATGTAGGAGAACAAATTCTGGAGGAACTGCTTGTTGCTCTTGTCGGCGCCTATATTAAAATAATGAATCAGGAACGATAAGGCACCCATAATACATGCAGCAGGGAAAATCCATAACAGCAATGTTATAATTGCCAGCGGAATGCCGCCCCGCTTCATGGCAATAAGCGCTACAGTTTGGGTAGATGTAGGGCCCGGAAGCATGGCGCAGAAAGAATTGTACTCAAGCAGCTCATCTTCTGTAAGGTCTTTGCGTTTCTGCACAAAGGTCTTCACCATCATACCCATATGCCCCTGCGGCCCTCCGAAAGCCGTAAAAGAGTATATGAATACAGTTTTTAGAAATGGTATATGCCTGAGCAGCATCCTGCTGAATTTGGATTTGAAAGTAAACAGAATTCAGCCAAATTTCAAACCGGGGCATTTTAAACCGGGTATTCCGGTCTAAATTTAACGTTACGGGGCGGCCAGACAAGTGTGGCAAATGGTGGGTATTGAACCCCATTTAATCACCCACCGCCCTGCATTCCGGTTATTAAAATGTAGCAATTTCACTTTTTTAAGTATCTTGCAACGCAAATAACCGCTAATGAATCATTTAATTTTAAGCGCTTTTTACGATAACGTAAATAAAAACGTTGGCCCTACACTGATGTGGGTATTCTTTCTGCTGATGATCATAGAAATGATCTATGTTATGGTAAAGTACCTTGATTCTAACGACAGAAAATAAATCTTGAACAGCCCGCTAAATATTGCTGATATCCGCAAGGATTATAAGCTCGCCGCGCTGGATGAGGAAACTGCAGGCTCAGACCCTCTGGTATTTTTCAGTAAGTGGTTTTCTGAAGCAGAAGCTGCCCAGATCACAGAAATCAATGCCATGACCCTGGCAACTGTTGATGCGCAAATGCAGCCTCACGCACGTATAGTGTTGCTGAAAGGCCTTGATAACGAGGGTTTTGTGTTTTTCACTAATTACGACAGCGCCAAGGGCCAGGAGATATCTGCCTGCCCGCAGGTGGCCCTGGTATTTTTCTGGAAAGAACTGGAGCGCCAGGTGCGCATAGAAGGCTTTATAGGAAAGATTGATGAAGCTGAAAGTAATGCCTATTTCCAGTCGAGGCCTGCAGGCAGCCGCATAGGCGCATGGGCATCGCCCCAGAGCAGAAAAATAGCACACAGAAATATTCTAGATCTCAACTATGCCAGGTACCAGGAAGAATTTCCGGATGTGGATATTCCCCGCCCGGCACACTGGGGCGGATACAGGGTATTGCCCCACCATATAGAGTTCTGGCAGGGCCGCACCAGCCGTATGCACGACCGCATTTTGTTTGAGAAAAATGAATCCGGTTTATGGATTAAACACCGTCTCGCTCCCTGATAATAAATTCAGGAATAATTCTGAGTGGATTGTTTGTATTTAAACAAATACAATTTCCTGATCCATCACCAGCTGAGGGAATGCACAATTAAGAGATCTGCTGTTTAATTAAAGGCATTCATTTGTGCCTGCAATAACTATTTCCTACAACCGGTATATAGTGGCCGGATTTACATACTTCATCAGTTCTTCAGCTTTAAAATCACCCGTGTGATCCACATGCTTTTCATCATGATAACTGCAATGATAAGTACCATTATCATTAACCTTCTCAATTGTTAATACAGGCAAATAAGGATGGGATATCTGCACTACCTGCTCACCAATAGTAAATGTATCCATACTGTAAAATTTTGATTAGAATATAAATTTATAAAAAGATTCTGTAATGATATAGTTTTTTATAGATTTTTTTTGAGAATTTAGCAGGATTGTATTATTGAAGTTTTAAAACAGGAGTATTCAGTTTGGCGGGTAGATCTGATTTATGACCTCCCCTTAATAGTATCTTTTTTTTAAAAAAATTTTCCCCCGGCATAATGAAAAAGCCCCGGTTGTCCGGGGCTTTTTAGTTGATACTGTGTTTCAATTAAGGGGTATTGCTATCAGTTACTTTCTTTTACAAATTTATCTACTTTAAGCTGGTTGCCGTTTATATCATAAAGCCTGATGGTATAGATGCCATTGGCCAGCTTGCTGATATTGATATCTGTGGCCGATTGCTGGTCTATCAGTGTTCTGCCATCCATGCTGCAAATTACTGCCCTCACCGCCATTGGCGCATCTATATGCAATGCATCCTGTGCCGGGTTAGGGTAGATTTTTATCTCGCCGCCGGCATTGACCGTACTGATGGTATTAGGTACCCAGCCAGATACCGGGAAGCCGGTGGATACCGACTGACAGCCATGGTTATCTGTTACTTTTACCTTGTAGGTGCCATTGCCTATTATTGGTGTATTAGACGATGTAGCTCCGGGTATCAGAATGGTGTTGAGATACCACTGATAGGTTACAAAATTAGTCTGGGTATACAAATTGGGTACAGTATCAGTAACCAGTGGATTTGGCAATGGCCATTCGGTTACTGATATATTACTGCTTGTTTCGTTGCACAGGCCTCCGTGCACAAATATCTCTACCGAATAGCTGCCCGACACGGTAGCAGGGTAAGTACTGTTGGTAGCTCCGGCAATATTCACACCGGCTATCTGCCACTGGTAGCCTATGGTTCCGGCACCACTGGTAACGACCGCTGCCATATCGGCGCTGCCGCCCCAGCAGAATGATGATGAAGTGATGAGGTTAAGAACAGGTATGGCAACAGATGTTACCGTCTGTACTGCAGAAGTAGAAGTACAACCGATAACAACCGAATCAACCTGAACGGTATAATTGCCTGTGGAGCTGGCTACATATACCGCATTGGTTGCACCTGTTATAGCTACACCGTTCTTAAACCACTGGTATAAATCGGTAGCGGCAGACAGCGTGCTGAGTGATACACTGCCACCTGCGCAGAAGATAGGAGACGTTGCCGTATCGATAGCAGCTACCGGCAGCGGATTTACCTTAACCACACTGGTAGCCGATGTGGTGCTGCAGCCTGTGCTGTTGACATCTACCACAAAATAATTGCCTGCTGTTGATGTAGTAAAACTGATACCGGTAGCACCCGGGATAGGCGATGCAAGGCTACCGTTGTACCACTGATAAGTATAGCCCGCTCCGGCATCGGAGGTGAGCGTAACACTTGCACCGGCACAAAGATTAAGAGAGCCGGATATGGCTACCACACCTGCAGGCGAAGGGGCAAGTGTGATGGAAACCGCAGGTGAAGTGCCTACGCAGCCAAAAGTATTAGTCTCTTCTACGCTGTAACTGCCCGATACCGTAGGTGTATACGTGCCTGCAATAGCACCGGAAACAGCTACGCCGCCTAGCATCCACTGATAAGTAGCAGCAGCCGATGCGGTAAGCGTGAGGCCTGCGCTGGCACATGCCGTGGTAGAAACACCAGGTGAAACTGTGGCAGTAACCGGGTTCATGGTAATTCCGGTGCCTGCAGATGTACTGCTGCACGGGCCGGGACCGGTAACAGTAACCACATATGTACCGGCAGTGGCCGCTACAAAGGTTGCGCCGGTGGCGCCGCCTATAGCGCCCGGATTACCCCACTGGTAAGTGTATCCGGTACCGGTGCTGGCAGTAAGTTCCACCGAGCCGCCGGGGCAGAGATTGGTGCTGCCCAGTGGTATAACTGTATTGGATGGCAGCGCATTTACTGTCATAGATTTAGTTGCGGTGCAACCGTTAATAGCCAGGAAAGTAAGCGTAAATACACCGGGGGTTGTGGGTGTTACTACAGTAAATGTTGATCCGGTAGTAGGTGCATTTGAAGCGATAGCGCCAGGCGCAATGCCCCATGTACCTGTAACCGTATTGGTTTCTACCGCAGTAGCGCCCATACATACATAATTAGGGCCTGATATGGCGCCTACACCATTGGTCACATTAACAGTAGCCTGACTGAAACAACCGGTGAAAAAGCTGGTATAGTCTATTAAAGCAACTCCGGAAGAAACACCGGTAGCTGTAGCGCATAACCCAGCTGAGGTAATAGAAGCAACCAATGGATTGCTGGAAGACCAGGTATAGCCACCGGGGCCGGGGCCTGTGGTACACATAGTGGTCGTCAACCCCTGGCATATATTAAATGAATTGGGCGGTGTAACCGTAATGGGATTAGGCGACTGGTTAACAGTAACCAGGTAAGTAGCCGAACAGGTACCTAAAGTATAGGTAACAGTTGCCGGGCTGCCTGCCGTTGTAGAACCGGTAACCGTGGCTGTAGACCCTGCTCCAACAACCGTTACAGGCGGGGTACTGGTCCAGACACCACCAGCGGGGCCTGAAGTGAGTGTGATACTCGCGCCGGTACATACCTGGTGAGGGCCGGATATAGGAGTTAATGCCGGAACAACATCCATTGTCTGGCAGAGCTGGCAGCCAGGTGCTGACACGAAAGTGTAGCACATATTTGTTACTCCTGTTGCAACTGCTGTAATAGTACCCCCAGGGCCAGGGCCAGAGCCAGTTACTACGGTCGCTGCACCAAGGTTACTGCTTGACCAGTTTCCGCTGCCTCCATTACCTGTTACTGTAGCTGTTGTGCCTACACACATTGCAGCAGGTGGCGCTGTTGTAAAAGTAGGTAATGCAATCACAGTCATATCATAGGTTGCAAAGCAACCAGTTGCAGTTATTGTGAAAGTATTGGTAGCAACACCGCCGGCAACACCAAGTGCAAGGCCAGTGCTAGGGCCGGTACTGGTTATGCTTTCTACAGGTATGAGGTTACTGACCCACGTACCGGCTCCCCCACCTGAAGTAAGGGTAGCTGTCTGCCCTACACATATAGGATTGGCGCTGGCCACTATAGGATCAGGCAACGCGTTAACCGTTACTGTGGCAATAACCGTGCATGTAGTAGTAGCTGTATAAGTAACATCTGCTGTACCCAGCGATGACCCCGTAACTATGCCGCCTCCGGTAAGGGAGATGTTGCCACTGGTAGTAGTCCATGTGCCTCCGGGCGGTGTGGGATTAAGTGTGGTAGTATAACCCAGACAAACTTGCAATGACGCCGCTGTAACTGTCGGGTTTGGATTAACAGTAACTATAATGCTGCGCTGGCAGCCTGTAGAAGTAAAAGTAAAAGTAAGCGTAGTGGTACCCGGGGTTATGGCGCACAAGGTGCCGGTAGTGCCATCTATGGTGGCTACTGCCGGAGAGGAACTTACCCAGGTACCCGCTCCCGGACCGGAAGCATAAACCTCACCGCAGTCGCCCACGCACACCTGCGTAGGGCCGGTAATAGCTGTTGGCTTGGGGTTAACGGTTACTACTACTGTAGCAGCACAAGAGCCTACCAGATACGATATAATTGAAGTGCCGCCCGCTACTGCAACGCCTGTTACAGTGCCTGTAGTTCCCGAGCCTACTATGGAAGCAACACCACCGGATACACTACTCCAGCTGCCACCCGTTGTTGGGTCAGTGAGGATAATTGTTGAGCCCTGGCACACCTGCGGATTTGGAGGTGTAATTGCCGCAGGCGAAGGATCTATGGATATTGTTCTGGATACAGAGCAGGTAGTTTGAAGTGTATATATTACCGTGACGGTACCAGTAGATACGGGGTTAACTAATCCGTTCGATGAACCGATAGTTGCAGTACCGGTTCCTGCGATAATACTCCAGGAGCCACCAGGTGTAACATCTGTTTCTGTTCCCGACTGGCCCATACAAATGAAAGCAGGTCCGCCTATCCCGGATGGGTTAGCATTAACTGTAACAGGGAATGCAGCGGCACAGCCGGTAGAAGAATATGTATAACTAATGATGTCAACGCCTGCAGATATACCATTAACTGTTGCAGTTGAGCCCGACGCAACAATTGAAGCGTGAGAACCCACATTGGTCCAGGTGCCACCCGTGGAATCATCAGAAACCGTGATACTGCTGCCCACGCATACAGAATCGGGTCCTGCAACTACATCTGGTATCTGATTGACTGTAAATACTACATCGGTATTGCAACCGGTGGCTGTAACGGTAAACGAAATATTGCAGATACCTGCGCCAATGCCGGTTACGAGCCCGGTGGTTGAACCAACTGTGGCTACACCGGGATTGCTGGTACTCCAGGTACCACCAGGCGTAAACTCAGTTACAGTAGTAGTCTGATTTACACAAAGTACCGGAGTGCCTGAAATAGCCGATGGCGCCGCATTTACGGTCATCGGGAAAGTGGTATAGCATAATGGACTCAGTGAATAAGTAATAGTAACAGAGCCGCTGTTGATGCCGGTTACGGCGCCGGTAGTGCCCACAGTAGCAATAGTATTATTGCTGCTGCTCCAGGTGCCGCTGCCCAGTACACCGGTAAACGGCGCATTGGTTGTGCCCTGGCATACCTGGTTGCTGCCGGTAATGTTGCCAACACTGCACGAAGCTGTGATAGAAACATAACCGCATGATGAATTGCAACCCTTGGATTCTGTAAGCATAGTAACACCTGTAGCGCTGTAATAATCAGAGCCGCCGCCGCCGCCGGTCCACTGTCCGCCGCCGCCTGCACTCCAGCCGCCGCCGCCACCGCCGCCAGCAGAGCCGAAGCCGCCATTACCACCGTTTGAATTATCGCCATCGGTTCCAGCCGAGCCACCGCAGGAACTACAAATACCCCCTGTTCCACCTACACCTGTGGTACCACCATAAGGGCCTCCCTGGCCGCCGGTTTCACTGGAGCAACCTGCCTGGCCATTCTCACCACCCGAAAGCGGAGTAGCAGAGCCGCCATCGCCACCGCGCTCACTGCCGCAATTGATGCCTGCGCCGCCGCCGCCGCCGGCTACTACAAGGCGGTCGGTAAGAGCGCCTGTTGATAACCTGATATCGGATGCGCCGCCACCGCCGCCGCCCGAGTAAATAGAAGTGCCATAAGTGCCGTTTCCGCCGCCGTTAAAGCCGCCGGCGCCGCCTGCTGAAGCCGTGCCGTTTCCGCCGCAGCCGCCCACATTTACATTCAGCACCTGGCCGGGTGTAACCATGATATAAGCCGTTACGCAGCCGCCGTAGCCCTGCCTGTCGGGGTAGTCAACCTCATCAGAGTTGAGGCCGCCTTGTGCCCCTTTTACCGTAACGTTTATACCCGTAACGCCTGCCGGAACCGTATAGGTATAAGCACCGGAAGATCCATAGGTGGAAGTTTGTGCACTGGCGCTCAATTGGGATCCGAGTACAAGGATCAATAGAAGTCTTAGGGTGTTGTACATTTTTTTCATTGTCTTAAATTTAAAAACCGCAATAAAAATATTTTACTAAAACAGGAACGGGCAAAAGCCAGTAAGCATACAATTATAAAACAGGAATTAACCGCATCAACCCTGAATGAAGGTTGCTGGAGTTAATATACCCAAACATAGTTCTAAAGGTAATAATTTTTTTACAAAAATGAACAACTATATTTTAAAATTAAATTTTTATAGGTGAATGAAAATTGAATGCTAAGTATAAATTATGCAATTGGTTCCCACAACGTTTATGTTTGTCTGGTTAATTCCTGAGTTCTTCTGGAAAATATTATTAACAGTAAATTAAAAACAGGAAATCGGACTGTATCCGGTAAAACAAAGATCTGGCTGGTCTTCCCGATTTTTTAAATATGACAAATTATTTACTTGAAATTAATATGGTTCTCAGAATTAAGCTTCATTTAGCCTGATCTACAGGTAAGCTGCGAATAATTATCAAAAAAAATACCGCCCATGGCGGTATGAAAATTGTAAAACCAGCAATATTATCTGGTAAGGCTCTGCCCGAAGTAGATACAATTGTATGAACTGGTATCATGTGTAACATGGTAAACCAGCCTCAGGCTGTCGTTTCTGAGCTTGCCGGTTCCAGTAAATGTGGTGCTGTTGTTGGCTCCTATAAAAGTAAATGAATCGGTAGATTGCATGGTACAGGTTGCGCTGTCCTGAATGTTGTCCAGCAGATTAAGCATGGTCATGGTTACTGAATCAGTGAGTACTGCATGCATGAATATGGGGTACCGGTAATAAACAGGCCCTTTGCAGCTATCGCCGCCATTGTAGGTAAAAATAAATTTATCCCTGCTCAGGGTCTGGCAACGGTTGCCTTCAAAACCTACCGGGCACAGGCAGCTTCCGCCGTCGCAGGCGCCAAGGTTAAGGCAAACCACAATGTCGCACTTATTTTTGTTACAGGATGAATAAACAGCTGCAGAAAAAACAGCTATGGTCAATACAGCGGAGAGGAATACAAGGCGTAAAATTTTCATAAACTAAATTTGGAACTGCTAAAATATCAATTATTTCCTTAAAGATAACTATTGAGCCTATAATTTTTTAGCAAAATGCAATATCACAGCAACCGGGCGGGAATTAAATTAAGAGTTGGTTATTTTTTTCTATGGTTTAGCAACACTAAATGAAATAGCAAGGCCCCGATTTCTCGGGGCCAGGAGCTTGCATGGTGTCAGGATAATATCTTTATAACAGAAGAATTAAAGACGGAATTATCGTGATTCAGGATACAAATTTAGGGAATACTTGTTACCAAAACGTTACTGGTCAAAAAAATTTTGTGATTTCTCCAAGGCAAACAGTTTTCCAATGCAGTCAACATACTGTATCTTCGCATTTTGCGTTTGTTTCTAAAAAGTATTCATGCGTCAGGGTAGCCTAGTATTTATATTATTTTTATGTTTTACTACCTCTTTTGCGCAGCGCCCGTTGCTCAATATGCCCGATCATGATGAAAAGAAATATTATTTCGGTATCACATTCGGTTTGAATTTTTCAGTTTACCAGATCAATTATACACAATCATTCGCTACTACCGATACTTTTAAGCGCATTCAGCCTACCTGGCAGCCTGGCTTTAACCTTGGCCTTGTAGGCAATCTTAAACTTTCCAATTTCATTGATGTCCGTTTTATTCCATCATTGGCGTTTGCGGAGCGAACCATCTCCTATACATATGGCATGACTACCTTTGGCGACAGTACAGTTACCAAAAACATTGAGTCGATTTACCTGCATCTGCCTCTTCAGTTGAAATTTAAAAGCGACCGGATAAAGAATTTCCGTTTTTATGCCCTGGCCGGGGGGAAATTTGACTACGATATGGCTGCAAACGCCCGCTCGCACAGACCCGATGAATTTCTGAAAGTAAGCCCAACTGATTTTGGTGCCGAAGTAGGTGTCGGATTTGAGTTTTTTAACCCTAGTTTTATTTTCTCTCCTGAAATAAAGTTAAGCCAGGGATTCACCAACCAGCTATATCCCGATCATGGCCTGCAACTAACAAATGCAATACAATCGCTGTATACGCGCATGGTGGTTATTTCCATTCATCTTGAGGGGTAGGACAGTTAGCAGTTACAGTTAGCAGTCTACTGGCTGACGACCCTCAATATTCCCAGATAGTTCTCGATGGTTATTTTGTACTTTTGCAACCATTTGCCGATGGGAATATCCTGCATTTATTGCGGTTTAGCTTATGCCGGAAGGCAGATTAAAAAATGATATTGTACAATGAAGGAAGCATATATAGTTGATGGAATCCGCACTCCGATAGGCAATTTCAGAGGGGCATTATCCGGTATACGAACTGATGATATGGCAGCGTTGGTGATCCGTAGGCTAGCCGAAAGGAACCCGGCTATACCGGCTGATGCTATTGACGACGTGATTTTCGGTTGTGCCAACCAGGCAGGCGAAGATAACCGCAATGTAGCCAGGATGGCTTCTTTGCTTGCGGGTATTCCATGGAGTGTTCCGGGTGAAACTGTGAACAGGCTGTGCGCATCGGGTATGAGTGCGGTAATACAGGCGGCCAGGGCTATCGGCAATGGCGATGGTGATGTATACCTGGCTGGCGGTGTTGAGCACATGACCCGGGGGCCATGGGTAATATCCAAAACATCCCAGCCCTTCGGGCAGGATGCACAGATGTTTGACTCCAGTTTCGGATGGCGGTTTATCAACCCGAAAATGCACGAGTTGTATGGCACCGACGCTATGGGTGTTACCGCCGAAAACCTGGCTGAAATGTATGGAATCAGCCGGGAAGACCAGGATAAATTCGCTTATCATTCGCAGATGAAAGCAGCAGCGGCACAGGCATCGGGCAGGCTGGCCGAAGAAATAACTCCTGTGGAAATGGCGCAGAAAAAAGGCGAAGCGACAATAGTATCGAAAGATGAATTTCTTAAACCAGCAACCACTGTTGAAAAACTCGGTCAGTTAAAACCCTCCTTTTTAAAAACAGGAAGTGTTACAGCAGGTAATTCTTCGGGGCTCAATGATGGTGCAGCTGCATTGTACCTTTTGTCGGGCGAAGCTGTGAATAAATATAAGGTCACACCTAAAGCCCGTATCGTAAGTTCAGCAGTAGCCGGGGTAGAACCCCGCATTATGGGTATCGGCCCGGTACCAGCCACTAAGAAAGCATTAATTAAAGCCGGGCTGACACTTGATGATATTGATATTATAGAGCTCAATGAAGCCTTTGCTGCCCAGAGCCTTGCCTGCATCAGGCAACTGGGTATGCAGGATAATGACCCGCGGATAAATATTAACGGAGGCGCAATTGCTATAGGTCATCCGCTGGGCATGTCGGGTGCGCGAATTATATACTCTGCAGCACTGGAACTTTTGAAAACGCAGAAACGGTATGCACTGGCTACCATGTGCATCGGGCTGGGCCAGGGTTACGCGGTAATACTGGAAAGGGTATGATAACGTAGCTGGAAAGATATAATCCGGAATTATAACGGCACTTATCTTTTGAATACATCGTTAACCCAGGTGCCCTGCATGGTAATTCCGCTGTTGGCGTTATACATAGTGCCGGGGCCGTTCATTTTATTATCTGTCCACTCGCCATCATAACGTTCGCCATTTGCGAAATAATAAACTCCGTGCCCGCTCATTTTGTCATTTACCCAGTCGCCATCATACCGGTCTCCGTTTGGCCACACAGCAGTTCCGTGTCCATTGAATTTGTGATTGCTGAAAGCGCCGGTATATTGCAGGCTTCCTTTGTACGTGGCCGCAGAATGGCTGTGTGTAGCATCTGAGTGATACATTACCCCATCATAAGGTATGGTCAATGTTCCGGCGATTATTTCATCAGCCTGCCAGGTGCCATCCAGTTTATCGCCGTTTGGCCAGTAATAAATTCCTTGCCCGTCTTTTTTATCATTTTTATAATCCCCTTTATACCGTTCACTATCTGCCCATTCATAGGCGCCACCATTTACCTTCTGGCCATCCTTGCTGATAATGCCTGTATATTTATCGCCACCAGGCAGACTGATGGTAATAGTGTTATCCGTTATTACCTGCCGTCCTCTTTCAGCACTAGCATGAACTTTGAGTTTGCTGGCGTTTTTAGACCAGGCAAGCGCCTCATATTTCAGCAGCGGGCTACAGGTAAGTGTTTTCATTTTTACCGTATCAGTGATGATCTCTACTTTACGGTCCTTGGCATATCCTTTCTGGCCATTGGCAGAAGGCCGCCCTATCGAGCCCTTGCCCACACATACAGTGATATTGGCTTCAGGTATGCCATTGCTTATAAGATAGGCCCGCACATTCATAGCGCGGTCGGTGGAAAGGGAATCATTATGCGCCCGGGTACCCAGGTAATCGGCATATCCATAGAGCAATAATTTCTGATCTTTACTTAATTTATGTCCGGTCAATAATTCGTCCACGCTATGCCTGGCTTTGGTATTCAGTGAAGGTGAGTTCAGATCGAAATAGATAATATTTCCCGGAGTGGTTTTCTGCGCAGATATTGTACCTGCTGCCGAAATAACCAGCAATAGGGTGGTAATAAATCGCATTATCCGGAAGATGGCTTGATGTATCATAAGAAGGTAAATGACTTTTATAATGGCTAAGTTATAAAAAGTAATGCTATTAAAGCAATATCGTTGGTGACGGCAAGTGTTGCTGTATGCACAACTTTGCTGCTATCAATTTTGGGTTAATAAGGTCATCAATATTTCTGTTTACTATTTTATGGGAATATAGTTTCATAAGTGGCATACAACAAACCCCACAGTTGAATATTCAGGATTAATGGTTAGTCTACTTTGGTAAACATCCAGGGAGTTCATAATCTTTATCAAGGTTAATTTACGCGCAAAAAAAGATCAGAACTGTTTTAAAGTACTGATCTCCAAAATAACTTTGCTCGTTTTCTTACCCCAGCCCAATAATTAGGTCTGTTGCTAAATCCCTGACTCCCCTTCAGTGGGCGGGGGTGCGGTAGGGTTTACACCCCTACCATAAGCGGCATCAGCAGCATCAGCACATCTTCATTTTCCACTTTATCAATTGAGCGGAAGATACCTGCACGGGTTGGTGTACTCAGTTCCACCACTACTTCATTGCCATCTATGTTGTTTACCATTTCCACCATCAGCTTGGCATTGAAGGCTATTTTCATATCCTCGCCGCTGTACTGGCAGCTCAGCATTTCCTTTCCTTCATAGCTGAAGTCAATATCCTGCGCGCTAATCTGCAGTGAATTGCCATTGATGTCAAGTACCACCTGGTTGGTAGTTTTGTTGGCGAATATACTTACGCGTTTCAGTGCGCTTACAAAATCGCCACGGTTGACGGTGAGCTTGTATGGGTTATCAACAGGTATTACTGCTTTATAATCGGGGAAGCGGGCATCTATCAGGCGGCAGCTCAGGCTCAGGTGCGGACCGGTTACAAACAGGTGGCTGCCATTGTAGGCAAGCTGCAGCTGTGTTTCATCGGCCGATAATGTGGAGCGTAATTGCTGCAATGGTTTCTTAGGCACTACAAAGCCATCCTTGGCAGGGCAGTTCACGTCATTGCGGCGGAACTGAACAAGGCGGTGAGCGTCGGTAGAAACAAGGGTGATACTATCCACTTCCAGCTCAAAGAAAACACCGGTCATAGCAGGCCGCAATGTATCGGCGCTGACTGCGAAGATCGTTTTGTTGATACACTCCAGCAATCCAACGGATGACATGGTAAACTGTGTAGTATCGCCCGGGGCGGGCTCCTTAGGAAAGTCATCAGCCTTTTCACCCCCTATCCTGTACTTACCCACATCGCTTGCCATCTCTATCGAGAGGTCATGCTCATTTATTATGAATGTTATGGGTTGTTCTGGAAGGTTTTTCAGATATTCAGTAAGTATTTTAGAGGGAATACAAATCCGGCCATCCCCTTCAGCATCGTTTACCTCCATCTGCACCCTCATCATGGTTTCGAGGTCGGTAGCGGTAAGTGTAAGTGTGTTGCCCCGCAACTCAAAAAGAAAATCTTCCAGTACAGAAAGTACAGTATTGGCGCTGATGACGCCACTGATCTGTTGCAGATTTTTGAGCAGGGATGTTGATGTAACTATGAAACGCATTTTTGTTGTTGGTTTTTAACAAAGATATTTTAAATAAAGCCAAAATTAAAAGCCCGTGAATTAAAAGGGTAAAATGTGGATAAATAAGGGTGGATTGGGAATTGTGATTTCAAAATACAAATATTGGCATCTTTAATTCAATACACGATAATCACTGTTATGCTTACAGCCAGAAACAGAGGAGTCGTCACTCCGCTGTTATGCTGTATTTCCTGAATTATTTCAAACCCCTTTGCCTGTTTTTTGAGTCCTTTATCTCCTTAAGCTTTTTATCATCTTCCGAAGGATTATCAAAAGCCCTGGGTTTGGTGGTGTTTACTTTTGTGCTATGCAAATGCCTGCGTGTTTTAACCTTTTTTGCCTTAACCGATGTGCTATGGCTTATGGTAGCAAGAGGCTTTTTATTAATAACAGCCTTGCCTTGTCCCATAGCATAAAAATGAAACAGGCAAAAAAAGAAAAATAATACAAATTTATTACTTGCCGCTGATAACGATTTTTTCATTTTTAATATTGGTATTGGCACCAATTATGTTTAGTGAGTAAATACCGTTGGCTAGGTTGCCTTTATTAAATGAAATATTATTCTCACCGCTTTCTACCATCCCGTTATAAAGCTCAACTACATTGCGGCCTTGCATATCGGAGATGTTGATGACAATATTTTGCCGCTCATTAAGGCTGAATTGAACTGTATACCGGTCTTCAACAGGATTAGGATACACCTTAGACCCCGTTTCAGGAATGGTTACAACGGGTGCAGCATCATCTTTCGGCCCTATTTTGGCAATCCATTGCTGCCAGTCATGGGCAGTGCTGCCATACATTCCTGCCATCCATAATGAGGCTGCAGGGTCACCCGTTAATTTGCAGAGGCCTGTATAGTCGCCCCATCTTTCATATGGGTTACCACTAGGTGAAAAACTCACATAGCTATCACCGCTTCTTACGGTTACAGGTGCCGACCAGTTATTATTTACATCAAAACCCACTACAGAAGAACCGGGATAAGTGGTGTCGCCAGATTGATTAAAGGCAATTACAACAGAATTATCATTGGAGTCATTAACCGCAGAAGCCACTGCAGGGTAGCAATAGTCCATTTTGGGGACATTACTATAATCTGCTGAACCGGCTGTTAGTGCTTTTACATTTATTCTACTATATCTGAAACCGCAGAAACCGCTCCCGGCATCTATATTATGCACAAAATGAAGTGTTCCTTTCAGGTAAAATCCATCCAATGCCCTGCAGTCTCCGGTATTTAATGGTAATGGGCCTCCGTTCTGTGGTGAATTACCAGGAGGACTATAATTGGAAGCAGTAATACCATAAACATTTAGCAATGCGGTTCCTGAAGCTATATTATTAGTAATGTCGTATAAATAATAACTATTGCTGCCTCCGGAAAGGTTTTCTGTTGATATAGCATAAATTCCAGGCCCATAACTTCCTTTTTGGCCATAACTTACAGGCAAAATTGTAAACGGAACAAATGTGGTTCCGATTCCTGAATATACATGGGTCAACGGAGTAGTTCCGGCAAAACAGGGGTTTTTCTGGATTTGCATTATGACAGACTGGTCAAAATTATTAGTGCCTTCCTGAAAAAGGTTTCCGGTAACAAACAGCTCATCATTTGATACGGCCATTTTTGGATAATCCCACCAGTCCGTAGTTCCGGTTGGGTTTCCTGTGAATTCATATATATACCATCCGTTGGATGGATTGCTCGTTTTTGAGAAACCAAGTACTATTTTGGAATGGGCTGAAACCTGGTCGCACACCTGGCAATAAAAAATAAACCTTCTTGCAACATTATCCCATATTATTTTGGGGTCACAAAGCTGGTTGGTAAGTGTAGGATCATTAATCAGAGTATAAAGACCTTTACCATAATAATTTGTACCTGTTATGGTATAATATCCAATTTGCACATTGGCCATGGCCACTATAGTATCTTTATCAGAAATAGCTATAGTATTATCAAGCGGAGTGTAATTTCCTCCATTATTAATTCCGGCAAAATTTGTACTTACTACCGGTGATTTGCCAAGTGTTGTTGTCTTGGAGGCTGGAGAAGTTTTATACTCCGACTCTACCTGCATCCTTAACTTATACTTTTCAGCTTTTATTCTTTCCAGCATTTCGCTATTCTCACTCTCATTGTCTGATACTTTATAGAGTATAGCGTGCCAGGTTGCATCATCTGACGGGGGATTGCGAAATCCTATAAATTGTGCATCTATGACCTTAGGTTTAATCCCTGACGATTCCTTAATTAAATGATCCGTCGCCTCAATTTCTACTTTCTGGAACTGCGCTTTGCCTTGAAAACTTAAACCAACCGCAACAATTGCAACAATAAATTTTCTCATCGTATAACTCACTTTCTGCAAATTTACACCAATAATAAAAGACGGGCAAATTGCTGGTAATCTAATCTGTATATTTAAATTCAATCAAATGTTGATTCATGGTAATTGGACCAATCAGCTTGGGTTTATGCGAGAGAATGTAAATAATATAAACTGAATACAAATTGATTGTAGTCAGGACACTGCAACATAGATGCCAGTCATCGTAAAATGGTTAATCTATGATCAGGGCAAAATAAACGGGGCAATCAGTGAACTATACGCTGTTTGGGTTAGCGGTTCATCAAATGCAGCAGAAGCCGACAACTGTGGTACATAGCCAGTTGGTGATCCGGTATCGGTTAAGGTACTGATATCAATGCCCGACTGCACGGTATTATCTTCTCCGTTGTAAAATGGCTGTAAAACAATATTGCCGCTGGTAACTGTTGAGCCAACAGGGAATGAAGGGGGAATATTATTGGTGATCCATGGAGCCGGCACTTCCGGGGCCGTTACAGCACCCAGATTTCTTCTTATCAGCCTTATAAAGGCAGCATGGCGGCCTTCGGTAGCCAGCAATTGCTGCATCTGTGCAAACACGGCATTGCCTGCCCAGTTAGACATTTGCCCGTTTACCGCCCTGATATGTGAATCCTCGAATGTCTGTGCGGCAATCAGGAAAGTAGGGTAATCATTGAATACATTGGCAAACAGCGGGGCATAAACAGTATTGGATGATGCTCTGAAATCGTATGCAGCCGGTATATAGGGCGGCGCACTTGTGGCATCAGAATAATGGTTAGGTTTAAAAGGTGTTCCACCGAGCGCGGTAATAGTGGTTATCAGAAAAGTAACATGCGCTTTCTCATGTGCCTCAATCGCCAGAAAACCAGGCTGGTCGGCTGCTGGTATCAGGCCAAGTGATGTGACATTATTTGCTTCATGATAAAAATTAAATTCCATATACTCCAGCTCCAGCGCAAAATTCAAAGCATCAATAATAGCGCTGGTAGTTTTGCCATATGCCTTACTGAACATGGAAGCAACTGCTAATGGTAATGCTGCCACTGCAACTTTCGATCCGAAATTTTTCAGTACCTGCCGCCTGCCACTAAGCTTTTCATAAACTTCAGGATCAGTCTTTCCTATTTCGCTGAGAATATTTCTTAAGTCCATTTTTGTCGTGTTGCTATTAAGGTAAGTTGGATGAATCGAATCTTGATGTTAAAAATTGCTGGGCCGATGCAAGCACTACAGACGGTGTCATGGACTGGTTTAATCCGTTGATATCAACAACAGTAGTATCTGCGAAATTATTGTGACTTAAGGCATCTCTGAAATAGGCGGAATGCCTGCCTTCTACCGAAACCAGTTTAAGGAATGATAAAGGGTATGATGTATTGGTAAATAATCCGGCAGCGCCGTTAAATCCTGCAATTACAAGGTCTTCAAGCACGGAAGCATTGGTTAAAACGCTCGTCCGGTCGGCAAAATTAACATTGGAAAAATTGGTTATTACCGGTGCCGATGCATTGGTAGTTCCAAGTAGTGATTTGATATACTCTCTGTGCCCGATCTCCTGGTCACGCACATCAACCAGTGCAAGATGTTCATTGCTGCTGATTCCCAGGTATAATCCTGTTACTGCCTTTGTATAAAAATCGGCCTCCATTTGCTCCAGCACATATAGAAAGTTGAGCAAGGCAATGTCGCCGCTTCCCAGGTAAATATCAGTAGGTTTTGTAACCGGATGACAAGCTGAAAACAGTAGTCCTGCCCCAGCCATTCCACCTGCCAATTGAAAAAAGCGACGCCTTGACGGATCAGGTATTTTTTCTAATTCTTCCATCCGGTTTATTTCGGATGATTGGAGTATCTTCATATGCTCTGTTTAATAAAACTCAGTTCTGTGAGGCACAGGTACATCTTTACCTAATTTCAGACAAGGGCCTAAAATTAAAAAAAGCAAACTTTAAAGCAACATATTCATGTTGCTTTTGCAAAAAAAAATGCCGTAATTGTACTATTCCCTCTAAAACTGAGGTTATAAAGTTATTCAGAAAAATCAGGACGAAGAAATATAATTGAAATAAATATTTTACCTGCCCTTTAAAATTCACTTTCAGGCAGAATTTCCCAATAGATTTCAATACAGAAAACTAAAGGATACGAGATATGTTAAGGTATTAATTTTTGCCGGTAACAAATATAAACGGCGTTCTAATCTCTTCTTTAAGGGCCAGGCGGATTTTAGCTGGCTGGGTTATTATCTTATATTTCTGCAGGTCAATAATTTCAAAAGACGAAGCATAATCCCATCTGATCTCGGAATGCCGGAGATAGGATGCCAGAAATACTGCCGATGATACATCTGCGGCAATGATATTTTTAACGTAGTGCAGCCAGACCTTATTTTGCCGTTCCATAAAGGGTAACTCAAATTAAAATTTATTAAGTCAATATCATCAGCAATCGCAAATCAGCTCCGGGAGTACCAGTGCTTCTTTCTCATTGCACCATTCAGATCCATGCCGCAACCGCAACTTTTCTTCCCGAGATTACAACTCTGGGCCACAAGGCTGAACATAATTATAATAACCATGCCAAAAGCAATACTTCCTGTTTTCGTTCGTTTCATAAAATATACTTTTGTAAAAATAGGAATTATTGGCAACTAACAAACCTAAACATATTTTAATTGCCCCACTCGACTGGGGTATGGGTCATACTACCCGATGCATGCCTATAATAGCCTATCTGCTTAGCCTGGGGCATGTTGTAACGGTTGCCGGCAATCAATCTCAGCGCTCTTTTATAGAAGAAACCTTTAGTGGTATAGATTTTATCCATCTTAACGGCTACAATATTACCTACTCCAAATGGAACAAATGGGCACAAGCTGGTCTCATTTCTCAAATGCCCGGTATTCTTAAATCAATAAGGAGCGAGCATAAATGGTTGAAAAATCTGGTAAAAGCGCAAAAAATAGATGGCATAATTTCAGATAACCGATATGGTTTATATCATTCAATAATACCCTCAGTTATAATGACCCATCAGTTAAGGGTGCGATCTGGTTTGGGCCGGCTTGCAGATCAGGCAATTCAGCATATTCATTTTAAGCAACTCGAAAGATTTAATAATTCCTGGGTAGTTGATAATCCGTCAAAACCGGATCTTGGAGGTGCCCTCTCCCATTCTGAATCAATTCCCGCCAATGCTGAATTTATTGGTTTATTATCCCGGTTCTCTGATTTGACGGATACATTAAATACATCTGGTTTAAAGAATAATGACTCGGAAGTATTGATAATGTTGTCCGGTCCTGAACCTCAGCGAAGCGAAATATCCTGTATACTTTGGCAGCAGGCAACTAAATATCCCGGTAAAATATCGTTTATAGAAGGAAGGGAAGATGTATTAACCCCGGTATACATTCCAGCCCATATCAGCTATTATAAAAGACTAACCTCAGACCAGCTGCTTCCTTTATTGGCTAAAGCTGATATTGTTATATGCAGGAGTGGTTATTCCTCCCTGATGGACCTGACCGCACTCAGGAAGAAAGCAATCCTTATCCCCACTCCGGGACAAACAGAGCAGATATACCTTTCAAAATATCTGGATAAAGGAGGTGTCTTTTATGCAACAAGCCAGCAGGGCTTTGACCTGGCAGCATCATTAAAGAATGTTGACTCATTTCCTTTCAAGACGCCGATTCCCGATTCATCTTTTATGCTCTTTAAGCAGGTTTTAAAAGGGTGGGCAGAGTCGTTATAATTTTCAGGGCAACCCAATTATGGTTCCTGCCCTGATTATTCCTTCATTTTATCATTCTCCAGTTTCAGTATCCGCAGCATTGGCGCAGCAAACCAGGTAACGCCAACCACTGCAATGGTCATTATGCCTCCGAAAACAACTGCGGGTACGGTGCCCATCCAGCGTGCGGTAATACCGCTTTCCATAGCGCCAAGCTCGTTTGAGGAACTGATGAACATGGTATTTACTGCCGCCACCCGGCCCCTCATGCTGTCGGGCGTATTGAGCTGAAGCACTGTGCCACGTATTACAACACTTACCGCATCGAACATACCCCCAAGCAGCAGCATGAAAAAAGCAATGATAAAACCCCACGAGATTCCAAAGCCGGCAATAGAAAACAAGCTGCCTGTGCCAAACCAGCCGCAATACCCGAAAACAATAGTAGTAATCCCAAATCCAATGATGCATAGCATCAGTTTGATGCCTGGTTTCTTGTTCAATGGGATAAATGAAAGGATCAGTAAGCAGATAACTGAACCTATTCCCGGGGCTGCCCGCATCCAGCCAAACCCGATTTCTCCAACCTTAAGAATATCAACAGCATAAACAGGCAGCAATGCTACGGCGCCTCCAAACAGAACCGCAAACATATCCAGAGACAGCACCGCAAGTATGATCTGGGAACTGAATACAAAACGAAGACCTTCGCCCAGGCTGCGCAATATGGGTTCTTTGTCTTTTTTCATGATGAGTTGCTTAGGGATGCGGAGCAATGCTAAAAAGGAAATAATTTCTACAATACCAACAGTGATCAGCGCATTATGAAAGCCGGAAAGAATCATAAATCCCCCAAATAATGGACCAAGTACTGCCCCGGTCTGCCACGAAGCGCTGCTCCATGTAGTAGCATTGGAATACAATTCGCGGGGTATCAGTAATCCCTGCAATGCAAATGATGCCGGACTTATAAATGCCCTGAGAGCGCCGCCGATAAATATACCGGCATAAACCATCCATATAATATTATGGATTGAGAGGTGCAGGTTAATGCCCGGCCAGGCAAGTACTACATAGAATATGGAAAGTATGATATAACCTATAATGCACCATGCCATCATTTTTTTCTTCTCCGTAATATCTACAAAATGCCCTGAAAATAAGGAGAACCCAATAGCAGGAATTACCTCGCACAGGCCAAGTACTCCCAAAACCAACGGATCACCTGAATGGGTAACCGGATTATAAGTGAGCTTGTAGTAAACGAAATAACTGATAATAGCGCCCTGCATATTCAGCGCAAGAATTATGGACATTCGTACCAGCAGGAAATTCCGGAATACCGGGTAGTGCAGGGCTTTGTTTTTGAGCAAAAAGGCTGTGGCAGGTCGCAAAAAGTGTTCGCTTTAATTGATACAAACCTATGAAAAAAGGCATTTAAATGCGTATTTCGAAATAGTTGGTAATTATACCGGGAATAAAGCAATGTATCTGAACTTTCTCCTGCTGGCCCCCGGCTGAAAGCGATGGATAAATAAAATATTACTCCGGCATCACAGCAAATATTAAATTTGCTCTATAATGACCAATACAACCCAGATTATAGGTACAAGTATAGTACAGGCTTTCCAGGAACTGAGGGCCAATAAACTGCGTACCTTTCTCTCCTTACTGGGTATCACTATTGGCATTTTCTGCATCATAGCAGTTCGAACCGTGCTCGATAGCCTCAAAAACAATATTCAGACAGAGATGGCTTCGCTGGGCAGCGATGTGCTTTATATAGGCCGCTGGCCCTGGATGGACGAGGGGGGTGATTATAAATGGTGGGAATACTGGCGCAGGCGCAGCATGACCCCGACCGAAGTTAAAGCCATTACATCACAGGTACCCGATGTGGCCGTTGCTACTCTCTGCCTTACCAGCCGTAACCTTACACTGAAACATAACGACCAGGAGGTGAGCAGTATAGCCGGGTATGCCGTTATGAATGATTTTGATAAGATCCAGAATATTGAGATCGCAGAGGGCAGGTACCTGAATGTATCTGAGCTGGATGGTGGCAGCAATACGGTAGTACTGGGCGATGAGGTTAGCAAGGGCTTGTTTCCGGGAAATGTGAGTGCGCTGGGCAAAAGTATCACTTTCATGGGTCGCAAATTTGAGGTGGTGGGCATCATGAAAAAAGTGGGCCAGAATATGGCCGGATTTGACTTTGATAATGCAGTTATATACCCCTATTACATGGCCGCCAACCTGATAGATGTAAGATCGCTCGACCATGACCCTTTGCTCGCAGTTAAGGCGGCCGGTGGTAAAAACCTGGATGAAGTAAAGTATGAAGTGGAAGGTGTATTGCGCCGGGTAAGAAAGGTGAAACCCGGACAGGCAAATGATTTTGCTATTAATCATCTCAGTCAGGTATCCGACCGGATAGAAAGCATTTTTGGTGGTATAGACCTTGCAGCATGGCTCATCAGCGGATTTTCTTTGCTGGTTGGCGCATTTGGTATTGCCAATATTATGTTTGTAACAGTAAAGGAACGCACAAAGATTATAGGATTGAAAAAAGCTATTGGCGCCCGGCGTTCATCCATATTGCTGGAGTTTCTGCTTGAAGCAATTGTGCTTTGCCTGGTAGGTGGCGGCGCCGGTATACTGGTTGTTCTGCTATTGAGTCTGATAATGACTTATGGGGTAGATTTTCATGTTACTTTGTCATTTGCTAATTTTATTTTGGGTATTTCGGTTTCCGTCTTCGTAGGCGTCTTGTCCGGGTTTATTCCGGCAAGGTCTGCCTCCAGGCTCGATCCCGTTGTAGCTATAAGAACAAACTGATTTTATTATGAAGAAGAAACGGGTGCTGATACTCGAAAAAGAACGGATAGCCTACAAACTGCGACGCATGGCCTATGAAATATGGGAACGCAACAGCGATGAAAAGGAAATAACGCTTATTGGTATAGATGGCGGCGGAACGATACTCGCTGATAATCTTTCAGCAATTGTAAAGGAAATAAGCCCGCTAAAGGTTACAACCATACCGCTAAAAATCAATAAGAAAAAGCAACCAGGCAATATTGTCGAAATCAATACTGATCTTACCGGACGAACAGTAGTTCTGGTAGATGATGTAGTGAATTCGGGCCGCACAATAATATATTCGCTCAGAAGCCTGCTGACTTATGACCTTAAAAAGTTAATGGTAGCGGTTCTTGTTGACCGGAAACATAAATCTTTCCCTATAGCCTCCGATATTGTTGGCCATACAGTTGCTACTACCCTTCAGAACCATATAGAGATGGAAACAGATGGAGAAGAGATAGTAGCTGTTTATCTGGAGTAACCGGAAGCAAATCCTCAATCCAAATTACAAAAATTCCAAATTCCAAATTCCAAATTAAGGATGTCATTTACACTGGTGATACATGGCGGGGCTGGTAATATTACCCCTGCAATAATGAATAAAGAACAGGAGAATCATTACACTGAAGGCCTGAAAGAAGCATTGGACAAAGGGTATGAAATCCTGCAACATGGAGGCTCCTCCCTCGATGCTGTGGTTGCCGCTATTTGTGTAATGGAAGATAACCCGATCTTCAATGCAGGACGGGGTGCAGTATTTACCAAGAAGGGCCTTAACGAAATGGATGCCGCCCTTATGGATGGCAGCATCCTTGCAGCAGGTGCAGTGGCTGGTGTACGAAATATTAAGAACCCGATAAAGCTGGCTCGTGAAGTAATGCTGCATTCGGGTCATGTCTTTCTGAGTGGCAGCGGGGCAGGTGAGTTTGCCCTCAGCCAGGGTATAGAAATGGCACCTGATAAGTATTTCTTCAATCAGTCGAGGTATGATCAGTGGCTGGAAATAAGAGATACCAATTTCACACAGCTCGACCATAAAGGGGATAACCTGAAAGGGGAAACAGTGCCCAATACTGGCCATAAATTCGGCACAGTTGGTGCTGTGGCTTGTGATCAATTCGGCAACATAGCCGCAGGTACATCAACCGGCGGTATGACCAATAAGCGTTTTGGCCGTATAGGCGACAGCCCGGTAATAGGTGCCGGCACCTATGCCAATAACCGGACTTGCGCCATATCCTGCACCGGCCATGGAGAGCCCTTTCTGCGCGCCTGCGTAGCCCACGATATCTCCTGCCTTATAGAATACAAAGGTCTTTCGCTGCAGGAAGCCTGTGCTGTTGTAATAAAAGATAAACTTGTGAAAATGGGCGGCGAAGGTGGCCTGATTGCCGTAAATGCGCTGGGCGAGTATGATTTCTGTTTCAACTCTGCCGGGATGTATAGGGGAATGAGGAATAGCGAAGGGAAGCAGCTGGTGGCATTTTATGGGTAACGAATAAAAACATTTTGAATTAAAAAATTCAATTTAAGATAACCATAAAAATCAACTTGCTTTTAAATGTGGCATTGTCGCTATTGATTCTGAGAAAGTATTGTCGTAATTTGAGCAATTGAATAACGAAAATACTATGTATAATTACATCTTCTGAATCGGATAAAATTGGCATATATTTTTTGTGCAATTAAATTATCATCTGCGAAATCGCAATTTTTGATACCTTTATAAAAATCAACTATTATGCCACAACGTGTAACCGCCATGGGCGGCATATTCTTCAAATGCAGCGATCCTGCCGCAACAAAGGAATGGTACAAGACTCATCTTGGACTGCCTGTAGACCCATATGGTGCTACCTTCGAATGGCGATATGCCGATGACCCGGAGAAAAAGGGACAAACTATATGGAGTCCGTTCAAAAAAGAGACCGATTATTTTGCACCATCATCCAAAGATTTTATGTTCAATTACCGGGTCGAAAACCTGGAATGGCTGCTGGGCGAGCTGAAAAAAGAAGGCATAGAGCCAATAGGGGAAATGCAGGTATATGATTACGGTAAATTTGCTCATATCATGGATCCGGAGGGCAATAAAATAGAGCTCTGGGAAGCTATTGATTAGGAAATGGCTCAATTTCTGAATAGCTCAATACCTTAGTGATTGAAACTTTTTGGGTCTGATATTTAAATAGGAAATTAATGGCAATACAGCCATTGAGCCATTCAGTAATTGAGTTATTAAATCTGAAATAATAATTGAAAGTTAATGACAATTCAGCCATTGAGCCATTCAGTTATTGAGCCATTAACCAATTAAAATGTACATTTACGGCTTAATTCTTTTTTTGTGAAAGCAATTATACCTGTGGCCGGTGCGGGCACCAAGCTTCGCCCTTTGACTTATACTCAACCAAAAGCATTAATACCCATAGCCGGTAAAACCATACTCGGTGTCATTGTCGACCAGTTGGTGGAAGCAGGGGTTACCGAATTCATTTTTGTAATCGGATACCTGGGTGAAAAGATTCAGCGCTACATAGAGAAAACATACCCACACCTTCCCCAGACTTTTGTTACCCAGAACGACCGCCGGGGTACCGGCCATGCCATCTGGCTGACAAAGGATGCCGTGGGCGATGATGAGATCATGATTGTATTGGGTGACACAGTGTGCGACTATAACGTAAAGGCAATCCTCAACAGTAAGGTATCCCAGATTGGGGTACGTAAAGTAGATGATCCGCGCAGTTTCGGTGTGGCAGAAATAAACGATAAAGATATAGTGACCCGCATGGTTGAAAAACCACTCATTCCCAAATCGAATATGGCAATGGTGGGTATTTACTTCATCAGGGAAACCGCTGCCATGTTTGCGGCCCTCGACAGGCACCTGCACAATACCGCTGATGAAAACGGAGAGTACCACCTGACCAATGCCCTGCAGCATATGATAGAAGATGGTATAATATTCCATGCCTTCAGGGTTACCAACTGGTTCGATTGCGGTAAAAAAGAAACTTTGCTCAGTACCAATGCCACCCTGCTCAGGCAGATGGAAGAGGATCATCCTGAAATGCAAAGGCCTCAGGTGTTTGATAACACAGTAATTATTAACCCGGTTAACATTGCCGAAGGCTGCAGTATCAGGAACTGTATTATTGGCCCGAATGTAACCATCGGTGAATACACCAAAATAGAATCTTCCATAATTAAAGATTCCATTATCGGCTCCTATGCCGAGCTGCAGCAGGTGGTGCTCAACTCATCTATTATTGGCAACGACGCCTTTGTGCGCGGTCTCAGCCAGAGCCTGAACATAGGTGATAATACAGAGATAGACCTGGGATAAATGCAGTTCGGGATGTGAATCCACCTGAGCTGTTTATCTGGTAAAGCAGTTACTGCTAATTGCGGTTACCTTGGATTTCTTTTTAATCCTCTGTGTTTCTTTTTTGCCGGTTTCTTCACAAATTCACCAGGAACAGGTGCGGGCCCGAATTGCTCAGGTACAGCCTGCCGGGTAACAGCATGGCCCAGTAATTTTTCAATCCGGTCAAATTTATGCTGCTCCTTGGGGCTTACAAATGTGTAGGCTGTTCCCTTGGTTGCGGCCCTGGCAGTACGGCCTATGCGATGAATATAATCCTCGCCGTCGTGCGGCACATCATAATTGATTACCAGGTCTATATCTTCAATATCTATACCCCGGCTCAAAATATCGGTAGCTACCAGTATTTTCAGTTTTTTGCTTTTGAAGTCAAGCAGCACCTGCTCTCTTTTCTCCTGGTCCAGGTCGCTCTGTATCTGGTCGGCTGAAAATCCGGAGCGTTTCAATTCCTCTGCCAGTTGCTTTACTGCGATTTTACTGGAGCAGAAGACCAGCACACTTCCAAATTCTTTCTGCTGCAGTACATATTTAACCAGTGGTATCTTTTGCGCATCATATACCATAAACACCTCCTGCACTATTTGTTCCGGTGGCTTGGATATTGCTATGTTGATCTCTTCCGGGTTGTGCAGCATCGTTTTAGCCAGTTTCCTGATACCCGGTGGCATGGTTGCCGAGAACAGCAGGTTCTGCCGCTTTGCCGGCATAAATGAAAGTATCCTGATGATGTCATCATAGAATCCCATATCCAGCATCCGGTCGGCTTCATCCAGTATCAGGTAGCTAAGGCCTTCCATTTTCACATAACCCATATTCAGGTGAGAGATCATACGGCCCGGCGTGCAGATAACAATATCTACACCCGAAGTCAGCGCCTTTTTTTCATTGGCAAACAATGCCCCGCCCGTACCGCCATATACTGCAATAAAGCTTATGTCAGTATAATAAGATATGCCCTCAAGTGTCTGGGTTATCTGCACCGCAAGCTCTCGTGTAGGTACAATTATCATCGCATTTATGAGATGGGAATCATGCTTGTGGGTTATCAGTTTATTGAGCACAGGCAGCAGGAAGGCCGCCGTTTTACCGGTTCCTGTTTGTGCGGCAGCAATAATGTCTTTGCCTGCAAGTATGGATGGAATCACTTTTTCCTGCACCGGTGTGGCTGTTACATAACCCATGGCATCTATACCATCCATCAGGTCGTCATCGAAACCAAATTCGTCGAAATACAAATCAGTAATATTTTAAAAAGTAGTTATTGAGTAAAGATAAGCTAAAGTAGCAATAGGGCAGATGGTTATTAAGTTAAAAGGGTACGGAAGTTATATGATTGAATAGATGAGCCTGATTATGCTATTGCAATGTGGGGCATTAAATGTGCAATTTTATAGTTGTTTTTAATGTCCAGATTACCCATATGGGTTTATTTATTTTTCGGAATATCTGCATTGCATTGAGGAATTGCACACTGCTCAAAAAAAATAAAATTGCACACTTTTTTATTGACTTACAAGTACTTAGAAAATGGAAATTGCACATTTGCCAGGATAGTGTGCAGTTTTGTGTGCAATTATTTTACCACAAGGGGTACCAAGGCTGAACAAAAGGATCACCAGGAATTGAACACTGCACAGCAAAAATAATTTTGCACACTTTTTTATTGACTTACAAGTACTTAGAAAATGAAAATTGCACATTTGCCGGGATAGTGTGCAGTTTTCTGTACAATTATTTTACCACAAGGGGCACAAAGGCTGAACAAATGGATCACCAGGAATTGCACACTGTACAGCAAAAATAATTTTGCACACTTTTTTATTGACTTACAAGTACTTAGAAAATGAAAATTGCACATTTGCCGGGATAGTGTGCAATTTTGGGTGCAATTAATTTAACACAAGGGGCACAAAGTTTAAGCACAAGGTTCTCCATGAATTAATTGCGGGTTTTTGCGGGTAGGTGTCTTAGAATCGATTTCATAAATTATTGATTTGATATTATTATCTGTTTTATATTGACAAATTGCGGGTTGCCTGAAAAAAATACGTGGAGAACTTATGATAGAGTTGTTTTATAGTTTGATAATTTGGCATTTTTGGATTATTTGGGCACAAATGTAGACAAAAGAAACTAAATTTCCTAATAATATGGATTATTTATTTGTTGAAATAATAGAAAACAGGAAGCCTGCTTATTTCATGTTTATAAGAATATTATTGTCCGGCAGCAAATGCAGGCATATAAATAATTTCAATTTATGCGGAAGATTTTTTCCGGTAAAGAGTGGTTGTTTATTGGTTTGGCCAAAGCTTCCTGATAATTGCAATCGAATTCTTGTTGGTTATAGTCTGTAAATAAAGGCCGGGGAAATACAATTTGTGTTTAATATGAACAGGTATAGACCGGAGGAAAATAAAGGAGAAAAAGACTTTGATAAAAAGCTACCAGATGGTTATTTTTTCCCTGTATGTTTTTTCTGATGTATTTACTTTCAGGAAATAATTTCCCGGGGGCAGGTCAAAATTGACATTAATGACATTGACGGAATTCCTGTCGATTTCTTTTGTGGCAAGATATCTTCCAAGGAGGTCTGTTATAGTTATGGATCTGGCATCATCGGGCAGGCTTATGGTGAAGGTACCTGAAGATGGGTTGGGGTAAACCTTAATTCCGGTAAAAACGGGTGGCACCGGATATACAACAGATGGACATTCGCCGGCGGGCAATATATGTAATGCCAATCGTGCAGTATCGGATCCGCAACTGTTGGTAACAATATAAAATACGGTATCCATCCCAGAGGTTACTCCATGTATATTGCCTCCGGCTATAGTGGCATTGCCATTGCTGCAATTCCAGGAACCACCTGCAACAGTAGCGGATAAGGCTAAGGAAGAACCTATGCACACGGTGTCTTTGCCTGTTACTGCCCCTGCAACAGGAAAGGACTGAACGACTACATGAACGGTAGTGGTAGCTGAATAAGGGCCATCAGAAACCTTAACAGTAAAATTATCCGCACCCACATAGCCCATAGTTGGGGTATAGGTTACACCAGTTGGCAAAATTGCCCAGCCGGTAGAAGCAGCTATGGCAGGAAAACCTCCGAGGGCACCATGGCCGGGCGCTGTGACTACCGACCAGGTTTCGGTTAGCCCAGCCTGCAGATCATTGGCTGGTAAATAAGCACCAATGGATACTTCTGTGTTTTTGCAGGTTGCAACAATGCCCGGAGGTATAAACGACAGGTGGTTGCCACCAGTAAGGATCCTTCTTACTACATAATTTGTTTCATCGGCCATATACAGGTCACCTCCTCTGTTTACTGCCACACCCCAGCACCCATTGAATTCCGCGGCAGTGGCAGGCCCGCCGTCGCCTGTATATCCATGAGCAGTATCGCCGGCATAGGTACTTATCATGCCCGCCGTATTTACTTTCCGGATTAAATTATTGTAGGAATCGGTTATGTAGATATTTCCGGAGGTATCAACTGCTACAGACGATGGGCCATTCATTTCGGCATCGGTTGCCGGACCTCCATCGCCGGTATACCCTCCGTGTCCGGAACCTAAACCGTGTTCAAATCCATTGCCAGCAACGGTGCTGATATTACCGGCGGTATTAATTTTCCGGATTACATTATTGCTCTGGTCGGCTATAAAAATATTACCATGGTTATCAATGACAATGGAAGAAGGCCAGCATAACCTTGATGCAGAAGCCGGGCCTCCATCTCCCGAATATCCGTAGATGGTACCTAACCCGGCAAAAGTGCTGATATTACCTGCGTTATCCACCTTTCGCACACAAGAATTCATTGCATCACCGATATAAATATTTCCGGCCGTATCAACTGCCACGCCACATGGCATCCATAATTTAGCATCGGTTGCCGGGCCTCCGTCTCCGCTGAAACCTCCTGAACCAGTACCTGCGATGGTGGAAATGATTCCAGAAGTATTTATTTTACGCACTACCTGATTCACCTGATCGGCAAAGTAAAAATTCCCCGATTTATCGAGAGCTAATGCTACCGGTGCACTGATTAATGCAGCAGTAGCAGGTCCGCCATCGCCCGAATTCCCTACGATATTCGTGCCGCAAAGTGTGCTCACGATACCAAAAGGATCAACTTTCCTGATGCTGGCACCGGTTCCCACATAAATATTGCCTGCAGTATCTGTGAGTGTGCTGTAAGTTAAATTTAACCCTGCCGCGGTAGCAGGGCCTCCATTACCGCTATATGCGCCATGCAGGGCATTATTGCCAATGCAGGTGGTAATAATCTGAGCATTGCCCGAAAGGGCTAACAGACAAACAAGAACCGCTGAGCAGAGTAATGATTTATTCATATTATTTATGTTTTTGAGATGGCAACCATATATGAAGACATTATTTCTTTCAAAAAGGTTAGTGGAAAAGTGATTTTTTCTTCTGAATAATCTAATAAAAACAATTTGCAGAAAAAAACGTCCAAGTAAAATCTCGGGCAAAAGTGCGTAGTTGCAATTTGTAATGATCCTGTTTAAGACCGAAAAACCCGCTAATGCCGTATTCTAAGGTCAATTTGATGGAAGTTCCCGAAAAGGAATAGCCAATTACTCTGTATAGAAGGACCAGAATCGCATAAAATTCATAAACAGAACCCAGATCAATGTACTGCATTGCCGGGAAATTATAAAGCAAAGGAGTATTATCATTTTATTGATGAAATGATGTGGCAAAACCCTTGCAACAAATTGCCAATCACCTTTAAGCCCTTTGGCAGTACGATATGTACTTCTTATTTTTTATAGTTTATATTAATTGATACTTTATTTCTGACTACAATGTTTTATAGTAAATCTTCTATAGTCATTCGTTTTAATTCTGCTTGTTTGAAGAAT
>CAILLK010000139.1 GCA_903835005.1 uncultured Bacteroidota bacterium | reverse complement strand
TGGAACTGCATCCTGAACCCGCTGTGCCGTTGGTAACAGTTAAAGAATATGTAGCTGTTGTTGTCGGAGTAGCTGTTGGATTGGCAACAGTAGAAAAAGACAGATTTGATCCGCTCCATGTATAATTGGTAGTGCTTCCGCCGGGGTTAGCAGTGAGTGTAACAGTTCCGGAGTTGCAAATGGGCCCGCTGTTTGTTGGTCCGGCTGTAGGCGTAGCATTTACAGTGGCTGTTGTTGTATAGGTATTGGTACATCCGATACCGGTTCCATTTGTTACAGTTACAGAATAAGTACCGGCGGCAGCTAAATTTGCGGAAGGTACACTGGCAGCGGCAGATGCAGAGGATGTTATGGATACCGGGCCTGACCAGGCGTATGATGTTACATTGGCAGGTGTATTTGCACTCAGGTTTAAAGTGCCACCTGCACAGATCGGGCCGCTATTGGTGGCGCTGGCAATAGTCGGCATCGCAGTTACAGTTACTACAGAAGTAGCAGTGCATCCGGTAGAGAGTGTATAAGTAACAGTTGTAGTACCTGTTGTAAGAGCTGCTACAATTCCCGAAACGGGGTCTATGGTTCCTACCGCTGTATTACTGCTGGTCCAGTCTCCGCCTGAAGTAAGATCATCTAAATTAGTTGAAGAACCAACACACACCAGGAGATTACCTGTAATTCCGGATGGTAAGGGATCAACAACTAAACCTGCTACAGTATAACATCCGGTTGAGGTAAAAGTATAACTGATGGTAGCCGACCCTACAGCAACGCTGTTTGCAATGCCATTGGCAGAGCCTATGGTAGCTATGGTATTATCACTGCTTGCCCATGTTCCACCACCGTCAGGGTCCGTCAGTGTTGTTGATTGTCCGTAGCAAATTTCTGTTGTTCCGACAATTGGTGAGGGAACATCATTTACTGTTAAAACAGTGGTAGCATTGCAGCCTGTGGTCAATTGATAAGTAATTGTTGTTGGCCCGGAAGATACTGTAGCTATGACACCGTTAGATGAACCTATGGTGGCATTGGTAACATCGCTGCTGCTCCATGTTCCTCCACCTGTTGCGTCTGTAAACGTTTCTGTTGATCCGTTGCAAATAGTCAGTGAGCCTGCAATAGCTGCCGGCACAGGATTCACAGTCGATGCAATTGTAGTTTTACAACCTGTTGAAAGAGTGTAGGTGATTGTCGGGTTCCCGGCAGCCACTCCGCTCATAATACCATTTCCTGAACCTATAGTAGCCTGGCCTGTATTACTGCTGCTCCAGGTACCACCTGTTGTCAGGTCGTTAAGAGATGTGGTTTGTCCGGTGCACACTACAGGAGTACCGGTAATTCCGGCAGGTAATGGATTAACAGTTACAATTCCTGTTATGATACAACTGGTTGGCAGAGTATAGGTTATTGTACTGGTTCCGGCTGTAACACCATTTACAATGCCTGATGAACTACCTACAGTTGCATTTGCATTACTGCTTGTCCATGTACCGCCTCCGGCATCGCTTAATGTTGTAGTTGATCCGGGGCATACATTAAGAGTGCCGGTTATTCCTGAAGGCAATGGATTCACTGTTACGGGTGTTGTTGATGCACATCCGGTAGCCGATAAGGTATAAGTTATACCAGGTGTACCTGCAGCTACACCGGAAACCGTGCCGGTACCTGTGCCGACAGTTGCAAGAGACGTATTGCTGCTGCTCCACGAGCCGCCGCCTGTAGCATCACTAAGGGTAGTTGTCAGCCCAACGCATACATTTAAAGTGCCGGTTATTGCAGCAGGAAGCGCATTGATAGTGATCGGAGCAGTATTGATACAGCCTGTAGGCAGTGTATAAGTTATGGTTGAGTTACCCGCTGTGATGCCAGCTACGGTTCCGGATGTTCCCACAGTTGCATTTGCATTGCTGCTGCTCCACGTTCCACTACCGGTGGCATCGCTTAATGTTGTTGATGAGCCAGCACAAACACTCATAGTTCCGGTAATAGCCGCTGGCAATGGATTTACAGTAACTGCCGCAGTAACATTACAACCAGGGCCAGATATATATGATATTGTAGCAGTTCCGTTTGCAACACCACTTACAATTCCACTGGTACCAATATTAGCAATAGCGGAATTGCTGCTGCTCCAGGCACCACCTGAAACCGACTCGCCAAGTGAAGTTGTGAGACCTGTGCACACATTTAGCGTTCCTGTAATCGAAGCAGGGACTGCATTTATTGTTACGGTTACATTTCTGGTACATCCCGAAACCAATGTATAGGTGATGCCTACTGTACCTGCAGTAACACCCGTTACTATGCCTGTACCTGATCCGATTGTTGCTATGGCAGTATTACCGCTGCTCCATGTTCCTCCGCCTGAGGCATCACTTAGTGTAGTGGTTAACCCAACACATGCATTAAGGGTGCCTGTTATGGGCAGCAAAGGCCCCACTGTCATGGGCTGGGTTACATAACAGCTTGCTCCGGAAGTGTAGGAGATGGTTACCGACCCTGATGCAATACCTGTTACATTGCCAGAAGCATCAACCGTGCCAATTGTTATATCACTGCTGCTCCAGGTTCCACCGGAAACTGACTCAGTTAATGCTACCACGGATCCTGCACAAACAGCAGTCGGGCCGGTTATTGTTGTGGGTACCGCATTTACAGATACTGGTGCAGACGCAGTGCAGCCTGTGCCGGGAGTAATGGTTATTATGGCTGTTCCTAAAGCTACCCCATTTACAATTCCTGTAGATGACCCTACTGAAGCCACAGAACTATTACTGCTGCTCCATGTGCCACTTATATTGCTGGCAAGGGTTGTGGTAGATGCCTGGCATACGCTGGTAATGCCGCTGATTACAGGCACAGGATTAACTGTTAATGTAAAAGTTCCGGTAGCTGTTAATCCATTCCCATCGGTTGCTGTCACTGTGTATACATACACTGCAGCTACTGTGCCCGTTGCTGTTGGCGCTGCGGTTACAACTGTTCCGGTAGTAGAAGAGAGGCCGGTTGAAGGCGCCCATGAATAAGTAAAAGTCGGGTCGCCGGTAGGATTGGCGGTAAGCACTGCTGAACTGCCGCTGCAAATACTGGCCGCAGGAGAAGTAATATTAACTGACGGGTTCGACGAGTTAATACCGGTTATATCCGTACTTGTATTTGTGATAGTGCCTGTTGCAGACAATGTATGTGTGGAACTATTTACCGAACTTCCTGTCAATTTAATCCAGGGCAATGAACTGTATGCGCCCAGAACCATACTCCCTTCAGTGCCTGTAACATCACTGGCTGCATAAGATGCTGCAGTTACATTGTATACTGGGCTGGTAATTCCCGAGGTTGCTATACTCCAGTAACGGTTCAGAAAATTGGTTGTATTTGCATTCTGAGGGTGTTTTGCGTTAGTCACTTTTACCCCCGCATACGCGCCGCCGGCAAATGAACCTCCGGTAAAGTTCAGGGTTACGGGAGAATAAACCGGAGAATTGTCGCCTGTCGGGAACAGAAAGGAACCCGTTGTGCTAAACTGTTTTTGCACCTGTCCGCCTCCATTTGCAATAATCATTGCTGAAGCAGATAATGTACCGGCAACAGCAGGGGCAGCCGGGCCGAAAGTAAAATTGTTGGTGCCAATATTAAGTTTACCTGAGGTTAAAGTCAGTGTGCCGTTAACGGTTACATTGCCGGTGGTACTGAATCCGCCGGAATTATTTAATTTGAGGTTGCCAAGTGTTACGCCCGAAATGGTTGCACCACTCCCGGTCATGCTTATCGCACCGGTTCCGGTATGTGTACCTGCTCCGTTTAAATTTCCGGCGAGAGTAATTGTTACACCGTTATCATTTAATGAAGACCCTGAAGTTAAAGTCAGATTACCGGGAATGCTCACAGTTCCGGCAGAGACAACGGTATTGGTTCCACTGTTATTGCTATTGGTAAGGCCACCGCTATACGTGCCGCTTACAATTGTTTGCCCGCCGGTTGTTGCATAATAGGTTATCAGCTGAGTCCAGGTCTTGCCGGCAGTTAAAGGGGTGGTTGTTGTATTGGAAGTCTCAATAGTTCCGCCACCTGAAATAGAAGACAAGGTTCCGTTAAGGCTATATGTCCCCATGTCTGTAGTTCCTCCGGTTGTGGTAGTCAGTGCTCCGTTAACTACCAGGTTGGCTGTAGAGGAATTGGTTCCGCTGGTATTGCTTAGTGTCAGGTTATTGTAGGATGTTTCTGAAACAATAGTCTGTGAGCCAGATGCCGCGCCATAAACAATTGTTCCACCCCAGGCAATTCCTGCAGGAATAGGTGTAGCGCTGGTTGCTGTTGGTACAGAAGTTTTAATGATACCGTTATTGGTGAAAGTAGCTGTGCCGCTTAAAATACCGGATGTACCCATATCCAGCGTGCCACCGGCTGTTGTGGTCATTGTTCCGGTATTTACTGTAATGTTTCCGCCGGCAGTATTTATCCCGCTCGTGTTGTTGCAGTTAAGGTTATTATAGGTGCCGCTCACAACAGTCTGCGCTCCGGCTGAAGCTCCGTAAGTAATTGTTCCGGCCCACGTAAGGCCTGTAGGGATCGGCGTAGTACTGGTGGACGATGGTACTTCTGTTTGAATAGTACCATTATTTGTAAATGTTCCGGTTCCGCTAAGCACATTACCGGTACTCATATCCAGTATTCCACCGGCGGTGGTAGTCATAGTCCCGGTATTTACGGTAATGTTTCCTGCAGCTGTGTTTGTGCCGCTGGTATTGCTGAAGGTAAGTGTCTGATAGGTGCCTGAGGGAATATACTGCCCTCCGGTAGTAGCGGCAAATGTTACTGCACCGGTGGTACCCGACCAGTTTAGCCCGGCAGGTATTGCTGGGTTTACTGTGCAGGTAGTTGTTATAGACCCATTGTTTAAGGGGGTAAACGCACCAAGCAACTGATTGGCACCCATGGCTACTATACCACCTGAGGTGGTAATAAGTGAAGTAGTTACCGTTAACGCTCCGTTGGCTGTATTTGTGCCGCTTGTATTGCTGAATTTTAGTGTTCCGTAGGTACCGGCAGGTACAAACTGTGCTCCTGTTGTTTTTGCAAAGATCACATTACCTGTAGTCCCAGTCCATGTTTTTCCTGAAGGCAGGGCTGGGTTAGTAACAGACATGGTGCTGATCGTACCGTTATTGACAAAAGTCCCGGTTCCGGCAATAGCGAATGTTGACATATTCAGTATTCCCGCCGTTGTGGTGGTCATTGTGCCATTCATGGTTATTACACCGCTGGCCGTATTAGTACCGCTTGTATTAGCAAGGGTAAGGTTACAATTGTAAGTGCCTGCCATTACTGTCTGGCTTCCAGTTGCCGCGTTATAGACAACTGTTCCGGTACCATTCCATGTTAGTCCACTTGTAAACGGAGTAGGGCTTGTAGCTGTTAAAACTTCGGTTTGTATAATACCGTTATTTGTGATTGTAGGAGTTGCCCCTCCGCCACTTTTTGTTAAGCGGTAAGCATTAGTAAAATCCATAGTGCCTCCTGATGTAGTAGTAATTCCACCTCCACCTCTTATAACTATTGCACCGCCGACAGAATTAGTGCCACTTGTATTATTCAGGATAAGGTTAGTATAATACGTTTCAGAAACTATAGTTTGCCCGCCAGTTACCGCACCATAAATCACAGTTCCCTTTAATGATTTTGCTGCAGGAATAGGGAGCGCGCTCACCGAAGTGGGTACCGAAGTTTTAATTGTTCCATTATTGGTAATCGTTCCGGTAACTGCAAGTATATTTGCAGCGCCCATATCCAGTGTGCCTCCGGCTGTAGTCGTCATTGTGCCACCTGCCGTTATATTTCCTCCGGCGGTATTTGTTCCGCTGGTATTGCTGAATGTCAGAATGTTATAGGTAATGCCCCCTACTGTGGAACCTCCGGTAAGACTACTGTAGGTAAAAGTATTACCGGTAGTAGTAAATGTTATAGCGCCAGTATAGGTAACCGAAAAATTTCCCGCCACTTTAATAGTTCCCGATGCCAGCGTGATTGCGGGTGTTCCGGTACGTGCACCTGATAAAGAGAGATTGCCATATGTTGCAATAGCAATTGTTTGAGCTCCGGTACCATTATAGTCAACGGTACTTGTTGCATTCAGTGTTCCCAGCGTAGGGTTTGTTGTGTTTTGCAAGGTTAATGTGGCTCCGGCACTAACGGCTACAGTGCCTGTTCCTGTAAGGCTGAAAGAGGGTGGTATAGTCAGGTCCATTGCGGCTGAACCATTTCCTACATTGAGTGTAACTCCGGTAATTATCCATGCAGCACTTATGGTAGCTGATGAGCCATTGTACAGATTGAAAATATCGCCTGAAGTTGTAAACCCACCTGGCGCTGTACCTGTACCATCGGTTGCTGTACCCCAGTTTGACAGGGTTTGTAAGGCCCCCGTTCCTGAAGCTTTATTGTAATAAGTGGTAGCTGAAACAGCAAAACTTAAACTGAAAAGGGCGAGTAATAGAAAAAAATGCTTCATACTTATGTATTAATATCTATTAATTCATTATTTCAACATCTATTTAAAATAATTTATTTATAGTATAATATATTGCAAATAATTATTAGAAAAGATAAAGGTAATGAATTCTTTCTTGTAATCAATATTATATTGCTGTTGTATTTATATTAGTATTTTGATATTTAATTCATTAAGTTTTCCTGCAACATCTAAAGAATTAATTTTTGTCCATAACTACATATACCATAAATAACGCAGTATAAATAATTGTTATTCTCATTTTGATTTTTTATTAAATCTTAACATTCTCATGATTTTCTACACAAAACTGGCCGAACAATAAACTATTATCAAAATGCGTACCAGATATAAAGTATTGCATTTAAATCAGCAATAGATAATTAAAATTAAATACATCTCGTATCTGGAATATTTTTCCAGTTTATGGGCTTCTCTGACCTGAAAATTTCCTCATTGCCAGTTATTGGATTAATTAAGGGCATTTATCGAAATTGAATATTTAATATTGCTATACATTGCTTCGTAATAATTTTGTGCTCATTAATTACTGATTAGATTGACATCACAAATCTTAATATCCTGGTAGTCTAAAAATTCTTTTATTACTTTGGCAACACAATTTTTAGTATAAAAAATCGTACCACAACGCTATTATTTAATGGGTATACAATATGTAAAATTTAAATTAAATATAAATTCCAAACAGTAAATAATTAAATAGTTTAATGCCAGGAAAGCATGAGTGGTTATGCCCTATAACTAATTACGTATCCCTTGAGCATTAAGTTCAAAAAACGTCATTGATTTTTCAAGTTGGTTTTTGAATTCTAATAACCATTTACATTCCTGAATTGGAATTCTGCCTAACCCATTATTTTTAGCTTCAGGTGAAAAGGGATCAATTATTAACAGCGGTTATTCCAAAGGGATTTTAGTTTTTAACACACTTAATTATGCCCGTTTTGGATGCAGCATCAGTAACATAAATAATGTATAAACCTGCAGGTAAAGACTGCATATCTATCTGTTCATTGATAATACCATCTGAGAGCATCGCTGATCTGGAAAACACCACGCGGGAAAGCTGATCGAAAACACTGATAGTTGCAGGCCCATCAGCAAACCCCTCACCGGTTATTGTCAGGCTGTTGTGTACCGGATTTGGATAATACCTAAGTCCGTTTGCAATTGCAGAAGGAGTAACCTCTGTGGGGAAAGCTGGCGGACCAAAAGTAGTAATGGTAATACTGTTGCTGGTAGCCGAATAGCCTGTGCTGCAATCGGGAGTTACGGTAAGTACACAGGTATATATATTCCCGCTTACTACGCTGTAGTCTGTATATGTATTATTTGTTGCGCCTGAAACCGGAGATCCGTTTATCTGCCATTGGTAAGTCAGATTGTTCACCAGTGAAGTATTTGCAGTAAATGTTGCTGAAGTTCCGGCTGGAATAGATGTTGTATCAGTTGTAATCATAATGGTGCCATTAAACGGAGATACCCTTACCCTGTGGTTATTGGCATCAGAAACATACAGGTAGCCATATTTGTTCACAGCTATACCTCCGGGAAATGAAATTTTGGCCGAAGTTGC
>CAILLK010000138.1 GCA_903835005.1 uncultured Bacteroidota bacterium | reverse complement strand
CGTTAATGTAGCCCCCACACATATGCTCCCACCACCAACTATGGCTGTAGGTACAGAATTAACCGTAACGACTCCGGATATTTTACAACCTGTCGGAAGAGTATAAGTTACTGTATCAGTACCTGTAGCAAGGCCGGTTTCCACACCCGTGCTGCTTAGTATGGCTACCGCGGGGGTAGAGTGGGTCCATGTTCCTCCGGGATTAGTATCAGTCAATGTTGTCGTCAAGCCGATGCATACAGTAAGCGCACCACCTATAGCCGCAGGCAACGGATTAACCGTTACCGCTCGAGATATTAAACAACCTGTGCCTAAGGTATATGTTACGGTTGCAGTACCGCCGGGGCCTGAACCGGTTAATAATCCTGTGGAAGATACAATAGAAGCGATACCGCCAGGTGATACACTCCATGTACCACCTGCTGATGCATCAGTTTCTGTAACCGATGAACCGGAACATACCGCCGACGGACCTCCTATGGCCAATGGCAGCGGATTAACAGTAACCGCGCGTATGGACGGACAGCCTGAACCTATGGCATAGGATATAGTAGTTGTACCGGCTGAAACACCCGAAACAACACCTGCAGTTGAAATGCTGCCAATCAATGGTGCACTCGCTGTCCAGGTACCACCAGGCGTAGCATCGGTAAGGGTAATAGTACTTCCAACACATACAGTATTAGGCCCCAAGATAGCCGCCGGACCTGAATTGACCGTTACCACCTTGGTTACCGTGCAGCTGGTGCCTCCCAATGAATAAGTTATTGTAGCAGTGCCGGTAGTAATACCACTGGCTGTACCAGTAAATGAAGCTATGTTTACTGTGCCTGTAGCGCTGCTGGTCCATGTTCCACCGGTTACTATGTCTGTGTAGGTAATAGGTATACCCTCACATAGTACAGACGGGCCGATAATCGGGCCGGGTACCGGGCTCACCGTTACTATAGTTGCTACCGAACAGCCCGTACCTGTTAATGAATAGATGATTGTAGTTGTACCTGTAATTATACCGCTGACAACTCCGGTTGCAGATCCGATAGTGGCTATTGATGTATTGGTACTTGACCAGATCCCCCCCGGTGTTGCATCTGTAAGCAGGATAGTTGTCCCCGGGCATAAGGCCGATGGACCTACAATTGGTGCGGGTGCCGGATTTATAACGATAGTCACACTGCCGGTCATGGTCTGGCTGCAGGTTGTTGCCGTATTAGTGGCAACTACTGTATATATCCCGGCTGCAGTATGCAACCCGAAATCAAGGGCTGAACCAGTGCCCGTAACCGGACCACCCGTTGCTACTCCGCCTATCTCCAATTGATAACTGATACCCGATGTGGAACCGGTCAGCCCAATATGCAGTCCGGGCAAACCGGCACAATAATTACCGCCGCCGGTAACAGTATATAAAGTTGGCAAAGGATTGATTGATATGGTTACAGTACCGGTCATCGTCTTTACGCACCCGGTAACAGAATTGGTGGCTATAACTGTATAAACTCCTGCAGTAGTATGCACCCCGAAATCAAGCGGGCTGCCTGTACCGGGAAGCGGTGTACCAGATACCACTCCGCCAACATATAACTGATAAAGTACGCCCAAAGTTGATCCGCTAAGTCCCACGTCCGAACCTGTACCTCCTGCACAATAAGCCCCTCCGCCGGTAATGACATATGCAGTGGGCAATGGATTTACGGTTACCGGCTTGGTAATAGAGCAACCTGTTGCCAGTGTATAGGTTATGGTGGCTAATCCGGTACTTATACCGCATACACTGCCTGTAGTGGCACCTGCAGTAGCTATTGCAGGAGTTGAGGAACTCCACGTACCTCCTCCGGCATCCGTTAATATTATACAGCTGCCTGCACATACCTTATTCGTTCCGCCTATAGCGCCTGGTATTGGATTAACATTAATAGTTGTAGTGGTAGTACAACCCGCTCCTATCGAATACGTGATTATTGCCAAACCGGATGAAACACCCGCAACAACACCGGTTGCAGTAACAAGAGTCGCATAAGGATAGAAAGCAGGATCCTCTATCCAGCCGCCGCCTCCTATATCGCTTAAAGTTATCGAAGAACCAACACATACATGTGTAGGACCGGTAATAGGTGGAGGAGAAGAATTTACGGTAACGGTTAGCGTTGCTGCACAACCACCAATTCCTGTATAGGAGATTGTAGTTGTTCCTGCTGCAATCCCGGTGAATACCCCGGCTGTTGAAATTGTACCTACACCAGGACTACTGCTGCTCCAGGTACCGCCAGGGGTAGCATCTGTCTCGGTAATATTCAATCCAACACAAACACCCGAAGGGCCTATAATGGGTAATGGAGATACATTTACTGTTACGACGGCTGTAGATGCACAACCCGATGGCATAGTATACGAAATGGTTGTATATCCGGATGTAATGCCGGTAACTATACCCGTAGTTGAGATTGTTCCGACTCCAGGATTAGTGCTGGACCATGTGCCACCACCCGGCCCGAACAATGAAAGTGTTTGTCCGGCGCAAATCGGCGCATCGCCGGAAATTGATCCGGGTGAAGGATTAACAGTAACTGTAGCAATTGCTGAGCATCCAGACCCTAATGTGTAAGAAATTGTTGTGGTGCCTGCCGACATACCGGTATCTGTTCCGTAAACCGGATCAATTGCTGCTGTAGTTGGCGCTGCCGAATACCAGAAACCTCCGGCTGTAGTATCGTTGAGTGTATCAACTGATCCCACACACATAACCAATGGCCCGGTAATAGGAGATGGTACCGGATTAATAGTCATTGGAAAAAATGCATAGCAACCTGTAGACAATGCATAAGTAATAATCGTTGTGCCCTGAGTAACACCAAAAACGACGCCTGTTGTAGAGCCTATGGTGGCAACACTGGTATTACTGCTGCTCCAGGTGCCTCCGGAAGAAGGATCGAAAAGGAAAGTAGTGGATCCAGCACAGAGCGTACTTATGCCACTTATTGACCCTGGAGCCGTTTCAACTGTAACAGTAGCTGTGGCCGCACAGCCTGCCAGAGTATAGGAAATAAGGCTGGTACCTGCGCTAACTCCCGTTACCACGCCTGTAGGTGATATGGTGGCTACAGTTGGTGTCAGGCTTGTCCACGTACCTCCGGCTGTAGCATCAGCCAGCGGAGTAGTGTATCCGACGCAAACCACCAATGAACCGGTAATAGCTAATGGGCTTGGATTAACGGTAACTATTGCCGACCGTGTGCATCCTGTTGCCAGGCTATATGTTATTGTAGCAGTGCCCGGAGTTATACCATTAACTATGCCGGTAGTTGGCCCCACTGTGGCAATTGTTGTGGGGAAACTGGTCCAGGTACCACCACCAAAATCACTCAATGGGGTTGAAGAACCTGCACAAACTGTCATTATTCCACTTATAGGTACAGGTAACGGATTTACTGTAACCAGTTTTAAAGCAGAACACCCTGATGAAACGGTGTAGGAAATTGTTACAACTCCGGAAGTAATTCCGGCAACAATGCCTGTTGATGACCCGACTGTTGCAATAGCCGGATTGGAACTGGACCAGTGACCACCGGTTGCAGTATCGGCAACGGTAATAGTGGAACCCACACAAACCGTTGATGGACCTGTTACAACACCGGGTAGCGGAACAATTGTTACATGCACCGGCACGCGGGGGTTACTTTCGCATCCGGCATAAGTCTGGGTAACATAATAAGTAATTACGCCCACTGTGCCAGTAGGCGGTGTAGGCGCAGTAGTACTTCCTGTTCCACCGGTAAGGGTTGTATACCATTTTATACCTACACCCGTAGCGCAGGATGTAATTGGCCCGTCAATGGCTCCAAGACAAAATGAGGTATCATGAACCGATGGAGGCGGCGTTGAAGTGGGAGGCAATACCGTCAGTAAAAATGTTTTACTGCCGCAGTTACCGTACAGGGTATCGGTTCCTGTTATCGTATACGTCATGGTGCTCGTAAGGCTGCTGGTAAGTACTGAACTGGTAGTACCGGTAGTGGCTGTAAGATAGGTACTTGGCGCCCACGTCCATGCGGCACCTGCATAAGTTCCGGTTGATCCGTTGATAATACTTACATTGAGCGTATCACCCGAAAAAACACATGCCGTAACGGTATCCGTAGAATCGTGTGCAATACTTAAGGTAACCAATTGCGGATTAGTTACGGCGCTGTCAATGTTATTCAGATTATCGTATATGTAGGAATAGGTCAGCAGGGTACTGTCGCCCGGGCCTATCGATCCTATGTTCCATACAATACCTATCGCATAATCTCCGTCACTTACAGATCCTACCGCAGGTGCGCCTGACCATGTCGTGGCCAGGCTTGTACCTGTCGACATGGGCCAGCTGGTTGCAATATAACACCTGGCCCTGCAGTCCTTGGTAGCCATAGACAGGGTATTTACTGTAACGCAGGTAGCTGCCGCCGTTACTTCAACCCTGTGGGCAAAATCATTCTGATAATTAATAGTGTTATTGGTCGAAAAACTGCCTCCGCAGGTAATTCCATATGTACCTGCAATATGTGTCTCATCATTATCCGGATCTACCTCCCTGTCATAATAAATGCCGGTAAGCGCGGTGCCTCCGGTATTTTTTAATTTAACTGTAAACACCACCCAGGAAGCTTCGGTATCCAACTGGGTAGTTTGGGTGATCGCTAATTGACCGCTTGCTGTCGTACCGGCCCAAACGCCAATAAGGCTTCCTCCGATATCTGAATAGGATACATTAGTTCCCGTTAATGTACCTCCTGAATATCCGGTTGGTGCGCCACCACCGGTATAATATTGAAACTGTGCCTCACTGTGTGTTCCGTTTACCTGGATACCCCAACCTTCGTAAGGTGTACCCGGCATTGAATAGTCGCCCATAAATGGCGGATGTACTCCTGTTAATGCCGTGGTCCAGCCATCATGGCCTTCATCATATATCATCATTAAGGGGGTAGATACAGATGCAGATGCAGCCAATGCCGGATCATATATCGTAAAAGTGGGTGAATTACTGTAATATCCCGTAGGCACCCCCCTGGTTGAGCCCATTGAGCCATTGGGAGCAATTGCTGCTTCCACCCAATGCCCCGGAAAGAAAATATTATCGCCTACCATCTGAGCATAAACAGAATTTCCTGATAGGGAGGCCAGTAAAAAAAGGCTGGCAAGGAAGAAATTTTTTTTCATAACTAAAGTTTGAAAATGCAATTAATGGTTCAAAACTGTTTTAATACTCATACTAATCTTTAACTGTATATTAATAAAATAATTGAAAATTATCTTTACCCTAAAGATAAGCATATTACCGGATTAATAATAAAATTTTTATACAGAAGGGTCTGTTATTTTTCCACAGAATCTTAGTAATTGCAGTTAGGCGAGATTTACGCAAAAGGCCCTGTTTCAATCATTTGAAATTCAAAGTAACTGCGCAATTGATGCAACAGCCTGCTTGTGTGAATTATGTTAAATCTGATGATTCAAAACAAACGGGAATCCTGAAAAGAAATTCAGGAATAAAAACCAATAAAAGCGCTAATATCACAGTATCGTCAGATACACCATTCCACAACTTTATTTGCCCATTCGGCATGATAGGGAGCAGCGATTTTTATGTAGTTATCAGTAAAACCTTCCATCATAGTGTCTTTCTGTGCTTTCTCAAACAATACCTTACGAACAGATCCGGTATGCATAGCGGTGAAATACTGCATTTTCTGGTAAGATAAAGTGCGCAGCATTTTATTCCGCTCATTCCTTACATGCATTGGCACCACCGGTTTCATTTCAGCAGCAAGGGTATCAGCTCTTTCAGAGTACGTAAATACATGCAGGTAGGAAACCGGCAACTCGTGCAGAAAATTTAAAGTTACTCTGAAATCCTCGTCTGTCTCACCGGGAAAACCAACTATAACATCGGCCCCTATACAGCAATGGGGCATTAATTCTTTTATCAAGGCTACCCTGCTTGCATAAATATCTCGCTTATAACGGCGGCGCATTGCTCCAAGTATCTTATCCGATCCACTCTGCAAGGGGATATGAAAATGAGGCATAAATCGTTCAGACCCTGCCACAAATGATATTATTTCATCAGTCAGCAGGTTGGGTTCTATGGAGGATATCCGTATGCGGTCAATCCCCGTTTGTTTATCCATTGCCTGTATCAGGTCATAAAAGTTATCATTATGCCTGCCACCATCATTGCCTTTACCAAAATCGCCAAGGTTGATACCTGTCAGCACGATTTCTTTTATCCCCCCTGCAGCCAGTTCCCGCATATTGGCCAATACCCCCTCTATACGGTCACTCCGGCTGTGTCCCCTAGCCAGTGGTATTGTGCAGAAGCTGCAGTTATAATCACATCCATCCTGAACTTTAAGAAATGCCCTGGTCCGGTCGTTGAGCGAAAAGGAACTGTTGAACCCCTCAACCTCTTCAATGTCGCAGGAACAGATTTTAGCTCCTCCCCCACCCGCCTGGCTTTTTGTAATATCTTTGAGATGATAGGCAAGATTGAATTTCTCAGCTGCACCCAATACCAGGTCAACTCCCTCAATGCTGGCAATTTCTTCAGGCTTCAACTGGGCATAACAGCCGGTAATAACAACCATAGCTTCAGGCGCCCTGCGTTGTATGCCTCTCACCAGGTAGCGGCATTCCTTATCTGCATTATCCGTCACAGAGCAGGTATTTATTACATAAATATCTGCGTCCTCATCAAAATCCTTTTTCCCAAAACCTTCCGCCTCCAGAGATCTGCTGAGTGAAGACGATTCAGAGAAATTCAATTTACAACCTAAAGTATGAATGGCAACTGTCTTTGTCATTATTCTATCAAAAGATTGCGAAATTAAACATAAATAGCCGATTGCGGCACACCTTTTGCAGTATACACTATTGGACCAAACGCTTATTTTATGAAAAAGCACATCGTAATTGAAATTATAGCACTGTTTACATTGATAACCGGATGTAATAAAATCAAGCAAATTGCCAATATCAACGTAGATATTCCTTACGCTGCACAATTCAGCCTGCCGGCAATAGCGGCCGATACGGCAGGTTTTGTTCTGCCGTCAGGTGGAATTTCACTGCCATTTCCTGCAATTCCGGTTGCTACCAACTCCAAACAATTCATCAGCCAGTATAATACTGCTGCAAATATGATACTGGATGTTTACCTGAAAGGATTGTCATTACAACTGGCTGCTCCGGCAAATCAGAACTTTGATTTCCTCGATTCTGTTCAGGTCTTTATTTCAGCGCCCAATCAGCCGGAAGTTCTTGTGGCCAATGAATACAATATACCAAAAGGCCAGTCATTACTGAATCTGACAACAAACATTGATGTTAATCTTAAGAACTACTTCGTTCAGGATACTATTTATTTCAGACTTCAGGCCCATATTAACGCGATACCTGCATCAACCACTGTGCTGAACCTGCAATCTGTTTTTCATGTACTCGCAAATCCGCTTGATTAATCAGGAATAAACAAATCTTCCCTTATCACTTTCTATAACCACCTCTTTACGGGCGGCTGCTTCCACATATCCCGAAACCTGCGCATCAATATGGAATGCCGCAGCTATCCGGACAATTGCCTCTGCCGAATCTTTGTCTGTAAACAATTCCAGTCGCTGCCCCATATTAAAGACCTGGTACATTTCATGCCAGCTTGTACCTGCCGAATCCTGAATCATTTTAAATAAAGGAGGTATGGGCAACAGATTGTTTTTAACTACCCTCACAGGCCCCGGCAGATAGTGAAGGCATTTGCTCTGGCCACCTCCGCTGCAGTGTATAATGCCATGTATTTTATCAGAGAGCTCTTCCATTATGCTCAGTACCACCGGAGCATAAGTCCGGGTAGGTGATAACAGCATTTTACCTATGTTCAGCGGTGTTTCTGTTGCATCGGTCATAGAGTATTTACCATTATAAACCACATCTACCGGCAGGTTGGGATCCACACTTTCTGGAAACCTTATTGCATAATCCTTTTTCAGCATTTCGTGGCGTGCGCTGGTTAATCCGTTGCTGCCCATTCCACTGTTGTATTCATCTTCATAGGAGGCCTGGCCATAACTGGCAAGAGACACAACTACATCGCCGGCCTGTATCTTTTCGGATGTGATCAGCTTGCTTCTTTTCATCCGGCAAGCCATGGTTCCATCTACAATAACCGTCCTCACCACATCACCTACATCAGCCGTTTCTCCACCCATCAGGTAAGATTCTATACCAAATTCTTTAAGCCTGTCAAAATATTCCTGAGTACCATTTATAATAGCTGAAATCACTTCTCCGGGTATCAGGTTTTTATTTCGGCCTATTGTAGATGAATAGGTAAATGGCCCTGTAGCGCCCACACAAAGCATATCGTCAATATTCATTACAATACTGTCAATAGCGATACCTTTCCACACACTTAAATCACCGGTTTCCTTCCAGTACATATAAGCCAGTATAGATTTGGTTCCAGCCCCGTCGGCATGCATCAGGTTGCAGAATTCGGGGTCATTGCCCCAATAATCCGGATAAATTTTACAAAATGCATTGGGAAATAATCCCTTATCCAGCATGGCTACAGCTTTATGTACATCCTCTTTCTGAGCAGAAACACCTCTCTTACTGTAACGGTTATTTATGTCGGGAGTCAATATCCGTAAATTTAGTTGAGTTGCAAAAGTAGCACTTAGGACCGAATAACAATATCTCACTTGTTGGTATTGGTTTATAAAAGCGGAAAAATATATTTCGGGATAAGTTGCTAATTAAAAATATTGTCCCTACTTTTGCGCAAAATCAACCAAAAATGAAAAAAATCTTTACATTAGCAACAGCCCTTTTTGTTATGGGTTCTGTAAGTTTCGCTCAGGATGCTCCTAAAGCTCCAAAGAAAAAAGCTGCTCCAAAAACTGAAGCTGCTCCAAAAAAAGAAGCTGCTCCAAAAACTGAAGCTGCTCCTAAGAAAGAAGCTGCTCCTAAGAAAGCTGGCGACAAGAAAATGGATTCAAAGAAAATGGATTCTAAGAAAATGGACTCTAAGAAAATGGATTCTAAGAAATAATTATTTCTTGGCTGCAATCGAGTAGGAGGTGAGGGATTATTTCCCTCACCGTCCTCTCACACCACCGTACGTGCCGTTCGGCATACGGCGGTTTGTCAGATTAATGGTTGCTGTTGTTTCAACAGGACGGTCTCGGTTGATTGTTGCACTGCTT
>CAILLK010000137.1 GCA_903835005.1 uncultured Bacteroidota bacterium | reverse complement strand
TAATCCTCTTCTCTAAACCCGCTTTGCAAAGAACTTTTTAACTGCCCCGTTTTCTTTTTGGGAGCGCAAAGATAGGCAACATTCTTGTCCCACCAAATTGTTTTTCGTTTATTTTTTCAAAAAGATCCACTTTAACATTTGAACACCCGCATTAAGAGATTCAACTACTGGCTGAAAGATACACTGACAAAGACTTTCAGGCCAATTACGGGTAGAAAATTGTTTTACTGATCGGCCCCGTTACCTTTCCAAACGGCCCGTTTTCCCAAACTCTGGCCTCTTATTATCTATTGGCAGGGATTGAATGTCTTTTATAGCGCACTGAAAAATAGAACCTTCACCTGCACTTGCTGATTTTAAGGAATAAACTGGGGCTGGGCACTAAACAGAAACTCCATAAATTCCCTGAAGGAATTTATGGAGCATAATATTTATATCAATAAAGTTATTTAGCCCGAAAACGGTTATATACTTGCCATTTGCACCTTCTGCTGTATCTCCAGCAGATTCTCTTTATACTCCGGGTCTGTTTCCATCAGGTTTTCAACCGTCTGGCAAGAATGGATAACAGTAGTGTGATCGAAGCCGCCAAAATGGTCGCCAATCGTTTTCAATGACTGCTTGGTAAACTTCTTGGCAAAGTACATGGTAATCTGGCGCGCCAGCACCACTTCCCGCTTACGTGTTTTTGTAAGCAGCCGCTCATAGGCTACATGGTAATAATCACACACCAGCTTCTGAATGTTATCAATAGTCATTTCGCGTGCAGCCGTCTTCACAAAATTCTTCATCACCCGCTTGGCCAGGTCCAGGTCTATCTCTTTCCTGTTGAGGGTAGCCTGGGCAAACAACGCTATCAGGGCTCCTTCCAGTTCCCGCACATTGCTTTGTATGTTGTAGGCAATATACTTCACTACTTCCTCCGGTATTTCCAGTCCTTCCTGCCGCATTTTCACTTCAAGAATAGCCTGTCTTGTTTCAAAATCAGGCGCCTGTATATCAGCATTCAAACCCCAGCGGAAACGGCTCAGCAATCGTTCCTGCATCCCTTCCAGATCACGTGGTGCCGTATCGCTTGTTAGTATTATCTGCTTGCCACTCTGGTGCAGGTGATTGAAAATCGCAAAGAAAACATCCTGGGTTTTGGGTGCCGATACAAACAGATGTATATCGTCCATTATCAGTATATCTATCAGCTGATAGAAATGGATGAAATCATTTACCTCATTATTCTTGGAGTGATCAATAAACTGGTTGATAAATTTTTCGGCGCTCACATACAGTACAGCCTTATTCGGATGCAATCTGCGCACCTCATTGCCTATTGCCTGAACCAGGTGTGTTTTGCCCCACCCTACCCCGCCATATACAACAAGCGGGTTAAAGGAAGTAGCCCCCGGCTTGCGGGCAACATGTATACCTGCCGAACGGGCTACCCGGTTGCATTCTCCTTCTACATAATTGTCGAAAATGTAATTGGCATTCAGCTGCGGATCTATCTGCATCCGCTTAAGACCCGGAATTGCATAAGGTGTTTTTATACTGTGCGGATCATCCCATTTCAGGGGCATATCCACATAATTATTTTCTTTGGCCGGTTTGGTGTGTGTGCTGCCCGATACATTAACTGATGCCGGATTACGTTGCGAACTGTTGTTCTCCATCATTATCCGGTATTCAAGCCTGCCTACTCTGCCCAGTACACGCTTTATTGTCTTACCCAGCAACTCTACATAATGTTCTTCAAGCCACTCATAAAAAAACTGGCTCGGCACCTGCAGTGTAAGTACATTATCTGTCAGCCCCACAGCTTTCACCGGTTCAAACCATGTCTGGTAAGTACGGTAGCTTACGTTGTCTTTGATTATAACCAAACATTTTTCCCATAGTTGTTCTGCTTCGGTGAAAAGATTATTTGTAGTATTGTAAAGATGCTTATCCATATTATGAAACAACGTTCACCGGTTAATTCAATTTAGTTTTAAATAGCTCCTCAAACCTTACAATTGATGCAAATAAAATTTACCGGCATCAGCAATATCAATCTGAGATTTCAAGCTGTTTTTTTCGTTTTCTGCAGGGTTTCCCGGATCTGTTTTAGCGGTGGTTGTTCTCTGCACTGCTAAATTTTACGGGAGGACGAAATTGCTAACAATTTGTTGAAAAAAAAAATCAATTCACTATTGTTTGTTTACTGAAACTTACAGTTTGGAGGTTTGAAAGTTTGGAACCTTTTTTGCTGTATCTGAAATGTTTTTTGTAATGCGGTTATCCAAACTGTTGCCTGCTGCGCCTGATGCTGATATTGTATTGCCACTCAATATGCCCTAATCCTTGAAAAGCTTACCTGTAAAGGGTTTCCATTGCCCTGGTTCTATAAAAAGAGATAAAAAATAAACTTTTGCTGCTCCTTTTTGCTGCCTGTAATTTACTGTTTCTTTTTTAATATAGTATTGACGGAAATAAAAAAAGCCAGAATTATTTTAAGATAATTGAGGATCAGCTATCTGGTTATACTTGTCCCGCAGGACGTTAACATATAATTACCAGAAACAATGATTTTCCGGGCTGTTTTAATGCTATTTTATATCAGAAAAAGAGCCCGGAAGTATACTGCTTCCGGGCCCTGTATTGTTACAATCTGAATTATTGATTAAAACTGCCTGTTGGGGTCAAATTGCTCCAGCTCATTGGCAACAGATGTCAGGAAACTGGCACCCAGCGAACCATCTACTATCCGGTGATCATAACTGAGCGACAAATACATCATGTGCCTGATGGCAATCACATCTCCATCTGCAGTTTCCAGTACCATCGGCCTTTTCTTTATTACTCCCAGCGCCAGTATGGCTACCTGTGGTTGATTAATGATAGGTGTACCCATCAGGCTTCCGAAAGTGCCCACATTGGTAACCGTAAATGTTCCGCCCTGGGTATCGTCGGCTTTCAGTTTATTATTGCGGGCAGCATTGGCCAGTGCATTTACATCTTTCGATAAGCCAATCAGGTTTTTAGTATCGGCATTTTTAATCACCGGCACTATCAGGTTGCCCGTTGGCAGCGCTGTAGCCATACCTATATTGATGTCTTTCTTGATGATAATGTTATTACCATCCAGGCTGCAGTTGATAAGCGGAAACTTGCGGATACAATTTATTATAGCTTCAAAAAATATTGGCGTGTAAGTCAGCTTTTCACCATACTTTTTTTCAAACGGCCCTTTTATCCTGTCCCGCCATTTCACAATATTGGTCACATCTGCTTCAGTGAAGCTGGTAACATGCGGAGAAGTAGCCTTACTGCGAACCATATGATCCGCAATAAGCTTCCTCATCCTGTCCATTTCTATAATTTCCACATTACCGGTAAACTGTACCTGAGGTTGTGAAGCTGCTGGCTGATTTACTGCTGCGGCTGCAACTTGCTGAACAGGCGCCGCCACTGGCTGCTGCACCGGTTGCTGAACTGCTGGTTGCGTTGTTCTTTCAGCCACATAAGTTAATATGTCTTTTTTGGTTACCCTGCCTTCATTTCCTGTCCCCGGAATCTTTTCCAGCTCGGCCATACTGATGCCTTCCTTACCCGCAATATTCAGTACCAGCGGCGAATAAAATCGTGCGCCGCTATGCTCAGCCACCACTGGCGCTGCCTGGTATTGAGGCGCTGCAGTTTGTGGCTTTGCTGCCTGTTGCACTGCAGCAGGTGCAGCTACAGCCTGTGCTGCTCCGCCTGCATCAATACGGGCTATTACTGCTCCTACCGGAACCACATCATTCACCTTATAGAGCAATTCAGTAACTACACCGGCTACCGAAGATGGCACCTCGCTATCCACCTTGTCTGTGGCAATATCCAGCAGGGTCTCGTCAAGCTTCACCTGGTCACCCGGTTGTTTATGCCATTTCAGCACGGTAGCTTCCATAATACTTTCCCCCATTTTCGGCATTACAAGGTCAACGATCGCCATATATTGATTGATTGAAGTTTTAAATAAGGCTGCAAAAATAATCAAATGAAAGGTAAAACCACAATAACTGAAAAGTGGACAATATCTCAGTTTGAATTGTAGTGCAACCTCATAAATAATGACAAGCAATATATTCCCAAAAAAGTGCCACTACACCGATAATAATACAAATGAAATATTTGCCCTTATTAAATAAATAGGACGAAACTATTGAAAATGGAATAACACTTATAATTACTATAAGACAAGGTGTAGAAATGTGATTTACTGTAGAATGAGGAATTAATGGAGAACCATAAATAGAGTGTATTTGCAAATAATAGTATGCACTTTTGAATACGATTATTAATTGAAGGAATATAGATACTACGGCAAATATTTTTTTGACCATCCGGTAAACATACAAAATGTATTACAATTATAAGGTTGCAATCCCTTACTGTTCCTGTTCCGTAATTGCTATTTTTTTTCGAATATTTTCTGCGGTTAAAGTTATATGCTCAATCAATATTACATTGTTGTTAACCAGGCTTCTATTTCAGGTAATTCAAGAAATGTTTTTTGAATCAAGCAAAAGTTGTAAAATACTATGTGCAAGGTACTTGCCTTTATATGCTTCTCTATCTTTTTAGAAAGTGAGGAGAATTTGGAGTTGAAGTATCAATAACATGCTAAATTTGAGCTTTACCTGAATTGATGGCTTTGCGTTCTTGCTTTTTAATTTGCTTCCTTAGTCTCTCGGTTTGCACCGTTGAGCCTTTGCGTGAGACTTATAAATATACAAATTTGCCTGATGAGAAGCAAATCAGTTTTTCCAGGTCTTTTCTTAGTTCGGCGAATCCCTGTAATCCCTTCTTTTTACCAGCTTCAGGTCCTGCAGTATAGCCGACTTCACATTGAGTGTAAATGTAAAACTTTTGCGCGGGCCAAAGGGTACCAGTTGCAGGTGCATTGCCCAGCAGTGCAGGTCGCGGTATACATCCAGCGATGTCAGGGTAAGCTGGTGATAGCCGAAGTTATAACCGCTGCTCAGGTTCATTTTCCATCTTTTGGTTATCTGCAGTTCACCAGCAAAGGTCAGGCTCTGGCTGTAAACCAGGGTATCCCTTTTATCCGCGGCATTGTAAGTCTGGTTAGCGCTCAATGTGTAGCTGAAATTAAAACTCCAGGGCACATTAAAATCCACATAGTCGTTATAACCTGCATTCCTCATTATTCTGCCATATTCTTCACTGTTGGTTGGATTATTTACGCCGCTAACCGGTTTAGAATGAAAATTGGATCCCAGGGAGAGCGAAGCATTGGTAAAACGGGCAAGCCCGAAACCCATATCTTCCATTGTTTCCGGCAGTCGCCGGCCCTGGTCATAATTAAATGCATAGGGATCGAACGAAGCGCTGGAACTGATATTGATCTTGTCCATTACATTCGTCCGGAAATTTACACCTATCGCGCTCCACTGAAAAGAATCTACTGCAGGGTTATAGGAAACATTGATACCCAGTGCATCAATCAGCGTAACATTTTTATATCCGGTAACAGTATCTTTTGCCGATCTGACTTTTATCTGCAGATTATTATTAAGGCCAAAATTCACCTGCCCCGATTTGCCATTGGGTGGAACCCCAACAATGGATGTCTGGAATGGGGATAGGTAGCTGATATTGGCCGACGTGTCGAGGTGTGTTTTGTAATAATAATTAAATGGCGAAGCGCCGAAATCCGGATGGTAACTCAACCCTACCGAAGGGGTAAGTACATGGCGGATACCACGCAGACTACCTTTTTTGAAAATTTTCAATCCATATATTCGGGTAGAGAAATTGACGCCTGCAGTAAAATCCCTTTCAGCAAAAAAACCCTGGTTTATCTGGCTGTCTATTTTATTGTCCTTTGTGCTCCAACCTTCATGCAGTTTTTGGGTAATCCAGTATTCGTCATAATTCACACTGAATGACATGTTAATATACTTGAGCACGGTATAAGAGGCGCTGAGTGGTATGGCATGGTGTATACCGGTCTGGAAATTACTTAAGGAGAGATTGGCAATCCTGAAGGTACTGTCGGTAAAGGTGGTCCGGTTCAGCATATCAACAGTATAGCTCGATGTGATTTTATCATACCATTTTGCCTTAATGTGCGATTTTTTCTGGAATGGGTTGATTTGCGTAATATGGAAGTTGACGGATGGAAGGGTGACATTAACCTGGCCGGTACCGGTATTCTGGTTGTGCAAAGCACTTATGGTAAGTCCGATGGGTGTGCCTTGCCAGCTTTTAGAATAACTGATATTCGATGTATACTGGTTCTGGAGTATCTGGTTGGGATCAAGGCTGTTATTGGAATAAAAGGAAGAAGTACCTACCTGCACCGATGCGCTGAAGCTTTGCCCGGGAATAGCTTTCCCATCCGATTGATGGGTCCAGTTGAGCATAAAATCTTTTTGTATAGTTGCCCCTGGTTCAAAATCCTCACCGGTCTTATTATATGCATAAGAAAATTTAAATGAACCTCTGTACTCATATATACTGCTGTAGTCGCTTATTGCACTGAGCGCATAGCTGCCCTTTGTATATACATTTGCCTGCGTTAGCAGATCCATATGATCGCTGAGGTAAAAGTAGTAGCCGCCGTTCAGCAGCCCCAGACCCCGCTGCTGCTCCACAGTATAGGTAGGCAGTAAAAAGCCCGATTTTTGCTTGTCAGATATCGGAAAAATTCCGAATGGCAGAAAAAGGGGGGTAGGCACTCCCTCAATGGTCAGGTTACATGGTCCGGAGATAATACATTTGTTCGGAATTACCTTTATGTGCAGCGCATTAATACCAAAATGGGGCGTATCCAGGGCACAGGTAGTGTACACACTATGGTAACCGTATATTGTCTGGTCGGGATTCCGTTTCACCTGTTCGCTGAATACAAATCCTTCGCCATACTGGGAGTGCACATTCCTTACTATAGCCCGCTTACTCTTAAAATTATAAAGCATCGAGTCATACGTAAATTTCTCCTTGCCTTGCGTAAAGGTATTTTTATCTTCCCCGGTATCTTTCTGCGCGCTATAGGGAGCCGCGGAAACTATATTGTCTGCCTGCCGGTAGGTTACCTGCCCCGCATTCAGGGTCATTTCTTCATACGATACTTTGGCTTTCCCGTAAAGATAAAACAGATTATGCTGCAGGTCCATTACCATGCTGTCTCTGGCCTCAGCTTTCACCACCGATGTGAGGGCGTCTTTAGATATTTTAATGCCCAGAGATTCCTCCAGTTTTCTGCGTTTCGATGTATCTGAGGCAGCCGAGAGTGAGTCCTTCTTTTTCAGGCTGTCAAGGCTCAGTTTTGAAACAGGTAGCTGCGACGTATCTTTGCTGGCTGTTGTACTGTCTTTCACAGCCTTAATAGTGTCTCTGAGTGGAAACCCTGTTGAATAGGCAGGGGGTATATCTTCAGATTGTCCGAAAGCGTTATTTGTTATAAAGAATATAAAAATGATTGCAATACTGGTAGTAAAGCAATGTAAGGATGGGAATTTTAGAATAAATTTACCGCGAAGGCTCATGAACGGGGCAAAAATACTTAATTGAGTCCGGTTTTGACCTTTGTACATTTAAACTTTTGTGAAACATTATTATGCGAACTAAACTGTTAATTCTTTTTTTAATGATTACAGGTGCGCCTGCTCTGCTGTCCGCAAAAGGCAAAACAATAACCAAAATAGTTATTGATGCGGGCCACGGCGGATCAGATATTGGTGCTCAGGGCGCTTTTTCAAAAGAAAAGGATATAACACTCGCTGTAACGCTTAAAGTGGGCAAAATATTATCAGACAGTATGAAGGGCGTACAGGTTATCTATACCCGTACCACCGATACCTATCCATCACTGGTCGACCGCCATAAAATAGCCAATCAGGCCAATGCCGACTTATTTGTTGCTATCCATGTCAACTCTACTCCCTTTACATATACCAAAATCCTGAAAGGATATAAAATGGTAAAACGCCACCATAAATCGGTGAAGCAGCCTATATATACTTCAATCCGTCACCACGAAACCAAGCGCAGCGGGGTAGAAACCTATGTGCTTGCCCTGCACCGCGATTATCAGAAAAAGGAAGCAATTGAGGATATGACTACTGAAACCGGGCTGATGGATGAAAACGACCCGCAGACCGCCATTATCATTGCTCAGTACTCCCAGGCATTCCAGCTCAAGAGTGCCTCACTGGGAGGTAAGATACAGGAACAATTCGCGCAACAGACGCGTCCGTACCAAAAGGGGCCGGGAGCAAATGACCTGGGCGTAAAACAATTGCCTCTCGAAGTGCTGGCAGGCAGTGCAATGCCTGGCGTACTGGTAGAAATTGGGTTTATTACCAATGTGGAAGAGGAAACATACCTGAATTCCGAGGCCGGACAGGAAGAGGTAGCAATGGCTATTTACCGGGGAATCAGGGCCTATAAAGCAGATGCCGAAAAATAGTGTAAAAAAATATTTTTAGGTTTTGATACTTTGATGACGATATTGGAATATATTTATACCTTGTAAACCGGCGTCAACCGATAAATTATTTTAGTTTTGCACTTTTTACAGGTTCGTTATAATAATTTTATTATTTTTATGCTCATTAAAAATTTACGCAAATAATGAAGGCCCCATTTAAATCAGTTTTATTTTCAGCCATAGCCACATTCTTTATTTTTGGTTCCTTTATGTATGTTTCATGCAACAGGGATAAGTGCAAAACCATTGTATGTTCACACGACGGCGTCTGCAATCAGGGTGCATGTATATGCCCATCTGGCTATGGTGGCACTAATTGCGAAACCATTCTAAGGCAGAAATTCCTCGGCAACTGGCAGGTATTCGAAAAGGGAAGCGCCACCAATGCAGCTCAGTATGCAATAAGTATTGTGGAAGGCGCAAAAATCACCGATGTGCAGATTATCAATTTCTATAACTATTTTACTGTTCCTGTAAATGGTTATATAGGTGGTGTTAATGGCGATACATTGTATATACCAAACCAGCAATATCAGGGCAAGGTTACTTTTGGTGTTGGCAATATATTTACCACTACTACATATGGCGCCTTTGGTTCCATCAATATGCGCTATGAGGTAGTAGATACAGCTACTGATATACCTAACGATTTCGGATATTATCCTTCTGATCTGAGCGCTCCTTCAGCCTGGAACAAATAAATACCATTTTTAAACTTTTTCAAAACCTCCTTAATCAGGAGGTTTTTTTATGCTTGAATTTTACCGGTATTAGAAATTTAAGCCCGAGGAAAGAATAAGCTTTCGAAATACCGAAAATTGTATCCTGCAAATAATTTTCATTATTCAGCATTTCTATACCCGCATATTTTCAGAAACCATTCCATCGCCCTCCTGGAATAAAATTACCCTAATCCAATTAGTGGGAATAGATGTCCAGATTCGCAGCTTCAATCCATCTTGGAGAGATGAACGGCTTCATGAGGGGATGTTGAAACCAACCAGGGATGGTAAATACATACTAATCAGGATAAAATTATCATAACCCGATTTGCCGGATACACCATCACGGTTCCAAACAGAAATCCTTCCTTATCCAAATCATCAACTTCCCACTCAACCGGCTGCTATCTACTGCCCGCTCACCGGCTGCGCCTGCCCCGCCTTGATCTGGTTATTCAAGGTAGCTATAGCACTGGCTGCAGGCCCATAATTGGGGTCCATCCTCAGCGCTGTATTCCATGCCATCATGGCCTGCTGAAACTTCCTTTCCACATAGAAGTTAACCCCTACATTATACATCAGCTCGGCTACTTTAGGGTACTTGGGGTATAGTTCCCACACCCGCAATATGTTGCCATAAGCGCTGTCAGGAATTTTCAGTTTAAAATACGCCATCCCCCTGTTCAGGTATCCCGATACAAAGGCGGGATTTATTTCTATGGCTTTCGAGAAATAAGCAATACCCTTATGCAGGTCATCCACTCTGGCCTGCTCTGTTTTCTCAGCATCGCTCATATTCACATACGATGATGCCACATCGGCATTCACCAGCACACTGTTGGGGCAAACCTTGATATCTTCAAAAAACAACGTCTGGTCATTTTTCCAGTATTGGTTCCGGTCAATGGTCTTAAACCCGCACAGCCCCAGCAGCAGTACCATGCACCCGGCCAGTGCCAGCCTGCCTGTTGCTTCCGGCTTTATCTTCTGCGTTCCGTAATAGAGCAGCCAGGCCACGGCAATTGCAAAGCCCAGCGAAGAATGATAGCAGAGACGTTCACCCATCGTACCTCCTATGTTGAAGATGATATTGCATATCAGCAATATAAACACAAAATAAATGGCTATAGCGAAACTCAGCACATGCCTGCGCTTGAAAAAGTAAAAGAAAGCCCTTATCAGCGCCAGGTGCACTGCCAGCGATACCCAAACTATTATATCCGTAAAGTCTTTATAAGGAATCGTATTGTAAGAATAGTCGGCCGAAAGCGGATGAGGGAAAATAAGCAGTTTAAGGTAGTTGAGCGTGGTCGATATTTTTGTGGCCAGTTGCTGGGCTTCATTGGCCAGGGCATAGGGGTTATTCAGTATATCGGTCTCCGCATCAGCGCTCTTGGGGCCTATTATCTGCAGCCTCATAAACAGGTAAAACACCATAACTATCAGGTAAGGGATAGTGGCAACAAGACTTTTGGAAATGGAGTATCTTTTAAAAAGGTAAAAGGATAAAGGCAGCAGAAACATCAGCCCCACTGCATATTCCTTCGAAAGAAATGCCAGAAAGAAAAACACGAGTCCCGCCACCAGGAACCCTTTCTTTTCCTTCATTTCCTCATATTTGAATGCATAAATAAAAGTAAGGCATATAAACATCAGCGACATCACCTCATCCCGGCTTTTTACATTGGCAACTACCTCCGTATGCAGCGGGTGTATGGTAAATAATACCGCTGCTATAAGCGCCAGCAAGGGGTTGTTCCGGAAAACTATAAACCTCAAAAAATACAAAATCACAATAACCGAAAGCGCATACCACAGCACTCCCAATACATGCCTCACGTGCATGTTCTTATTCAGTGTATCCTCCTGCTTGCCCAGCTCCCCTGCATGGCTCACTACACTGTCTACCTTACTTTTGGGTATAGCCCCCATAAACTGCTGCTCAATAGCAAAAGTTACGATGGATAAGGGCCTGTAGCGCCCGCCACTCAACTGGTTGCTCGAATTGAACTGCTTGTAATAGCTGTCAAAAGCATCCTTGGTCAGTATGCTGGGTATGCCCGCAAAGCCCTCATAGGTATACTCATTTTTCACTATAAGGATGGTATCATCCAGCGCATACTCATGGTTAAATGTATTGCAATAGAGCCCTATGGCTAGCATTGCCACTAATATTGCCTGATTTTTAAAGCTATATAGCCATGCCGGTATTTTCGGATCAGGCACAAACGGCTGCTCCACATATACCTCTTCTTTCTTCTTGTTTACTGCCGCAGGACGTTGTAAAGGCCTGTTTGCCTGCACAGGATTATTTATCTTTTTTGCCATTGCTGATAAGTGATAGCCAAATGTAATTGTTTAAATTTTTATTGTCAACTCTATTAATCATTTTCCCCTCGCAAGTGAGTCTTCAATAATCCCGATTTCATTTTTCACATCCTGCACCCCTGGGTTCAGATAATAAGACCGGTGCATGGCGCTATCCGCCTGCACAAATTGCCTGTTGGCCATATACAGCATACCTGCATGGTAATACATCTCCGGCAATACGGGATGTATAGGGTACAGTTTCAGCACCCTGTTCAGATCTGCAGTCATGCTGTCGGCCATACCCAGTTTATAATATGCCACACTCCGGTTCATATATCCCAGCACATAATTGTCCTGCATTTTCAGCACTCGGGTAAGCAGGGCTACCCCCCGGTGCAGGTTGGCTATCCTTTTCTGCTCATCCTTTTCGTAGTCGCTCTGGTTCACCAGCATGGTAGCCACATTCACATTCACCAGGAAGCTGTTGGGAGATACCTTTATATCCTGAAAAAACAGAGTAGCATCGCTTTTCCAGTCTTTGTTCCGTTCTATAGTTTTAAAACCGCACAATACTACAACCACCAGCATCAACCCTGCCAGAGCTGTTTTTCGAATACTTACCGCCTTTATTTTTTCAATACCCTTTACCAGCAGCCAGGCTACCCCGATTACAAACCCCACTGAAGCATGAAAAATCAGCCGCTCGCCCATGGTAGCACCTATATCAAAAATTATATTGCACACCATCAGCAGGTTGATCAGGTAAAAGGCAATGGCAAAACTCAGTACCGGTCTCTTTTTCAGAAAATAAAAGAATCCGCCAGATAAACCCAGGTGAACCACTAAAGATAACCACACTACGGGATTGCTAAATTCCACATATGGTATCTGGTTGTAGGAATAATCAGATGACAATGGATGAGGAAACAGCAGCAGTTTCAGATAATTCAAAGACGTTGCTATTTCTGTCGCCAGCTTTTCAGCGCCAGAGGCCCATGCATAGGGGTTTATCTGTATATCGCTGTCCGACAGTTCACTCCGCTGCCCCAAAATCTGCAGCCTTATAAACAAATAAACCAATGTAATGGCCAGGTAAGGCAGCGTATTCAGCATACTTTTCAATAAAGAGGTACCTTTAAATAAATAAAAAGACAGGGGCAGCAGCAGCATTAAGGTTATGGCATATTCCTTGCTCAGGTAGGCCAGGAAATAACATACCAGGGCCATAATTAACTGCCACACTTTCTTAAATTCCAGGTATTTAAATGAATAAATAAAAGTGAGACAGATAAAAAGCAATGACATTATTTCGTCCCGGCTCTTCACATTGGCAACTACTTCGGTATGCAGCGGGTGAATGACAAACAGCACTGCAGCTACCAGCGCCATTACCGGATCATTTTTAAAAACAATCAACCGCAGCATGTACAGAAAAACCACGCCCAGCAAGGCATACAGCGCCACATTAACCACATGCCTGAGGTGCATCTCGTGCAGAAACTTTTTTTCATAAGGCATTTGCATTTCAAATCCCAGCCCGTTGCTGATGATGCTGTCTGTCTCCCCCATTGCCACCGGGCCAAAAAATTGTTGTTCTACGGCAAACGACACAACCGATAATGGCCTGTACCGCCCCCCTTTCAACTGGTCGCTGGAGCCCAGCTGGTTGTAATAACTATAGTAAACATCCTTTGTGAGAATATCTGGTATGCCCGCAAAGCCCTGGTGCACAAATTCATTGCTTACTATTACAGCAGTATCATCCAGCGCATAGCCATTGTTGAAGGTATTAGCATAAAATACTATCGCCAGCAGGGCAATAAATAAAGCCTGGATTGTGAAGGAGGGCAAAGCCCACTTCTCTTTGCTTAGCTGAATATCATTTTGAACAGAAGAATTTTGCTTTTTTTTGAAGCTGGTGTCAGACATCTGTGGTAAATTCTGGTCAATAATCAGGTTGATATTTATTAAAGCATATCCACACTTAATCTTAAACTTCCTCCAAATCCCTGCCTTATAATTCTCATGAGGGTCGAAAGCCTTATATCGCTCGCGTTATTTTCAATACGGGAAATATAGGATTTTGTGGTACCGCATTTATCAGCAAGTTGCTCCTGGGTCAGGTTATTTTTTTCTCTCATCTCCAATATCAATACTCCAAGTTTAAATGCCTCAAATTCCTGCTCATATTCCTCACGCAGTTTTGTACCCCGTTTGCCATATTGTTCATCCAGATGGCTCTCAAATGATGTCAGGTTCTTGTTGATCTTATTTTTCATTGAAATATTCTTTTTTAATTTTTTCGGCCATACCAATTTCACCAACAGGTGTTTTCCGAGTTTTCTTCTGGAAACCGTTCAACAGGATAACAAGGTTTCCTCATCAAAAAAACTGAAAACCCTGAAAATATTATTACCCACTTCAACCCTTATTTCATACAAACCATCAGTGCCAGGTAAATAACAGAAGTATTTGGATGGAACTCTTTCCAAAGTCATTACCAGTTCTAAAGTCCATTTGATTTTCTTCTGAACATCTTTTGTTTGTGATAAAAAGAAATCAAGGAAATACCTTTTATAGTAATAAATGTTTCTTTTGAAATTTTCTTTCACACAACAAAGTTAGCTAATCAGACAACAAAAGCAAATTATGACTTCAAAATGAAAACCAAAAAATCTAATGAAGAATTGCCTGATTAGAACTAGCTGCATAATGCAGCATTTTTTATTACCTTTAAATTTCAAATAAAAGAATGAGACTTATAGGTGATATATTTCTTACTTTGGTGGTGGTATTCTTTGGCACCATTTCTGTTATTTCAATAATTGGCGTCGTTTTTTTGCATAATTGCTTTTTGGTTTGATAGGCGTGATGATCGCTGGGATTGGTATAGCGTTTTGAGTTACTTGATAATTTTGGCAATCGTAATTTTGAGCCTTCTTTTATCCAGGCTGTCCTACCTTATTCTTAAAAAATACAGAAAAAAATATCCGGAAATTTAAAAAATCTTTTCATTACCATTCAAACTGAGACACTTCGCCTGGTTGATAAATTAAAAATCTAAAATTTAAATACTGAAATTGCCTGCAATATCTATTAATGCCCCGCAGGGTTACCAGGTATAGGCACCGGCACATTCAGATTCCCGTTGCCATCGGCAGGGTAAAGCTTCATATAATAAGGGTAATTGAGCTCCGGATGCAGGTCCAGGCTTAGCCCCTTTAGTATCTTTATCCTTGATTTGGAAAGATCTACTTTCTCCAGAAAGGAGGGCACATTGGGCGAAAAACTGAAGTTGTTATTATCCCAATAAAGGTAACCGCCCCGTGCAGGATCGTAGAATGTATAATAATCCGGGAAATAAACGTGGGCGCTGGCATCATAATTCTGGCCTTCAGCCCATGAAGGTACCTTTACTGCCATTGTCTGCCGGGCATTCTGGTTCGTATTCTGCGGATTGGCATCCTGTGCAAAACCAAAAACCGGGAAAGTAATAGCCAGCATAAGAAAAAGACATATTCTCATAATTTCAGTTTTTAAGTTTTGAATTTCTGCAACCTAAAATTAAGCTAAATAATCGTACCGGAACTTGATTTATATCAGTTCAATGGCAACTATTTTAAGTGAAATAATTTACATCATAACCAACCCGCGAAAACACGGTTTATGACATTGTTATAATTTTTCTGGGCCTATTAAATTAGCCCTTTAATGTGTAACTTTATGAAAAATTAAGATCATGAATTCAGCCATCGGCACTTACGATTCGCATGATCTGGCAGTAGAAGCTGTTCAGATTTTAAAAGATTCCGATTATCCAGTTTCGCATCTGTCCATTATGGGCCTTATGGATACAGAATCTGTAGACGAGCAAATGCACATTTTCCCGAAGAACAAATTGAAACTTGGCGGCGTGGAAGCAGGTACAGCTTTGGGTACTACACTGGGCATTCTTACCGGTGTAGGTATATTTGCTATACCAGGTGTCGGATTCCTTTTTGGCGCCGGCGCACTCATTGGGGCTATAGCCGGTTTCGATATCGGACTGCTGGGTGGTGGTATCGTATCGGCATTGGTGTCGGCGGGGGTAACCGATGAAAATGCAAAAAAATACCACGATGAACTGGTAGCCGGAAAATACCTGGTACTCGCCCATGGCACCGATGAGGAAGTGAACAAGGCCAGGGAATTGCTCCAGTCTCATGGTACACACAACCAGCTGGAAGTGCATTAACTGTCTTCCCGGTAACTATTGGCAATTATCCGGCAACCGGATTTTAATTCAGAACCTTTATCTATAATGTTCTGTTGTCTTTCTGTTTTATATATTTGGGATCATTTTCCGATATCAGGTGAGTAAAATAAAAACAAATCAACCGCTCCGGAGGCCAATACCGTTAGAAAGCCAGTCTGTAAAAAATGGAGGGCCTGCCGCTATTGATAGCGCAGGCTTTAAAATACCCTACCCCTTGCTCTGGCTGGGGCTGGCTGTTTTAGTAGTGTATTTTCCGTCACTGCAATACGGGCTTACCGATCTGGATGATACCATCTTCATACGTGACTTTCATGAATACAATGAACACCTGAGCAACCTGGCCGTTTCCTTCCAGCGGGGCCTTTTTGATGCCGTGAAAGATCCCTACTACCGGCCGCTGTTCATGGATTCCATGATACTCAATTACCAGCTCAGTGACCATGGCCTGAATTTTGGCAGCTACCACTGGTTCAACCTTGCGTTTCATCTCGTTTCTGTTTTCCTGCTCTTTCAGCTGTTCATTAAGCTTGAGATAAAAGAACTCCACGCCTTCCTGTTATGCCTTGTATTCGCTGTTCACCCGGTGCTCTCGCAGGCCGTAGCCTGGATACCCGGCCGAAATGATACTATGCTCGCCATTTTTGTTTTCTCCTTCCTTATATGCTCACTCAGTTATACGGAAAGTGGAAAAATAAAATACCTGCTGCTCTCCGTCCTGTTTCTTTTACTGGCCTTCTTTACTAAAGAGACAGCTGTATTTGCAGCCCCCGTTGCATTTGTGCTTATCGTTTTTGTGCGCAACAGCAAGTGGAATGACCGCAATAACCTGATCCAGTATGCTGTATGGGCCGGATGTTTTATAACCTGGTACCTGGTAAGATCTGCGGCTACTGTGCAGATCAATATTGGTATGGCGCAGGTTGCCCAGGATTTTTTGCCCAGGCTGCCACTCATTATTCAGTACCTTGGCAAGGTATTTCTGCCATTCAATTTAAGTGTTTTCCCCATTCAGCAGGATACAGTGATCTGGTATGGTATTGCCGCTTTGGTTTTGCTCCTGGTATTTACTTACCTGAACAAACAGCGCAACCTTAAAATAGTGCTGAGTGGCCTGGCTATATTCCTGATGTTCCTGCTGCCGGTATTGTTTGTACCTGCAAAGCTGAATGAACAATCGTTCGAACATCGGCTGTACCTGCCGATGATTGGTATTCTGCTGATGCTTTCGCAAACATCATTGCTGATAAACAAGCTCCGGGACAAACAATTACTGACCGGAGGTATTGCATTATGCGCATTGCTGGCCCTACTGAACTTTATGCACCAGAAAGCCTTTGAAGACAGAATCCCGTTCTGGACGCAGGCCGTAGAAACATCGCCCCATTCTGCTTTTGCCAATATGATGCTGGCAGCCCGCCTGGATAAGGATGATTTTGAAAAATCGTGCAATCTGTTCAGAACAGCCTATAAGCTTAACCCGAATGAAAAATACCTTAACTTTTATTACGGCGTAATGCTGCAGAAAAAGGATTCTGTGAAGGAATCTGAAAAATACCTGCTGGCCGAGAAAAACAGTTCCGGATATTATGAATGCGACTTTTACCTGGCCAGGGTTGCCATGGAAAAAAGAGATCCTAACAGCGCTATCGGATATCTTTCAGCCTATCTGAAGAAAGACCCTTCGAACAGCATGGCGAACAACAACCTGCTGCTGCTATACTTTGATACCCAGCAATCTGATAAAGCAAGAGAGCACATCATTCAGATGCAAAAGAGCGGACTGCCAGTAGCCAAAGAATTTGTGCAGAAGGCTGGTCTTAAGTAGGCTTATAACCGGCTAACCTCAGTATCCTGGTTTTTGCTCCAGCTTGTTTACATATTCCATACTGCCCAACCTGAAGGTAACCGGTACACGTATCTGCTGCATTTTCAGCTCCTGGCGGCAAAAAAATCCCAAACCTTTTGTGTAATAATTTTCAGGGATTGCTTTTGCAGCCGGCTTTGTGGTAAACCCGGGAAATGGCTTTATTGAAAATGACCCTGGCTTCTGCCCCTTTGCCGGTAAATGAACGTCCTGCCCAAAGGCATGGCTTATAACTATCAGACCCAATAAAGACAGCCTTTTACCGTTCATGTAATAAAGTTACGGATATTTCCCCTACAATTAATCAGATTTATTGATGCCTTTCCATCTCATCTGAGCTCCTATTTACGATATATCAAACAGCCGTAAAATACTGATCAGGATGGCTCACAGCATGTTCAAGCATTATATTTACAGTTGGTACGTTCAATGAATGAAAGCGCTCATCAATTATTTCAAATTCCTTCAGTTCGTCATATAGCTGGGCAAACTCCTGAACTGTGGTTGGCTTATTGAGGAGTTCATTATTGAGCACAAAAACTTTGAGTACATCATCGAGCACCCGGGCCATATCATCAGTCCCAAGAGCTTTCAGCTGCTCAATCATAGCAGGCAAAAGACCGATGTATCCGTTTTCAATAAACTGTATAAACCCTCCCTGCCCTACCTGTGTGCGCACATAATCGTATGCCAGCAGCAGTTGCTGCCCGTCGGAAAGGTCGTCCAGAAAATCGAATGTACCGCGGCGGTACAGCTCTTCATGCAATGGCTGGGCAAGCATATCATACAGCAGGTTCGTATCGCCAGATGCATAAGCCCTGCTTAGCAGCTCCCCATTTATTGCCGGCAAAAATTTACTTTGCATAACTATTATCTTTCCGGGTGTTTATCTTTGATAACTTATTCAGGTAAAGACAAAATTACTCACTGATTAAGCAATATCAATTCCGGTTATTAAATTAATTTTACCGTATGATCAATAAAGAACGCGCACCTGTATATTACAGCGATTACCTACAGCTAGGCAAAATTCTAACAGCCCAGCTACCTGAAAGCGCCAAAGAAGGCATAACAGCCAATGATGAAATGCTGTTTATCATCATTCACCAGACGTATGAGTTGTGGTTTAAACAGATACTTCATGAGCTGGATATTGTAAGGCAAATATTTCTTCAACCTGTTATTACAGATAATTCGCCTGATATTTATAACAGCCTGCACCGGCTCAAGCGCATCTGCAGCATACTGGATGTGGCTGTAATGCAGATGGGTATACTGGAAACCATGACCCCACTTGACTTCCTCGATTTCCGTGACCTGCTGCGGCCTGCTTCGGGGTTTCAGAGTATACAATTCAAAATGATAGAAGCCTCGTTGGGGCTGAAGTATGACCAGCGGCATGGCAAGGCTTACTACCTGTCGCAACTAACGACTGAAGATGTAGAAAAAGTAAAAAATGCCGAGCAGCAGAAATCCCTGCTTTTTCTGATCAATGAGTGGCTGGAAAGGATGCCGTTTGTGAATCTGCAGAGTTACTGGCCCGAACACGCCAATGCATCTTTCTGGCACAAATACCGCGAAGCCTATACTGCCAGCCTTACGGAAGGTGAACAGGGTAACCTCCGTATTTTCGATTCTGTATTCATTGATGCAGCCAGCTATCCGGAAGGCAGGTCTTTCAGTGCAGAAGCCAGTAAAAATGCATTGTTCATAATGCTTTACCGGGACTATCCGTTATTGCACCTGCCTTATGAACTGCTCAATGTGCTGCTGGAAACAGATGAGAAGTTATCGATGTGGCGGCACAGGCATATACATATGGTGCAGCGCACTATAGGCAAGCGCGTTGGGACTGGAGGAAGTTCGGGAGCAGAATATCTGCGCGGGGCAGCTGACAGCCATTATATATTTAAGGAACTGGCCGAGCTAACTTCTTTCCTGCTGCCAAGAAATCTGCTACCACGGCTGCCTGAGCAACTGGTAAAAGACCTTGGATACGGAAAACACGCCTGATATAACAGCATTATAGTCCGGACAACCTGTTGTGCAGGAAAGTCCGGACTATAGATTTTATACATTTAATTCAGCTATTATCAGTTTCCCGGAGCAGCGGAAAATTTGGGTTTTATTGATTCATATTTAACAGACTGGTCGGCAGTAAGTACCGATTTGATCTGCTGGTCTTTAGCCATCTGCATCTGATTGGCCTGAGCCTGAGTCGGACCACCATTCTCCATGATCGTCTGATTCTGCTTAGCATATAACAGCTCTAAATCATAAACGCGTTTAGACTGATCGGCAGTAAGGCCAAGCTGTTTCTGATACAATTTTACATTTTTATCAGCAGTAGCTTCAGGAGTAGCCGCCTGGTGTACTGCACCTGAACGCCTAGGTGCAGGCGCGGCCTGGTTTGACCCCATAACACTTTGACCGTAAGATACAAGGCTAGCCACAGCAATGAATGAACCAGTAAGAATTAACCTTTTCATATTTATTAGTTTTAGTGGTTGTAAAATAAAGTACTAAATTAGAATAATAATTGCAAATAACCGAAAAAGTAATTATTTTTTTTGTAAACTATAAACAAATTCTCCTTGAAACCCTTTACTGTAGCGGATTTGAAAGAATAGTTAATTTTTAAATACTAAAAACTGCTTTAAATTTTCAGTTAATACTTTTTTGATATTCTTATTCAGGAACCATCATCCTGCCCGTATATTTTCACTCCATTTTACTCAAAATCTTTATAGAGCAGATACTTCTTTCTTATCTTTTTGAAATCCCGGATTTTGACCTTCCAGCTATCGTGAATCGTTTGTTCATCAGCTCCCTTTTTAATCATATCTACTATAGTCTTTGTGCCACATAATTTTGTAAAAAACGGAGTGAAAAACTTCTCCTTATCCGGATAAGCATTGCAGGCTTTTATCAGCCAGTCCAGGTTCATTTTGTTATCCAGTTTTTTAAGCACGGCTTCCGGGTTTTCTCCGGTAGTTTCGCCATAGCAGGTCTTGTTTTCATAGGGTGGTTTTCTGGCACCAGGCCCGCTAACGGGCATAAAACTATAAGTATATTTCCCTTCAAATTCAGGGCAGCCATATTGCTCAAAAGGCCTGCCGGTGCCGCGGCCCACGCTTACCGGTGTGCCCTCAAACAGGCACAACGAAGGATAGGAATAGATAGCTGTCATAGTTTTCAGATTGGGAGAAGGCGCAACAGGTAGCCTGTATTTTTTTGAATGATCGTAATGGGTGCATTTTATCACTTTCAGATCAACACAGGCAGCCTTAGTGAACAGGCGCTCACCTGCAAGCATGCCGACATATTCGCCGCAGGTCATACCATACACCACCGGTATGGCCTGCATACCTACAAACGATTTCTGACCGGGCTCGAGTACAGGGCCATCTACATAAAAGCCATTGGGGTTTGGGCGGTCCAGTACTATAAACTGCCTGTTGTTTTCGGCACAGGCCTCCATGCAATATTCGAGGGTAGAGATATAGGTATAAAACCGCACGCCTACATCCTGCAGATCGTACACCACCACATCCACATCTGCCAGGTCTTCGGGTTTAGGTTTTTTATGGTTGCCATAAAGGGAGATGATGGGCAGACGGGTAGCGCTGTCGGTGGAATTGTCTACATGCGCGCCGGCATCTTCATTGCCCCTGAAGCCGTGCTCCGGTACAAATATTTTCACCACGTTTATGCCCCGGTTGATCAGCATATCCAGTAAAGAAGAATCGCCCACCACTGAAGTCTGGTTAATGATTAATGCCACACGCTTGTGCTGCAAGAAAGGCACATAATTGCCCGGCACCGCATCAGCCGGCCTGATGTTATCATCAAAGGTGGTTTGTGCAAATGCATTTGCAATAAAGAAATTCAACAAAAATATTGTGACAATAAATCTCATCTGAACCTGTGATTTTGGGTAAAGTTCCTGCTTTGTTTTGACATTGTATCCAGGGATTGAAGGAATCCAAATTATTTACAGCATTAGTATTTATGCCTGGCAATTACGGAATTTTCCCGTTGTGCATAAAATAAAAAGCCCCACATTGTAATTGATTATCAACGGAATAGGGGTATAAAAAGTCTCATTTTCTGTGGGAATGGGACATTTTTTATCCGTAACGGGTTATTTTGTATTTCCTCCCAGGTGGCGTTGGGCAACCACAAGGGTTGCCCCTACTTGTACGATTTTTTTTTTCGGAATTACATGGTGTTTTCTGCCGGGTATTTCCTGCCGGGTGGCGTTGGGCAACCGCAAGGGTTGCCCCTACATGTGCGCTATTTTTTCCGAAATTACATAGTATTTTCTGCCGGGTATTTCCTGCCGGGTGGCGTTGGGCCCTTCGAGTAATCCACAGGGCAGGCGCACGGGTTGCCCCCAGGTGTGCTATCATTTTTATGCAATAAAATATAGACAACCAGATTGCCATCATTACCTGAGCCGTTGCAATGCAATGTCTCTTCGCAATAATCAATAAATAATATTTAATAATTAATAACCAATACTTTATGCATGATATTATATAAACCTGTCTATTTTACCGGGGCGTTGTTCTTTTTCTTTTCCTGGTTTTTAGCCAGTTTGCGGCGGGCGGCGCGGTTGAGGGTGCCTTGTTTTTTGGTGATCCAATCATTAATATATTTATCGTCTTTTGGTTCTTCTGTCCGGTCATCAAGAAGTGGCGAATCTATGGTTTGGTATAAGGTGTTTGTTGCTTCTGATTTCAATGACGGGGATGGTGTGTAGTTGGGGATGAAGCCATGGCCCGCTGCGGTGATGGGAGTTTCCGGTACGTTCACTGATTGGTATGGATCGGGGATTTCTTCCGGATTCAACCGCTCGTCGATGTCTTTGTGGAGTTCATCCATGTTCTCTTCTTTCCTTGATTTGAGGCCATAATCATTAAAATCAGCGGGCATGAACTGGCCAGCCTGGACTTTGGCACGGGATTTAATGTATTCGCTGACGAAGGGCTGGATTGTGCCGACTGCATCCGGATCTTTTGATTGTACAAATTCCATAAAGTAGCGCATCATCTCCAGGTTTTCGTTGAGAGTGGCCCGATTTTTGAGCTTGCTGACATCGAGGATCAAGCGATGCAGGATCTTACTTTCAGTATCTGTGATGGGTCTGTTGATGCGGTCTTCGGAAAGAATGCTGTTTGTGAGGTGCGCGATTACCATGTAAACGTTTTCGGCAAGGAGGGATGGCATGTGGCGGGCACTGGTACGGGTGCGGTCCCACTGGTTGTCGTTGATCCAGGTGGTGAGTGTGCGGCGGTTGATGCCAATGCAATCGGCGATCTGTGTTTTTGTGAGGTCGGATTGGTAGAACAGTTGTTCGGCCATTAGTTTTTCATCGTTCTTCATTTGTTCAGTCTTTAGTCGTTAGCAGATAGTATTTGGTTGCAGTGATTCCATTTATTTGCGCATAAAGGTACGATAACTGGAATTATTAGCCAAATTTTGTGGATATTTTTTTATAAATAGTTGAAATTGTGGATTATATTGGTGGTTTTGCTTTTCATTTACTTACTAAATAACCGGATCAAATACCAATCTTTGGCCATTCAATGCCGGTTTACTTTATATAGCATAGGGCCATACTCTATATATAAATTAGCATTACAAATTTTTAAGTCCGGATTTCCCTTCGGCACCATCGACAGATAACGGAACCGATGACATTACCTGGAAACAAGGAATAAATTTTCTTAAAGATAATTTCCCATCTGGCATATTAATGTAACTTGCACGCTTTATTTAATTTTCAAAACAGCAAAAATGCAACAGGTACAAAAAGGAGATAAAGTAAACGTACACTATCATGGCAAACTGACTGACGGGTCAGTATTTGACAGCAGTGAGGGCCGTGAACCGCTTGCATTTACTGCGGGTGAGGGCCAGGTAATCAAGGGTTTTGATGATGCATTGCTGGGTATGAAAATCGGGGAGAAGAAGACAGTGGAAATCCCTGTTTTGTATGCCTATGGCGAGCGCAATGACGATATGGTTATGGAATTTCCGATCAGCGATTTTCCGGAGGATATGAAACCAGAAGTGGGTATGGAGCTACAGATGGGCGATAATGCCGGCAATATGTTCGCAGTAGTAATTGTGGAAGTGCGGGATGAAACCGTTATACTTGATGGCAATCATCCACTGGCAGGGCAAGACCTTACTTTCGAAATTGAGCTGGTTTCGATAGGAGAATAGCCGGATAGATTTTTATTGTTAAGTGCAGTTTTTTTACGCCCTTTCAGGGCTTTAAGATCCATATGATATATCCGGGGGACTACACCCCCGGCTAATATATTTCGCTCTTTCAGAGCTATATTTAAAAAAAATCAGGATACATGGGTTAACAGAAAAGGTGGTCAGACGACCACCTTTTCTGTAATAAATATGTTTAGTAAATCATTATCAGCAGTAGGTTTCGAATGCCTGCCTGAGGTTTGCGGCGATCATCTGAGCCGGGCGGCCTTCAATGCTCTGGCGCTCGATCATATGCACCACTTTACCGTCTTTGAGTAAAGCAATAGCCGGTGATGATGGCGGATAAGGCAGCAGCCAGTTACGTGCCTGCTTAACAGCCTCAACATCGAACCCTGCAAAAGTGGTAGTGATATGATCCGGCTTTTTTGTTGTGTTCTCAACAGCCATTATCACACCCGGGCGAGCTGAACCCGCTGAACATCCGCAAACACTGTTGATAAACAACAAGGTTGTTCCTTCCTGTTTCAGTACATTATCTACATCGGCAGGGGTAAGCAACTCTTCAAATCCGTGGCTGGTCAACTCAGCCTTCATCGGGGAAACTATATATTCAGGATACATTGGTAAATGAATTTTATTTCCGCAAAGTTACGGAGTATTTTTATTATGGTTAAATACCGGAATAGTTAAAATCAATGCAGGGTGAATCCGTAAAGTCCGGCTAAAAGCTTCACTAATTATAAAAACAGATCAGAACTTTATTGAAAATTCTGATCTGCGCCCGGATTGAATTACCGGCTATGTATTACTTGATACCCAGCTTTGCTTTTGCAAGCGGCAGGATATTGTCGGTATCCTTGCCATACAGTAAAGCGCCGCCGCTTTTGTCAATGATGTAATCGTAGTTATGCTCTTTAGCAACCGCTTTAATCGCCTTATCGGCTTTATCGAGTATCGGTGCATAGACATCCTGCTTTTTCTGCTGAATCTTCTCCTGAGCGCTCTGCTGAATACCTTCGATACGTGACTGCAGATCCTGGATTTCTTTTCCTTTCACTTCCTTCATTGCATCTGTCATCGTCTTTTCTCCTGCCTGGTACTGCTGAACCTTTGTTTGATAATCTTTCATCATCAACTCAATCTGGCTCTGGAAATCTTTCTGATAATGAGCCAACTCAGAATCTGCCTTAGCTTTTTCGGGCATAGATTGTAACAGTTCGGCTGATTCTATCCAACCGATCTTCGGGCCTGCCTGTGCATAAATGACGCTGCTTGTCAGTAAAGTGCAAGCCAGGATAATTACGATTTTTTTCATTTTTGTATTTTGCTTTATTTATTTTTTCAGATGTGCAAAGTAAAAGCCATTATTTGTTTATTCCAAGAATTTTCAGAACATCTTCGCTACGGTCGAGCTTAGGATCGGCATAAAATAAAGTAACGCCACCGGCTTTATCGAGAACCATATCATAACCTTTTGAAGATGCCATTTTCTGAACTGCATTAAATACCCTGTCCTGAACGGGTTTTACAAATTCCTGGCGTTTCTTGAAGAGGTCGCCTTCATAACCAAAACGTTTTTTCTGCAGGTCTTTTGCTTCCTTTTCCCGGGCAATTATTTCATCCTCGCGTTTTTTGCGCATTTCATCAGAGAGCATCGGCTTTTCGGCCTGATAGCCTTTATACATCTTGTCTACATCGGCCATCATTTTATCAATCTCTTCCTGCCAGCCTTTGGAGAGGTTATCCAGTTTATTCTGGGCATCCTTATAATCGTTCATTTTCTCCAGGATGTATTTTGAGTCAATGATACAATAATGCTGCTGCGCGTTTACGCCTGTTGCAGCCAATAAAACAAATAATACACTGAACAATACGTTTTTCATAAACAATAATTTTAAAACTATCCGGATTACGGATTTGTGATTAAAAATAATTTTTCAGTTTGACTATTATTACGTTATAAAGTTAAACAGTATTTTCTTACACTTATTAATTTAACAAAGCGCCCTGCTAAACTACCTGTCAATGATTATTATGCCCTTCTTAAATTATTCAGGCTCAAATCCGAGCATAAAATTAAACTTGGAAATATCCTTAAATCCTGTAGTTCCTGTAGCGGGGTCATACCTGTCTATACCAATACCATAATCGAGCCCCAATAAACCGAACATGGGCAGGAAAATCCTTATGCCCACACCTACATCCCTGTTCAACTTGAAAGGATTGTAGCCTGAAAAATTATCCCAGGCATTAGCCGCATCAACAAAGGTAAGTCCGTAGATAGTAGCTGTAGGACTCAGGGAGAAGGGATAGCGAAGCTCGGCCTGGTACTTATTAAATATTGTAGCACCGGTGGCATAAACCTCATAGCCGCGCTGACTGACGATATCTTTACCTACAAAATAAGAATACCCTGACAGACCATCACCGCCCACCTGGAAACGCTCGAAAGGAGAATAACCAATGCCAGAATTATAATAGCCGAGAAACCCACCCTTGGCCACAAAGCGCATCACGAGGTTGCCATACACCTTCTGGTAAAAATCGGCAGTAAATTTATACTTATGGTACTCAATGATCTTGTACTTCTCCTGATAAGACTGACTGGCATAATCAATACCAGTAAATGCGCTGTAAGGCGGAGTGACCTGGAAAGTAAATGAGATATTAGAACCGGACCTCGGGTAAAGCGGCTTATCGATAGAATTGCGGGAAAGCACAAATTTAAAATGGAAGTCGTTGCTGTAGCCATCTGTAAAGTTGGGCACAAGCGCATAATCTTTGAGGCGGTAATTATTGTAATAAGCGCCATAATTGAATACAAAGAAATCATCGGGCCAATGCAGCCTTTTACCCATGGAAAGGCCACCACCAGCCATTCTGAGGAAGGAAAGATTCGGATCGGTACCTACCGCTGCGGCTGAATACTTACTGTAAACAAGGTTAGCCGTCAATGCATTGGGTTTATGCCCTCCGAGCCAAGGCTCGGTAAAGGAAGTGCTTAAGGAGTTGTAATAGGCGCCATTGGAGGAATAACTGACAGAGAATTTCTGACCATCGCCAACCGGCAGCGGATTCCACTTGCCGGGATGGAAAATATTGCGGATTGAAAAGTTATTGAAGGTGATACCCACATTGCCATAGAAATTTACACCACCGCCAAAACCCGCGGATAGCTGCAACTGATCGCTCGATTTTTCCACCACGGTATAATCAATATCCACAGTACCATCTTCGGGATGAGGCTTAGGCAGGATACCAATTTTTTCCTGGTCGAAGAACCCGAGGTTGGCAATTTCGCGCTGAGAATTGATGAGGTCGGCACGGCTGAATTTATTTCCGGGTAATGTTCTGATGTTTCTTCGGATCACATTTTCATTAGTACGTTCGTTGCCGGCAATATTGATGTCTTTAATAGTAGCCTGGGGCCCTTCGGACATGTGCATTTCGAAGTTTATAGTATCTCCCTTAACTGATATCTCAACCGGATCGACATTAAAAAACAGGTAGCCATCGTCCTGGTAAAGGCTGTAAACATCTTCACCGTTGCCATCGGGGCTAAGCTGCCTGCCGAGCCTTGTTTCGAGCTGATGCGCGTTATAGACATCTCCCTTTTTTATTGCCAGAATACGGCTGAGGAATTCGGCGGAGTATTTTGTATTGCCTTTCCAGGTAATGTCGCCGAAATAATATTTATGGCCTTCCCTGACCCTGATATCTATATTCAAGTTTCCGTTTTGAACCGGATATACAGTATCTGAGACAATGACAGCATCGCGGTAACCAAGAGTATTGTAATGGTTGATGAGCGATTGCTTGTCTTCGTCATATTTTACCTGGTTGAATTTTGAACCGGAAAAGAGTTTAAACCTGAAATATTCATCGAGGGCATCGAGTGTTTTGGAGGGATAAAGAAAACCGAACTGGCCCATGTAGTTACCAAAAGACCTGTCGGGCACAGGGTATACACTGAATTCATTATCGGGGTGAAGTGTAAAGCGCGACATTTCTTTAGTTCCCTTGAGGGTATGCTTCAGGCTGGCCTCGCTTGCATGTTCTTCTCCTACAATGTTGATCTGGTTGATGTGCGATTTATTGCCTTTTACAATAACAAAGGTGAGCGCTACTTTATTCACGGCAGCAGTATCGTTGCGTTCAATCACAGATACCTGCACACGGCCAAAACCTTTATCGGTATAGAATTTCTTAATGCGCACCACAGCTTCTTTCTTGGTGGCATCGGTTACCACTTTATTGGTCACCAGCGAGAGCTTGGTCTTTAATTCTTTGGCTTCTGAAGGTTTGATATTTCTGAAATTGTACCGTCCAAGGCGGGGGCGTTCTTCCACCGCGATATTGATAAAAACCTTATCATCTAATTTTTTAGTAATGGTAATATTAACATTCGAAAACAGTTCCTGTTTCCAGAGCGCTTTAATGGCTTTGGCAATATGGTCGTCGTTTGGCAGGGTTATTTTCTGGCCAATAACCAGGTTAGTTACGGCTATCAGCAGATCCTGATCCAGGTACTTGGCGCCAGTAACAGTGATACCTGCCAGCTCATACTCCTTAGGTTTGGCCATCTCGCTTCCAGGCTGCGACTGCTGCATCATCTTATTCAGCCCCTGCCTGCCACCACCCAACTGCGCATAGGATATGTGCTGAAACAGTACACATAAAATCAATAAACTAATCCGGATAACGCCATTATACATGCTGGGGAGTGTTCTTTTGAATTTGTTCACTTGTTTTGCCAAAGCGGCGTTCGCGTTGCTGGTAATTCAGCAAAGCATCTATTAAATCATTTTTCCTGAAATCAGGCCAATGCTTATTGGTAAAATATAATTCGGCATAAGCCAACTGGTAAAGCAGATAATTACTGATACGGTATTCACCACTGGTACGTATCATGAGTTCAGGATCGGGAAAGGCGGAGGTATATAAATAATTTTTGAAACTATTCTCGTTAATATCGCCGGGCTGCAGCTTTCCGGCAACAACATCGAGAGCTATTTTACGTGCTGCGTCTGCTATTTCCCGCCTGGAGCTGTAACTGAGCGCGAGAATAAGGTTTAGGCCTGTATTTTTTGCAGTCAGATCCATTGCCTCGTTAAGTTCCTTCTGGCATATAAGGGGCAAGCTGGCGAAATCGCCTATAATACTAAGCCTGACATTATTTTTATCCAGCTCGTCTGTTTCCTTTCTTATGGTGTTTACGAGCAGCTCCATCAGGGCATCAACTTCCTCTTTTGGCCTGTTCCAGTTTTCGGCCGAGAAGGCGTAAAGAGTAAGGTATTTAATACCAATTTCGGCGCTTGCATTGACGATCTCCCGCACACTTACCACACCCTCATGATGCCCATAAACCCGGTCTTCGCCCCTTTCCTTTGCCCAACGACCGTTACCATCCATAATAATGGCAACATGCTTCGGCAGCTTATTTAAGTCGATTGAATCCAAAAGGCCCATCAGGTGTAATTACGAAAAGTTTGCAAAGATACAAAAATAGGCTCTGCCAGGTGGTAACAAAAAATGAAATGGTAGTTTAACTCGATTTTAACTGCAAAACATTACCATATATTTTATTCTGTTACTCTGCAATTTCTTTTAATTCAAGAGAATAAATGCGGCAGCAGCTAATTAAACACGTGATAATGTGTTATTAAATGGAACGGGTAGCCAAGCTACCCGTTCTGTTCCGTATTACTTATTAACAGATACGCGGGGGGGGTATCTGTTATTCATTTATTTCTCAACAACAATTCTGAAAGTACCACTACCAGATGTGGTGTGAACACCCAGAATATAGATTCCTTCGGCCAGTGAATTATTGGTGGTGATCTGCTCATTCAGCACACCATCGAGCGCAGTAACTGTATTTTTATATACTGTCTGACCCAGCATGTTGGTTAAATCGACAGCTACCTCTTCTGTTGAAGTGCCAATAGTACCTTTAACAGTGAAGGTACCGTTATTTGGATTAGGAGTAACCTGAATATTGGCGCCAGCAAAGCTGATCTGTGTAACGCCAACCGGATGCACCCTGAAAACTACAGAGTTGATAGCCGACATACCACAAATATCATTGCGTGTAACCAGACAGCTCACTGAATCTTTATCGGCAAACGAGCTCCTGTAGAAAACATTGGTGGTAGCCGCTGCAACCGGCGCATTATTCAGGTACCACTGATACAGCGGGTTTGTACCTCCGTTGTAAACAGTAGCCGTAAGGGTATCGGGATGACCAACAGGCAGATAAAGACCCGGACGGCTAGCAATAGTAACGTAAGGAACAACCGGGGTATCCACCATCAAATCAATAACATTGCTGTAAGCGGTATTGGCCAGCCGGCACTGGTAATCGCTGTTCATGATACAATAGATATGGTCACCGTTGTTTGGAGTGAAAGAATAGGAAGCTGAAGTGGAAACAGAAATGGTATTCAGTACCCAGGTATAAGAAGGAGTGTAACCGCCGAATGCAGGAGTTGCATTCAAGGTAACCGTAGTAAACTGGCAAACTTCAGCACCCGGAGCGGATGTGATAGCCAGAGTAGGTGTACCGTTAGGTTTAACAGTCATAACCAGAGTATCCATTGCACTGTCGGGGATAGCACAAACGGTATCGCTGATCAGTTTTACAACAATAACATCACCGTTGCTCGGAGTGTATGCATAAGTAGCGCTGTCGCCACCAACATTTGCGCCATTCTTCATCCAATGAAAGGCTGGAGCGGTTCCGCCATGAGTATATGAGGTAGTAAAAACCGTTGCTGTACCAGCACAGAGAGTATCGCCCATGCTTGAAGATATAACCGCTGTAGGAATAACAACCGGAGTGATCAGTATATTGGCACTGCCAGCCATATAAACCGAACATCCTGTACTGATAGTAGTTGCATTAACTGTATAATTACCTGCGGCAGTTTCAGATCCGAGGTCTAATGCTGAGCCGGTACCGGTAACACCGCTACCAGAAGCAGAGCCGCTGAGATATGGCTGATAAATAACACCTGCAACCGAAGTGTTCAAACCGATATGCACGCCTGAACCACCAGCGCAATAACTGCCACCACCTGTAACAGTATCGATAGCAGGCAATGGATTAATAACAACAGAGCGGGAAACAGTGCAACCCGTACTTGACAATGTGAAGCTAACAGTATCGGTTCCGGTAGCAATACCAGAATAGATACCCGTTGAAGGATCAACAGAACCTAAAGCAGAATTATTATTGGCCCAGGTACCACTTCCGCTGTCGGATAATGTAATACCGGAACCAAGACAATCGCCCATAGGGCCGGTAATTGGCCCTGGAAACGGATTAACAGTAACTACTACAAAGGCCTGAGCAGATGGCCCGCCGCAGGGATTAGCCAATACAAAAGTGATGGTATCGGTTCCGGCAGTAAGGCCAGCAACCAGTCCGGTGAAAGAATCAACAGCAGCAACAGCCGGATTGCTGCTTACCCAAACGCCAGTAGTGTCGCCGGTTGGGTTAGCCAGGTAGTTGCTATCGCCGGGACAAAGCGGAATATTACCTGCTATTGAACCAGGGGCCATACAGTTAGGCGCTATAATAACAATACCATCTCCGGTAGCACCTACATAACCCTGAGTATGAATAACAGATGAAACCAAGATAGGATCGGTAAAAGATGACCCGCCGGCGCCGCCGCCATCAGGCACACCACCGTTTCCACCCCACCAGCCGCCGCCACCGCCGCCGCTTGAATAAGCGTCTGGCATACCGCCGATACCAAAAGCACCCAAACCAGTACCGGTTGTGCAGGAAGGACCAGAAGGACCACCGCCGCAAGCACCGCCTGTAGCCGTTCCACCTGTGAGACCACCACCAGCACCGCCAGCCTGATCAAAATCTCCACCGCCACCGGCGCCACCAGCTACTACCAGCCTGTCGGCATAAGAGCTGCCGGAAGCAGAAAGCCTGATATCGCTGGCACCACCGCCAGCTGCACAATAGGTAGCGCTGGTGCTGCCACCATTGGCACCACCATTATAGCCACCAACAGCATAGCCATAAGACACCCAATCCTGCCCCTTACCACCTACATAAATATAATAAACTGTACCCGGGGTAACATTAATAGTACACTGAACCCGACCGCCCAGAGTAACCGGGTCGGAGGAACAGCAGTTGTAAGCCTCTCCACCAGCCGCCCCTATTGCATCAACAGCAAGCTGAGTAGCTCCAACAGGAACTGTATAGGTCTGAACAGATCCCAGATAATTAAAGGAAGCAGTCTGGGCTGAAAGACTCAGGCTGAGCCCGGTAATAATTGTTACAAGGATTAGAAGTTTTGTAGAAAAAAGTGGTCTCATACTTTGATTTTTTATAACGAAATTTAATTTTTGCAATTTACTTTTATTAATAAAAACTTATGCTGAACCTGGCGCTGAAATATTATCTTAATATATAACGTTAAAATCCGGCACGAAATTACAACCATTTTGATTGCAAAATACCTTTTGCTGAAAAAAATATAGTAAAGTTTACATTGGAATCATCTGAAGGCAAAAATCTATGAATACAAAATGCGTTACCGTTTAAAAAAGGCATCAGAGACCGGTGATTATTATTTGCATAAATATACAAATTATATAAACTGTATAAAACAAGGTATTCTTTATAATCGTGAAAATTTTCAATCAATTTTCATACATAATTAATGACTTGCAATTAGTATAAAAAAGATAATTCCACTAACAAAAGAATTCAGTACCTTGTAACGCGTTTCTTATAACACTCATTAAAGAACAGGCGCTATTTTTAATTTTTTATCAAAAAAGTTATGAACCTCTTTGTTGGAAATCTTAATCCTGAAACAACGATCACCGATCTGCGCACTTTGTTTTCAGAATTTGGCGAAATTGTTTCAGCCAAAATAATTTATGATAATGCTACCGGTATGTCGCGGGGCTTTGGTTTTGTGGAAATGGCTGATAAGTTTCAGGCCTTCGATTGTATTGATAATATTGATGCAACGTTTTTTGAAGGTAATGTTATTTCAGTAAAGGAAGCAAAACAGAACAATTCCAAACCCGGTGCCGGCGGCAATAAATCGTTCCGGCCACGTGTTCCGCGCCCCGGAGGCGGAGGTTACAACTCTTCTCGGCCAGCAGGTTCAGGGCCTGCAAGACCCGGAGGTTATAATTCATCGCGTCCGCAGAGCGGTCCAGTATCTACCCGACCACAAACCAGCTATAACTCGCTGCCGAGGCCAGAAAGAAAAACAGATACCGAATTCGATAAGTTTAACAGGCTTGATTAAGTGAAGTTTTCAAAATAATTCTGCATAATGGATGAGTGCGGTTTTTTCAGGAAAAGTTATTCATTTCCTGAAAAAATCTACTGTTAACTTCAATCCGTCGGCAAATTGAAATGTAGGTTCATACCCCAATAAATTCTTCGCCTTTGAAATGTCGGCCAGCGAATCGCGTATATCACCGGAGCGGGGTTCACGGTAGGATGGCTGATGAGGAATATTGAGCAGCGCCCTGATGGAGTTGTATAAGTAATTCACACTGAAGTTGCTACCGACAGCTACATTATAAACCTGGCCAAATGCATCGGGATTGCCGGAAAGCATGGCCCTGACGTTGGCCTGAACTGCATTCTCGACATAGGTAAAATCGCGGGTTTGCTCCCCATCGCCGTTTATATAAACCGGCAGATGCGCTGAAATTCCTTTTATGAACAGGGGAATCACTGCAGCATAAGGCCCTTCGGGATCCTGTCGGGGGCCGAATACATTAAAATACCTGAGACCAGCAACTTTCATTCCATAAAGCTCACAAAAAACTGCAGCATACAATTCATTGGCTTTTTTGGTAACGGCATAAGGGGAAAGCAGATTACCGGTACGCTCTTCCCTTTTGGGCAGGCCGGGTTCATCGCCATACACTGAAGATGAGGAGGCATAAACAAAAGACTGAACACCTGCATTCTTTGCAGCCGTAATCATATTTACAAACCCGCCTACATTAACTTCATTGGTAGAAACCGGGTCCTGCACCGATCTTGGCACCGAGCCAAGGGCGGCCTGGTGCGATACATGATCGATACCATCGGCTGCGGCAGCACAAACCGTATAATTGCGGATATCGCCCTGGAGAAATTCATAATTGCTGTACCGGGCAAACATGGTGACATTTTTTTCTGAGCCTGTGGCAAAATTATCCAGCACCCTTACTTTACCAGCGTGATTATTGAGCAGGTATTCGACAATATGGGAACCAATAAAACCAGCGCCACCGGTAACCAGAAAATTTTTGCCGGAGATATCCGTTGAGTGAAAAACAGCCATTATAGTATATTAAGGAGCAGAACCGGAAACCATGTACCCTGAGCGTCATAAGTCTCCGGGTATTATATAAAACAGAAATCGAGTAGGAGGTGAGGGATTATTTCCCTCACCGTCCTCTCACACCACCGTACGTGCCGTTCGGCATACGGCGGTTTGTCAGATTAATGGTTGCTGTTGTTTCAACAGGACGGTCTCGGTTGATTGTTGCACTGCTTG
>CAILLK010000136.1 GCA_903835005.1 uncultured Bacteroidota bacterium | reverse complement strand
ATCACATTATCACATTATCACATTATCACATTATCACATTATCACATTATCACATTATCACATTATCACATTATCACATTATCACATTATCACATTATCACATTATCACATTATCACATTATCACATTATCACATTGTCACATTATCTCACCTCCTTCAGCCTGCTATCCATCAGAAACTCCTTATCAGTAAGCGTTTTCAGGAAAGCAATGATATCCTGCTTGTCCTGTATGGTAAGAATCATGGGTGTCTTGAGTTCTTTAGCCAGTGTTGGGCCATCTATAATGCCATCGGTATAATGATCCATCACCTGCATCAGCGTATTAAACCGTCCATCATGTATATAGGGATAACTCATGATAATGTTGCGCAGTGAAGGTACTCTGAATTTCAGCGAGTCTTTCGGGTCACCGGTTATCGCCATCCGGCCAAAATCCTTAAGTCCTGCATCAGGGGCCAGACCTATATTCTCAAATTCGTAATTGGTAAACAACGGCTCTTTATGGCAGCTCTCGCAGTTCTGCCGGAATAGCTTCAGCCCGCTGATCTCCTGCTCCGTCATTTCTCCCCCGGGTTCATTACGCACATATTTATCATACTTTGAATTATATGATTCAAACATAACCAAAAACTGCGCCAAAGCCTTGAGTACACGCTGACCGGTAATAGTACTGTCGCCGAATGCATTATAAAATCGCAGATGGTATCCATTGGCTGTATCAAGGTTTTTCACCACCTGTGCCAGGTTGTTACCCATTTCGGCAGGGTTGGCTATTGGGGCCAGGGGCTGCACTTCCAGATGATTTACACCACCATCCCACATAAAAGATTTGTTCCACGCCAGGTTAAATAAGGTCAGAGAATTGCGCCTGCCCTTCCTGCCATCAATGCCATGGCTAAGCCCATGATCACCATGCGTAAACCCCGACCATTGTGCATGGCAACTGGCGCAGGAGATGGTCCCATCTCTGGATAAAATGGGGTCATAAAACAGCTTCCTGCCCAATTCAAACCCCGCTTCGGTAATCTTGTTCTTAGCTAAATTATAAACAGGCTTAGGCCATCCCTTCGGAACCACAAAACGGATATCTTCCTGCTTCCTGTCAAAACCTGTAGCGCAGATGGCTATAAATGCAATAATGCAGCAGGTAATACAATATTTCAATAACCTGGCCTGCATTATTCCACATGAATTGAATGGGCTGTAAACATTTTAGCATAATGGTCGGCCATTATAGCAGCATCTTTACCGGGTATAACAACGCTGTTGGTTTTCCCAAGGTCAACCCCTTTCAGCCAGGCCGCCACATCGGCCCATATCCTTATAGTGGCAACATGTTCTTTTGAATTCCATCGCTCAATATCCTCACTGGTATTATCAAATGACCATCTGAATTGAACTGATAAATCAGCAACCTTCCTGGCAGTATTATAAGGAGGTTTATAACCCCCGATGTGGTATTCAAAAGCATGATGCAGCGTTGGGCATGAGTTCGATCTTCCTTCCAGCTTGGCCATAATATAACCGCTGTTCCAGGTCCAGTACATACCTTTTACCGGGTCCAGATCTCCGTCATTGGCCCCGGAGGTATTTACAATGCTATCCACACCTATGGTAAAACTAAGGGACTTATATTGCTGGTTCGGGAATCCATCAACAATAATTTCTGATGCAGCACTATCTTCAATATCAAAAAGATGGGCGGTACTTACCTCCTGCTTAAAGCCGGGACCTTCAAGAGTTATATTGGATATGTAAAATTTAAAGGCATCAAAATAAATAGTATCATTGGCTTCATCCACATAATACCTGTCCCTCAGCGCCAATGGCAACCTGTTAAAAACAGGTTCAAAAACAATCCTGATCTTACCCTTTGCCGCAGCTCCTGATTTTTGTTGGGCAAAAACAGCAGGTACTACAACCATTTGCAGGCCAGCCAGCAATAAAATAATAAAGCAGGATTTCTTCATCCTGCTAAATTAATGAATTTAATGACCATCTGTAGATGGTAGTGGGCCATCATTATTCCTTGGAGGAGGTGGAGAACCTGCATCGCCCTGTGGCGGGCCTGGATCGCCGTTTGGCGGGCCATCTGGCCTGCCTTCTGGTCGTCCATCACGTGGCGGAGGCGGTCTTCTCCCCCCGGAATTGCCATTCATATTCTTTAATATACCACTGATTATTTTATCAAATTCCTGCTTCTGCTGATCCGTACATAAATCCCTTACCTGCTGAAAGTGATGATAAGTAACCAGTTCTATTGATTTTTGATTGTTACCAATTGCCGCCGACATTGAATCCGCTACACCATCCATAACAGGTCCCTTACCTAACCCCGAAAACAAATGCTCCCTTAGCTCAGCTCCCTGCTCTCTCAGCTTACGCATGGCACGCTGATGATCATCAATGAGCATGTCATATTTTTTAATCTGATCATCAGTGAATTTGAGGCTGACTATCAGCTGGTCCCTCGGGCCGCCGCCGCTGCGCGGTGGAGGCCCTTCCCTCTGTGGTTTAAGCCATAGCGTAACCATTAGCCCGATATTGCACAATACCAGGAGCAAAACAGCCCATTGCCAAATCCTGTATCCTTTATTATCGGTCATCAGTTAATAATTATAAGTTGGCGTTGATACAATTTCCATGGTAAACGAATTACCCGAACTTTTCTCATTTGTTTTGCCGCTCCGGGACGTGTAGTATAAAACTGACCCTGTATTAACAGCAAGCAGCAATACGGCAGCAGCAGCCCATTGCCTTAGCGGGACCCTGACTTTTATACCTTCTTTATTATCATCCAGCTTTTGCATAATGCTGGTGTATAGTTCCGCCCCAGGCTGGGGCCTTGCCATACCCTTAGTACTGGTGAGTACTTCATTAATCCATAATTCTTTATTGCTGTTATTTTCCATAACATTGATTTAGACGTTTTAACTCCTGTTTTCCTTCGAATAAATGGTTCCTAATTTTTTTCTTAAATTATTTTTTGCCCTCTGCAGTAAAGATTCGACTGCCTTCACCGATAAATTCATTATTTCAGCAATGTCTTTTTGAGGTAATTCTTCTACATGCGCCAAAACAAAAACGGTTTTCTGGGTTTCTGGCAGAGATTCAATGGCTTCAAACAGGTAGCGGGCCTTTTCCTTTTGCTCCAGCAATATACCGGGATGGTCGAAATGGGGTTTACTGTGAATTTCTTCACCGGTGTCTTTATGGAAAAGAGAACTGATTATCCCGAATCTTTTTTTCCGGTTACCCGCCCTCAAATGGTCGAGACACTTGTTTACAGTAATCCGGTAAATCCAGGTGCTCATGCTCGAACGGGCATTAAATGAAAGCAGTGATTTGTATACTGTTATAAAAACCTCCTGGGTGATATCCTCCGCCATACCATGATCCTGAACCATGCTTATGGCTGTATTTAACACCTTTTGCTGGTAGGTATCTACCAGTTGCTTAAAAGCCTGCTGGTCTCCCGACCGCAAATCATCAAGAAGGTTATTGATACTAAAATGGTTTGACTGCTAATTTAAGAATACAATCGGGAGAATATCCTTTTTTTTAAAATAATCAGGAATAAGTTTCAAGATACAGATCTCGCTTAAGATTATAGGATCGCTTTCTTGTGAGGCACCTGATTAGTAAGCTCACTGAACTGAAAAAGACGGATAAAAAACACAAATCAAGGCCGGATGCAAGATTGCATCATTTTAATCTATTTGGGTATCGCAGCTTAGATAAATAGTAGCTGATGCAAAACATCAGGTCTTCCGCATTTTAATCCGAAATTTGCACCCTGGCTTTGGAATGGGGAGGTCGCAAATAAAGATACACTAGTAGATGAAAACATACAACACAACAATTCCATACTCAGCCCTGGACCTGGCTACCATCGCGCAAGGACAAACCGCTGCTGATGCGTTCCGCAACAGTATGAACCTGGCCCGCAATGCCGAACAGTTTGGTTACACCCGTTACTGGTTTGCAGAGCACCACAACATGCCTGGTGTTGCAAGTTCTGCCACATCTATTCTTATAGGGCATATAGCCGGAGGCACTTCCACTATCAGGGTTGGGTCAGGGGGCATTATGTTGCCCAATCATGCTCCATTGCTTATTGCGGAGCAGTTCGGCACACTGGCCTCATTATACCCCGGACGGATAGATCTCGGACTTGGCCGCGCCCCCGGCACCGACCAGCTTACAGCAAAGGCCATAAGAGGCCACAACTTCGAAGCTGAACACAATTTTATTGCCGATCTGGAAATGCTGCAATACCTTTTTTCAGCCGACAACAGCACAGCCAAAGTACGTGCCATACCGGGCGAAGGTCTCGACATACCTATGTGGATACTGGGATCAAGTACAGACAGCGCCATTGTAGGGGCATCTATGGGGTTGCCCTATGCGTTTGCCAGCCATTTTGCCCCGGCACAGTTTCTTACTGCCATAAGACTTTACCGTCAGCGGTTTGTACCATCGGCACACCTGCAGCAGCCATATGTGCTTGCCTGTGTTAATGTGGTAGCTGCAGATACTGATGAGGAAGCGCAATTTCTTTTTACATCCGTTAAGCAGTTATTCAGTGGTATTATTACCGGCAGGCGGCAGCAGTTGCAACCTCCCGTAGCGCCTGCTGATAATAGGTGGTCGCCAGAGGTGGAGGCTGCAATGGAGCAAATGCTTACTTACGCATTTGTTGGTAGCCCCACCAGCCTCGAAAGACAATTAAAATCCTTTCTGCACCAAACCGGCATCAATGAGATCATGGCCACTTCTTATATCTATAATCAGGAATCAAGAATCAGATCTTACAAAATATTTTCGGAGGTGATGAAACAAATAAAGGTGGAGATGCCGGATGTTAGCTAGTAAAATACACCCTCAGTGCTCCCAGGGCTACTGCCTGATATATTTAAGAACAAGAATCTTTAGAATAAACTTACTAATAAAAAACAAAGGATTATGACAACAACGAAAGGCTATGCAGCCCACAGCGCCACCGACACACTCGGCCCGTTTGATTTTGAAAGAAGAGAAGTAGGCCCGCGCGATGTACAGTTTGAAATATTGTATTGCGGTGTCTGCCATTCCGATTTGCACCAGGTGCGCAACGAATGGAGCCACACCACCTATCCCATAGTACCAGGCCATGAGATTGTAGGCCGGGTTAAGGAAGTTGGCAGCGAGGTAGCTAAGTTTAAAGCTGGCGACCTTGCCGGCGTAGGCTGCCTTGTAGATTCGTGCCGCGAGTGCGATAATTGCAAAAAAGGCCTCGAGCAGTTTTGCCGTAATGGCTCTACCGGCACCTATAATGCAACAGATAAGAAATCGGGTGGAGTTACCTATGGTGGCTATTCCAACCAGATAGTGGTAGATAAGGACTTTGTACTCAAGGTATCCGACAAGCTGCCATTAGAGGCAGTAGCGCCATTGCTTTGCGCTGGTATCACTACCTATTCGCCTTTGCGCCACTGGAAGGTGGGTAAAGGGCATAAGGTGGCTGTGGTAGGCCTTGGCGGATTGGGGCATATGGCCGTAAAGTTTGCCGTATCATTCGGCGCTGAAGTTACTGTATTGAGCACCTCGCCCGGGAAGGAACAGGATGCAAAACAACTGGGCGCACACCATTTCGCACTCACTAAAGACCCCGAACAAATGAAATTACTATCGGGCAAATTCAACTTTATAATTGATACCGTATCTGCCCGGCACGATTACAATACTTACCTCGGCATGCTCGATACCGATGGCGTAATGATATGTGTAGGCGCACCACCAACCCCTTCGCAAATAATGGCATTCAGTCTGCTGGGCAACCGCAGAAGCCTGGCTGGTTCGGCCATTGGCGGTCTTCCCGAAACACAGGAAATGCTGGATTATTGCGCAGAACACAATATAGTATCTGTTGTGGAAGTGATTAAAATGTCCTACATCAACGAAGCATATGAACGCATGTTAAAAGGCGATGTGAAGTACCGCTTCGTAATAGACCTGGCAACGCTATAATCAATAACTCAACTTCAAAAGAGGCTCTCTGCGAAATAGCATTGGGCCTCTTTTTTTATCCGGAAGTATTCCAAACTTCAAAATCACAAAATTTACTACCATAAAAAAAGCGAAGTGGTAAACGCTCTTTAACGCTCTCCGCACTTCGCTCTTATAAGGTGGTCCCTCAGGGTTTGAATAAATAAAATAGAAAATTACGAAATCAAAGGGGACTAAATACGGCCTTATCTCATGTCAATAAATTAATATCTGATAATCGGGTATTTTCATATTCTGATGGCTATCTCCCGTAATGATTTTCCGTTTTTGCTCAACAGGTTGATTACCTTTTTTGCTTTTTGATTGTTCGCATTACCTGCGGCAATCTGTTTCAGTTTTGCCGGACCTTGTTGCCTTGCTTCTGCTGTAAAGTATTCAGGTGTGCCGAGATCAAACATCTTGCTTTCAGTGCTTGTAATGCAGAGCGTGTGCGGTCACTTATTCTTTGAGCTCCAAGCGCACCAGCGCACTGAATATATAAATAGTCAGTTCGCTGGCGTCCGGCATATCGCAACAAATGAACTTTACTTTCGCATTTATGAGTGTTGATACAAAAGTCAAGTTGCGTGATAGCATGTCTAACTTCGCAATTAGCAGAGTATAGTTAGTTTGCTATGCCTGCGCTATTGCTTTAATCATCTGTGGTCTATTATCGTTTTTACCTGTTTCAATGTCTGTGTATGCGGCAATCAAGGGCCTGTTATTCAAAAATGATAATACTGCGCTCCTTTGTGCTTCTAAACCGAGACCTGACGCACCTTGACGAGCAGTGCTGACCCTGTAATATGCTATGAATTGTTCCATGGAGGCTAACCTACGGAGGTTCCGCCACATAATGGAATCCCACGATTACAATTTTGTGCCATCAATAATTTACCTTTAATGGTTTAATAATTCATGCAGCGATACTTTATCTATTGGTGCCTTTTTATTCCTTTTGTCTCGTTGGGACAAAAGGAAACATTATATTATTTCACAGGCAAAGACACGATGACAGTTGGCGTAAAAACCTCCGGTGGTAGCATAATTCTACCGCCTGCCTTCTATTCCTTTTATTATAAAGGAGGTGATAAAGTTGAAGATAGAGAAATTTTTTTATGCGACACTAATCGGTACGCAAACGACTTAATGAATTATGATTATCGCATGAAAGTCTATGACCGAAACGGGAAGTTTTTATATTGTCCTTTTTGGTTTGATAATGGACCAGATTATTACAAGGAAGGATTGAGGCGATTTGTAGAGAATGGGAAAATGGGGTTTGTTGCCCCCAGCGGGAAAAAAGTAATACCGGCAAAATATAATTTTGTAGATCCTTTTTACAGAGGATATGCAGTAGTATGTCTTGATTGCATATATATGCATTTAAGTGATGATGAGGAGCATTGTTGTGGATATGCTGGTTCAAAATATGCAATAATTGACCGCAGAGGAACGATAGTTTATAATTCCAAACTTGATATAATGCTAAATGATAGCCTATTGGTTGCATTGAAATTAATACACTCATATACGCAAAAAGAAAAATCGCTAATACAGGCTCTTGAAAAATCACAAGTTTATATGGAATTTGTTAAAAAAAATCAAAGCATGAGTTCTGGGGATATTGTTGTATGGCCCAGAAATGAAAAGTGTTTTTACATGGTCACTTTCAGGGAATTAGATTATGCCTATGGTGACGATTTAACTTTTTTGATTACAAGTGATAGCAAGTCAATATTTTTTTTAGACGAACATGGAGATAAAAGGAATTTAACCCAAATTGATAAAAAGTAATGTTATCAGCAGTTAATAGATAGTTTCGGCACTAATCCATATTCAGCAAACCTCTGTCGTATCTGTTCCGTCAAATCAACTATATCTTTACTATCAGTAAAATATATTGCGTCAAAAAGCGTAAAGTAATACTTGCTCTTTACAGGTCTTAACTGATTAAATATACTCGCCACTATGTTCTTTAATTTAGCAGCAAAAGTATCTGCATCGGCGGCGGACTGTATAATCAAATTCATGTTTATTAAAACCCGGATAGTAATGCTGGCGTAATATGGCAGAGGCTGAACGCTAAAATGAGCCTGTTCAGGCATCAGGTCCTCCACCTAATTGAAATAGTGACCTTTTTGAGAATTTACAAAAGCTGCTATTTAATTCCGGAAAATCCTTAAATTTGTAATCTAATATATTGAAAGATGCAGGCAACCTCTACAATTAGCAATATTCAACAGGAATTGTTGAAGTTGTACGCTGCCAATATCGCCGAGGCAGATTTGTTGAGTATCAAAAGATATCTGGCAAAATATTTTGCAACTAAGGCTATTGATGAGGCCGATCGGATATGGGAAGATAAGAATTACAACCAGCAAACCATGGACGAATGGCTAAAAGAGGACTAATTGAGCCATGTTAAAGGTAATCATAGACACAAATGTTCTTGTATCCGCACTCTCATCAAAATCCATTCATCATTGGCTGATTCAGGCATTGCTTAACGAACAATTCCAATTGTTTGTTACCGCTGAAATATTACTGGAATATGAAGAGATATTAAAATCAAAATATTCTGATACTGTTGCAGGTAATTTTCTGATAGCGCTCAATGAGCTTCCCAACGTATACTTTGCCCGCATCTATTTTCGCTGGAGCCTGATAAATGATGATCCGGATGATAACAAATTTGTGGATTGCTACGTAGCTGCAGGAGCTTATTATTTGATAACTCACGATTCCCATTTTAATATCCTGAGATCCGTTACTTTTCCCAAGGTTAATTTACTGACGATTGACGAATTCAAATTAATACTTATAAACGAAGAATAACCTCAAATTGATATTCCGAATTATTATAACAAACCCGAATCCCGGACCCGCTGATTAAGACTGCTCACTTTCCTTTTTCGGGCATAAAAAAAGGGACTGCAATATGCAATCCCTGTAAAAGTGGTCCCTCAGGGACTCGAACCCTGGACCCGCTGATTAAGAGTGCGGAGTTACCAGTATTAAAATGCTGAAATGCAAGCCTGCAGCGGGTTTCAAAAAATCAGTTTTCATTAATAGTAATCATCTCAAAAAAAGTGTTACACATAGTATTAATAAGGAGAAAATAGGCTAAAAGTCTTTACTGGTAAGGGGTTTATTAGTTAAGTTGTGTTATAGTAATTATTGTATAACGGGTGATATCTGAAGAGGCTCCATTCGCACATGGGCATATAAAATTTCCAATATCGGCTATTTCCTTATTTCCATTATTATATAATGAGAGGACATACGTTTTAGTTACGTTATTGTAGAATGAAAGAGTTGGTTCGTTCGTTGGGAAATTGGGATTATTCGCACCGGCAGCAACAGAATTTACACACGGGTATTGACTGCAAGCAAAACTATCGGCGCATCTTACGCTCCAATTATGCTTACTTTCATCATCGTTAGAGCTTTTTTTACAGCAAAGCAAAACGGACGATATCGCAATAAAAAATATTATTTTTTTCATATTTTATATATTAGCAAGCCCTCAAAATAAAAATTAGTAAAGCAATTATTCCGAGAACGATCAGAATCTTACCTCCTCCCCCGGTTTCTTTTTTTACGATTATCTCTTGTGGTTTTTGCTCGACCGGCATTTTCGAACCATCCAAAAATTCACCACAATGTTTACATTTTATTGCTTCCAGAGCTATTTCTTCAGCACAAAACGGACACTTCTTTGTTTCCATGATATTTTTTATTGTAAAGTTAGTAACCTCTGATTATTCCCCTCACTTTATACATTCTAAGTATCATATCCTTTGGTATTGGTGAAGGACTTAATTTCTCATTCCGTGGTACTAAAAGCAAATTGTTTTTACTTTCAGGATCGGCATTCACATATTTACAAGTTTCAAGGCCATTCGTTGCAACCACATAGTATATATCTCCAAACACAATAAAGCGCCGATCTACAATCTCCTTACAGGCAATAAAATCACCGTGTCTGATTTCCGAGTGCATGCTATCACCCGTAATAATGGCACCGAAATCACAGTCGCGAAACCTGGGATCATGGAGATAGTATTGAGGTGTAAAAAGCTTTTCATCTCGATATGTTTCCACGAACGATGCCGTAACCGGAGTATTGAACATCGGTAAACCTTTCCAGTCGCCGAAAGCTTCAGCATACTCTTCTGGCTTTAATCTTAACCGATCCTTTCCTAATGCAATAACTTCTTTTTTCTTTCCATCTTTTATATCGATATCACTATTTGCAATAAACATCTCCCCTTTTCCAGTATTAAGCCAGTCTTCACTTATGTTATACTTTCCGCAAAACGCTATAACGAATTTCGATGTTAACGAAGCTCTGCCAGTTACAATATCGGAAATCGATTGCGTTCGATTGTACCCCAAATCAGCGGCAATTTGTGCCTGATCTTTAATAAGATCATCGTTTTTCAGCTTTTTTATAGCTGCATTAAGCCTTTCCAACTGATTCATTTTCAAATAATTTCAATTACTATTAATAAATATTAACGTTAATCGTTTAAAATATTTGGAAAACAACGAAAAACGATATTATCTTTGTGATGTCAATCAAATGTCAATCAAATGTCGGACAATATAATAATAAAAAACAGAATTCGCAAAACTGTAAAGCTGACAACCGAAGAAAGAAAGCTTCTTAGGCAATATTCAAACCAATTCGGAACACAGGAAGATGTTGCTGAAGCTCTCGGAATCAAACGAGGTGCGTATCTGCGTATTTCGGAATTAGGCCGCGGCAACTCTGAAAACATTGCAATCATCCGTGAAAAAATTGGTACAGCAGAAAAGGCTGCATGAATGATGCCAGAATAACACATCAATTCAAACATTAACAACCGGCTTATATAAGGTATGACATACAAAATATTTTAACAGTGAAATATACCCTTGGAAACAACTTCACCAATTTTTTAACGAAAACAACAGACAATGAAAAAGCTATTAACGATGAAATTCTGGAAGCACTTCCTTAACGGAGTGTTGATCATCTCCCTGCTTTATGCATGGATAGGAATTCCGATTTACGCTGTTACGTCGATGAACAATTATTGAAAATCTGGTTGCACTAAAAAAGTAAAGATTTAAACAATGACGGAAACTATACTCAATACTATTTGCAACCATTACAAGGTAACGCGCGAAGAAATCGCTATAAAGAATGGCCGGAGACAAAAGATGCACATCGTTGCTGTAAAACAGGTTGCTTCTTACCTGCTTTGGAGATACACAAAACTAACCGGTACTGAAATAGCAAAGTTGTTAGGGTATCCCGGTAAGCAAAATGTGAATGCTTCAAAACGCAGCATAAAGAAGATATCGGAAGGTAACCACGCATTTAAGACAGAACTTGAATTACTTGAAAAATCAATACTCAGGGACTGATGGCAGAGGATAAAAAAATATTGATACTGATGATCGAGGAATACGAAGGTATGTCCGAAATCTACAAAGAAAAGGCTGCAAAGCTGCGGCGACAGCTACCGGTTGATGGGCAACCGGTAGCCCCCAAAAGGGGAATAAAACATGCTGATATAGCCCAGGCAGCAAGGTTGAGGTACAAAAACAAAGCAAATAAAAAATCTTCAAATAAAGCAGCATGAACGATACACGCAAAGCAGTAGTTGAGGCTACCGGCATACAGGATGAAAGCATCCTTTCCCATGAACTGGATATAAATGATGAACAGTTCACACTGGAAGAATTCCTATATACCAACCTATGTCAGGAAGGTGTTGATCACATCTCCATTGCCAGCGCCAACCTGGTATTATCACTGAACGTCGGCGAGACCTGCTACATCGGATTATGCACAATCACAAGGATAAAATAATAACCAATGGCACTACGTAACACCAAGATCGAACACATGCACGGATTGAAGCATCCTAAAGCAGGTAAACGCCGGTGGCTGAAGAATCAGCGCAACAGGCTCATTCGCAGATCAACTGATCCTTTGGTGAAATACAAGGGTTGGGAATATTAAAATTTAATTATGGATACTTCAGTAGCATACAGCATCGAAAATCTGATAAGGTTCTATCAGGAACATCACGGATATGGTTGGGCCACTTTAGTCGCCCTTCTTATTCTGTCAGTACTGCTTGGAATAATCACTTACAAAAAGCGCAAGCTGAACTGGTTTTACAAAAAATAAAAGCTCCAGCTATAACTGGAGCAATCACTAACCTTTAAAAGCAATAACAATGCGAAAGTACAAAAAATTCATTCCGCAACAAGTAGCTAACCACAACCGAGCTGCTTCCATTCTCCAGGCCTTGCAGTTTCAAAAGGTAAGGATTAACAAATACAATGACCTGACCGAAGGTATTTATACCGGAAAGATTACCGGTACCACACATGCACTTGCAGAACTGCTCGACAAATACGTAGCAGCGCATGACAAGCATGTAGCCATTTACCGGTTCATTGCCGATTACTACGCTACCCTCTTATCTCAGATGCTCAATGATACTATAAGCCATATATCCGGTGCTCCCGTTGAAAACACCATTCCTTTTTACTCTAAAAAATGTGCCTGATGTCAACTGAGATAAGCATAGAGGAAAGGATCGAAGCGGCACGGGCACGGCTGAAAACAGCATATGACCGCATGATAGCTGCACCTGCAGATATCAGACAAAGTTGCGAAGACAAATGGAAGCAACGCAAAAAGGAACTGGAGCAAATCATTTCAGGTAATCAAAGTCATCTTATCAATTCTTAAAATAAACTAACAATGGCAGACACTAAAAATCAGTTGATGCAACTGATACAAACAGCGACACCTTCGCAGCTCATCAGCAGCGAGGCTGTAGGTGACCGCTTCAAAAACTTATATGCTGTGATTCACGGCATCAAGAATCCGGCGCGCGCAGCGGCCTTCTACCAGGCAGAACAGTTTCACTTCCTGAAGCTGGTTAATGACAATAAGAACCTTCGGGAATGCACCAAGTTGAGCCTGTACGGTGTGTTTATGGATGTGGCGGTTAACGGGCTTTCGTTCGATCCCAGCATGAAGCATCTGTATATCGTTCCTTACAATGTGAACGTAGGCACCAAGCAGGCGCCGAAATGGGAAAAACGTGCAGCTCTACAGATCAGCGGTTACGGGGAGCTTCTTCTTCGCACTATTCAGGGCCAGATCAAATATGCTGATAACCCGGTCATCGTTTACGAAGGTGACGAGTTCAAATTTGGCAGCAGGGACGGCAAGATAATACTGGATCATGTGGCTGTTATCCCCCGCAAATCTGACACCATCGTTGCCTGTTACCTCAAGATCACCCGCCACGATGATACCGTTGACTACAAGGTAATGACGTGGGCAGATATCTGCCAGTTGCGCAAGTTCAGTAAGGATGAAAACAGTCTGGCATGGACTACCGGCATCGCAGGTATGGTGCAGGCTAAAACCATCAAACACGCTTTTAAGAATTATCCAAAGATCAGGGTTGGTGAATTCTCAAAGCTGGAGTCTGAAACTATAGATACCGATGTTGAAGATCAAACTGAAGGTATTGATTATGGCATCAGCCAGGTTGATGATCCTACGCTGAATCCAGATGTCACATCAACTACATTGGCGCAAGAGGAGACGCCAATCACTGCACACACCAATGTTAACGAGAATGACTTCGCTAAAAAAGAAGAAGCACCTGCCACAAACACCATTGTTCACGAAGACGAAAATTTTTAATTGTTATGATACCAGAAACACAGGAACTAACGATCATCGAGAATTCGCTTGATACCTTCAAGGAAGCCGGGGCCATTCTCAGAAACAACCAGACACGGGCAACAAAGGCAGTTGCCATCGGTAACAAGATCATGGCTGATTATGAAGCCAACGGCCGGAAAATGACACCTGAACTTGACGCCCGGATGCAAAACTATCTGGTTAATTGCTCCGGTGCAAAAACTGGAATGAATGAGGACCGTAAAGCAATCACGCAGGTTCTTACCCTGATCTCCAAAGCATTTACCAGTGAAGAAAATAAACTGGATGCTGCCAATAAAGACACTATAGCCTATCAGATTCAGCAAATCAGGAACGCATATGCAAAGCAGCTGCATGAGGAAGAGCAGGAGCGGTTAAGGCAAGTGGAGCTGCAAAAGCAAAAGGATCAGGAAGCTATCAACTTGAAGGCTGAGTGTGAAAAGCGACTCCTGCAATATGTCGGTAAGGCTATCGCTGATGAAAAGTTAAGAATCAATTCAAAGTTCAATGCGATATCGCTGGCAACGTTCGATGCTCAATCGGTTCAATTGCAAAACTACAAACCGCTATATCCTTATGCACACCTGCAGGAGTTCAAACACAATATCACCAGCAGGATCCTGACAGGTGCTGAAATCAACAAGCTATTGTATCCACTCATAGAAAGTAAGTATGATGCTGTTTCCCTCGATTATGCCACTCAGTTAAATGACCTCAAGACTTTCCTTGTTGACCGCCTGCCATCGAAAAAACAGGAACTGGAGGCTATCCGGGAGCGTGAACTGGAAATGGAGCGTGAAAGGCAGGAACAGGAACGTATCCGCAAGGAACAGGAAACGGCCAATGAGCAACGCCGGAAGGAACTGGAACAGCAGCGCAAAGAATCTGAAGAGCGCCAACGCAAAATTGACGAAGAGCGCAATGAGCAGGAGCGCCAGCGGCTGGAGCGTGAAAGGCAAGAACAGGAACGTATCAGATTGGAAGATCAGCGTCGCCGGCAGGAACAAGAGCGCCAGGTCGAGCAAAACAAAGAGGTTGAACAAACTTTATCTCTGTTCAATACCGAGGTAGCTGGCAGTGAAACTACAGTATCCAAGCCCGAAGCACGGCAGGGTTATGAAATTGAAATCAGCGGTGCAGCCGGCTGGATGCAGATATTCCAGCAGTGGTTCAACGAAAAGGGCAAATCGCTGGATAACGACAAGATGGCCGCAACCAAAATGGATGCTATGAAAACATTCTGTGAAAAGCTTGCACATAAAGATGAAAGCAAGAAGATCGCTTCCAACTTCCTGAAATATGTTCCATCGTTCAAAGCTGTAAATCGTAAAGCAGATTAGTATGGAACGGGATGACAGAAAACAGCAGGAAGAAAAGACATCATTCTATCCTCTGCCGCCGCCGCCATGGTTTGACGGGGTGAAGTACCTGGAGCGCCTCCAACAAGTTGTTGAGATAGATGAAAATACAGGACTTCAAAAAGTAGCGATCTATAAAATCTAATTTTTTCATCAGTAAAAATCAAAAATAATGACCGATTTATCGAATAAAACCAAATCCGACCTCCGGTATGTACTGGAATACTGTGGTGATGCTGACCTTAAGAACCGGGCAGGTACCCAACTGATCAGCCAGCAGGCTACCAATGAAGACCTCCGGTATGTACTTCGCTGGTGTGGTGATGCTGACCTTAAGAACCGGGCTTTAACCCAACTGATCAGCCAGCAGGCTACCAATGAAGACCTCGCACATGCCATCTGTTTTGCCCCTGGCACTATTCCGGTTGCACATCCATTGCTTTTGAAACAATTGGGAATTGATGTGCCGGTTGACGAGGTTGCTTTGATCAAAGAAATTGCAGAGAATGTTTTAGCGCGGCCCGGAAGTTTGGAAATGGCCTCCTGGCATTGCGGCACATCGCATTGCATGAGCGGTTGGGCCTGTGTACTTAACAAGACAGCAGAAAATATCGAACGTAGCTCTTCTACATTCATCGCAGGCGCCGCCGTGATTCCCAACTATGCACAACACTTCTTCAAGTCCAATAATGAAGCGTTGGAAATTTTCAAAACGGTATTAGCTCTATAGTTTATGCACATCATCAACCAAGATAATTACAGGCAGTTCCCTGCGATATCAAACTCTGATCTCACCTGGCTTCAAAAGTATTGGATGCCGGACAACAGGATCATTGACCTTGAAAAGGCGTATAAGGAAGGGAACCTCATTGATGCCATGATCACTGAGAAACATCGGGTGAATTACTATAAAAAAATGGTTGATGATGTGCATTACACCAATGATCAGTTTCTCATGGGTGAAGAAATGAAAAAAGCCTTTTTCCGGGATGAGTTTTGCGCGAACATGGTAAAGCATTGCTCATTCCAGCGGATCAGCTACCGGCCGTCATTCAGGATTGAACACGAAGGTTTTGAATTCACAGTTGCGGCAAAAGCCAAATGGGATTTATTCTGTGAAAAGTTCGACCTGGGTGGGGATATCAAAAGCACCGCCTGCACGACACAAAAGCAGTGTGAAGAGGCTGTAAGGTATTTCTGTTACGACCGGTCCCGGGCATGGTACATGGATCTTGAAGGCCGGAGCAATGACATCCTGATCTTCATCAGCAAAAAGAATTTCAAGGTGTTTAAGGTACCGGTACCCCGCTCCGGTGAAATCTATAAAAACGGCAAAGCTGCCTATCAGGAATTAGCATTCAGATACTGGTATCTATTCGGGGATATTGCTAACGTGAACAAAACAATATCGCTTGCAAATGCAGCTTGAGCTAGGAGGTACAATAGACGAAAACGGGAAGCTGTCAGTATTCAGGCAGGCCGATCTACGCCAATGGATAAATGCCCATCGAGGACAGCAGATAACACTATCCCTGAAGCTGAAAGGCAAAAAGCGATCAACACCGCAAAACTCCTACTACTGGGGCGTTGTCGTGGAAATGATAAAAGACAGGTTCAATCAATTGGGAAATGACTTTGATGCTGATGAGACTCATGACTTTCTGAAGAACCGGTTCAATGCAAAAGAAATCGAAGCCGTTCAGGATCATTTTATAGAAATACCAATGAGCACGGCCAGACTCGATACTAAAGATTTCATGGATTACATCGCTAAGATTCAGCAATTCGCAAGTGACTTTCTTGGCATCTATATCCCTGAACCAAATGAACAATTAGAAGTAAAATTTTAAATCAACCATATGGGACAAATCACAATCAACAAAGCAAAAATCAAGGATAACCTTTTCCTGACTGCTGAATACTCCGAGGTGATATCAGCGGGTACAAAATCGATCAGCGAGGACTTTACGGCTCCGGTGCATGACGATCTGAAAAGAGCGTTTAAAAAGCTCACGATCCACCTGTTGTTACTTACCGGCCAGGTATTTAGCGACACTGATGAAACTGGCCTTCCTGCAACTTTTGATAAAGACAGGACATTGCACCTATACGATCCTGAAGGCGAATTCTTCTTTAATGAGGCTGGCTGGAACATCATTGACAATACCTATTGTTCCGGTTTTACCATTGGCGGCAATGGTGACAGCGAAGGTGTTACCCTGATTGGCCGGCGCACGTTGGGAAATGGCAAAATACTCAACCTGGTTTCTCCATTCCAGAAATGGGAAGGTGATAGCTACAACTATGCATGGCTTGGTGAATTGAGCGAGATCATTTCTGAGTGCAGGGGTGAAGTTCACCTATATCTCTTCGATGGCAAGCATCAACCTGATACTCAGTTATCACTTTTCTATGAAGAGCCGGGCAATACCGAATTATCTGAACAGGATCAAATGGACATAGAAATGCCATTAACGGATGAGATGGCCGCAAACGCTGAAAAGCTCAAAAAGAAAAGGGGCCGCAAGCCTAAGACGACCGAAGAATAATAGAGTAACAGCCCAACACAACAGCAATGAATAAATTAGATCAATACTTCGACTTCCTGCAACGGAAGTTCCCAATAGCGGAAATATCGGGCTTTGTTATCGATACGGATACGCTACACCCTATGCTAAAGCCCCATCAGAAAGAGCTTGTGAAGTGGGCGTTATACGGTGGCAGGCGTGCTGTGTTCGCTTCCTTTGGCCTTGGTAAAACATTCGTGCAGCTTGAAATTGCACGGAAGGTTATTGAGAAAACCGGCAAGCCATTCCTTATAGGTATACCGCTGGGTGTACGGTTTGAGTTCGAACTGGACGCTTCAAAGCTCGATTTACAGCTCCGGTATGTAAGGGATATGGAGGAAGCCCGGAAAGCTGTTGAGGAAGGTGTTATGATCCTTATCTGCAATTATGAGCGTATCCGTAATGGCAAAATGGATGCTTCTTTCTTCGGTGGTGTATCATTTGATGAAGCATCTATATTGCGGAGCCTAGATACTAAGACCGTGGACTATATAATGAAAGAGTTCATGCAGATACCTTACAGGTTTGTATGCACTGCCACACCTGCGCCGAACGAATACACGGAGATATTGAACTATGCCGCCTTCCTTGGTATCATGGATCGCTCACAGGCCTTAACCCGGTTCTTTCAACGGGATAGCACCAAAGCTGCCAACCTTACGCTATATCCTAATAAGACAAAGGAATTCTGGATGTGGTTCAAAACATGGGCTACAGTACTTAAACTGCCATCATGGATGGGATTCAGTGATGAAGGCTATGATATGCCGCCAAAGCAGATCATCTGGCATAAGGTCAATGTCGCTCCTGCAGGTGAGATAAAAGACAGGGATGGTAACCTTAAATTGTTCAGGGACACCGCAAATAACCTCCGGGATGCATCAGCGGAAAAGCGGCAATCAATACCGGACCGGATTGCGAAAATGCAGGATATACTTGAAGCATCTCCTATTGACAACTTCATTATCTGGCATCACCTTGAAGATGAACGCAGAGCCATCGAAAAGGCCGTGCCAACTGCAAAAACTGTTTATGGTTCACAGGATCCTGATGATAGGGAGAAATACCTGATAGGGTTCGGGCGTGGTGACTTCCAGTATTTAGCTACTAAGCCGGAAATAGCTGGCAGCGGCTGCAACTTCCAGCGGTTTTGTCATAAAGCTATATTCCTGGGTATCGATTATAAGTTCAACGACTTCATACAGGCAGTTCACCGCATCTACAGGTTCATGCAGATGTATGGCGTGGAAATACACATCATCTACACCGATGCTGAAGAGGATATCCGGAAGGTGCTGGAAGAAAAATGGGCGCGGCACATTGAGTTGGATGAGCAGATGGAGGTCATAATTAAGAAATACGGCCTTTATGATAGCACTCTGAAAACTGCTTTGATGATGAACATGGGCGTGAAGCGCAAAGAGGTAAAAGGCAAGAACTATACCTGTATCAATAACGATAATGTATTGGAGCTTCACGACACACCGGATAATTCTGTTGACCTGGATATCACTTCCATTCCTTTCGGTGATCAGTACGGCTATGTAGCATCAGTTCATGACTTTGGGTATAATTACGGTAACAGCGCCTTTTTTGAGCAGATGGACTTCCTGATTCCTGAAATGTACAGGACGTTGAAGCCGGGGCGCATCTGTTGCATACACGTTAAGGACCGCATCCGGTATAGCTATCAAACCGGATATGGGTTTACCAGCCTTGAGGACTTCAGCGGCTCTACCCGCATGGCATTTGAAAAGCATGGCTTTGTTCTCATGGCGAAAATTACAATCACTACCGATGTGGTGATGGAAAACAACCAGACTTACCGATTGGGCTGGAGCGAGAAATGCAAGGATAAAAGTAAAATGGGAGCAGGTCTTCCTGAGTATGTATATGTATTCAGAAAACCACCTACCAGCAATGAAAATGCCTTTGCTGACATTCCAGTTGCCGAAAGCAAGGATGTGTTTATCCGGGCCTTATGGCAGTTAGTTGCACACGGATATTGGCGCAGCAGTGGCAACCGCTTATTAACGTCTGCGGAGCTGAAGCAACTGAACCTTTCGCAGATCGGCAAGGTCTGGAAAGAAAGGTGTCACAGTGATGCTCCTTATTCCTTCGATGAACACCTGCAGTTGTGCAGGGACCTTGAGGATGTAGGCAAGTTGTCTGCAACCTTCATGAGTCTGCCAACCCATAGCAATAATCCGCTGGTTTGGACTGATGTTAACCGTATGGCTACACTCAATGCCAAACAGGTAAGCAAAAAACAGGAAAAGCATGTATGCCCGATGCAGTTCGATGTATATGATCGTCTGATAGATGATTATAGCGTCCCAGGTGAAAAGGTACGGGATGTATTCGGAGGCCTGATGACCGGCAACTACAGGTCGCTTCTAAAAGGAAGGCAAGGTATAGGCATCGAGCTTAACTCCAGTTGCTTCGCAGACGGCGTGAAATATTGCCGTGATGCTGAAGCCTTTAAAATGGTACCTACATTATTTGACCTATTAGAACCAGCAGCATAATGAATCCATCATTTTTAATAGTTGATCTCTTTTGCGGAGCCGGGGGTACTACAACCGGATTTGCACTTTCTGAAGTGGCAAAAGTGATTGCATGCGTAAATCATGATCACGTTGCTATACTAAGCCATTGGGCGAACCATCCGGAAGTAAAACACTTCGAGGAAGATATCCGGACGCTGGAACTCTCGCCACTAATAAAGTTAGTGCATGAGAGCCGTCTGCAATACCCTGATGCAAGGCTGATTCTTTGGGCATCTTTAGAATGCACCAATTTCAGTAAGGCAAAAGGCGGTTTGGCCCGGGATGCTGACAGCAGGACTTTGGCTGATCATCTGCACCGGTATATAACCGCACTGGATCCTGAATATGTAATGATTGAAAATGTTGTAGAGTTCATGGATTGGGGCCCAAGTCGGATAAAGGTTCGTGACGGTAAGAACGTTGTTATAAAGAATAAGCACGGAGAGCTGGTAGACGGACATGAGCCGGTGCCAGAAACCAAAGGGGAAGACTTCGACCGCTGGTGTGGTGAAATATGCGCTCACGGATACTGCCAGGAGTGGCGACAAATGAACAGTGCTGACTATGGAGCTTTCACATCCCGGAACCGTCTGTTCGGCATGTTTGCAAAGCATGGCATTGACATTGTGTTCCCATCACCTACCCACAACAAGATGGGTAAAGGTGGTTTACAAAAATGGAACGCAGTTAAAGAAAAACTTGATTTTAAGGACGAGGGGTATACGATCTTCTACCGTGGCAATAATACCAGCATACCGCAGCGGCAAAGAAAAGACTTGAGTGATAATACTCTGGAACGTGTGTACGCCGGTTGTATCAAACATATTGCCGGTGGCAAAGATGCTTTCATGATCAAGTATCATGGAGGTAAACCAAGAACCAACGACCTGGATAAACCATTGACCGTTATTGATACTCAGAATCGGCACTCCTTTGTTAATGCTTCTTTCATTACGCAGCGCAATACAGGGGAGCCATTTTCTAAAGTAGTAGATGTAAACGGCCCTGCCAGAACTCTGACATCTACCGGTGGCAATCAGGATTTGGTACAAACCAATTTTATTTCAAAATACTATTCCGGTACACCGTGGAATAAGAATATCTCAACCGATGGGCCAGCAGGTACAATAACCACGGTTGATAGTCAGGCTCTTGTTCAGGCGTTCATATCCTGCTACCATGGCAACGGGGATAATACTCATAGTGTAGAAGGCCCGGCGCCGGTGATCGCAGCGGCTGATATTACTGCTGGTGTATTCATCAACCGTGATTTCAAAAGTCCTACCTCATCCAGCATCCACGAACCTGCAGGTGCAATAACCAGCGTTCCTAAGTTGAACATGATACAAGCGGATTGCTTTGTTGACAGTGGCCAATATACCAATGTACCGAAGAGCATCCATGAACCAGCTCCAACGATCACAGCCAACAGGAAGTATCCTTATTTGCTTACACTGCAATATGGCGGTCAAATGCGAAGCGTTAATAAACCGGGACCTACTTTGCTTGCAACTGCGAACAAAACGCCTGTGTACCTGGTAATGACTGAAACCGGACCTGCGATTGAGGTATATGAAACTGACAGCCCAATAATCGTAAAGTTAAAAGAGTTCATGGCTCTGTACGGCATTGCAGATATCAAAATGCGGATGCTCCGCGTTGACGAGCTGCTACAGATACAGGGATTTCCGAAGGAATATAACCTACTTGGTACGCAGAGCGATCAAAAGAAATTTATTGGTAATAGCGTGGTACCTGATGTAGTCAAGGCATGGGCGCTGGCTATGCATGAAAACTTAATTAAAAATCAAGCAGCATGATAACTGTATATAAAACACATTCAGCCTTTGAGCTCATCTTCGACTACAACCCGAAGGTAATTGCTGATATCAAAGGCATTCCCGGTCGGTACTGGTACGGCTCAAAGAAATGCTGGTGCATACCTGTCAGCCAGGAGCATTCGCTGGAGTGGCTATTGAAGAAATACAACAAGGTCAACGCGACCGAATCACTTCCAGAGCAGGTAGGTGAAATACCACCGATGCCAGAGCTGACAATAGACATTCCCCTGAAGTACACCCCTTTCCCCTACCAGAGCAAGGGCATAGCCTATACTTTGATTCATAAGAGGGTAATCATTGGAGATCAGCCTGGTCTCGGGAAGACTTTACAAGCCATCGGTACGGTGATCGGAGCAAAATGCAAGTGTATCCTTGTCATTTGCCCGTCATCGCTGAAACTGAACTGGCAGCGGGAATTTGAAAAGGTAGCTGGCATCAAAGCGGCAACTACGCAGACGGCCGGAGGCTTATGGAACAGCGGCGGTTCATCATTGATACTTAGTGATAGCATCAAAACGACATGGCCAACATTTCACCGCACGGCTGGTGTACGGGTATTCATTACCAACTATGAAAGCCTTAAGAAATACTTCGTTGCCAAAATAAAGAAAGTAATAGATCCCGAAACCGGCAAACCGAAGCCGTTGCGCCTCGATCACATTGAGTTTCATCAAACTATTCAGTTGTTTGATGCCGTGATACTGGATGAGCTGCACAAATGCAAGGATGGCAGTACCCAGCAGGCTAAGTTCTGTATGGGTGTTACAAAGGGCAAAGATTTCATATTGGGGCTGACAGGTACCCCTGTAGTGAATAAACCTAAAGACCTGATATCGCAGCTTCATATACTTGGCAGGCTGGGTGATTTCGGCGGCTATAAGTTCTTTATGGATCGCTACTGCGGAGGTAATGGTACCGGGGCTACCAATCTGGCAGAGCTCGGGTACAAATTGCAAACAACCTGTTTCTTCCAGCGGCAAAAAAAGGAGGTATTAACCGAGCTGCCTGATAAGATGAGGCAGATCATAATAAGTGATATAGCTACCCGCAAGGAATACAATGATGCTATTTCTGATCTGTCAAACTATCTACAGGAGTACCGGCAAAAGTCGGATGAGGAGGTTGCTCGGAGCATGCGTGGGGAGATCATGGTAAAAATCGGCATCTGCAAGAACATCAGCGCCCGGGGCAAGATCAATGACGTTATTGATCACATTGATGAGGTTATTGGTTCAGGTGAAAAGATCGGGGTGTTTATCCATCAGAAGGAAATTGCCCAAGCACTGAAGAATCATTACCCACATGCTTTGACTATTACCGGTGCTGATACTCAGGATCAGCGGCAATCAGCAGTTGATAACTTCCAGAACAATCCGGACTGCAATCTCATTCTCCTTTCAATCAAAGCAGCCGGCGTTGGTCTTACGCTCACAGCGGCCAGCCGTTGCGCTTTTATTGAGTTGCCCTGGCATTCTGCTGACTGTGATCAGTGCGAGGATAGGTTTCACCGTATCGGGCAAAAAGATAGTGTGCAATGTGCTTACTTCTTAGGCAAGGATACCATTGATGAAGATATCTACGAAATCATTGAAAAGAAACGGGCCGTTGCTAATACGATCACTGGAAGCTCCGATAATATTCAAAAGGAGATCATTGATAGGGTTATGAACTCAATTTTTAATAAGAAAAATCAACCTATAGAGGCATGATGAGCATAAAAATAGATGATCGGTGGTTTGATGCGCCTGATGAGGTGATCAAGCAGATACAGAGCATGAGCGATGAATTGCGGGTTACCTATAAGCAATATGATGACCTCAAGGCAGCGATTCTGAAGGTCCGTGATCTGCAAAAGCTGTACTTCAAAACGAGGGCAACAAATATCCTTGATCAGTCGAAGGCAGCGGAAAAAGAATTGGATGATATCCTTTCGGGGAAAGCATATAGTAAACAAGCGGCATTGTTTTAAAGTAAACGGGTATAAGGCAGATGAATTATTTAGTTCAAATAAAGGGTTTCTGGATTGCATGTAATGCGTATTCGTTAGGAGTTGAAGAAGTAGGTCTGTATTTCTATCTATTGGAAATCGCCAACACGCTTCGCTGGATGAATCCATTCAAACGCAATAATTCTAAAGTCATGAGTGACTTAGGGATCAGAGATCGTAGAACGTTAGATCGGTATAGGAATAGGTTAAAGCAGGCTGGAATTATCAATTTTGAAACAAGAAATGGAGATTCAAACGTTACTTACAAACTAAACGACCTAAGCATTTTTTGCACAGGTTTTAGTATAGGTAATGGTATAGGTGATGGTATAGGTAGTAGCATAGGTGATGGTATAGATAATATAAACAAAACAAAACCTTCCTTTCCTGATTCTAACGAATCAGGCCCGTCTACTGATCCTCCAAAAACTTCTTTTAAAAAAAATAAAAAAAATTCGAAAGAAAAAAATCCGCTTTACACGGCCTGCATCGGGCAATACGATGCGTTCATCCGGAAGCGAACGGATAACGGTGCGAAGATTGACGGCGCCCAGGGTACGGCCATGAAAAACATTATCGCTTACCTCACGACTCAGGTCAAAACGAAAAACAAAATGCTGACTGATGAGCAGGTACCCGAAAAGGTCATTGAAAGCTGGAATCTGATCTTGGACAACTGGCAGCATCTGACAGTGTTTCTTCAAGGCAGGCTCCGGCTGGTAGATATCAACAGCGAATTAACTAACATTTTAAGCCAGGTAAAAAATGGGATCAACGGCAATACAGATAGTTCCAAAGGAAAGACAGGAACAGCGCCTGCAGCTATACGAAAAGGGGGTGCAACAATTGATGAACTCGAAGCGCTTAAGCGTCGTGGAAACACAGGTAATTCGCAACGAACTGAATTCACCTATGCTGAAGTGGTTGAATGATGATAACCTGCATGATGAGCTCATTTCCATCTTTCAGGAGATCAAAATTCTAACCGGTGCCATCATGCATACCGGGGAGAGCTTGCACCTGCAGGTACGGGTATTAAAGCTATTCCTGCTGTCAGCTCCCCAGTTCATTACGCTCACAACAAATGAGATCAGACATGCTTTCTACCTCAATAATCAGGGAGAGTTCGATGAAGTCTACCGGCACTACAACAAAGAGCTCAATGCTGAATTCATGGGGGACGTACTCCGGGCCTATCTCAAATACAAACAGGATATCTACCGGAAGACCGGTGATGAGATAAAAGCAATGATCGATCCGCCGGCTGAAGCTCCACGCTTAGTTAAGCCATCGGAAGCCGAATATCAGATGATTATCCAACGCGATTACAACAGCTACCTGGCCGGTGCTTTGGAATTCATCTTTGTTTCCAACGGCGTATATAGCCTACTGCGGAGATACGGGGCAATACAGCTTCATTCCCGGCAACACTGGCACAAGCTTATTGGCTATGCCATCAGCGAACGTATGCGGCTGGCAAACGCATCTATGTTCAAAAAAGATGCATGGGAAAAGGAAAACATCCTACGCCTGAAGGGAATCTATGACAGGTACCAGCTGGAGGGATGGGTACCCCCTGAAGAGTTCAAAATGATCATTCACACGGTCCACAAGAACCAATACTTCCGGTTTTTCAAGACGATGCAGTACTTCAACATCAAAAATATTTTCACTGAGATAAAATGTAAATGATATGACTTACACTTATCAAATTGCTATCAAAAAACCATCTGCTATATCCTATTCACAGGATGATGATTTTGAATCCTTTCTCGAAACATTGATTTCTGAACTATCTCCGATGTTTGGTATTCACCGCCAGCAGCTTTATGAAAAATGCCGGGTTAAGAATGTGAAATATTGCCGCTGGATCATTTGGGAGATTGTTTGGGCAAAATTCGGTTTATCGCTGAAGAAAACCGGAAGCATCTTTGGCAACTATGATCACACGACTGTAATGCATGCGCTGATCAAATTACCGGAAGTTTTTGAGAAAAACGATTATGTGAAGTTTATCTATGAGCATATCATTAAAAAAATGCAAATAGACAAAAAGCAACTCAGACAGAAACGTAGGAAGGTGCCTATTATTATTCCACAACCGGATTTTCAGAAACCACTTTCCCAACCCTATCTAAAGCAGAAAATCAACAGACTTCACAAATTAAAATCAGCATAATGCCTTTTACTACTGAATATACCTATCGGGGTGATCGATTTACCTCTTCAAATCTAAAGGGAAAGCCTTGCCACGCAGTGAGGAGACCTGATGGGAAATGTATTAGAGGGAAAAACAGAAATATGTTAGTTGAGTTTGAAAGTGGCATACATGTAGTTATAGCAAGACAGTTAAGAAAAATAAAATCATGAAACAGATACCAATAATCAGCCTTTGGCAACCGTGGGCAACGGCTGTTGTCACAGCTCATCCTTATAGATCTCTTGGCGGTGGCGGAGGCATCCTGCCATTAAAGCAAAATGAAACCCGATGCTGGCCCACCGACTTTACCGGCCGGGTGTTGGTCCATGCTGCAAAGAAGTGGGATAAGAAGCTGGAGGGCATTTACAATAGCTGGCCCTTCGATGAATTTCACAAACAACTTGGTAAGCTGGAGTTCGGCTGCATTGTTGGAGCTGTAGAAATTACCCGCTGCAATACATCGGAGTACTGGATATACAATCATTCGCCGGAAGTGGAATCAACGCATGAAGAGTTTCACATGGGTGACTTTTCAGCCGGCCGCTATGCATTTCCCTTGCTCAATCCGATAAGGTTTGAAGAGTCAATACCGCACAAGGGACAGCAGGGGAAGATCATGAAGGTACCCGCATCTATTCTCCCTGAAAAATACCATCATCTGTTTAAATAATGAGCTTTATGACAAGCAGTTTATTCGAAAATAACGGCGCTGACTTTTCGCCATGTGGCAAATATCGCTACAAGCTCTGGAGGATATGGAATGAGGAGTTGCCGATAGCTATGTGCATCGGACTCAATCCATCAACGGCTAATTCAGCAAAAAATGATCCTACAATAAACATTCTCAAAAGGATGCTCACAAAATTAGGCTACGGGGGCTTCTATATGATGAACCTTTATTCCTATATATCAACCAAGCCCAGTGAATTGATAGACGTTGACGAAGTTGAAAAAAGGAACAACTTTCTACGACTCATCGAGACTGCCAAAACATGCGACACGGTGATTTTCGCATGGGGAAACTTCAAAAAAGCGATTAATTCAGGCAGGTTTGTTTCTGGATTATTTGACGGTGTATGTTTTGATAAATCCAGTTCGGGCGCACCTATTCACCCGCTTGCAATGCAGGAAAGAAACGGGCGTGACCCCAATAACCCACAATTAATAAAATTCTGATGACCTGGACACTTGACAATCTGGAGCTACAACCGGACGGCACCTTCAAAGCGAAGGCTAACCAGAAGACTGCCGGCAGTACTCAAGTGATCAAATATGATGTGCTGATTGGTATCGATACAGGAAAAGAAACCGGCTTTGCAACATACTCCACTGTCAGCCGCAAGCTTTTAACCGTTGAAACCTTACCTATCCATCAGGCCATGGAGCGGGTATTATCTATCAGCAAGACTTTTAAGATCAAAGTCAGGTTTGAAGATGCGAGGCTTAGGAAGGTATTCGGGGAAACTGGCAGGGAAGTACTTCAGGGCGCTGGCTCGATCAAACGGGATGCAGTCATTTGGGAGGACTTCTTAACTGATAAAGCCATACCGTTCGAGCCAGTTGCACCAAAGGACAATAAGACGAAGCTGGAGCCATCAACCTTCAGTAAAATGACGGGATGGACCGGTAGAACATCTAATCACGCCCGAGATGCGGCAATGTTAGTTTATGGATATTAATATTTAATTATGCCAGTAGAAGATTTGATCAGTAGAGATAAGCAAAAAAGAATTTATTGGGCTATCCGCGATTGGAAGTTGGAGTTAGAAAAGCTGATGCCAAAATGGGAACTGATAGGCAAATACCATGAACGGCTATGGTTCCAGCGCATGATGCACATGGAAAAGTGGGAGTTGCTTTGTGAATATCAATGCCTTGCACGTTCCATCATCCAGCTGGAAGAGGATATAGAACATTACAAGGGAGTTTTGTATAGGCATTCCGCTGCTGTAGAGGAGTTGCGCAGCTCCATGGACCCTTTTAAAGGTATAAGCCTGAAGGATTTCCCATTAACACAAACCTCACTGTTCTAAAGTAAAATATAATCAAACTTAATGTTTTTTATATCATTATAGCTTTGTGATACCGCGAGAGCGATCACCAGCAGGAAGGTAGAACGTAATAATCAACGTAAGAGTTCATCTATTTCCATTAAATACCGCTATTCCGGCTATTTCTATGCTACCTGTTACAAGGTCTTAAGTTGCATTACAATAAGCTATCAGTTAAAAGGGGTCTGGGGTTCCTGATACCCTGAAATATCACTCTTTCAGTACTGGTAAAATATAACTTATTCCCTTCCTTACTGTGTCCTGTTAATTTTGATTCACTTTAATTCAGTGCAATATGTCGGAATCAAATAATATCAGTTCGCTTACATCAAGGATAATTACCACAAAAAACGTGGTGTGGCGTGAATTAAAATTTTTGCAGCAGGATGATTTCAAAGAATTGGCTGATTTGGATCGCCAAAAGCTTAAAAATTCGCTGGTAGGAAATCAGTTCATTCAGGCCTTTTACGTGTGGGAAGATTCCAACGGTGACCGATATTGTCTTGACGGTAAACATCGCACTTTGCTTCTGGAGGATTTGATCAAAGATGGCGTAGACGTTCCGGAGTTGTTGCCTGGTACTTTCATTTCCTGCAAAGATAAAAAGGAGGCATCGAAGCTGGTATTGGTTTTCAGTTCGGCATATGCCAAAGTAACTCAGCAGGGGTTACATGACTTTATCACATTGAATGATCTTGATTGGACTGATCTCAAAGAAGAGGTTTCCATTCCTGCTTTCAGTGTAGAAAGGTTTGAACAAAAATTTGATTTGTTTGATGTGACTTCCGGTACAGATGAAGATCCTGATTTTGGCATCGCACAAATTGAAGTGAAGGTGCAGGCTGGTGATTTGTTCCAGTTAGGCAGGCACCGGATTATTTGTGGCAGCTTTCAGGATCCTGTTATCGTTCAGCAGCTCATGGTCGGTGATGTGGCACGGATTGTGATCTGCGATCCCCCGTACAATCTACCTACCAATTTCTTTTTGAAGGATAACCGACACACTCACAATCATGCTGATTTTGCAATGGGAGCCGGTGAAATGACTGATGATGAGTTCTCTGCATTTCTGGCATTGATCATGCAGCTGTCAGTTGATGTTACGGTCCCTGGAGCTATTCATTACATCTTTATGGATTGGCGGCACGTGTGGCACATGATGGATGCTGCTAAGAAGGTGTACGGTAATTGCCAGCCAAAGCAGTTATGCGTGTGGAACAAAGATATCATGGCGAATGGTTCCTTCTACCGGGCGAAGCAGGAGCTCTGTTTTATCTTCAGCAATGAAGCTGCAAAAGCCATCTGGAATAACGACATGCTCGATGAGGGTGGTTTCTATAAAACCAATGATGAGCTTTGCTTCATTTTCAAAAACGGTGATGTAAAACATCTAAGTAACCTGGAGCTAAAGGATCGCATCCGCTCCAATGTGTGGAACTACCCTTCAGCCGTGAGTACTGCAAATCCAGACCGCAAAGAGTTAAAGGATCATCCAACACCTAAGCCAGTGCAGATGATCGCAGATGCTATACTCGACACAACACGTGACGGTGATATAGTTGCTGATTGGTTCCTGGGTAGTGGTACCTGTCTGATCGCATGTGAAAAAACTAACCGAGCTTGCCGGGCCACTGAAATTGAACCAAAGTACATACAACACATTATTAACAGGTATGTGCGTTGGTGCAAAAAGAATAATGTACCTATTGATTTTCAACACATTAACGGCTCTTTGCAACTTGAAGATATTTTGGAGCCAACTATTTAATTTTACCGGTTCAAAAAGAGCCGGTTATGACCTCAGAAGAAAAAATAAGTTTTATGAACCAGACTGTAAAACCAATTATTGACCTTCTTGAAAAAAGGTTAAAAAATAAAACTGCTGCTCTTTCTGCCATCCAGCCTAATGGTCTTGATTCAATCCCGGACGAAGTAAAGAAAATGAGGGAACTCCAAGCAGTAAGATTAAATGCAGTTATTGAGGAGCTGACTGATTTAATTGATATTGCCAAAGCCATGTATCCAAATGCCTAAAGCACGACCTGACAAAGTAGAATTTGAAAAGAGACTAATTACAATACAAGGATGGATGATCGAAAGTATCCCGTCTGCTATGATTGTACAACAGATTCTATTGAAGGATTGGGCAAAATCTGAACGGCATGCTTTTATACTCCTACAAAAGGCCCGGGAACGTTGGATAAAGTTTGAAGATGATAACATCCTTGAAAAACGTAAAATGCGGGTGCAGGAGCTGCGAGGCATGATCCGTGCGATGAAGCAGGAGTATAAAGTCACACCGATGGGTATCAGGACGATCCTTTCTATTCAGAAAGAAATAAGCAAACTGGAGGGTGTGTATTTCGATCCGGATAAAGTCACACCAACTATCATTAGTGTTGACCTTTCGCAGGATGAGATCAGGAAGTATAGCAAAGCATTGGAAGAGGAGTATTAGGTAAAATATAACTTTTTTTCATGCCATTGCTCTGAAAATACCTTTGTTGGCATGACAAGGGAGGAAGCTAAGATATTGAAAGCAGCAAAATATAAATCTCTCGATTCCCTGCTTTTCTTTACACGTTACTTTTTTAAACAGCGATATCACCGCAAATACAAAGTTCTTTACCATCACCTCAAGATTGCTAATGCTCTGGAGCGGGTGTTAAAAGGTGAGGTTACGAAGCTGGCAATATCTGTTGGGCCCAGGTTGGGTAAAACAGAATTAGCCGTTAAGAATTTCATAGCTCACGGCCTGGCAATCAATTCAGGTGCAAAATTCATTCATCTTACCGCTTCTGACTCTCTTGCACTTGATAACAGTGAGGGTACAAAGGATATCGTGCAGTCTCCGGAATATAAATCTCTGTTCCCTCACGTGAAGATTAAACAATCAACTGACAGTAAAAAGAAATGGTACACCACGACCGGCGGAGGTGTGTACGCTACATCGGCATCAGGTCAGGTTACCGGGTTCGGCGCTGGAGCATCTGATTACAATGATCCAGCGGATGTTGATCAGGAAGATGATGAAATAGATAAATGGCTGACTGAAATTGAAAATAAAGAAGGTTTCGGGGGCGCCATCATTTACGATGATAGCATCAAACCAGATGATGCAGAAAGTGATATAGTGCGTGAAAGGGTTAACCGGAAATATACATCTACCGTTCAAAATAGGCGTAACAGCCGTAAAACTCCGATAGTGGTATTGATGCAGAGGTTACACCCCAAAGACCTGATTGGTTACCTTCAGGAGATTGAGCCAGGTGAATGGGAGGTAATAGAACTGCCAACACTTTATGTTGATGAAGCCGGTGCATTGCAATCGTTAGACCCTTCGATCTATTCGGTTGAAGATTTGCAGCGGATGGAAAAAAGCGAAGATGAAGAGGTAAGAATATTTTTCCAGCGTCAATTGCAGCAAAATCCCAAGTCAAGGGAGGGATTATTATTCCCTGAAGCTGATCTTCATTATTATGATCCACTGACAGTTGATGTAGAGAAGCTGGCAGATTTCCGGTTTGGGTATATCGATCCTGCAGATGAAGGTGGTGATGATCTCTCATTCCCTGCTGGATATCTTGTGGGAGATAAAATTTACATTCCGGACGTGATCTATAATAGCAAAGGAACAGATATCAATGAACCGGCATGTGTGGAGTTTATCAAAAGTCATAAGCTTAACGCAGCGCAATGTGAGGGTAATTCAGCATGGATACTGTTTGCAAAAGCCGTCAGGTCAAAAATTGAGAACAGCATGAATGATTGTGATATCAGGATACTGAAAAATACAACTAATAAACACGTCCGCATCTTAGCACAATCAGCTTTCATCAAGAATCACTTTGTTTTCCGTAAAGACTGGAATACATGCTCCAGAGAATATAAAAGGTTTTTTGAAAATCTGACAGCTTATATGAGTATACAGAGCGGTGCAAGCAAAAACAAGCATGATGATGCACCCGATAGCATGGCCGGAATGGGCAAATATTTCAAAGAGCAATTCGCTCATTTGTGGTAAGTAAAATATAACTTTTTTACTATCCTATAAATGTGAAGGATTTTTATGCCCAAATGGGTGTTTTAACTAAAATTGATAATTGGCTTTCACGGAACAAATCCGGGGCCAATCTGTCAACAAAAGCCTTTATCAATCAGGATAACATAGACATGCAGCCTGGACTGAATCTGTATAATACGCAGATGCCGGACCTCGCAGCTGTTTGGGGCCAATACACCGATTCCAATCTTGCAGTACTCTACCATGAACTGCCTGAAATATATATTCCTGTTCACATTGTTGCTTCACGCCTGGCAGGTGGTGTTTATCAGGTAAAAAAGAAAGGAACGGATGAGGTAGTTGATGATAACAAATACATGAATAAGCTTTTATCAACCCCTAATCCATTACAAAACTGGTCAGAATTAGTTTATCAGCTTTGTGCCTATGAAATGGTTTGTGGCAAATCATTTCTCTATGGCAATGTATCTGATGTCTTCAATTTGAATTACCGGACCGTTGCAACGCTGGTAAACCTTCAGGCAGATATTGTCTATATCCAGACAGATCCATTTATAAAATACCTTTCTGCTACAACTATACAGGAACTGATCAAAGCCTTTATTGTACCTGAAGGTATGAATGGACTGGTAAGTATTACCCCTGATAAGGTGATGTATACGAAGTATCAAAGCTTGTATGCCTACGATATGAATATACGGGGCCGTTCACCTCTTCTTTCCGCTCAAAAGGCAGTATCCAACCTTTGCGCCGTTTATGAGGCTCGTAACGTGATTTATACCAAGCGAGGAGCTCTCGGATTTCTTGTAAGCAGAAAAAGTGATGCATCGGGGATGCAGGCGCTTACCAAATCAGAAAAGGAAGAGGCGATGAAGGAATACAATAAATCCTATGGTTTGACCGGCCATGGTAAAGATAGAATGAAAAGCCCTGTAGGTATGCTCACTGTTCCTGTTGACTATATCAAGGTAGGAGCTTCCATTCAAGACATGCAACCGTTTGAAGAAACGGCTGCTGATACAGCTGCAATTTTTGCGATTTATGGTATTCCCCGTGATCTTATGCCAGGCGCAAAAGGTTCAACCTTTGAAAATCAGAATCATGCAGACAAAACCGTGTATGATAATGTGGTAATACCACGTGCGAAAAGCCTTTGCAATTCACTTACGAGCTGGCTTGGACTTGATGAGGTAGGATTATATCTGGATGTAAGTTTTGCCCATGTGCATGTATTGCAGGAGAATTTGAAGGAAAAAGCATCTGTTGACTGGCGTAATAATGAAACATCTCGGGTCCGGTTCACCAACGGTATTATAACCCTGAATGACTGGCGTAAAACGTGTGGACTTGACGCTGTTGTAAATGGATTCTATGATAAACTACTCTATGAAATGAGTCAGGAAGAGCTGGCCCAGGTTGAAAAGATACTTTCCATTGCTCAGGCTAAATCGCCGGGAGGTGGTACCAATCCGGGTGAAGGTAGTAATGAAAGCCCAAGCGATAGCCCGACAAATTAAAGAGTATGCTGAAAATAACCAATAATAAAAACTTTCCGGTAGAACTGGATAACAAAAAGGTAAAGCAAGTAAAACCAAAACAAGATGAAAGAAAACAACTTATTGCAGCAAAAACAGCAGATAGCCTACGCGATCAAGAGCATGGGCGCAAAGGTGCAGGATGTTGATCTTACAAAAAAGATTGTAACAGGTTTTTACAACACGTTCAACTTTTTCGATTCAGCAAACGATGTGCTGCTGGATGGTTGTTCAGCTAAATCTATTTCCGAAAGGGGGCCGTCAAGTAACGCCACTCAGAAAATTAAACACCTTTTGCATCATGACTGGACTCAATTGCCTGGTAAGCTTCAGGTACTTGAAGAAAAGAAAATAGGAGGCGTATCTGGCATCTATTTTGAAACCAAAATGAGTTCTACACAGGCTGGCATCGATACTCTTATTAACTATCAGGAGGAGATTTACGATAACCATTCAATTGGATTTCAGTATCTATCTGGAAAATGTATTGAAAAGGAATCAACAGATTGGGATAAGTATGTGAAAACACTCATAAATCCGGAAGATACCAAAGATGCCAATTACATGTTTTTGTGGGATGAAATAAAGCTATATGAAGGCTCAACAGTTGCCTTTGGCTGTAATTCACTTACTCCATACTTGGGTGTAAAATCACTGAATAAGGACTCTCTATCATTAAAGATAAACGAAAGAATTTCCAACCTGGGAAGACAGTTAAAATCAGGCACTCAATCTGATGAAATGCTGCAATCCTTTGAAATGGAAATGTTGCAGTTAAAGCAACTTATAAATGAAATATTCACAATTGAGCCATCAATAAAGGACACTCTCATAAAAGAGGGCCGGACTGAAAAGGATGCTATAGTGATTACTAATACCGTTGATTTCAAAACATTATTTAACGCTTTAAAACAAAACGTGAACTAAAATGAAAAAGCTCACATTCAAAATTCGTAAGGGTACCAAAAACTTAATTCTCGGATTGAGTATACTGGGTATCCTTGGCCTTGCGGCTAAACATACCGCTATTGCCAGAAAAGCATCTCCGACTATAGCATTGGTCGGTATGGTAGCCTCCATGAAGAAAAAAGGCATATGGGAAACAGCAACACCGGAAACCAAAGCATTTGCAGAGGCTCAGGATGAAGCCATGAAGGGGCTTGTTGATTTGGAAACATTAGATGAAAAGCTGAAAGGCTATGCAGCTCTGTCTCTGGAAGAAAAAGGCCTTACTAAAGAGCAAATGGCCGAATTCAAAGATATGGTTGATGGCTACAAAGCCATTGCCATAAAATTGAAGAAGCTAGAAGATTCCGGTCTGAATGGCAAAGGTGAAAACCCTGTGATGGCCGCATTGAAAGATGAAAAAGGCTTATTCCAGAAGTTCCTTAAGAAACAGGAGAAGAGTATTGACATGGAATTGAAATCAGCCGAAACAATGGATGATGGCAACATGACAGGCTCTACACTCGGTTACCGGGTACCTGGTATCGGTCAATTGCCTGTACGAGCTCCCTTCATGCTTGATATCTTCACTACAGTACCACTTGGCAGCTTGGAATTTATCAAGTTCATGGATCAGACCACTATTACCCGCAATGCCCAGAATGTTGCAGGTATAGCCACTTCCAATTCCACTACAAACGTTACATGGCAGGAATACAATATTCAGATCACGAAGGTGCGTGATTTCATCTACCTGAATATTGACATGCTTTCCGACTATGATTTCGTATTGGGTGAGTTGCAGCGCCTGATCAACAGTTCTGTAATCCTGAAGGCTGATAATGGACTTTTGCTGGATAATGGTGTATATCCTAACCTGCATTCAGTTAACGAAAAATCATCTGAGTTTAGCGCCGCCAATACTTTAGGAGGCACTATTACAGCTTTCGCCGGGACCGTGCAGTCTCCGAACTTCTATGATCTGGCTGTATGCATGGCATCGCAGATAGTGGCACTTGGACAGGATAAATCTTACATGCCTGATACAATCCTGCTGAATACTGTTGATGAGTTTAAGCAGTTGCTGGTTAAAGATAATCTGAACCAATACCTATTGCCTCCATTCGTTGTAAGAAATGCAGACGGCACAGAGATCAAGATCAAGGGAATGAAGGTAAGGAGCAATCCTAATGTGCCGGCTAATACCTGCTATGTGTTTGACAGCAGCAAAGGAACAATTTACATGCGCAAAGGTTTTGGCCTGGAAATGGCTTACAACAATAATAATGACTTTGAGCATGAGGTTGCAACCATGAAGGGTTATATGAGGCTTAACCTGCTGATCCGTAACGTGGATGCCAATGCATTTATGAAATGCAGCAATATTACAGCTGCTTTGGCTACTCTGGCGACCGCATAATCATTTAAAGATGTCATTGATTGATAAAACATATTTCATAGGGGAGATTAACCTTCCGGGTTTGCAAAACAGCGACAATGTTGATGCATTGACCGTTTTCATACAAAAATATGAACAGCGGTACCTACAGCAGGCCCTGGGTTACCCCCTATGGAAGTTGTTTAATGCCAGTTATAACCCAGGACCTGCAAAGGGTCGTTTTTTGATTTTGCAGGAAGGGGCCGAATTTACTAATGACAAAGGATGGGTCAATTTGTGGACAGGCTTAACAAACACGGAATTATTATCGCCGATAGCCAACTACATCTACTATTGGTACACCCGCGACAATGTAACATTCACCTCAACGATTGGTGAAGTAAAAAGCAATTCAGAGAACAGCCAGAATGCAGATGCTATGATTAAGCAAATGCGTGCCTATAATGAAATGGTTGATCAGACTGAATTGCTGAGGGATTTTCTGAAGTATGCAGTTGACGGGGATGGTAATATTCTATTTCCAGAGTGGGAAGTAGATAATCCTTCCAGTAAAAGACAAGCTTTCAAATTTGAAAAAATAACTTTTTTCTGATGACTTATCCAATTCCGGTAGTACAGATGATGGGCAATATCGTTACCGCTGTTCAGGCTGCTATTCTTACGCAGTTGCAGGGGGCAAACAGCGATATAGTGGCTATCAATTACCTATTCGGTCATCCTTTGGAGCTTATCGCAACATTGCAGGAAAAACAGAAGAGCCCTACTTCAAAGATGAATATCTATCCTTTGGTGATGCTATTCACTGACATTCCGGAGCATTGGGGCAATCCCGGTGGCTATTATGCAGATGTTACTCTTCAAATGGTTATTGCATATAGCAGCAAGCCTGATTTAAAAGCAGCAGATCGATTGACAAAGAATTTTCTACCTATTCTGTTGCCGATATACCAGGAGCTAATGAAGCAGATTGTAGCTAGCGGTTATTTCGTAACGCAAAATCAGAAGGGACTTAAGCATATCAAGCTTGACCGTTATTATTGGGGCAAAACCGGTTTGTATGGGAATACCGCAAATCAATTCAATGACTTTTTAGATGCTATTGAAATTAAGGACTTACAATTAAAATTAACGAATCAAAAACCACCATTTCAAAAATGAAAAATTCAATAACAATACTGATGTTGTCGCTGGTAAGCTTCGCCATCACATCAAATGCACAAACTATACCTCCGGCACCTATTAGTGGCTGGAGTGGTAGCAAGTATCCTGAATTCGATACGCTTGCAACTGCCGGAACGCTGACAAAGAGTTTCATTATAAGCGGCGATAAGCAAATGACAGCCATTCAGGTCAATGTTGCTAAGTATTCCGGCACCCTGGCAGGCTGGGTAAACCTCAATTGCTCAATTGACACCGGCGCTACTTATTTCACTTATGCCACATTGCCATTGAAGGATACAACAGCTGGAGTGTACCGAAGTTACTACTTCAATAATAATTCAAATCCCGGTTATTACTGGCAAGCTTCCATTAACACAACTGGGACATGTGCAGCTTCTATAGCAATATGGAAGTTGCCGAGACCGAAAGGGTTATGACCTTTTCTTTTCTGAATGAAAACAATAAACAACATTTTTCACATTCAAATTTTTAAATAAAATGCGTGTAAAAGGATTAACAAACGCGGCCCAGGGAGCTAACACGGGCAAAAATACCGTTCCCTTGCAGCCACAACTTATCCGGGGTAGTATCCTGGTACCTTTCAACTGGAGTATGACAATAAATCCGGGCGATTCAGATGCAACTATTGTTACCAACCTGCAGACTGCTTTAAAATCGCTTCTTACCAATAATAGTTACGGTTCCCGTGGCTTCTTCATTGGTCCTTATGAGACCTATGATGATAAAATGGAACCTCCAACAGAGCAGACACTCGGTTATGGTAAGAAAGTAGAAACCAACAGGGCCGTTTACAATGATGAGTTTGTATTTGATGAAGGTGGCCTTGATTATTTTAAATCAGTGCTCACATTCCGGGGTAAAACCAGCACTTACAAGCGTCTTGATATTGATCTGGCCGGCAATGTAGGTGGCTGCTGTACATTTGATAGCAACGGAAATTTCACCGGAATAGCAGGTTACACCTTATCCCGGTTGTATCCACATGACAGGAAGAACCCGAATAAGAGCATCGAGGCAGAATACCGTATCGCTTACACATTAGACAATTCAGCTGAATACAACGAAAACAACTGCACTATTGAGACCGGTGTAGATATGATCGGATTCGTTCAGAACCTGGGAATTAATGATGTGAATATTGTGCCTACAGGGCCAATGGTTGCACACGTTGCCACTTTCGTTATTACTGCAGAAGATGGAGGTATCAACCTCGCACTTACATTACCGGCGTTGATGGTGTTAGGAAATTTTGTGTTTACAAACACAACTACAAACCTCACGCTTACACCAACTGGAATGGCCATATCCGGAAATACAGTTGTAGTAACATTCAATACCGCTGATCCTCATTGGTCAGCTGGCGAAACAGTCCAGGTATCGCTTGCATCTGTTTCAACTGTGTTTGGATCAGTTGGAGGTTATTACGAATCAATCGGTACTAATGTTGCCAATGTGGTAATGGTTGCATAATCAAATTACAGCCCCTTAAGGCTGTTTTCTTTAACAATTAAAACTTTTGTTGTGGATTACAAGTATGAAAATGTCCAGTTCAGTGCCGAAACAGTGGCAGGGATGTCTCTAACGGCTTTTGTGGAGCAAAACAAAGGAAGTTTCTTCCTCAATGTACAGGAAGAAAAAAGAATTGAAATGCTTGCAGAGGTGCATGAATCATGTTTAAAGTTGTTGGATAAACCAAAGGAACCACATGCGCATGATGAAGTACACCCTGTACAGAATGTAGTTCGGGAAGAGACGAACAAATTCAATACTGATTTTCTGAAAGAACACAACGAAGGTAAAGACTAGCATTATTTATTATTCACATTTTAAAGGGTGGGCGATCTGCTCACCCTTTTTAAGATAAGTCAAAGTATATGAAACCGACACAAAATTTTTTTAACCTGGTAGAGGCCTTCGAGGGGCTCAAACTGACAGCCTACCAGGATATAGCAGGTATCTGGACCATAGGATATGGTACCACCCATTATCCCGATGGAACGGCGGTAAAGGAAGGTGATACCTGCACCCAAGAGCAGGCTATGAATTACCTGATGACTCATTTGGAGTTAATCAATGTGCCTGGCAATTTATCGCAGGCTCAATTTGATGCCTGTGTGGATTTCTGTTATAATGCCGGGCAGCATGCATTTGATGTGAGTACTCTGAAAAAGAACATACTGGCCAGAGCTGATGCGGAAACGATACAGGAAGATTTTTGCATGTGGGATAAAGCCCATGTGGATGGGCAGCTTGTCGAAGTGAACGGATTGCTCAGGCGCCGGAAGTGTGAAGCCTATCTTTTCAACAATGGGGTCAACCATCCTACTTTTTTCACCACTTAATTTTCAAATTCTTACAACAATGGGTACAGCAGCGGCATTTCTCAAGAGACTTCAGTCAGTTGACATAACAGAACTGACAGGCCAGATTATTGCTGAAAATCCCAATGCTATAGCAGATATCAACAGGAAACAAATGTTGCAAGGCAAGGATAATAAGGGTCAACCATTGCCGCCCATCATAGGCGATCCTTGGTTTAAGAAACCGGGCGCTGATTATCGGTATGCAGCATTCAAACAGAAATTATTTCCCGAAACGCCATTCGGGATTTCAAATTTTATTGTGATCGGCGTTTATCACAATTCATTATCAGTACTTAGAACAGGACCTATTGTAAGATTTGATGCATCAGCGTCATTCGCTGGCGCCATTGCTCAAAAAACAAACAACAGTACTCTTGGACTTAATGCAGATAGCCAGTCTTTAGCCTGGAAAACAGTTATAAAAATTCCATTAGTTCACCGTATAGCCCCGATGTTGGGCTGTAAAATTTCAAATTCATGACAGCTTCATTATACATTATCTTCTGGGGTAGTATTGCTTTTGTTGCCATCCTTTTATGGCGACTGATAAAATGGCTATGGAAGCCAGAAGAGCCGGTAGTTATATCCCGTACAAATGTTTCATGTGAAACAAATTCAAAACCCGTACAGGTAAAGCTTATAGCCTCTTTGGAAGAGTTGATGTTTGATAAATGGATCCTGTGTGCAGTGAATGCCGATTATACGCCTTTGATTATTTCTGGTAATCCTACAAAAGAACAAATACATCTTGTTTGGATGAAACTTCTTAGCCAGCATTACGAGCTGACTGAATCAAAAGAGGCATTGAGGTATGTAAAGCAAATCGCAAAAATAGAAGCCATCAATACCAAGATTTTTCAGGTAAGCAGCCTGGTTAATGCTTTACGGATGGCCTATGATGACCGGCTTACCATGAAATTAAAGCATACCTGGGGTTATGTGCTGGCATTTTCACCAGAAAGCCTCAAATCTGACCTTTTAAAAGTAGAAATAGCCTTGCAAAACGACAAATTCAAGTTGGAAAAGGTTCGATTAGAGTATGAAAAAGAAGAGAAATTAAAAAAGAAAACCGGGCAAAAACAGACAAAAGAGCTATGGATGAAGTCGCTTTATGCACTTGAAAATCACTTCAAACGCGAAATACCATCTGAAAGTACGAGTGTCTACAAGTTTGATCTGCTCTGTAATCAACTTTCCGAATATAATAACGCTTTAAAAGAAAAGAACAAAGGAAATGGCATACGATGAATCACTTGACGACTTTGTATCCCCGAAAGCCTTCCAGCAGTTCGCGGATTTGCATATTGCGGCCCAGTTGGCCGTGGATGATATGGTTGAGTTAACTACAACTGCGAAAGGTGCCTTTGATGGCCTCAATATAGCTAAGACGCTGGCAGATGTAACTACTGGTAGCAAGACTGTCAATGAAGCTAATAAATCAATGGCCGAAGGTGCAAAGGTCTATGCAGATAGTATGTCCCAGGCAGATGCTATCTTATCCAAATATAATGGTCATAGCCTCGAATTTGTGAAAGTCTTAAAGGACGTTGAAATCGCACGGAAGACTTCTACACAAACGATCATTCTGGAAACCAAAGAACATGAGCGGTTAGAGCAAGCAAGGATCCGGGAAGAAAATAGGCTTTTGAAAGCGAAAGAAGCATATGCACAACTGAATCAGCAATATAAAGATGCCGCCGCAAATGCTAAAAATCTGGCAGCAGCTTATCTGAAAATGGAAGAAAGTGCCGCAACTATGGATGAAACTCAAAAGGTTGCATTTTCCGAATTAGAAGCCCAAATGAAGGCCGCTCAGGCTACTGCAATTGGTTTACAGAAAGCATTATTAAAAATTGATCAGGCGGTCGGTCAATCTCAAAGGAATGTAGGTAATTATCCCACTGTTGCCGCCGAAGTTAATGCTCTGAAGGAACAGATGATAGGTTTTGAGCTTGCGGTAAAGGCAAGTAATGAACAGTTAGCAGTACTTGCCGAACGAAAAGCTGCTTTACAACGAGGTTCTATTGGCTTTCAATCAGGATCGCAACCAGGCAATGAAGGACCTGCAAGATACACGGACCTCGTAGGCAGAAACCCAATAGGATTTAAGACAGCCGCTGCACTTGAAGAACTCAAGCAGATAGATATCGAAATGGAGGCTATCAAAGGGAAAACTATAGAAGATCAGGAGCAATTTGAAAAGCTTGCAATCCGAGTATCTGAACTGAAAGAAGCAATCAATTCAGTTAATGTTGCTGTAACTGAGGTTGGTGAAAAAGCTGCTGCGTCCGGTGAGCGAATAAAAATGGCTTATGAAAAAGTAGGCGAAATATTAAAAGAGATTGGCAGGTTTGCTATTGCCTTCTTCGGTATTCAGGCCGGCATGGAATTCATTTCCGGAATCAGTGAAGAGTTTGAAAAAGCTGATGGCGCCGCACGTAAGCTTACCAATACTCTTGAGAACAATAATGCGGCGCCTGCCATGGCCAGGATTAATGATCAGGTGAAGGAAATTACAGAAGAATTTAAATACCTTGATGATTATGAGGTTCAGGGAGTATTCGACAAGCTTATTACCTATGGCAAGCTTTCCGAAAAGCAAATAAAGGAACTGATACCGGTGATCATTGATTTTGCAGCGAAAGAGCGCATTTCTGTAGAAGAAAGTTCAAAGGTTATCATCAAATCACTGGAGGGTAACGCTAAGGCTTTAAAGGAGTATGGTATCAACATTAAAGATGCAGCTACCGAAGCTGGAGCTGCGGCAACTCCAGCCGAGCGGCTTTCAATGATCATGAAGGAATTGAAACCGCGTGTTGAGGGGGCTGGAGCAGCCTTTGCAAACTCATTTGGCGGTAAGATAGAATCAGTGAAAAGGGATATTAAAGAAATGGAACTTTCTATTGCTGACTTCTTTGTAAAGTTATCAGGTGTGGAGGAAGCAAACCAAAAAGCAGCTGTACAGGCATCACAGGAGGCCAATGCCGGACAAAAACTGATTGATGAGTATGAAGAGCTTTCAAAGAAAGTAAATCAAACAGCAGATGATAAAACGAGGCTCGGAGAAATCACTGCAAAGCTTGGTGATATATTCGGCAACTCTGTTTTGTCAATTGATGCCGAAACAGGTGCCTTGCAGCTGAATCTGGAGAAAACAAAGGAACTTATTAAGCAAAGGCTTTTACTTGCCAATCAAGCGGCTGCTGAACAGGCGGCAAAATACAATGCTGCAAAAGAAAGGGCTGCTATGGCTCAGGATGAATTTGAGAAAGATAAAAAAAGGTACGCCCAAAAAGGTTATAAAGATCTTGATTTTGAAAACCCAGACTTTGTTAATAGCAGAATTCCCGGTGGCCTTCCGGGTGCCGATATTGCATTGGATGCGCAAAATCAATGGAGAAAAATGGAGGATGAGATTACAAAAAGAAAAGAAGCACTTAAAAAACTGGAAGAACTTGGATATGAATATAATGATGTAGAAAAACTCTTCAATCCTGATGTAGAAATCAAACCCAAAGGAGATTTAGATAAAGGCCCTAAAAAGAAAGCAAAGGATACCACTTCCGAAGATTTAGCGGCTATGCTCCAGAGTGAAAAGGATTTCAATGATGCAGTAGCTGAACAGGCAAAGCAGCGATATCGGAATGATGCAGATGCACAAACGCTCATTTTTGAGAATGAGAAAGCATCACTTGCGAAAAGGTTGGAAGCTTACGATCAATTTACAAAGGATCAGATTGCTTTAGCTGTCATTGAAAACGGTCGAGAAATAGCTGATTTACAGGCAAAACAGCGCGAGATCGCAGATAAGAAAAAGGCTTCCGATGATGGCATTTCCGTACTTACTAAAACGCAATATCAGGCACTTTACGAAGAATCGCTTGCCTATGATCTTAAAGTTGCGAATGCAGAGGAAGAATTACAGAATAAACTAGCATCCCTGACACTGGTTGGTAAAAATAAAAGGCTTGCCATCATTAAAAGTTCCGGTGAAGAATATGTAAAGCAGGAAAATCAAGGATTGCAGGATCGTCTGGCAGACTTTGAAGCGATGTATGGCAAAGAGCGTGATCAGCTGGATACTGCTTATGAAAATAAGCTTATCAATGCCGAAAAATATGAGAAAAAGCTCAAAGAATTAAAAGAAAGGTATGCACTGATTGTTCTCAATGAAAAAATTGCTGAAGATCAGTATTTGCTTAAAAGTGATCAGATCACTGCTGATCAGCGCGCAGCTATTCAGGCCCGGTTAAATCAAGAAATCGATCAGCGCAATGGCATGACTCATGCCGGAACCAAAACGTTAGAGGATGCTCAAAAGGACCTAAAGAGTAAAGAAATGGATGTTGCCAATCAGGCAATGTCCATCGGAAAATCTTTGGTTGATGATTATTATCAGAGTCAACTTAGATATGAAGAACAACTTTTAAAAGCTATTCAAACAAGAGCTCAGATATCATTGGATGCGATTAATACATCCATGATGAATGACCGGCAAAAAGCAGTTGCTACACAGGCATTAAACGCCCAGACTGCATTGCAGGAAAAGCAGATACAGGACCAGATGACACGCATTAAGCGTGAGCAGGCCATTGCCGACCGTGTGGCTGCTGTATTGGGCGTAACTGAACAGATTGCAATTGCAGAGGTATCAGCCCTTAAATTGCTTGGTGATCCTATAACAGCTCCTTTATATCCTGAAATGGCCGCTCTTATTGCCGGTGCCGGTGCTGCACAAATTGCAGCTATACTGGCAGCTCCAATGCCACAATATCTATTTGGTACACCTCCAGAAGGTCACCCAGGAGGTAAAGCATTAGTAGCTGAAGTAAGGCCGGAAACGATCATTGAGCCAGGTAAAGCACCATATGTGATATCTGAGCCAACTATTAAAGATTTCCCAGCTGGTACACATGTTATTCCCCGTGTGGTACCGGAAATTGACCTGATTGCCGGTAGTATGGGTTTTATGACATCCGGACTATTGAATAGCCTAAATATTGTTAACCAGAATGATTTCAGCGCCCTGCAGATTACTATGAAAGAAGAAATAGGAGATTTAAAAGATACTATCAAAAACCTTCCTATTCACAATCACATAATGAAAGGAGGAGAATGGCAACTATCAATAAAAAGGGGTAACAGCATAACTACTTACATAAATAAACACAATGCATAATGGCAAAGGATATTTTTCAGTTTCAAATAACAGATATTACGGGACATTACCTATATGTAAATGCAGGTGTAGTAACTACAAGTGTAACTCCTGTCACGCTTCTTTCATCTGTTGTAGACTGGAATAAATTACAACTCAGATGGATTAGGCATAAAACTTATTTCGGAGTTTTCAGGAAACAGATGCCTGATTCAATGCGTTTTGCTAACGATGGTGCAAGAATAATACGCTGGCTATATAATACTCAGGGAGGAACGGAAGCAAGAGGATCATTCATCATTAATAAACTCAATACCAGTGATCAAACATATTATCAGCTTGGTGTTTTCGATCTTGACTTCAGTGGAGATAAATATAAAAGCTCATATTGGTATGTAGATGTTGGATTGATGCAGGGAGGTATTACGGCATTGTTGCAGGCTTATGATAGTACTAATTATAGCATTATGATAGGTGAACCGATGGGAACGCCGAATCCGGCTCCTCCATTGAACCCTACCAATATTTATATGCAGGGAATGCCATTTATCGAAACATACAATTATCAATTGTGGGCAAATTCTGACGGTTCCGTAAGTGTTATAAGTGGATTATCTGTAACGCCTGCTAAGACTATAGGAATGGTATATGTCAATCGTGATGATGCATTTTTCAACGGTCAGGATACTTACAGTGGCGGCTCAGCCGCTTCATCAGAGCCAAATCTTACAACAGCTCCTCCATCACCATCTTTCATTTTCAACTTCACTTTTGCGACACAAGTCGCAAATTTAAAAGGGTTTTTCAATATTGATACTATCACTACAAACCCGGGGAGTGGAACGTCTACAGTTTCAATAGCCGCTCAACGTTGGGGAATGGTCAGCGGATCACTGGCGATAATCAGCACTACTACATTATGGACTTCACCAGCTATTCCAGCGGGCTCCTCTTTACCGGGAATAGGTATAGTAGACATTGATACCTCTACAATATCCGGATGGCCAGGTATTTTCAATGCCGGAGATTATTTGGTATTAGAAGTAGTAGGAACAAATGCAATGGAAAGCATCTCCTTCATTACTTCATTGTTCGCCTATACTGATGGCGCTTATTATCTAAAGGGGCAATATGCAAGTGGTTTGTCATTATCAGTAAATGTATGGCCAACACCTGAAGTAGTTGCATCTTATTCACAATGGCAGGTATTTCAGATGTTGTTACAAAATCTGATGTGCACCAACCCTATACCCTATGGAACAGTTTTTCCATTAAGCTGGTCAGCTGTTCCTGGTCCACCCACAAACCCTGCAGGTTACGACAATCTTCCTTTATTCGGCAAAAGTGATCTTCTATCCGTACCACGAAGTCCAACAGGTCCGGGTAACTATGATGTTGATCCTACTGAGACTTATTTTACCTCGGGAAATGCATTAAGGGGTGTGCAATATAATGGCAGCGGATCAGCGGCTTATCTGAATATGAATATCAGCGATTTTGTAAAAGATGCTTTTGTCAGATTATGTGCAGGCTTGGGAGTTGAAAATATTGGCGGTACAGATACAGTAGTATTGGAGCATCTTTCCCATTTCTTTCAGGCAGATGTATTGATTGCTGATTTAGGACTTATACCAATGCAGACCTTTACAATTACTCCTTACGTTGACGGGAAGGCAAATAATTTAAAGGTCGGGTATAATAACAATACTTATTCTGATGCAAATGGTTATTTTGAATACAATCATGAATTGGAATTTATCACTCAAGTAAGGACTATAAATGAGGTATCAGACCTTGATTTGAAAAGCCCTTACAGAGCTGATCCTTATGGTATTGAGACTGAACGATTACAAAATTCACAACCGAACTCAAACTATGCAACAGATGATAATGAAGTTTTTATTCTGCAAAGTAATGGTTATGATGCCGGATTGACAAGCGGAGAAATCGCTCCTTATGGTGATGGTACACCTCTTTTTTCAGGTCCTTTCTTTCCGCCATCTCAACCGGTACCATCTAAAGAACTTTTGAAGCCTACAAATGTTTCAGGATTGCCGCAATGGGGTTATTCAGCCGCACATAGTATACCTTCTTTAGTAGGTGTGGCTGAACTTGCTTATAATATCCCACTATCACCAAAAAGAAATCTTTTAAGATTGTTGCCATGGATTAAGTCTGTCTATTATGATGTTCCTGATCAGACACTGAGTTTTATGACAAGTCCCAGGCCAGGCAGTTCCGAGACAAGCAGTTGGGGTGATCTAAGTGCAGACTGCGGATCAGGATCAATAGATGAACAGGAAAATATATTGCCAACTGATCCAGCCTATACTTCTGCTCAGATATTATTTAAGCCTCACATTTTTGAGTTTACTATGCAGGTACCACTTGATCTTGCCGACCTCATGGCAACAAAGCCTTATGGTGTATTCGGTGGCACTGTTACCGATATTGATGGCCTTGAATCCTATATTGAAGGGTTTGTATTAGAGGTTGGCATTACACCTGGCACTAATGATACGTTTGATTTCAAATTGCTTTGTTCACCCAATACCACAATACCTGCTAACTTATGAGTACGATCAATAAATCTGCACGCTTTCCCCCTCTAAATACCCTGAGATTCATACCGGCGAATGCTTCTTTGCCAGAAGGATATAATACATGGCCATTTGATCAGGGTTTTTTCTATCAACAAGTCAGGCTTGACTTTCAAGCGCCTGCAAATTATTTTCAGAAAGTAAATAGCAGTGATATGATCACGATCTATTTTGACTGCCTGGCAACATCTGTTAATATTCTGATTCTTGACGGTGATAGCAATATTGTAGCTACTTTGGTTACCAGTCTTGTTTATACCGATTCTGCAACAGGTAATCTTGATCCTGATTTCGGAGATCAGTACTATACTTACATCTATCAGTTTTCACCTTCAGACATTCCGCTTGATGATGGTTTTTATTACGTGGCCATCCAATCTATTTATGCCGGTGATACTGATCCGCTGACAAATACAATATTTGTTGCTGAATGTATTCAGGTAATGAATGAAGGCTGGAATAATACCATTTTATTGGAGTACTCCAACGATACCAATGATTATGATGTTTTCTGGGAGCCTATTAGCACTCCCCAGCCATGGGCTTTCCGGGTAGAGGCTTATCTTGATATTGATCCGACATTTCACGATGTAGAATTTGAAGGCCAGCGGTATGTAGTGAATAAGCTACAATCTGTTCCATACCGTTTTGCAAAGTTTATTGTAGGTGGAAATGCAGGTGTGCCGCCCTGGGTACTGGATAAGGTCAACCGGATAATATCCTGCGATAATTTCACGATAGACGGGGTTCAATGGAAAAAAGAACCTGGTAACTACTGGAGCTTTAAAGTTGCTCAGGATTACCCGATGAAGGCAGGTACAATAACCCTAAGGGATAACCCATCAAATTCAGAATGGATATTCAGTAATAAATCTGATCCAGGTGTATTCAGAATTCATGATGATACGTTTGACGACACTCACGATTAGCAGGTAAAATATAACTTTTTCATATGGCTATTGGCTGTCTCTACTTTTGACAAAAACATAAAAATGAAAAAATTATTATTTACTTCGTTAATGGCATTCAATTGCTTTATTGCTGCATCGCAACCAATTCTACCGACTACCATTGCAGCCATGAGAGCAGCAGTTAATACACAATTTACAACTGCTACCTCTTTCCATTCAATAACTCATGTAACTGAAGGGAAAGCCTTGGATACTATTTGGGCATCATTAGGTATTCTAAGCAATGCAATTGCAAGTTCTTCGGGGAATCTGGAGACAGTTACAATGGCAGGCAATAGTACAGATCAAGGAATCAATATTACAGGAGCATCTACCATATCTTTATTTGGATCAACTGGATATAGTGGTCAGAGGTCTTATTTGAATTATAATTCTTTACGGCAATTTAATTCGGCCGGGACATATGCAAGTACTATAAGTGCTGGAACATTAACAGGAAATAGGGGATATTTATGGCCTGATGAAGGCAACAGCATTGGATTAGCATCTACATTAATGCTTCATACAACCATGTATCCTTTGTTAATAACAAGTGGATCAAATGCATCTAATTTCAGTCAGTATATTTGGGAAATTACAAATGGGATAGCAGCATTTGGAGTCACAATAAATGGACTAAATTCAACAGATGGTATAGGTAATTCATTTCAGGGGTCGCCATCAGGAATAACTGTTACTGATCCTACCGGTAATCCAGGATTCAAAGCAAGACCAGATTCAATTTTCGTAGATAATGGCTTCATTAGATGTTTCATGGATTCACATGGACAAACCATAGGCATTGGAGCAAGCGGATCGATTGGCAGTATATATGCAGGTATAGGATATGCTGGTACATTAGGAAGTGGAACAGGTGAAATGTCACTTACACAAGGTGCGAGCAATACTTTTAATTTAAGCGCAAATTCCATTGGGGGTGTAGCCAATTGCGTTTCTCCACCTCATAATGGAACATTAGCTACAGACGATGGAGGCTTATTTAGCCATACAGTTAGTTCAGTTACATCGGTAACTGTTACTCATTCTCTTGGCTGGACTCCATCAAGAATATTAATTACTCCAGTAGATGCTACTACCGGAGCTGCATTAACCGGTTATTGGGTGAGTACAATTACATCTACAACTTTTGTCGTTAATTTTCCATTATTCACAGGTACGTTAACCTTCGATTGGCAAGCATTTTAAGCAGGTAAAATATAACTTTTTCTCCCCACCTTTCATCATATATACTTTTGATGAAAATACATCATTAATGAGAAAGCTATTTCTTTTTGCTTCCCTTCTTTTTTCTCTTTTCTCAGGTGCCTCTGCTCAGACGGTTGTCAACATTGGTTCAGCCGGTTATGTAACTTTTGATGGCAATGATTATGAGCGCGGGTACATTACTTACCGCTGGTATTTGGATGCAACCGGTGATACACTCATAGAGCTGGCCCGACAGCATAATACCAGCCAACCCTTCCGCTATGGCCATGTAAGTACCTGGTATAAGGATGGTGATCATGGCAGTACTCCCTTTTCAACCTTTGCAGCTTTTCAGACCTGGTACCGAGCCAATGCATCAGCAATGCCGGATACTATTGTTGGTGTAGGCGGTACTACTCTTCTGATTGATAGTGCAGTGTGCGTAGGCGATAACGCAACAATCACATTCACAAAGACAGGTTTAGGCACTGGTAGAAAGCTTGCCGGAATATGGGTATCAAGGGGCATAGATAGCTATGGAACATCTTACATTCAATCGTGTTTGGCACCTCAAAATGCAATGATAGTCTCTGGTACCTTATCCTTTGATTTGGTACCATTTGTGCAGGGAATCGGTACACAGCCCCTACAATCCTTACAGACCGTCACAGTTACTTTCACTTATTATTAATCAGACCTATGAGCACTGAGGACAAAAACGAAGTCGTAAAACAGGTTGTAAAGGAAACCGGCTGGCGCCATAAGATAACCTGGACTATTCAGATACTTGGATTTGCAGGTATCATGTGGATCGGAAAAGAGTTAAAAAGTGCATTCAAAACCGCTCAGGCTATCAACTATGCAGCTTGCAATTTTCCTGTTCATGAAGCCTCTGATAGCCTTATACACGCTTCAATATTTGTTAAGATTGATTGCCTGAATCATAAGGTAAATATTCTTTTTGCATCACTAAAACATAAATAAAATGAATCAGCCTAAAATCAAATTCGGTAAAAGCCAACTGCAAAATGCAGTCCCCATTGTAATAAAAACAATTTACCGCACAATAGGCTTTGCCTCAGTAGTTGTTGCGATTATTAATACTCAGCTTCATATACCCGCACAAATACAGGTAGGAATTGCTTCCGGATTATTGATCGGTAATCAGGTATTATATGCGTTCTGCCAGTTTTTTGGCTATGAAATGCCTACTAACAATAACCAACCTGCAGCTATCCAAAATAACAATATTCAGCCAGAAAACGGTTATCTGTAGTATAAAATATTTAACCCGGGAAGCCGAAAACGGGAACCAGAGTAGGCACAAAATTTACTTCAATGAAACTTTTCCATTTGAATTTACAAATCATCGGGGCAGATGTAACAGAACTGGCTCGTAACATCAATTCCTTTGTCAGCAGGCTGAAATCATTGGCTGCAAGCGAACAGGTAGAAGCTATAGCCGCTCAATTCCCTGGAGGTACGGAAATAGATAAGGCTTGCATTGCTTTATGTAATACCGCCATTGCGGCAACAGCGGCTGTACCTGCGTCAGTTGCAAAAGCTGAAGATGTGGCTACAGCTTTCTTCACTAAACTGAAAGTAGACATTACACAGGCCCAGCATGCAAGTACTAACCCAGCTCATAACTTTGGTTATTACCTTAGGGTATGTGGAGCTGTGATTGAAGACTTCGCTGCATCTATTTAAGAATTACTTCCAATATTCAAAAGAAGCCGGTCTGAAATCAGGCCGGCTTCTTTATTTTATCCGGAACAAATGAAATGGTGATTCCCTTCAGAATCTGCATTTCCCGATCAGCGCCCTCTACATCATAGTTGCTTTTCAGTACTGCTTCTGTGTGCTTATTGTGAAGAGCTGCAAGCTTGGTGCCTACCTTCTTAGCTACTTCAGTACTGTGAGAATGTTTCAAGCTGTAAATATCTGCCAGAGCTTCACCATACCTGCTTTCTCCCAATGCATTTTTCTTATTTTTTACCCAACGATTCCAGCGCCTAGTAAAACAATTGTTTGCAGTTATTGGTACATTCCCCGGCTTCAGGTTCTTCGTGAAAAGGTATTCACCTGATTTCGCCTCTGCCAGTACTTCGCGCCATAAATGGATAACATCTATCGACATTGGCCTGATCTCACGGCGGTATTCGCCTTTGAGAATAGAAAATATTATTTCCTGTCTTTCGATATTGACATCATCCCATTTTAAAAGTACCATTTCCGTTTCCCTGGCTCCCGAGGCAAAGAATATCCGCATAAGCCGCCAGAAGCGGTAATTATCCCTGTGAAGGCCTTCATTGACAGCTTCCCTTTCTTCATCGGTTAAAGTCTTCCTGATGGCTACAATATGCTTTTGTTTCTTGATTTTATCAATGGGATTGCTTTCGATTGTTTCCCATTCGCATAATTCATCAAAAAGCATCATCAGGTGAGACCGGTAGAAGTTGTAATTGTTGGCGGTCCATTTATCCCCTTTCACAACTTGCAGCTGATCAAGTAGGGCCTTCATGTGGCGGCGCCGGACATCTTTCACGGGCATCTTATCAATCCGAAGGTTTTTGGCAGCGATCGCTGAATATTTCAGAACAGAGCGAAGATCCTTTTTAACGCCCGGGGTTACCTTCCGTTTTTCATAAGCGGCCTCAAGCGCTGCCATCAGTGGTTTATTCGGATGTATTTCGTAATCTGTTTTTTCATCCAGAATATCTTTCCTGTACCCGGTGATCGGATTAAAGTCGCAGACCTCAAGGTCTTCTTTGATAGCTTCAATTGTTGCCTTCACATCGGCCCGGCGTTCATCAGCCGTTTTATACTGGTTCATGCCGCGTACAGCCATGAGTTTACCTTTTGGATACTTGGTGCCGTGGCCGGTAAGTCCGGGGCAGTAGAAGCGATAATAAACCATCCAAGGCTTACGGACGGAAGATGTTGTTTTCCAGTTGCTTGGAATCATAGTAATTTCGGAGCGTCTGCATCCGTTCGATAATTGTTTCATATAGCAAGTGTTATTGAAAGTGTTACACATTCAACTTGCTACAAAGCTGCTTTTATGCTTTTAAAAACCGCTAAACACCTGATGGGCAAGTGTTTAGCGGTTGGTGGTCCCTCAGGGACTCGAACCCTGGACCCGCTGATTAAGAGTCAGCTGCTCTAACCAACTGAGCTAAAAGACCCTTTTTAGGACTGCAAAGGTAAGCAATTTGTTTAAAAAAATAACAGTTAAAATTCCTGTTTAAATCGAGTAGGAGGTGAGGGATTATTTCCCTCACCGTCCTCTCACACCACCGTACGTGCCGTTCGGCATACGGCGGTTTGTCAGATTAATGGTTGCTGTTGTTTCAACAGGACGGTCTCGGTTGATTGTTGCACTGCT